>JADFAL010000026.1 GCA_015665275.1 Flavobacteriales bacterium | reverse complement strand
CACCGAGAAAGTCATTCTCAACTGTATGAACTGGGTTCGTTTGTCTTCAAAAGCTCAGGCGAAGTTTCATTTCATCCTTGGTACCCAGGGGATCTCCGTCGCATTTAGCTCATTTGTAAGCGCTCTTGAGAGTACAAATAGATAATCACTCAAGCGATTCAGATATCGCAACAGTAGCGGGTCGATTTCGGCAGTTTGTGATAGGTCAACCGTAATTCTTTCAGCTCTGCGGCAAACGCAACGTGCGATGTGCGTATGAGATACAGAAGGATGTCCTCCGGGAAGCACGAAGCTTTTCATCGGCTCCAATCCGCTCTCCATATCGTCAATCCAATTTTCGAGGTTTTCTACATCGTATTCAAACAAGCCAGGCAATTCCATTTTGGTTCCATTTTCATCAACGGCGAGTAACGACCCCATTGTGAAAAGTCGGTCCTGAATTTCTAGAAGTCGCTCCTGATGCTTGCCTTCAATTTCCTGATCGCGTAACAATCCAACATACGAATTCAATTCGTCCACTGTTCCATACGCCTCAATTCTCAAAGAACTTTTCGGTACGCGTGTACCGCCAATTAGTTGGGTAGTTCCTTTATCTCCCTTCTTCGTGTATACTTTCATTATGTTGTTGAAATCAATTTTATTCTTCGTTCACGCAATTCGTTGATCCGCGCATTTTTACCTTGTAATCGTATGTTATTGGCCGATTCGGTATAGAAAATATGATGCTTGTCCAAATATTCTAATTGGAAATCGATCCATTCGAGATCCGTGAAGGTAGACCCGTAATCGTCCATTTCTTTCCGCAATTTCTTGGCGATATCGTGATAATCTGGACGACCGAGGTAGTCGTGGTCGGCATCGCACATTATTTTCTCCAGTTGCGTCTCCGGCTCGATGTCGTGGCGCGTGCTCATGATCACCTTTCGAATGATTGAGATCTGGAAATCGGTATATCCAAACGACGGTAGCGTTGCTGATGCGATATTCGCTCCGTATTCTTCGTTGTCTTTGTATTGCTGAATGAATCCTGCATCGTGGAACAAAGCGGAAGTTCGAATCAAATATGTTTCTTCTTTGTTTAATCCTTCCAACTTCGCATAACGGATAGCCGCCTTTTCCACGTTCAAAGTGTGTGGTAAATCGTGATATGTGATGTCTTCCGGAAGTAAGGATTTCAAGCGATTCAGAATGTGTTTCCGCATTTGATGAAAGTCCATCGATGGGAGATCACAGATGCTACGAAGCAAACTGTTGGCAAAAATCCCTTCTTCTCTGAGTGAATACTGTGGGTGTAATTTCTCCAGATAGAACATGTCAATGGAACCTCCGCGTTTGTGAATTTCAATCGGACCTCTTGGGGTTGATTCCATGTATTTCGACACTTGATCCTGAATGGATGAAGTAATGGTGATATGTCCTTTTTTCGAAGCAGCCTCCGCACGAGAAGCGACGTTCACGGTATCTCCCCAAACATCAAAGCTGAATTTGGAAGAACCAATAATTCCGGCGACAAGTGGTCCCATGTGCAAACCAATACGAATGTCCCAATATTCTCGGTTCATTGCACGGGCCAGATCGCGCTCCTTCATCATGAATTCGCGAATTTCTAATGCGGCCAAGCACGCTCTTACAGCGGATTTCGGTTTGTTTTCCGTTACTCCTGATAATGCCATGTAGGCATCTCCCATCGTTTTAATTTTCTCGAGATTGTATTTCGTTATGATCTCATCGAATCGGGTGAAATACTTCTCCAAGCGCTGCAATAGACGCAACGGTTTTTGCTTTTTCGCTTTCAGGGAGAAATCAACAAAATCGGTGAATAGTACCACGCCATTGTCGACTCTTTTTGGTGAGAACTTGCTATTATTCCCCAACTCATCTAGAATAGTTTCAGGGAAGATATTGGTGAGCAATTGACCGATCCGTTGATCTTTAAAGAACATCGATTTGAAGACTTCAATTTTTGATCGAACGAGGTTCGGACTGAACGGATATACAATGTGATCTACAGCTCCTTCATTGATTCCGCGCACCAATTGCAAGCCCTGCTGATCTTCATTCGTGATCAGAATAATGTAATTATTCTTAAAAATGCTGTTGTCACGAATCATTTGGAATTGCGCAGCGTCGTCGGAAATCTGGTTGATATCCACTAAAAATATTCCGATTTCACGCTTTTCCAAAAGTGGAATTGCCTCCTTTAACGAGTTTACAATCAGAACGTTGTTTCCTCCTCCCGCAAGAATTTCTTTCAACCCTTTTTGTATTACGGGGTCAGGCTCAATGATCAGTATGTTTATAAAACGCTCCATTAAATACGCACGTCATCTATTGTTAAAGGCGATTCCATTAAGTTAAGAATCTTTTGGATAACGCTATCAACGGTGGCATCCGGACAACTTGCTCCTGATGTAATGATGATGCGAACGTTATCTTTAGACGGCACAAACGAAGTATTCGTAGTTATATTTTTCTCGTGGATATTAAATGATTTAATTGAGTCCAAATCGAGGATTTCGTCACTGTCTTTAATGAAGAATGTCGTGAATTTTTCTTCCAGCAATTCAACCAGGTGAGAAGTGTTACTGCTGTTGTAACCTCCAACTACCACGGCCAGATCAGCGCTCTCTTCCAGCAAGGCTAAGGTTGCGGATTGATTGTCGTTTGTTGCGTAACACAGGGTGTCTCTAGTATCGGCAAAGTGTGGTTTCAAGTTTTCTTCGCCATACTTTTTCAGCATAGTTTGCTTTAGAAAATCGGCAATCTCTTGCGTTTCAGATGCCAGCATGGTTGTTTGATTCACCACTCCAATTCGATTTAGATGTTTTTCTGGATCAAAGCCAGGGGACACCTTTCCTTTGAATTTGTCAAGCAACGTTGCACTATCAATTTCACCAAGAATGAAGTCTGCCACATGTTGGGTTTCGTCCAAATCCTTAACAATTAATGAAGGTGCTGTCTCTTTGCTATGCGAGAATGTGGCTTTCGTTTCTTCATGCTTGTGTTTTCCATGGATGATGATCGTATGGTCGTCTGCACCTAATTTTGCCGATCGATTCCAAACTTTCTCCACGAAAGGACACGTAGTATTGTACGTTTGAACGTCTATTCCTTTGGATTCCAGTAAGGCTTGTGTTTCCACAGTGGTTCCAAATGCCGGAATGATAACCACATCGTCTGAGTGTACTTCGTCCCAAGGAATTAACTGATTTCCTTCTGTGTCTTGAATGAAACGAAGTCCTTGATCCAGTAAATCAGCATTTACCGTAGGATTGTGAATCATCTCACTCAACAGAAAGATGTTCTTGCCTTGATTTTCATTGATGGCCTTGTACGATTTTTCAATCGCATTCTCCACCCCGTAGCAGAATCCGAAGTGGCGGCTAATAATGAAAGAAACATTTCCGAAGTTAAGTGTGGTTGGCGAGAAGTCCTTTTTCATTGGATCTTCCAACTTCCGCGCCGCTTTCACTTTACTAATAATAGGTGACTTGTAGCGTTCGGGAATGTCAAATTTCTTCATATACCAAAGGTATCAAAAAAGTTATGTGATCGTAACGAATTTTGATTGGAAGTTGCGACTACACAGGCATGAAGGGCATTTGTTCTGTTTTTTCGGGGAAACAAACGAGGTGAACAAGTCGATCAGATTAAACTTTTCATTCACAAAAAAAGCCGGTGCTTCGAAAATCTTAGCAACCGGCATTTCATCATGCTATGGGATCAATTATAGCACGACGTTTTGATCTTTATCGTATTTCACTTCATACATGAGTTGAATTTCTTTTTTCGCCTTCGGCTTTAAGTTGATTTTCCATTCGATGATTCCCGTTCCTTCCTTCAATTCTCCTTTGGAAATTTCGGTTACTTCGATTTCAATGTCTGGATTCGTTGTTACCGGAACTTGATCTTGGATTACCAATTCAATAGATTTCGATTTAAGGTTTTTAACCTCAATTGCATATGCAAAGGACTTTACGATTTTCGTTCCAACCACTTTTTCTTTTGATTCGCGCTCCAACAATGTGCGCTTTATTATTATGTTCGGATCTTTTCCAAGGCTCAAATGCATGGTGTCTTCCATCGATGTTGGATCAAGGTATGTTTCCCCCATATACGTTCCATCGAAGTAGATATTTGCTTTGGCCGGAACCAATTGCAACTCATCCAATTTTGTCAATTCAGCTACGAGGTATGCAGATTTATCGAACTTCGGAACCGAGTAGTAGCGGTATTTCGCATCGATATCGACATTCTTTACCAACACCATGTGCTTCTCATTATTCGACTTGATGGAGTAGGGCAGGTCAATTTTAAATTCGGCAGAAATTACATGATCTACCACCTCTACAAAATCATAGGAGTATGTTGCAGCTCCGTTACTGCTAAGAGTGGTTGTAGGAGCAGCTGTGGCGTCCATTGTATAACCGAGACTTTCTGCTTTCTTATACATGCCAGGTTGTCCCGCTCTTCTTCCTTCTTTGTTTTTCTGTTCGGTCTGCTGACGATACGCATAGTAGTCTATGTACCATGGGTTTAATTCCGGTTTCGTTTTGTTTTGATAGGGATTGTTGGTCGAAATTGTTAAGGGTACTTCATTCCAATCTACACCTGTATTTTGATAGACCTGCGCTTTATAGTTTAGGTTTACAGAATTGTCTGCTATTTCACTGCGAAGATCATACATCGGTGTCCAGCCTGCGTTTCCTACGAGGTACGAAATGTTCAAACTTCCTTTAACGTAAGCGTCTGACTTCATGGTAATCACCACACGATGAATTGGGCCTTTTGGCTTGTTTTCCAAATCTGCGTTTGCCCGATAATTGCGTAATTCAGTCAATCGATTCGCCATTCCGCTTTTCGTTCGATTCAATCGATCTTTCTTGCGGTTGAGTGTTTGCAAATCTTTGTTGATGATCATCATCTTTTCTGTGTAGTATTCGATTGCTGTTTTCAACAATGGAATGGAATCGTTTACTTTTCCTTGTCCCCGCATTGCTCCATTGTTTTGGAGGATATTCTTTGTAGCAACAAGTACGTCGATTTCATCCTGAAAGGTTTGGATATCGTAATTTACATTCAAGATAGAGTCCTCCAGTCGAGTGATTTGCTGGCGTACTTTTAAGGGCAATCCGGTTAATTCTGTCACTTCCGGTTGCGGATAGAATACATTGTATTTTGTATCTAGAATGATTGAGTTCCCAGTCGCTTTTACTTGCAAACTTTTTGGATCAATTCTAGGGCTAATACCTTCGATGACTACCTGTGTAACGCCTTTGTTGATGACGTAGGAAGCGGTTCGATACACTTGTGCACCTTGAGAGTATACCGTGACTTTGGAAATTTTCGATGCTACGATTTTGTCGTCGTTTGCATACGTGTTAGCCGCTAGAAGCAGCAAACAGATGAATGAAACAAATTTTTTCATGACTTTTTAAAGTTGATGGTTTTTACTACCAGACCTGCATGCAGTTTCTAAGCGAGGTCTGTCAATTTATTGATATACTTACTCATTCAAGTCCTAGTACAGCCATCTTAAAGAAGGGTTCAATTGAGATTGAAGAATTATTCAAAATGCAATTTTTTATATGCGCGCACAATTAATTAAAGGCCCAGTCGTTTAATAGAGTAACAGTTGTTTTTTTCGCTTGAGCTCTCCACTGAAGCGCAAAAAATCGCTGAGAAACAACTCTTAACGCAAACCTTATTTCTCATGAACACGCGACTCATTCTCCTAGCGGTGTCCTCAGTATTCGTACTTGCATCTTGTAAAAAAGATGGAATGATACAGCAAGACACAACTCTTTTAACAATCGAACAAAGCGAAGGATTTCCGGCTCCAAATATTCCGGCAGATAATCCTATTACCGAAGCCCGAAGTCAATTGGGACGCAAATTATTCTACGATAAGTTGTTGTCCTCAGATCAAACGATAAGCTGTGCAAGCTGTCATTCTCAGGGCGATGTATTCTCAGATGTCAATCAATTCTCTACCGGTGTTGGTGGAGCGCAAGGAGGGCGTCAGGGAATGGCAATTTTCAATCTCGCATGGCACAATGGTGGGTTCTTCTGGGATGGACGTGCGACTACTTTGAGAGAGCAGGCCGTTGGACCTATTGAGAATCCATTGGAAATGAATGAAACTTTGGCAAATGTAGTTTCCAAACTGAACAATACCAGCGATTATCCGACGATGTTTGAAGCTGCTTTCGGTGACAATTCTATCACATCAGATCGTATTGGTTTGGCTTTAGAGAACTTCATGCTAACGATTGTTTCCAATGACAGTAAATACGATCAATATCTCGCTGGCAATGTTACTCTAACGCAAAGTGAGGAGCGTGGAAGACGCTTGTTCTTCGGCATCGGTCAGAACAATATGAACGGTCCTGGAGGCGGTGGACCTCAGGGAACAGTAAACTGTGCACAATGTCACGGCGGTGCAAATTTTGACAGCCCTCAATACTTCAATATCGGATTGGATGGTGATGGAAACATCTAGGACGTCGGTAGAGAAGGTGTGACGGGGAACCCTGCGGATCGCGCGAAATTTAAAACAACTTCGCTACGAAACATTGCGGTGAGTGGTCCATACATGCATGACGGTCGATTCAATACGCTGGAGCAGGTTATTCAATTCTATAATAATGGTGTGAATCAATCGAATAAATTGGCTCCACAGTTACAAGCTTCAGCCGATAACGGCATTGGGCTCTCAGGCCAAGACAGGGAAGATATTGTCAACTTTCTGAATACGTTGACAGATCCGACGTATTTGAACAACCCAGATTATTCAGACCCTAATTAAGGAAATTGCAAAGTGTGCGCTGGGGCTTTCGAGCGTGCATTTTTAACCAAGATGTTTGGTGAGGAAACAAGGACATTATTACCGTCGTAACGCTGCCTCGACGAATGGTGTCCTTGTTTTAATTGTACGTTAAAAAAGCCAAAATAAATTGGGTACGTGATGTTTACAAAAGATGGAATTGTAATTTGATAGGGTATTTTGACGTAGATAATGAAGAATTTCAAAGATTACCTGCCAAGTCGAAGGAAAGCTATCCGTTTCTTTCTGGTCATTTCCTGTATTGTTTTTCTCTTTTTCCTTTTCGCACATTTCCGCGTTGAGTATGTCAGCAATGATTATGTTACGAGTGACATGAATAGGTTACCTTCTGTCAACGTTGGTATCGTTCCCGGAACTTCGAAATATCTCAGTAACGGAAGTATAAACGAGTATTTTCAAAATCGAATTGATGCAGCTGTTCGCCTATATGAGGCTCGAAAGATAAAGTATTTACTGATTAGTGGTGATAACGGTCGAAGTGATTATAATGAACCTCAAGATATGCGAATTTCGCTTATAGAGGCTGGAATTCCTGACAGTTCGATTTATTTAGATTATGCCGGTTTTGACACATATGATTCAATGATTCGCGCTAAGAAGGTATTTGGACAGCAGAAATTTGTTGTTATTTCTCAGGAGTTTCAGAATGAACGTGCCGTTTATATCGCCAGAAGATTTGGAATTCAAGCTTACGGGTTCAACGCCAAGGGAGTTAATTATGCAGGGGGTATTCGAACCAAATTACGGGAGTTTTTCGCGAGGGGTAAAGCTTATACAGAGGTTAACCTCGGAGTGGAGCCTACTTATTTGGGAGACAAAATTGTGATTCCTTAAGGTGGCTAAATGAGGGAGTTCGATAAATTTCTTCTCCGTCGACTCGACCTATAGTGTCCTTGTTTTAATTTAAGGAAATTAGTTGGCAATTACTAGAAATATACAATTTGGTAATTTGACAAATGTCTAACAACCCGGGTAACTATTTCAAGTGATTATTAATTCAATAAATCAGAGGTCTTTTAAATCAACCCTTCGATTTCTGCAATAATTTCCCCGGCAAATGCATTCGCCGCTTCCAATGATTTGCTTTCAGAATATACTCGGATAATCGGCTCGGTATTGCTCTTTCTCAAGTGCACCCATTCTTTTCCGATGTAGATCTTAACACCATCTGTAGTATCAACCTCTTCGTTTGCATAACGTTCTGCCATTGTTTTCAGAATCGCGTCCACATCAATAGCAGGCGTCAATTGAATTTTATTCTTAGAAATGGTGTATTTCGGATAGCTATCGCGAAGATCTGAAACCTTCATTTTCTTCTCAGCAAGCAAGGATAAGAACAGAGCAATCCCAACCAAAGAATCACGCCCGTAATGCAGTTCAGGGTATATGATTCCACCATTACCTTCACCACCAATAACAGCGTTTTCGGCTTTCATGGTATTTACAACATTCACTTCACCAACAGCAGATGCGTGATACTTCAATCCACGTCCTTCTGTAATGTCACGAAGTGCTCGAGTAGAGGAAAGGTTGGAAACCGTACTTCCCGGTGTTTTGCTCAAAACGTAGTCTGAAACCGCTACAAGCGTGTATTCTTCTCCGAACATGGATCCGTCTTCACACACCAAGGCCAAACGATCTACGTCTGGATCAACTGTAATTCCCAAATCGGCTCCGGTTTCTTTGATTTTATATGATAAATCGGTCAAATGTTCAGGAAGCGGCTCAGGGTTGTGCGGAAAGTGTCCCGTTGGATCACAATATAGTTTCGTAATGTTCTTTACTCCTAGGGCTTCCAACATAGCCGGAACGAAAATTCCGCCAGTAGAGTTTACCGCGTCTACAACAACGGAAATATCTGCCGCAGCTATTGCATCTTTATTGACCAATGGCAGTGCTAGAATTGCATCAATGTGTTTTTGAAGATAGGAATCGTCGTGCGTTTCTTTCCCCAAATCATTTACCTCAGCAAAGTCAAATGCATCTTGTTCGGCAATAGAAAGAACCTTTTTTCCATCATCTCCCGAAATGAATTCTCCCAATTCGTTCAACAATTTCAGCGCATTCCATTGTTTCGGATTGTGACTCGCTGTTAGGATAATCCCACCGTGTGCATTTTCCATAGGAACTGCCACTTCAACCGTTGGAGTGGTTGACAAACCTAGGTTCACCACATCGATTCCCAAACCTACTAGCGTTGATACTACGAGGTTGGAAATCATCTCTCCTGAAATTCGTGCATCACGACCAATGACTACCTTAATTTTGGAAGCGTTTTCGTTTCGTTGTTTCAACCAGGTTCCGTAGGCAGCTGCGAACTTAACCGCGTCCACAGGTGTTAATCCTTCGTCCACTTTTCCCCCAATGGTACCGCGAATACCGGAGATGGATTTAATCAAAGTCATTGTTGTAGTATTTTAAGATTGAAATGAGCGTTTCAAAGCAATCATTTTCATGCACGCAACGGCGCATTCGATTCCTTTATTTCCGTGCTTTCCTCCTGATCGATCAATGGATTGCTGTACGGTATTATCCGTAAGCAGGCAAAAAGAAACAGGCGTGTCGTACTTCAAGTTAACATCCTTGATTCCTTGGGTGGCCCCTTCACAAACAAAATCGAAATGACGGGTTTCGCCTTGAATAACCGTTCCAATGGCAACCAAACCATCTACGCTTGTGTGTTCACAAAAGAACTGGCATCCCAAAGGAAGTTCAAAGGCACCTGGTACGAAACGAACCATGATATTGTTCTCAAGAACTCCATTGTCAATGAGCGCCTGCTTCGCCCCCTTTAGCAAATTCAGGGTGATATTCTCGTTCCATTCAGAAACAACAATGCCGATCTTAAAATCGGCACCGTTTGGAATAAAATCCTTGTTATATTCAGATAAATTGCGTCCTTCTGTCGCCATATTATTTGATGTACTTAACACTAGCGTAGTAACGCTCAATATCTTTTTGAGTAGCGTATTGGGGGTAATCAGCAATAATTCGCTTGTAGTATTTCTTTGCTTTCTTGAAGTCTTTCAATTCTACAGCACATCCTGCAGCTTTGTGCAAGTACATTGGCGTTGTAAAATCGTTGTCAATCATATTGGCTGCTTCCAAATACATTTTTGATGCTTCAGAATACTTTTCCATTTCGGATTGACAATCTGCTTTCAAACCAACGCAAAGAACACTTACATATGAGTCTTCCAAATCAACTTCCTCCAACTCGTTGAATGCTTTTTTGAATTCTCCTTGGCTCATCAACTGGCGAGCGTACAAGAATTGCGCTACTTCACCTCCAACTTTTCCGTCGTATTTACGAACAGCTGCTCTGAACTCCTCAACTGCAACTTCCGTTGAATCCTTTTTGGCATAGTTCAATCCTTCCCAGTATGAATCTTTCGATTTCTCGTTCGCTGGAAGGAAAAACATTTGATACCAAATAAAATATCCCAATACGAGTAACAAAACTCCACCCACGGAAAAGGCGATAATTCTAAGGCGTTTGTTCTTTTTGAATTGGTCTTTAATCTGCTGACCTGAGATGTCTTCTAACATTGTTGAATTTTAGGCGGAGCAAAAATAGTTTTTTTTTGGAACATCAATCAAGTATTCATCGAAGATATTCTGTGAATTCAACTAAATTTGTTGGGATGCATCTACAGAACTTACAGCTCATTAATTTCAAGAATTACGAAGAAGCCGAGATTCAACTCTCTTCTGGGATCAATTGTTTCGTTGGAAATAATGGTGCAGGTAAGACGAATATCCTAGATGCGGTGCATTATCTGAGCATTTGCAAGTCGTACATGAATGTCATCGACCGCCAGAATATTCGCTTCGATCAACCTTTCTTTTCCATTCAGGGAACTTGGAATAAAGAGGAGCAGGAAATCGGGATTCATTGTGCGGTAAAAATGGGAGCGAAGAAGGTTTTTCGTCGAAATAAGAAAGAATACGAGAAACTGGCGGATCATATTGGTCAATTCCCAGCAGTGATGATTTCGCCCTACGACCGTGATTTGATTTCTGAAGGAAGTGAATTGCGTAGAAAGTGGATGGACGGAATTATCGCACAGTTCGATCGAAAGTATTTGGAATGCATTCAACGGTACAGCCGCGTTTTGGAACATCGGAACGCTTTATTGAAAAATATGGCCGAGCATCGCTTGTTCGATCGTGAGTCAATAGATGTTTGGAATGTGCAAATGATTGACCTCGGACATCAAATTTTCGAACGTAGAAAAGCCTTTCTGGATGAGTTTATTCCCGTTTTTCAGCGTCATTATTCGGCAATTGGATTGGATCAAGAGGAGGTGACGCTTGAGTACAAATCGCAGCTGCACGAGCACTCCATGGAAGAATTGTTAGAGCTTTACGAACGAAAGGATGCCATGAAGCGTTATTCCAACGCAGGAACGCACCGAGACGATTTGTTGTTCCAGATCAAAGGGCACCCGGTGAAGAAATTTGGTTCGCAAGGACAGCAGAAATCGTTTATCATTGCAATTCGATTGGCGCAATATGAATGGTTGAAGCAGCATTTGAATACGACTCCGGTTCTATTATTGGATGACATTTTTGACAAACTCGATCATACACGTGTAGAACGATTGATGCAATTGGTCAGTGATCAGTTCTTTGGACAGGTTTTAGTAACGGATACAGATTTGGAGCGTGTTGAGAAAATATTCAGTGATAGTAATCTCCAATGCAAATTGTTTCGCGTAAATGATTGTCAGATCGAAGAAATTAGCTCCGCTGCTGCCTCTGGCGGTGGAGTAAAATTGAGTTTGAATGAGTGATTTAAAACGAACATCGAACGAAGCTCCATTAAAGGACGTCTTAGAGCGCTGGTTGAAGGCCTACGGTTTGGATGGCAAGATGAAAGAACTGGACGTAATCAACGCCTGGCCTGAATTGATGGGGACAGCCGTTGCAAATCGAACTACTGAAATCAAGATCAAAAACAAGAAACTCATGCTTAAATTGGGGTCTTCTGTAATGCGCGATGAATTGTTGCAGGGGAAAACGATTATCATTCAGCGCGTGAACGAATTCTCAGGCTTTGAGATTATCGATGATGTTTGGTTTGGTTAGATTGAAATGGAAAGGTTGACATTGTTTAAACGAATACTGGCTTTATTCATTGTAGTTCCGGTGGTTTCATGTTACAGTGACTATAAATATGAAGCGAATGCAATTGAATCTGAATTTGGACCAATAACCGCGAAGGAAAAAAGGTTTGTTCGAAAGCTAGATTCTCTAGGTTATGAAAATATCAAAATTGTACGACCACTTATAACAAAGGGAGGGTCCATTATAAATTGTTATTCAGTTCGAATGAACTCAAAGACAGATTTATGTAATGCGGATGTCGACAGTTTGATAAAGAGCAAATCAGAATTGGGAGAATACATTTATACTGATGTAATTGAGGATTCATTGGCTCAGGTAATTGTAAAAATTAAGGTCGATATCGTTTATGAGAATAGTTGCAATCGCAGAATTAATCGTCGAGCCTTTTATCAAGATGTTTATATCAAAGACATCATTAATGAATAATGATAGTTAGCATTCCAACATTACCCGTCCAGAAACATCACCTTTTCTGTAAGGAACTCGGATCCCATACGACTTATTCAGCGAGAGTTTTATTATCCTTATGAAGAAAATCTTACTCGCGCTGGTTGTTCTGGCGTCTGCGGCAGCAAATGCCCAAATCTCTAATTTTAATGATTTCTTCGATCGCACAGATGCGTTCCTTGGTGAACACGTCTCATTTGGTCGCGTGGATTATCAAAACATGAATACCGCAGAGTTGGACACGCTCATGGAATTTGTTGGAACAGCCGATTATGCAAGCGCGGGACCAAATACGCGGAAGGCCTTTCTAATCAACGCATACAATTTGGTAGTGATCAAGCAAGTGATCGATAACTATCCTATAACATCTCCCATGTCCGTTTCAGGATTCTTCGAGGTGAACACATTTAATGTTGGGGGCGAAGGCATCACACTGAATCATTTGGAGAATAACATTATGCGAAAAAAGTATCCAGATCCACGTTACCATTTTGTATTGGTGTGTGGAGCTATTGATTGCCCACCGATTGATAACAAAGCGTTTCAACCGGAGACTTTGGAAGAGCACTTAAACAGCAGAACGGCGAACGCGTTGAATAACGAAGGATTTGTTTACGAAGAAGATGGAAAAGTGTATTTGTCTCAAATATTTCAGTGGTACGGAACCGATTTTGGCAAAAATACAGATGCTGTGTTGGAGTATATCAACGGATTCAGAACTACGCCTTTTGAAAGCACGAAGGTGGAATATTACGATTACGATTGGACCCTTAATGAGAGCCAAGTTTTAAAGGAAGTTCCCATGCTTACACCAAAACGTGGACTCGATACAGGCGGAAATGTCATCAACCTACAAACATTTACTGCAGGAACCTTGTTAGGTCGTGGTCAAATGGATTATACGATGTTCAACACGGTATATACCCAAACGAGAGGGAATTGGCTCGGAAATGAGTTCTCAGGCACGCGAGAAACGTTTATGACTTCTCTACTGCAATTCTCAATTGGAGTTGATAAAAAGCGGCGGATCAATGTAGGACTAGATCTAAACCTCCGAGCTTCGGGAAGAACACCTGATACTACAGCAGCAGGAGTAGCGGCACCTTTCGCGTTCACGAATACAGATTCTACACGATTTGGACTCACCTCTGTTGGACTTCGAGCAAAAGTGGCTCCTTTTAAATCCGTAAAAGATCTTTCCATTCAATCAACCGTTTATATTCCAACGATTACAAATCCAGAAGGATCAAACGGATCAGAATCGCTGTATTGGGCCGATTGGGATCGCGTAACAATGTGGAATCAAATTTTCTATACCAAGACATGGAACAAGTTTCAATTGTTCACAGAAATCGACGCCTTGATTCGATTCAAATACCGGAGCAATCAAATATCGCACATTGACATGCCGATGACAGTGATCGGAAGTTACTTTCCAACCTCCAAGTGGACGGTTTATGGAATCGCACAGCACACACCAAGATCAACCTTGGATTTTGAACAAGCGAATACGGATTGGGTGATCCCGGCAAATTGGACATCTTTGGGTGCTGGTGTCAAGTATCAACCGGTATCGAATATTACTATCGAGCTCTTGTATACCAACTTTGTTCGCGGCGTAAATACAGGATTAGGATCAACATTCAATCTTGGAATTAAATATGTCACGAAATGAGAATAACAGCAATCCTACTAGGCGTTTTGGTTCTCGCTGCGTGCAATAAGAAACCGACGCAAAGTGATTTAGAACAGTTTGTAGCAGAAAATCAAGGAAGAACTGAAGATTTCCTCATTGCATGCGCAGCAGGGAACATGGAGGAATTCATGGGGAGTACAGAACGACCAATAAGTATTTTCTATTACAATGTGGATGGAGCTTCAACAGCGTCTCTTTATGTGAAATCGGAAGAAGGGAAGAAAGATGATTTGTGTTATTACTCTAAAGTAAATGAAGCGCCGGAAGTATTGTTTAATGGTCGAATGGGGCGGTTCACTGTTTCAAAATATTATACAGATAAATGGGTGATTGTGACTTATTCCACGGGATTTTCGTATCATGTGAGTGATCCTATTTTACTTCGCGCGGATTCGCATCCAACAGTTGATATTTCAAATAAGCTTGCCGTTATGGGCGATTCCCTACAACCAGAATTCAATTGGTTCGCCGATCCAGTGAAAGGAAATGTGATTTATTTCTCGTTGATTTCAAACGCAGCGAATGATTTTGTATCCGGTGTTTACACGGAAGAGAAAGAGTGGGATTTCTATGATTTGTCCAATTTTGTGCTGAACGTAACACCTACAATGAGTCCAACCTTGGACGCGCAGGATTCGTATGTTTATACGAATATGGGAGTGGGAGAAAACAATTGGGTTCGTACCTTCGGAACGTCATCGTTCTAATGTAATGCGTGAGTTAATTTGCATATTTTTTTTATTTGCCGGACTTCAAAGTTTCGGACAAGTTCGCGTGGATAGCATTGCGATTGAAAACTTGCGCAGAACAAAGTCTGATTACGTGATGCAATGGGTACGTGTAGAGCCGGGAGATTCCATTCAAGAGGATGCCATCCTAGCCGATGTTCAAGAGTTGAAAGATCTCAACATGTTTTTCGATGTTACATGGAAAATGGACACAATCAACGAGAAGTCTGTTCTCTGCTACATTATCGATGAGGCACGCTATGTATATCCCTCGTTTGGAAACGTAGCATCCAGCCAGAATATCAATTTCTCCGTTGGAGTTACCGACATCAATTTCTTAGGCCGCGGTCAACACTTCGGACTAGAATATCGATTTTATGATCGTCATTCTGGTAAAATCTTTCATTCGTCTCCTGTCCATCGAAATGGAAAAACAGGACACTCAGTCGTATTAGGAACGTATGCTTCTGTAGAACCGCTTTATTTCGATGAAGGGCCGCGTGATTTCAACTTCGATAATTATCATATTTCTGCAGAGGGAAGATATTGGTTGAAACGCAACTGGAATGTGAGCGTTGGAGGCATGTACATGTACGAACGGTATCAAAATATTTCGGACTCTGTCGGATTTTTCGACATGATGATCAATAACGGACAACGTTTCGCCTTTCACAAATATCAAGTTCGGGCCGGAACACAGTGGCGACGCATTAATTTCCATAATGAACGGCGGGAAGGAATCATGAATCGGGTACATGCTGAGTACATTGAAACATTCGGATTCCAGCAACCATTTGTAAAGGTCACAAATGATTTGCGTTGGTTCAAATTGATTGGGAAGAGAGGTAACCTAGCCGTTCGCAACCGACTGGGTATTGCTACAAATAACGAAGGTCCGTTTGCACCTTTCCTAATTGATAACTACGAAAATATCCGTGGAAGTGGAAACCGTGTAGCGCGAGGAACAGCTGAAATCATATTCAACTTCGAGTACCATCATTCCGTTTGGGATAATAAATGGTTTACATTGCAATCAACTGTTTTTTCGGATGTTGGAACGCTTCGTGCGGCAGGCTGGGATTTCCGCGATTTCGTGGATGAAACCATGATTTATCGATATGCTGGTCTCGGGGTTCGACTGCATTCCAAATGGTTGTATCGCACTATCATTCGATTTGATTATTCATTCAATTTAACCGATCTGAACCAGGGGGCTTTTGTCGTTGGATTCGGTCAATTTTTTTAAATGAAACAATTCTTCTATATAGCATTTTTTCTACTGGTGTCATCTCCGGCAATTGCGGGCTGCATCAGTGGAGACTGTGAAAACGGTATCGGAACCTATCGAAATGAGAAAGGTGAACAGTACTTTGGAGAATGGAAGAACGGACAAGCGGAAGGGCAAGGAAAGTACACAAATCCTCAAGGTGAATTGTACGTTGGTGCTTGGAAGAATGGAAAGATGCACGGCTACGGAGTCTTTAATTACGACAATGGAAACGTGTACAAAGGAGAATTCCAGAATTATGCATTGCACGGATTCGGCCGAATGTTCTTCGCCAATGGAAATACCTACGAAGGGGAATATGCATATGGAAAGCGAAATGGCTATGGTACGTTAAAAAAAACCAATGGCATTCAATATTCGGGGGATTGGAAAGATGGAAAGAAGCACGGGTTTGGTAAGTATACCATGTCGAACAACGACACCTATCAGGGAGACTTTCAAAACGATGCTTTTTACGGATATGGGATCTACTCCAGACCGAATGGAGACCTTTACAAAGGACATTACAAGAATGGAGACCGAAGCGGCTATGGAGTTTTCACTACAAAATCTGGGGTGGCTATTAAAGGAAATTGGTCAAAGGGGAAATTGCACGGAACGGCTTCTTATTCTTATGCAAACGGATCGTATTACTACGGGAATTTTTACTTCGGAGTGAAATCGGGTGAAGGAAACTTGAAATGGTCGGACGGAGCGCATTACATCGGAACCTTCAAAAAAGACAAGCCGCATGGTAGTGGATGGAAGAAATATCCGAATGGAGATGAGTACCGCGGGAATTTCGCCTACGGATTGAAAGACGGAAAAGGAAAATTGAATAAGTCTTCCGGTGATTCTTACGATGGTAGTTGGAAGCAAGGTCAAAAGCACGGAGCGGCCATTTGTAAATACAACGGGAAGCGATACAAGTGTCAATTCAAGAACGATAAGTTAACCGACTACGCTCCTCTTTGATGCACTTCTCAGACAAATTGAAATGGTGGTTGCTTGTTCCCTTATTAGCACTCGCTGTATTCGGATTCTATTGGCTGGGCTATGAAACGCCAAGAACAGATCACCTTATTCTTTTCTCTGTTTTCGGTGCGCTGATTCTATTGTGCATTCTCATCTACCGCCTGTTACCTAGAAAAGATTGGTGGATATTATTTTCGATCGGTTTAGGTTTTCGACTTGTCCTGTTGTTCGCTACTCCTTCATTATCGGATGATTTTTATCGATTTACATGGGATGGTGAATTGTTGAGAGACGGCTACAATGTTTTCGCTTTTGTTCCAGATGAGTACAAAGAAAATGTAAGCGGAGATAATCAAGAGAAATACGATGAGCTGCTTCATGCGCATAGCGATGCATTTCCGAGAGGGATGAATTCGAAGCACTATTATTCGGTGTATCCGGCTGTCAATCAGTGGATCTTTTATTCGGGTACCTTCGTAGGATCGCCCAACAACGGCAATTTGGTTCTCCTTCGCGTTTGGATGCTCATCGCCGAGGTGGTTTCGTTCTTCTTACTACGCGCCTTGCTTCGACGTCAAAATCGTGAATCTTTGATAGCAGTGTATTGGTGGCATCCGTTCGTGATTCTGGAGTTGGTCGGAAATCTGCATTTCGAGGGAATTGCAATCACCTTCATTTTAGCGACATTGTATTATGCCTACAAGAATAAGTGGTTCCAAACAGCAGTAATGGCTTCCTTAGCCATCATGACGAAACTGACTCCCATTTTTCTTTTGGGCGCTTTGTTTCTACAATTCCATTGGAAAAAGTGGTTGTTGACGAGTGTTGTTTCTGTTTTGCTTGCGGTCCTCTTCTTCAGGACAATTGTGGACTTCGAGACACTATCTAACTTTGGCGAGAGCACCGATTTGTTCTTCAATTTGTTTGCTTTCAACTCTGCAACGTATTACGGATTGCTTGAAATTGCGACCAAATACCATTGGCATGAACCACGTGAAACGGTGGCTGGAATCTTACCGTACTTTTCTATCATTCTCGGCGCTGCCGTTGTGTTTCTTCAGAAACGCTCAATGGAGTGGACGCTATTGCTGCTCTTTACCATTTATTTCTTCTTTTCTCCAATTGTTCATCCGTGGTACATCACAATTCTCATTCCGCTGGCTGTTTTAACGCGTACCATTTATACTTTGGTTTGGTCCGTACTAATTTTTGGGACGTATGTATCTTATGGCGAAACGTATGAAATTCCCGAAGGATGGATTTATTTAGAGTATGGTGTTGTTTTCCTCTTGGCCATAATCGAGATGATACCGAGTTGGAAACTTGTAAATCGGAAGAATACTTTTTTATATCCTGCGTAAATTGAGCTAAAAGGTTGTTCAACGAATAATCAGCTATCGATTAATCCGTGTTTTTTGAACAACTTTCAAATCCATTCCACCTAAACAAATCCAATAAGGACAGTTCAATGGAGTAGGTAATTAACCCCATTTTTTGCTTACTTACCAAAAGAGGTTGAAACGAGTGTGTCAGCGCCTATAATTCGTGCAAAATGAGATTATTGAACTGTTAGTAATTACTGAATCACCACACTATCTCTACTCACACCATACGCATTGAAGTATCCCAAAGCTCCATTGTCCCAATTCGTAATGGGATTTCCCGGAGCCGCAGAATTTGATCCTCCAGCAATATCTGCTGCTTGGAATGTATAATCGAAAATGGCCTTATCCACGGTGCGGAATTCGTAGGAAATAGTGTCACCCAAAAGACTCAGTTCGTTCAAGAAAAGAGGACGTTGGATATAATTCCCATTCGTTAAAGCATCATCTTGTGTCTGGATTTGATCAATTCGGTCAAACGAAGTTCCATTTTCAGTAATTACGATTTGATAGAAATCTGTTGTAAGTTCCGGGTCTTGGAAATTTAGGATGGATACATAACCTGGGTCAGCTCCGAAGAATCCGTCAAGATATTGATAGGTAATCGGGTCCATTTGCACAGGTGTTGGCATGCTACACGCCGCACTATACGTTGCCCCATCGTAAACGACCGAAAGCGTATAACTCGTTCCATAATCCGGAGCATATCCTGATAATACATATTGTCCGTTTCCAGCTGAAGGCACTACCGTTGGTATACCATTTTGATCGGTAATCGTGACCAATGCGTTATCTACTGTCGGCGAAGGATCGTTGTTAAAATAACTAGAAGTCAAGGTCACACCAACGCGAACCGTACTGTCTTCGCCGGTATAATTTCCTTCAATTACGATGTTTTGATTTCCTTCGTTCAAATCAACATCAATTACCTTCTGACAAGAACTTGCCAATACTACTAATCCTAGAATGTATGCTAATTTTCTCATCTTATTTCAAGTTAAAGTTGTACGTAATGGCAGGGATCAAACGAAACAATGTGGTTTGTACTGCTTGTGTTTCTCCGGTCTCTTCGTTTTCTTCAAAAGTGATAGTGAAAGCATTCTCACGAGCGTAGGCGTTGTAAATAGAGAAGTTCAAGTTGTGTTCGAATTTCTCACGCTCTTTGAAGTACCAAGTACACCCGAGGTCCAATCGGTTATAATCTGGGAATCGATATCCGTTTCGTTCTGTGTAGAATGGAAGTGTTGCCCCTCCAACTTCGTATTTCCCGGAAGGGAAGGTAACCGCGTCTCCTGTGTAGTAGACCCAGCTAGTGGAGAGTGCAATCGCATCACTCAATTTGTACATTAATACCACCGAAACATCATGAATTCTATCCTGACGTGCCGGGAATTCTTTTCCATTATCGATATCAGCAAAGGTTCTCAACGAGCGCGAAAGTGTATAACTAATCCATCCAGTTAATTTCCCTTTCTTCTTTTCGATTTGAACTTCCAGTCCGTAAGCGCGTCCGTCTCCAAACACCAATTCTCCTTCAACAAGGTCGTTTAGAACTGTTTGTGCGCCGTTTCGGTAATCAATTTGGTTCTGTAAATCTTTGTAATACACCTCTGTGGAGATGCGGTACATGTTGTTTTTGAGGTTGTGATAATACCCCATAGCCACCTGATCGGCGATTTGAGGTGCAATGTTGTTCGAGCTTGGTACCCAAACATCGGTAGGGCTGCTTGTTGTTGAGTTTGATAACTGGTGGATGTACTGTAAGTTCCGGTTATAAGATGCTTTGATCGAATTGTTTTCTGAAAGAACATAGCTTGCCGAGAAGCGTGGTTCCAAACCGTGATGATATTTAATTGATTCCCAGCTTCCGTATTCGCGTTCATCCGTCAAAGTTCCCTCTTCATCAAATTCATACGCTTTTCCATCTCCCATCAAATTGAATCCGGAGTAGCGCACACCGTACATAATGTTGAATCGCGTTCCGATTTTCTGTTCGTTCTGAATGTAGGCTCCAACCTCTAGCGCATAACGAGGATCGAGGATTACTTCATTGAATGAATCGTTCCCGCCCGTTAAGGCTCCCGGACGGAAAGTGTGGTGAATGCCTTGCATTCCGAATTTGATCGAGTTGTTTTTGTTGGCGTAGTATGAATAATCCTGTTTTAAGTTGAAGTCTTGAATCGAGGATTTTACACCAAAACCGTCATCTCCAGCACCAATGTTGAATTCGTAGTCGAAATTACTGTAAACAACAGATGTGTTTGAGAACAATTTATTTCCATAGAGGTGATTCCAGCGCAAGGTTCCCGTTTGGTTTCCCCAGTTGAATCCGAAGATGTCACTGAATCCAAAGCGGTCTCTACCGAAGTATCCTGATAAGAAAATACGATCCTTCTCTCCAATTTTATAGTTGGCTTTCATGTTCAAATCGTAGAAGAACAATTGCGTATTTCGTTGGTCTTCTTGAGGGGATAATTTCAAGAACAAATCGGCATAACTACGTCGACCTGAAAGAATGAATGAGCCTTTGTCTTTTACAATGGGTGCTTCCACCGTCAATCGGGAGGAAATCAATCCAATTCCTCCGGATGCACCGAATTTCTTTTTGTTTCCATCACGCATTTTAACGTCCATTACAGAAGATGCACGACCACCGTATTCGGCTGGGATTCCAGATTTATAGAGTGAAACATCTTTGATGGCATCCGAGTTAAATACTGAGAAAAACCCGAGTAGGTGAGATGCATTATAAACAGGAGCTTCATCTAAAAGAATCAAGTTTTGATCTGCCCCACCACCTCGAACGTAGAAACCAGCATTGCCTTCTCCAGCGCCTTTCACACCTGGTGTTAGTTGTAAGGTTTTCATGATGTCTTGCTCGCCAAACAACACGGGAATGGTTGCTATATCTTTGGGAGTGAACTTCGTCACGTTCATGTCGGAAGAGGTAATGTTGTCGTTCTCTTTTTCCGCATTGACAACCACGGGTCCAATTTCCTGAACTTCTTTCGGGATGTTCAATTCGAGATCAATCTTCATATCTTCCGAAAGATCGATTTTCACTTCTTTGGTATCGAATCCTGAAGCCCGGAAAACCAAAGTATAGCTGCCCTTTTCGAGGGTGAGGGAAAAGAATCCATACGCGTTGGTTAGAGCACCGACGTTTTCGAGTTCTTTCACTTTGATTTGAGCACCGTATAGGTCTTCACCGTTGGTGGAATCTTTCACCGATCCGCTGATGGTGTAGTTTTGGGAGAATGCAACCGTTGTCAGGAGAATAGTGACTGCAGTCAAAAGCAATTTCATGCGCAAAGTTTTTTATAAATGTAATGCATTGAGTTTCCTCTACCCTTAAGAGACATTACCGGCGGTAAAGTTACATGATGAACCGTCTTTTTTTCTTGAAGTATAGGTTAAATGGTGTTAAACCTTGTCTGCGGCTACATGATATGTTGGATCTTCCATCACATTTACTTCGACAATTTTGTCAGCATCACGCAGCAATTTTTGACAATCTGGACTTAAATGTCGCAAGTGAACTTTCTTTCCAGCTTTCAGGTATCGATCCGTTAAACCATTCAGAGCTTCAATGGCAGACATATCAACGACTTTACTTTCAGAGAAATCAATAATGATATCGTCTGGATCGTTTTGAACATCAAACTTATCGTTGAATACAGAAACCGAACCGAAGAATAGTGGACCATAGATTTCGTAGTGCTTCGAGCCTTTGTCATCAATATACTTGCGGGCACGAATGCGCAGTGCGTTTTCCCAAGCAAATGCCAAGGCAGAAATGATCACACCGATGAGTACAGCTAGTGCCAAATTATGCAAGAATACTGTCACGAGGGTTACTACCACCATTACAATTACATCTGTCAATGGCATTTTTCCGAATACTTTCAAACTTGCCCATTCGAAGGTTCCAATAGACACCATTACCATTACTCCAACAAGAGCGGCCATTGGCAATTGTTCAATGATAGGAGCTCCCCATAGAATGAAGGAAAGCAATCCGAGAGAAGCTACAATACCAGACAAACGAGCACGGGCTCCAGAAGAGATATTGATCAAACTCTGACCAATCATAGCGCAACCTCCCATTCCAAGGAAAAATCCTGAGGCGATATTCGCTGTTCCCTGTGCTACACATTCTTTGTTGCTACTGCCGCGTGTTTGGGTAATCTCATCGATCAGATTCAGCGTTAACAAACTTTCAATCAATCCAACTCCCGCTACAATCAAGGCATACGGGAAGATGAGCATGAATGTATCCCAAGTAAATGGTATGCTTGGCATCGCTGGAATAGGGAAGCCACCCTCAATTGAGGCAATGTCACCGACTGTTTTCGTATCAATTCCAAATCCAATTACAATAGCAGATACAAGCACAATGGCTGCCAATGCAGAGGGTACATATTTGGTTAGTTTTGGCAATCCCCAAATGATCAACATGGAGAGTAAAACCAGTCCAACCATGAGCCAAATAGCTTCTGCATCAAGCCATCTTTTCTCTTCACCTGTTACATCGATATTGAAGAAACTGCCTTCTTTGTAGGCATATTTCACGGTCTTTTTTTCAATGTCATAAACGTGATCGTTATCAATCCAAAGCTTTGCTTCCCCCGTTTCGTAGTTAAAAAGTGTGTCGTTGATGAGATTATATGCCAATGCTCCTGTTTCGGATGAAACAACATACGATTCTTGATTGACGCTCAATACCTGTTCCGTCGCGGAAATTTCCTTCATGTTGTTGCCATACGGGTCTTTCACATCTTCCTTAAACGAACTCAATTGCGCCATGAATATGACGATCGCCAAGCCATTCACAAACCCAAACATTACCGGCTGCGGCACCAGTCGTATGAACTTTCCAAGCCGCAGCAATCCAACAACTATTTGAATGATCCCGGCGAGTATAACGGTGGCAAAAATGTACTGCGTGATTTCGTCTACTGAAATTTCAGGATTTCCCTGACGGATCAATGCAATCATCCCCACGTAGATCACAGCAATCGCTCCAGTTGCTCCTGAAATCATACCAGGACGACCTCCGAAAATGGAAGTAATCAAACCAATGGAAAAGGCAGCGTACAAACCTGTCAATGGAGAGAGACCCGCAATCAAAGCAAAGGCAATGGCTTCAGGAACGAGTGCTAAGGCAACCGTAAGTCCGGAAAGCACCTCATTTTTGTAGTTGACTTTTTGTTTGAGATCGAATAGGTTGAATACTTTTTTCATGTGGGTCTACCTTCGGTTTAAGGGCGCAAAAATACGACATTTTCGAAAGGATGCTGGTTTATAGTCAGTAAAGAGTTGGTTAAAGTATTTCCTCTGCTCCTCCGAAAACGCTTCCGCTTTCTCCTCCCTTCGAAAAAGGCAGTTACCGATTTCCATTTCTCATTGAGTGGAGTTGAAGTGCTACTTGCCCTTCTATGGTAGTTAATATTTATTCCGTATTGAGAGCCATTCCCACTATGGAAGGGGCTAGGAGGAGGATGAAGTGCATTAATTATAGTCGTTTATCCTTCCTTATGATGCACCGGAAAGTCTGTTGGTATTTTAGAGCAGCGATCGTGAAGAACAATGCTTCCCGTTACACCAACGTTCAACGAATTGTTTCCCGGAAGTTTTATCACCATGTGGCATTTTTCTAAAACAAATTCTGGAAGTCCGGTATCCTCCGCTCCCAGCAGATAGATCGCACGTTTTGGATGTTCGAATTCGTGCAGCATCTCCGCTCTATCATCCAATTCTACGCCAATCAAGCGACAATCGTAGGGGATGTTTTTTAGCAGTTCATCGAAATCATCATAGGTAAATAGTGGAATTCTTGACCACGTTTTCATTACATCAGAGGACTGCTTTTTGTACTTCCCGTCAACGGTGAAAATATACGAAGCGCCCAAAATATAAGCCGAGCGCCAAAGCGTTCCAATGTTGTGATGTGTTTTGCCACGGAACACGCCGATGGCACAATATCCTTTCGAATTGTGGGTGATCATGTTGCAAAGATATATTAATAGATATAAGACGGAAAGACGTTAGATAAAAGACACATTTATCGGGTTTGATTCATAATTCTGTGGTATTTTTACTGAAGAATATCTTGGGTGAAGCGGACGATTTTGTCTGATATTACAGTCTTATGTCTTTCATCTATAAGTCTTTTATCTAAAAACTATGGAATTCATCTCAAAAGAACTTGACGATTACGTTGGTAATCACACTCAGAAAGAGCCGGAATGGTTGTATGAATTAAATCGGGAAACGCATTTGAATGTAATGCAACCACGCATGTTAAGCGGGCATTTTCAAGGGCGTGTTTTGAGTATGCTCTCTAAAATGATTCAGCCGAAAGATGTGTTAGAAATTGGAACCTACACAGGGTATTCGGCGCTTTGTATGGCAGAAGGTTTGGCAGATGGTGGACACATTGTTACAATTGACAGCAACGAGGAATTGGCCGATTTGGTTCAGCGCTATATTAAGAAGTCGCCGTATGAGGATAGTATCAAATGTGTGATTGGAAATGCAATGGAAGTGGTGCCTGGTTTAAAACGGGAATTCGATTTGGTATTCATCGAT
Organism: Flavobacteriales bacterium; assembly: GCA_015665275.1. Taxonomy (GTDB): domain Bacteria; phylum Bacteroidota; class Bacteroidia; order Flavobacteriales_D; family Crocinitomicaceae; genus UBA4466. The sequence continues at coordinate 105,968 of JADFAL010000026.1, read as the reverse complement.
GCGGACAAGGAGAATTATATCAATTACTACAATATGACCTTTGATAAAGTTCGTTCCGGCGGATATTTCCTATTTGACAATGTACTCTGGTCGGGGAAGGTGCTAACAGAACCGAAGGAAAACGATACATCTACAAAAATCTTGAAGGAATTGAACAAACTGATTCATGAAGATGATAGGGTAGAAGAAGTATTACTTCCAATCCGTGATGGTTTGTTGTTAGCGCGAAAGAAATAATTCCGTTTGTACCTCGAGCGGAGTCGAGAGTTGCAGGAATTAGTAAAGCGCATCTCCATGTTTCGGCTTCTCTACAGGCTCGAAGATCTCAATCGCAGCGCGGCGTCAACTCGATGATCTTTACTGATCTGATTCACCAGATTGTTCTTGTTGACCTTTACTAGCTTCAGCACGCTCCAAATTCTTCTTTCGTTCCTTAATGCTCAAATCGAGGAAGAATCCGAGTCCAATGGAAAGTAAAACATATACGAAGAAGTAATACATTCCAAATAGGATTTTGGCATCCATGGTGACTCCCGGACTCATATTTGAGAAACTCAAAAAGGCTAGAAAAAGCGAGACAACAAATACATCGGCCATGGACCATTTGGCTAAGAATGACAATACTTTTCGGAAACGCTTGGCACCTGTGGTTCGAGTAAGCAGAATGATTAATGTCGAAATTAATTTAAGCACGGGAATAATCACACTGAAGAGTCCTATGGAAATGGCTACGGGCCTGTTATCCGTTTTCCAAAGCATGGTAATTACTTCAATAATTCCTTTGTTCTGATAGTAGAAGTACGTTTTCCCAGGAAACACCTTGTCAATTCCAACGTGCGCATCCTGATTCTTAACGAGATAGTCTTTGCCATCTATTACCAGTTGTCCCCAGCCACCGACAACTTCTTGTGCAGAATCGGCAACATCGTCAGCGCCGACTACACGAATCAAATCAATACTAGTATCTACGTATCCCACGTATTCAGCGACTTCCTCCAAGAAAATCACCGCTTCAGCGTAGTACGGAATTTCATCTGCCTCAACATAAAACTGAATGGTTAAATCTTCTTTGTATGCCTCCATTTCTAGTATTGGATTCATTACACCAACGCCTAATAGCGATATGCATACGAAACTCAAGCCCATTGTCAGTCCGTACATTTTTCTCCGCTTGAAGTATATTGCCATGATGATAATCAGGTAAGCAATGGAGATGTAAATCACATAAATCCCTTGTTTTTTTGCTTGAGCCATGTGATCATCGGCCTTAACTATCACGGTCTCAAATTCGGCTTTTTTCTCTTGCCAAGCCTCTTCTGTAAAAAGCCAGTCGCGCGCTGAGAATAGTCGTTCGTCCATGTTCAGGATCTCGGCAATCTTAGATTTCTCTTCTCTGAATTTTGTTGAATGCTCATAGCTTTTCCAAACAAAGAAAAAGGTGATGACCAGAAAAACTGCGGACAAAATTAATCCGGGAAGACTGTAAAGTTTCTTCATGCGATCGAATGGGTTTGTTTGACTTAAAAGTAACAGAATTTCAAATCACCCCAAATCCCATGAGGATTCCCATCACAATCAGAAGCACACCCACGGTCCGCTGAATCCCCGTTATGGTTGTCTTCTTTACCAATTGCTTCCCGATAAATGTTCCAAGGAAAGCAAAGACAATTCCCACAATTAATAAGGTTTGACCGTCCATTAGCGCGTCTCTAAATCGGATTTCACTCTTGTTCGCAATGATTGTAGCAGGAATGAAATATGCAGCCAATCGAGCCAAATCTACTGCTAATGAAACGGAGTTTGAAGTTCCAATGAATTGTTCTTTTGTAAGTCCGGCTTTCGTTAAAAAAGTAGCACGAAACGCTCCTTGATGTCCCGATACTCCACCAAAGAATCCACTGAGTACTCCACCAAACGGCAAATGTTTTGGTTGTACTTGAATGTTGTTCAATCGGGGAGAAAGATCGAATATCGCAAAGAAGATCATGAGAATTCCAATTACCACTTTAATCGTAGTTATTTCAAATGTTTCACCTCCTAATTCGTACGTATGCAGAACGGGCAATCCATCAATTCGTTTCAGCAGCAACCCTCCAATTGCTCCAAAAATCATTGCAGGAATTCCAAAGCGGAGCAGTGTTGGGAAATGAATATGTTTCGAGACCAGAGCAAATTTGAATAGGTTATTGGCCAAATGAACAATGGCAGTGGCTCCAACAGCAATGCTCACGTCAAAAAAGAGACTGAACACAGGAAGCATAATCGTTCCTAATCCGAATCCTGAGAAAAACGTCAGTCCGGAAGCAAAAACAACAGCGATAGCCACAATCACCAAATCCATAAAGCGAAATTAAGCATCGTTATTGAGAAGGATATGAACAAAACATTAATTAAAAGACCTTTCGAATCTTGAATCCAATCAATCAGTGCAATTAAGGCCATCGAAATCAAGCGAACTATTCCTAATTCTATAATCTGCATTCAAAATTCCTTATTCATTATTCAAATGTCAGTATTTTCGTCAAGTATGAAGAAGATGATTGATTTCAGAAGCGATACAGTTACGTTACCAACTCCAGAAATGAAGGAGGCAATGTTTACTGCACCGTTGGGAGATGACGTGTTTGGAGAGGATCCAACCATCAATGAATTGGAAAACTATGCAGCGGAGATGTTTGGGATGGAAGCAGCTATTTACTGTGTGTCCGGTACCCAGACGAATCAAATTGCAATCAATATTCACGTACAACCGGGAGGCGAAGTGATAACCAATGTGGATAGTCATATCTACAAATATGAGGGGGGAGGAATTGCTCGAAATTCAGGTGCTTCGGTGCGGTTGATTCACGGAAATCGTGGTCGCTTGACGGCAGACGATGTGAAGCAATGGATCAACCCGGAAAATGTGCATTTACCCATCACACAGTTGGTGAGTATGGAAGATACCTCGAATAGAGGTGGGGGTGCGATTTATGATTTCGAAGAGATTCAGAAAATTCGCAAGGTTTGTCTAGAGAATGATTTGCCTTTGCATCTTGACGGAGCTCGATTGATGAATGCGATGGTTGAGAACGGAATTGATTTGAAAACCTACGCAGCCGAATTCGATTCCATTTCACTCTGTTTATCTAAAGGTTTGGGGGCGCCAGTGGGATCATTGCTCATTGGGTCTAAGGATTTCATTCATAGAGCGCGTCGAGTCCGAAAAGTTTTTGGTGGAGGAATGCGTCAAGCAGGAATTATTGCTGCCGGCGGTTTGTATGCACTAAAAAACAATGTAGAGCGTTTGAAGATTGATCACAAACATGCGCGAATGCTAGGAGAAACACTCGAAACTCAAGAATGGATTCAAGAAGTCGTTCCGGTAGATACGAATATTGTTGTGGGAGTTTTGAAGAACCCAGATGAACTAAACAAGGTTCTATCGAAATTGGAAGACGAAGGAATTCTTGCGATGGATTTTGGTCCGGGTATGATTCGCATGGTCACGCATTTGGACAATTCATCTGAGGACATCGATAAAACCATTGAAGTGTTGAAAAGACTATAAATGAAACAATCCATCCTTTTCATATTGCTGCTACTCGTAATTGCGTCTTGCCAAGAGAGGAAGGAAAAGGTGATTGATATTTCTGAGCATACGCCTCAATCAGATCATGATTACAATAATGTCGATACCATACAAACGGATTCCATTGAAGGAACACTGACTCGTTTCCAGAACATGTATTCCGAGATTGCCCAAGTTCGTGAATCCGATGCACGAAATTTTTTGGAACGTTTCCGGCCTGATAGCAGCGAGAATTATATTTGGTATTTAGCTGATGGGGATTCGTTGAGTTACCAGCGTACGGTTTTTAAGGATTCCACAAAAACAAAGAGTGCCTTTTTCAATTGGATGGATCATGAGGATATCTCATATTTCGGAGCCAATGAACGAATCGATAGAGAGGCGATGGCCATTCTGTATACAGATACGATGATTCTGATTCTTAAGGGGGATGTAGATTTAAAGTTTTGGGAGGAATTCTTTATTGAAGAAGAATGGATGGATGAAGGCGATTACTGGATCAAACAACGTAAATTTGGCAAAGCACAGTGGTTTGTGCGAGAAGAAGATGAATTTAAAGACCTAACCGACTTATGAAATTTGTAAACCGCGGATATATAATTGTCCGCCCAAAAGAAGCCTTTATTGTTTGGGCCAATGAAAACGATGCCGACTATTCAAACCTGGAAGACAACGAACCGAATGTTTATCTGATCGAAGAGGATTTCTACGATGATGAGGCAGTTCTCAAGGGGTATTTCAAACGAATTTTCGAAAACGAGTTGTATGCTGTTACTGATCAGGATACTAAATTTCCTCCAATTAAATATGAAGTGTTTACAGAATGGTTTGGGGTTCAATTAGGAGCTACAGTATTTGATGCTCAGGAAGAGAATTTGATCGCGGATTAGTGATTTTTTCACGTTTGTTTCTCAAAGCTTGCTCAAATTGGCCATTTCGCGAATTAGCAAATTGTAAATTTCTAGTAATTGCTAAAAATTATATTTATCTTCTTTAATCGACCCTAATTGCATCCTGAAGGAACCAATCCATTCCTCTTAAGACTTCTCGATCAAAACCGCATTATAATATTCCGGGTTCGTAGAAACATCCTCCGTAACCCAATCAGGCACCGTAAAATTCTCCCCTTCTATAGCTACTTCAACTTCGGCGAGAATCAGCCCTGCTAGTGCTCCTTCAAAGACATCAACCTCCCAAATATGCTGGTCGACGGAAATTTCATAACGTTGTTTTCGAATGTGTGGCAATCGAAACGTCGCAATCATCTCTTCCGCTTCAGCAACAGGAATTTCGTATTCGAATTCAATTCTTGTCACGCCTTTGGTAGTACCTTTGATGGTGAGAAACCCTTGATTTCCTTTCACCCGCACTCTTACAATGCGCTCCACGCTGTTATGCAAGAAAGATTGTACAATCAATTTTGGTTCCGGTTTCTCTAGTGCACTCCAACGCGCTTCATCTACTAAAAATTTATATTCGATTTCCTTTCCCATACTACCCAACAGCTCCAACGAAACCAAATCGTCTGCCTTTTTTAATTAATGTAAGTGATGCCAAAATATCATGTTCGGAATCCCTTACTCGAAAAATGTACACGAATGATCCGTCTTCGTTGGGTTCAATTTCCGCAACTTCAATTCGAAGGACTTCCGTTACAGGAATTACAACAAAAGTATCATCATCCATACCTGTTCCACTAAATAGCTCATTTACCAGTTGCTCTTTGTTCCCATTCAAAAATCTGGTTTGCTCCTTTCTATATTTCGTATCCAAAAACGTATACGTCTTCTTGACGTCGTTATTATCAACCGCGGCGACAAATTTGTTAACGAACGATACCTGCTTTTCGGAGATGTTCTGAGCATACAATACACTCGGGATCAAAAAGAAAAATCCTGCAAAAATGAGTTGCTTCATATGTCCAATATAGATAGTTTTCCGCAGATTCGGTTATCTTCGCGAGGTGAATATTTTTCTCACATACGACTACGAACTTTTCTTTGGAAATCGTTCGGGAACAGTGCAGAAATGCATGCTGGAACCAACAGAACAATTAATGCAATTGTGCGAAGGAAAGAGCGTTTTCATGACCTTTTTCGTGGATGTCGGATATTTGCTTCAAGCCGAGAAGTATCCCGATTTGTCTGATGAAGTATCCCAAGTGAAATCTCAGATCAAATCGATGATTACCAAAGGACACGACGTCCAATTGCACATTCATCCGCATTGGGAGAAAAGTACGTGGAAAAATGGACAATGGACTTTTGGAACTGATTCGCATTACAAACTATCCAATTTTTCAAAAGAAGAAGCCGCAGAGATTATTCGTCAGTACAAATCATATTTGGAAACGCTTATTGATAGAAAAGTTGAAGTATTCAGAGCCGGCGGATGGTGCATTCAGCCCTTCGATCATTTGGAAGATGTTTTTGAAAAGACAGGCATTCGAATCGATTCCACCGTGATCCCAGGCGATTTTCTCGAAACGGCATCTTATGCAGTCGATTTCAGAGAGGCTCCAATGAAACCCAAGTATCGCTTTCAATCTGATGTAGTGAAAGAAGATGAGAACGGAGCATTTATCGAATATCCAATTGGAAGTATGAGATACAGCCCGCTGTTTTATTGGCGATTGTACACCTTAGGCAGATTGTCGCCGGACAAGCATAAAATGGTCGGGGATGGACAGTTTTTAAGCCAAGGAGGCCGTAAAAAGCGCAAGCTGACTCAGTTTACTATGGGGCACGTTTCTTCTGATGGATACTATGCGAGCAAGCTAGATGCTGCTTTGAATAAATACAAGAACTTAAATTTTGAAGACCTCGTAATTATTGGACATCCGAAAGGAAATACCGTTTATTCGGTAAAGAAGTTGGAACAGTTCATTCAGAAGCATCATAACAATCACAAATTCATTTCGTTTCAGCAAGTGCTATGAAGTTCATCGAACGAGAGAATATAAATGCTGAAAAGTGGGATGCTTTGGTTCAAAATGAAGACGCATCATTTTTTTCGTATTCCTGGTACTTGGATGCAGTTGCAGAACATTGGTGCATACTAGTCGATGAAGATTATTCCAAAGGAATCGCATTGCCATATACAAAGAGAATGGGGGTAGAGATCCTATACGTGCCCATCTTCAGTCGCTCCATGCAAGCCATCGGTGAATTTTTGAAATCCGATCTTGATTTGATTCAGAATCGATTCAAGGTTATTGAATTGGCGACTACATCTAATGTATTTGGCACCGAATTGAAACGTGTACATCAGGTAGTTACGGATTTTGAAAATCGTAAACTTTCGTCTCAAGCCAAACGATCACTAAAGAAAGCGACAAATTCAAATATTTCGGTTACACATAACACATCTTACGAAGCTATTTTTCTTGCCATTGAAGAAGAACTTCAAGACAAATTTAAAGGTGTTGACGCCGAACGCATTGCCCGATTGAAACAACTTTTCCAATCCGCGGAGAAGAATGGGGTTTTAAAAGTTTTCGAAGTTTCGGATGGTAAAGAAACGGGAGGCATCGCTTGTCTGGTAAATGATTCTGAAGTACTGTATCTTAAAGGCGCATGTCCAGAGAATTTGAAGAAAAACGGAGGAATGTATCTGGCCTTACAATCCGCAATTGAATTTGCGCAAGAGCAACATTTGAAATTCGACTTTGGTGGATCAAATGTAGAGGGAGTGCAGCGTTTCAATAAAAATCTTGGAGGAGTAGATCACCATTATTTTTACCACGAATTGAATACCGCTCCGTTTTGGTTTCAGTGGGCGAGAAAGTTAAAGAACCAGAGGAATCGTTGAATCCGAAATTGATTACTTTTGAACATGCTTCTTCCTAAGTCCAATATTCCAAGATGGATTGTGATCGTTGCCGATTTGGCAATGTCCTTAATGGCGCTTTTTTTAGCGTATCTCATCCGCTTTGATCTTGAGACGAAGGACTACATGATTCGCGACGAATGGAATATTTTGTCCAAATCTATTGGCTTCTACATCGCAGTGAAGCTCTTGGTTTTCTACGTTTTCAAAATTCACAAAGGACTCATTCGTCATACTTCCACGCAGGATTTTGCACGAATTGTTCAGGCTACCGCTATTAGCAGTGTTATCTTTTTCGCCGCCAGTATGGTGCGCGTGAATGCATTAGATGGGTACTACCTTTTCCCAATGTCGGTGTTGATTATGGAATTCGCCTTCGCAACCATTTTTATCGTGGGACTGCGTTTTTCTGTGAAGTTGATTTACCTCGAGTCGGTGAAGAGTAAAACAGCGGATGCGAAAGTGATTATCTATGGAGCTGGAATTTCAGGATTGATCACCAAACGCACCATTGAGAAGGCCCCTGAGACTTCGTATCGCATTATCGGCTTCCTTGATGACAACAAGAAATTGGCCGGAAATCGATTGGAGGGAATCAATATTTATCATACCTCAGCGTTACGGAAGGTGATTGAGAACCATGAGGTTTCTCAGTTAATTATTGCGATTCAAGAACCCGATCAGAACAATCGCAAAGCAGTAGTTGAAATGTGTTTGGAACTTGGTGTTGAGGTTCAAAAGGTTCCCAGCACGAAAAGTTGGATCAACGGAGAATTTTCCACGAAACAGATTTCCAAGATCAAGATTGATGATTTATTAGGACGTCAACCAATTCGATTGGACGAAGAGAAAATAAAAAAGGAACTTACTGGAGAAACGATTTTGGTTACCGGAGCCGCCGGTTCTATTGGTAGCGGGATGGTGCGACAAATAGCAGCGTTCCAGCCGTCGAAACTCATTTTACTGGATCAGGCAGAATCGCCACTTTACGATTTGCAAAACGCTTTGCGGGATGAGTTTCCGCAATTGACTTTTGAAGTGGTAATTGGCGATATTCGTAGCGCAGATCGAATGGAGAACGTATTCCGATCCTACCAACCGCATTACGTTTTTCATGCAGCAGCGTACAAGCACGTTCCGTTGATGGAAGACAATCCTTCAGAAGCGGTTCTTACCAACGTTTTAGGAACGAGAAATCTGGTCGATTTAGCGGTGAAATACAATGTATTCAAGTTCGTAATGATTTCCACAGACAAGGCGGTGAACCCTACGAATGTTATGGGGGCTTCAAAACGAATTGCAGAGATTTACGCCCAGAATGCCAAAGGAGAAACGAAGTTTATTACCACACGTTTTGGAAATGTGTTGGGTTCCAACGGATCGGTAATTCCGTTGTTTCAACGCCAATTGGATCAGGGCGGACCACTGACGGTTACAGACGAACGCATCACACGCTACTTCATGACAATCCCGGAGGCGTGCCAATTGGTCCTAGAAGCTGGAACGATGGGGGATGGAGGTGAAATATTTGTCTTCGATATGGGCGAATCTGTAAAGATCATTGACCTAGCGAAGAAAATGATTCAATTGAGTGGACTAACGCTAGGAACGGATATCGAAATCAAAATAACAGGGTTGCGACCGGGAGAAAAATTGTACGAGGAGTTATTGGCGAAAGAAGAGAATACGCTTCCAACGCATCATCCTCAGATCTTGAAAGCAAAAATGCGCGAGGAAGAAGGGGGTCAAATCGATCAGATTTACACCTTAATATCGCTTTTCGGAACGCAAAATAACGTTGATATTGTTCGGAAAATGAAGGAAATCGTTCCAGAATTTATTAGCAATAACTCGACATTTGAAGAATTGGATAAGAAATGATTGGTCCTGCTAGAATACACGTACGTTTTTCAGACCTTGATGTGTTAGGTCATGTCAATAATTCCATTTACCTCAGCTATTTTGAGATTGCCCGCGTGCATTATTTCGCAGCGCTTTTGGGAAAGAATTGGGATTGGACAAACAACGGTGTTATCCTTGCGAAAAACGAAGTGGAATATCATAAACCAATCGTTTTACACGATGCTCCATTCGTCCACGTTTATTTGGATCACATTGGGGAAAAAAGTTTCACGCTTTCGTATGAAATCAAAGTAGGAGACGCACTCCATACCACAGGAAAATCCACCCTCGTTTGCTTTGATAGCTCAAAACATGCAACAATTCCTATCGATCCCGTTATGAAAGAAGCCCTGAATCAATTGAAACAGGGACAATAATTGTTATTTTTCTACAAAACAACACTATGAAGTACATCATCGCCTTACTGTCTTTTGCCTTTGTTTATAACGTGTCTGCACAATTTGATGACGTAAAACAGGAAAAGGATTCATGTTATTTCCGGTTCAAAACGGTTAGAGATGAAAGCGGTAAGGAGAAGAAAGTACGCGTTACTACGAAGGCAGAATTACGTTATTTGGAGTGGGAATGTGGTAAGAATCCAGGGTGGTTCGATTGTAATTCTGATTTAAGCTACACAGAAGAAACCAATACGGTATACAAAATCAACAACGATCGAAGCAACTTTGCTGGGACAGATAAACCCTTTACTGGTAAATGCGAATCGTGTCACCAAAACGGTCGTGTGCAAAGACGTGTGAACTTTGTAGATGGAAAGGAGGATGGAAAAGACACAACATTTTATGAAAGTGGGTGTCCGCAAATTGTCCGAGAATTGGTACAAGGTGTAGATCACGGAACGTGGACGTATATGTACGACAGCACGGAGTTATTGGCCTGGGAAATGAGTTACTACCTCGGTGAAAAGCACGGAAAACACATCTTTTTCAAGTTACGCGAGGACGATCGTAGTCGATTGGATACTACCAAATGGGAAAATTATGACATGGGATACCTTCATGGGATGAAGAAAACCTACCATGATAATGGAGCGCTAAAAATGTCGGTGAATTACGATTACGGCTGGTATGATGGAGTTTTTCAATTATTCAACAATGAACGAGTTGTGATTCAGGAGATTGAATATGCCCAAGGCCAGAAGCATGGCGAAGCAAAGCACTATTATGATGATGGTGTCTTACTGCGCACAGAAATGTGGGACAAAGGATTGCGAAACGGAGAATTCAAGACCTTCTTTTACGACCAAAAAATACAGGAAATAGAATCCTACAAGAAAGGCCGAAAGAACGGTTGGTTTGAAGTATACCATCCCAATGGTGAGCTAAAGAACAGAAAGAATTATTGGGAAGATGTTTTGATTGAGGAGTATCGTTACGACGAACACGGGCGCGAAACATATGCGTTTCCAGCATACGATACGGGTGAAGAATTCGAAGATGATGCAATGCCAAGCGATAGGAAAGAAGCCGATCGTGAGAAATACATGAAAGAGCACCGGAAGAAAACCGTAAAAGAGTCCAAGGCTGAAGTAGCTAAGCAAAAGAAGATTGAGAAGGCCGAGCGCAAAGAAGCAGATAGAAAACGCAAGGCAAAAGCAAAGCAAGAAGCGAAACTACGTAAGTTGAGAAAACAAAGAAAGTGGGCCGAGGCACAAGCGCTTGAAGAGGAAATTAAGGAACAAAGTCAGCAGGAGCAGGAATTACCGCCGACCGAAGATGATTAAATATATCCGGCAATATCGTAGATAGCATAGCCGACCATTTCCTTCAGTAAATCTTGCCAAATCGGGAAATTCCCCACATTCGGAATAAGGTATTGGTCCCAGTAGAAATTTCGCGTTTGATTCGTATATAAATCGGTGGAGTAAGGCGTCACATTCAATCCTTCTTTTTGAAAACATCCCATGGCACGACGCATGTGAATACCTGAAGTAATCAATACAAACGACTTGAATTCAGGGTACGAACGACGCAGTAATTTGCAGGTGTTTTGAGCATTCTGGTGTGTATTCGTAGATTTCTCTTCCGTGATAATGTCGTTTTCAGGGATATCCCATCCAATCAGAATTTCTTTCATCTGACGTGCCTCATGCAAGCCGCGATCTCCCAAATGACCCGAATCACCTGAAATCAGAATCTTCTTCACCTTACCCTTCTTATACAACGTAACTGCCTGAAAAATGCGATCTCCCGGACGACGAATGCTCAATACATCCAAATCGTTATTGTATTCTGACATTCCACCAAGAACAATAGCAACATCATGTTGTTTTAATTGCGTCTGTTTGATCCCTGGATATTCCCACATGCCGCAGAAAAGCGAAAAAATAACAGAGTTCGAGAAGAAGAGGAAGATTCCCACACTAGTCCATTTCAAGATTTTTTTCCACCTTGGATTTTTCCAGAAAATATAAAGACCAATGCTTAACATCAACCAGAAAAAGGGAGATAGCAAGAACAAAAGCATTTTGGAAAAGAAAAAAAACATCGCGTAATCTTCTGTGTTTGTAATGCGTGCACAGTTATTATCATTACATTTGGCGCACTTAAATAGACAAATATCACTATTTAATTAGAAAGTTATGAAGGAGATAGATAAGTGGTTCGGATTGAACGAAGGTACAATTGCTGGACTGGCCGCTGAAATTGGAATTAGATTGGCAACAGCATTGCTGATTCTATTTGTAGGTTTTTGGTTGGCGCGTCAATTATCCAAAGGATTCAAAAAGATTTTAGTCCGTCGAGAAACGGATGAAAGTCTAACAACCTTCCTGACAAGTCTTACGAGTATCGGTTTGAAAGTGATGGTGATCATCTCGGTGATTACGCAACTTGGAGTGGAAATGACTTCATTTGTAGCACTTCTGGGAGCCGCTGGTTTGGCCATTGGTATGGCGTTTTCCGGAACACTTTCAAATTTTGCTGGTGGAGTCATCATCCTTTTGTTGAAGCCTTTTAAAGTAGGCGATTATGTTCAAACACAAGGAGAAGAAGGAGTAGTGAAAGAAGTACAAATCTTCAATACAATACTCACAACATTAGACAATAAGGTCATCATCTTGGCAAACGGTGCCGTAGCGAATGACACCATAATTAACTTCACCAAAGCGAAAAAGCGCCGAGTGGATTGGAGTTTCGGAATTGCTTACGGAGATGATTTGAAAGTAGCCAAAGAGTTGTTATCGAAATTTATTAAAGAGGATTCGCGCGTATTGCAAAAAGAGGAAAACTTCGTTGGATTGGGAGAATTAGGCGATTCATCTGTGAATGTTACTGTTCGCGCTTGGGTAAAGGTAGAAGACTACTGGGCTGTATTCTTTGATATGAACGAACGCGTTTATACCGAATTTGATGCTGCCGGATTATCGATTCCATTCCCACAAATGGATGTTCACGTACAAAATGAGAACGCGTAATAATGCGGGATTTTTTAGAGCATCCGATTGTTAAAGGCTACATAGCAGCCAATCAATTTGGAGAACTTCTAGAGAAAAAATTTGAGATCGTAAGACCAGGCGAGGTGATTTACTCCATGGAAGTGAAGGAAAAACACCTTGCTACGCCGATTGCAGCTCATGGCGGTGCTATTGCAGCATTGATGGATGCGACCATGGGCGTATGCGCACTTTCTCAAGTAATTGAACAAAACAAAGTAGTTTCTACCATTGAAATGAAAATCTCTTTTCTTGCTCCCGCCAAATTGGGCGATAATCTAAAAGGAACCGCTGAAATTGTTAAAAGTGGACACCGGATTCTTTTCGTTGAAGGATTGATCGAAAATCAGGAAGGAAAGAAAATTGCCGTGGCAACAGGAACCTTTAATGCGTATCCTATGGAGAAGGCAGGATTTAAGGGGGAGATATAAGATCACTCCCTTTGGTCACTTTTGGATAAATTGTACCGATTAGACCGATTGAATACCTTTGATTGATTGGACTGTCTGATAAATCTAGTCTATCGAATTCGTCTATTTCCTAGTAAATCCAACTGGAATCATTGGTTCATCATAATCATACATGTTGATATACAATTCAATCGGAGCGTCCAACCCGTCGTACGTTATTTCATAAACATCTAACAAACCGCTACCAAGAAATCCGCGAGGAGTATCGAAAGAACAACAGCTTGACGTTCTATTGTAACTGATTTCTTCACCATTTGGACCTGCCAATTGGTTCAAAAACTTACGTTCCATTGCGGGCCCAACTTCGTCAATAACTCCGCCAACATGAATCGGATTTTTCTGAGTGTATCCGTACGTTTTGTCTGTTGTTTTTTTCGAAGATTGATAGCGCCAGAACCTTCCATTTTGTCTGCAGACTTTAAGGAGACACAGCTGCTGAAAACAAATAGAGAAGCAATTACAAGTAGTGATAGAATTTTCATAGTAGCAATTTGTTAAGAAAAGTAATAAATTCCAAAGAAATCACGCATTCTTAGGTCAGCAATACAAGTCAACTCCCCAAAAGGAATATCTTTGCAGCATGCAGTTAATCTTCAATGATATTGGAGGCGGGGAAATTGTTTTAATTCTCATTTTCATTCTCATATTCTTCGGAGCGAAGAGTATTCCGGGATTGGCGCGCACATTTGGTAGAACAATTCGTCAGGTTCGCGAAGCTTCTTCCGATATTCAGAATGAGATTCGTAAATCGGGAGATGAAATGAAAAAAGACCTCAATCTTGAAGGAACTATTCGTGAAACAGCGGAGGACATTCGTAGACCCTTGGATCAATACGCAGCTGATTTGGAAGATTCCATGAAATATCAGCCTCCGAAACGTACCTCTCATGTGAAACCGATGGGGCACGACCCAAAACAAGTAGATCCACCAAAAGCAATTGAAGAAGAGGTTAAGAATCCTATCATCGAGGAAAAAGAAACGAAAGTTGACCAATCCAAAGCGGAAGATAAACCGTCATAAGTGAGAAGGAAATTTTTCACATGATTCCAACACACCAATCAGAGCAAACCAAAAACACGCGGGTAGTTGTCAATCGACTCTCTACGCTAACGGATTATGATTTCAGTAATCCGCATCGGCATGAGTATTTTGAATTTTTCTGCTTTGTAAATGGAGGCGGAAAGCATGAGATCGATTTTACAGAAGTTCCGATCCAGTCGTATTCCATGCACATTGTTGCGCCCGGACAGGTGCATTGTGTCAACCGTGATTTAGATTCGAATGGATTTGTTTTCCTTTTTCAATTGGAAGGATTGCAAGCGCCGCAGGAAATCGCTAGTTTTCTTTTCGATCATATTTGCCACGACTTAGAAGATAGGATTCCAGAATACTTGGTTCCGGAAGACAAGCAAGAATGGTTCGATACTATTCTCAATTCTTTATGGGAAGATTACACGAATGAATCCAATTATTCAGCATTACAAATTCGTACTGCCATCCAACAGCTTTGTTTGAAGTGCATGGAGTGGGATCAGCAGAATAGTCCGCTATTCTCGAACGATTATGCTCAGTTTCGTCGAATGTTGTTTCAAGATTTTCGATCGAAGAAGAAAGTGAAAGATTTTGCCGCTGCATTAAATATGACAGAGAAGTCTTTGAACGAAATGGTCAAGGAGCATACCGGAAACAGCGCGAGTCGTATTATTTACAATCAAATAGTTTTGGAAGCCAAGCGCTTGTTGCTCACGGGGATTTCTGCAAAGGAAGCCGCATACGAATTAGGGTTCGATGATCCAGCGCATTTTAGTAAGTTCTTCAAAGCGCAAACCGGACAATCTCCCTCGGAATTCCGAAATGTACATGTCGAAGGATGAAAAGTACATGGTGATGACTTCCATTAGTACATAGCTTTGTTCAAAAGCAATATTATGAACGCACAAAAGATACTTTTAGGAATTGGATTGGTAGCCATTTCACTTTCAGGGAAGACCCAAACGTGGAATCAGGTGACCGTTCCAACACAAGAAAAACTCAACGACATTCAATTTACAGATGATCTCAACGGATTCATCGTTGGTGAAAACGGAACCTTTTTACGAACGACGAACGGAGGAACAGTTTGGGATCAGCCAGCAATTCAAGGAATACCCAATCAAAGCACAGCAAATATCAAGGATATTGAAATGATTGATGCGTTAACAGGTTTTCTTTCGATTGAGAATAATTCAAGTATTTATCAAACTATAGATGGAGGGCTCAATTGGACTCAAGTGTTGAACAACGGCACCAATCAGTGTTTCCCAATTTCCATTTATGCCAATTCAACAGATGATTTTTTCGTCGGGGGCGCTGACTGCTTTCAAGGAGCAACCATAAATCAGGTACTTACAGGAAATTGGTCAAATCAGACCATAAATTATGAGACTTTCAATACGCTACATTACGTAATTGATTTCGATTTTGACGGAAGTCTTGGGCTGGCAGTAATCAATAATGAATTTATTCTCCGGTCAACGGATACAGGAGTCACATGGGATACGATCAATTCTAATATTGGAAATGGTAACGAATTAACCTCCGTTTTCATCGCAAGTAATGATACGTGTTACGCCGGATACAATCAGGGGGGGAGTGGATTTGGAATATTATACTCGGCAGATAACGGAGTAACTTGGCAAGAGGACATCAATTCCGCTACGTTTTTTTACCCGGCGTACTATGGTGCTACAGAAAATAACCTTGGGAACGTTTATATGGCGGCGGTTCCTTCCTTTGGGCAACAAGGATTGATTTTTGAAAAACAAGGTGCCTTCTGGAATTATTTCGATGTAGATCAGCCAGTCTACGCAATGGATTCGTACGGTGACGATGTGACTTGGGCTGTAGGAGATAGTGGTTATGTGGTGGTGAACCAAGATTTGTCAACCGTTTCAGTTGAAGAAATGCAATTTGAGATGCAACTATTGACGGCGTATCCGAACCCAGCAAGCGATCAATTGTCTTGGGAGTGTAATGAATGCACAGCGACTGAGATTCGAGTTTTGGATGTTACCGGTAAGCAAGTTTTAGAAGCGTCTAATCCGATGCAGAATTCAATAAGTGTTCTGTCTTTGCATTCTGGCGTTTACATTTTTGAAATACACTCAGATCTGGGAATTCATAGCACACGATTTGTGAAAGAGTAAATCCCGATCAAACTAGAAAGGAAAAGGCTGGATCTCGACATTGTTCGAAGGTCAGCCTTTTTTTATGCCTCAAATCCCCAAATAATGCCAAAAGTGGAAAAAGGTGGAATTATTCTTTCGGTTGGCGATAACGATACGTATGCGCTTTGGTTGAATAAGTATGGAATGCAACATCGTACAGACGTAACAGTGCTCAACATACACATGCTGTTCTTGGATAACTATCGTACCAAGTACTTCGAAAAGCTCGGAATAGCTCCAATAGATACCGAGGGACTGACTAAGAATGATATGATTGCTCATGTTATGAAAAACGATAAAGGAATACCGGTGCATATTGCGACTACAGGGTATCATTGTGTTGAAGATGCTGCTCTGGATAGTAATTTGTATTTGACCGGCTTGACGTATCAATACTCCGAAGAGCCATTGGATAACAACAGTTTGATTCGCCGAAACTTTGAGCAGCGTTTTGCTCTAGATTATTTGAAAGTTAAATTTTCATGTCACCAAATGGACCAAATTGCACTGAGCTTCGATGCCACGTATTTGGCGGCAATGGTGAAGTTGTATAAAATGTACGAAACGACTGGCGAGAAGGGTAAAATGGAAAACTTGGCAGTGCTCATGGAGAACGCTAGCGAGTATAGTAAAATGTCAGAATATATTCAGAAAATCATCCATTAGTACGTGTTTCGTAAAGAACATAGTTTAAAGTTGAAGTCAGTAACAGACGAAGCGTTGATGGCCTTGTTTTCTTCGAATAGAAGGAACGAGGCCTTGACGGAATTATACCGTAGGTACGGCTCCCGCGTATTTGGATATTTCTTCCGAATGTTTCAAGGAGATCGTGATAAAGCACAGGATTTCGTTCAAGAATTATTTCTTCGGATCCTAGAACGTCATCATCAATTTGATCCCACCAAAAAATTCTCGACCTGGATGTTTACAATCGCTAGTAATATGAGCAAAACATCCTTCAGAAATGAACCAATTAAATTACCGGTAGAAGGTCACGAGAAAGTGTACTTATCAGACGATGATCAGACTAAGAATGCTTTTCAGGTAGCAATGCTCCAAGCAATCTCAGGATTGGATGAAGTGCATAGGTCTGCATTCATTCTCAGATATATGAATCAACTCTCGTTAAAAGAAATTAGCGAAATCAATGATATTCCGCTTGGAACGGTGAAATCACGATTGTTCCATGCGACAAGAAAAATGACGGCAGCTCTGAAGGAGTTTCAGCCGAATGAAAGTAATATGTTCAAATTGCAATGATATGAATAGAGAAGAAGTAGAATTGGAAGTGTTTGATTTGCTGGAGAGCAAAGAGTTTGAGGAGTTAACAGGGGAGGAGCAATCCCAAGTATTGACGGTAATGTCGCAGTCCGAGTATCAATTGCAACGGCGAATTATGGTAGAAGCGGGTGAATCCGAGAAATTGGTAGCAGGACCATTGGTACTTCCGGCGAAAAGAAGTGTAATTCCAATTTGGTTTGCATCTATCGGCTCCGCGGCCGCCGCTGCTATTCTTGTTTTCTTCTTGATAGAGCCTGTTAAAGAAATTGAAGTGAATGTGCAAACTACTGCGCCTAAAATTATACGGGATACATTGATCGTTGAAAACACGGTAAACGATACCATTATCGATTATCGAATTCTTAAGGTAGAAAAAGAACTTCCATTACAGGAGGAAACGGCTATGATTCAAGTCCCAGAGGCAACTTCTGGCACTGCCAATGTACCGCCTATTCGTGAAGATGAATTGGTAAATGCAGGCGTTTCAGCGGCAAATGATAACGTCATTGCAACATTTAGAACGCAACCCTTTATTGGGATGTGATTGGGAGACACTAGATCGCTTCGCTTTTCGATACTAGGCCGTTCCTTTTGGTCACTATTAGATTTTCGATGTTTCGAATTGTCGAAAAGTCCAAAAATCTACTTTGCCTTAAAAAGACCATACTTGGAAATACACCAAAGTGCACGGAATCCATCTTTCCAACCAATTTTCTTTCCTTCTTCGTAGGTTCTTCCGTAGTAAGAAATTCCAACTTCGTAAATGCGAATCTTTTTATTGCGAGAAATTTTAGCCGTTACTTCCGGCTCGAATCCGAATCGTTGCTCCTTCAAAGAAAGTCCTTGAATGATGTCAATACGGAACATTTTATAACACGTTTCCATATCCGTAAGATTCAAATTGGTAAACATGTTTGACAATTTTGTCAGGAATTTATTTCCGATCGAGTGCCAGTAAAACAAAATTCTGTGTGGTTTCCCTCCAATGAATCGAGATCCGTACACCACGTCTGCGAAATCATCGCAAATAGGTTGAAGTAAGTCGTTGAACTCTTCCGGATCATATTCCAAATCAGCATCCTGAATTACCAACAAATCACCTTTTGCCTCTTGAATTCCTGTATGAAGTGCAGCTCCTTTCCCTTTGTTAATCTCATGTTCGTAGTACGAAATCGGAAGGTCTGGATTGGATTGCATGTATTTTTCCACGGCTCCTTTGGTATCGTCAGAAGAACAGTCATTTACTATGATTACTTCTTTCTTAATACCGTGAATCAACTCTACCGCCTTGACTTTATCAAGGATCATATGTATTGTTTTCTCCTCGTTGTAGGCAGGAATTAGAATGGATAGCGTGTTAATGTCCATGCAATTATTTTTTTGCGAATATACGGGAATTGGTCGAAATGAGGCTTCACTATCTTTTCGTTTTGTCTTGCCCCTTAGTCCCCCTTCGAAGCAGATGTCGAAGCACGATCTTATTAGTACATGATCTTAGATCCATTCGGGATTTGATTTTTGAAACAAGACCTTGATGAGTTGGGGAAAACCAAATCTCCTCATTTTTTTGGGGGACTGAGGTGGAGGACCTTTAACAATCATAATTATTGCGAACATCCTATACCTTAAAACTAATTTTACGCCAGTCATTTTATTCTGCGTACCTTTGCACCACATTTTAAAGCACTTAGATGACATTTGAAGAACTAGGGCTCAAGAGTGGGGTGTTGAAGTCGTTAAAAACACTGGGGTTTGAAACACCCACTCCGATCCAACAGGAAGCTATTCCACATTTATTAAAAGAGGAAAGCGATTTTGTTGGTTTAGCTCAAACTGGGACAGGTAAGACCGCTGCATTTGGTCTACCATTAGTAAGTAAAGTAGAAGAAGGACGCAAACGTCCTCAAGGACTCGTAATTTGTCCAACGCGAGAACTTTGCTTGCAAATTTCTAAAGACATTCAGAATTATTCCAAAAACGTTGATGTGACTACGGTAGCCGTATATGGTGGAACCGACATTGTACGTCAGATCAAGGAAATCAAGAGAGGAGCACAGATTATTGTGGCAACTCCAGGTCGTTTGGTAGATCTTACCAAAAGAAAAGCGATCGTACTTAGTGAAATTGACTGGGTAGTATTGGACGAAGCCGATGAGATGCTCAATATGGGCTTCAAGGAGGATATCGATCACATACTTGACGAAACGCCTTTGGAAAGAAACGTTTGGCTATTCTCTGCAACAATGCCGAAAGAAGTGGCGCAAATTGCAAAGAATTACATGGAAGAGCCTTTGGAAGTATCCATTGGACACAAAAACCAGACAAACGAAAATATTGAACATATCTATTTCACGGTATCGGATAGAGATCGTTATTCTGCGGTAAAACGCTTGATCGATTTCAACCCGAATATTTACGGTTTAATTTTCTGTCGTACGCGACGTGAAACAGCTGCTGTTGCCGAGAAATTAGGAAAAGAAGGATACAGCGCAGAACCGCTTCACGGAGATTTGTCTCAGGCACAGCGTGATCAGGTAATGCGACGCTTCCGAAATAAGGATATTCAGATTCTTGTTGCTACTGATGTGGCAGCCCGAGGAATTGATGTAGACGATATCACACACGTGATCAATTACAACCTTCCGGATGAAATAGAGAATTATACACACCGTTCTGGACGTACTGCACGTGCAGGAAAGCACGGTGAATCGATGGTTTTGGTTACTCCAAAAGAGAGCTACAAAATCAAGGCAATTGAGAAAAAGATTCGCACCGAGTTTACGAAAGGAACAATTCCAAATGCAAAAGAGATCTGCGAAATCCAATTAATGAAGTTGGTGGATAAAGTGATAACAACTCCTGTAAAGGAAAATGATATCGCCGAATTCTTGCCAGCTGTGATGAGCGAATTTGATGAATTTTCGAAAGAAGACATAATCAAAAAGTTCGTTTCTGCAGAGTTCAATCGTTTTATTGAATACTACGATCGTGCTACTGAT
The DNA here is from genome assembly GCA_015665275.1 of Flavobacteriales bacterium. Classification (GTDB taxonomy): domain Bacteria; phylum Bacteroidota; class Bacteroidia; order Flavobacteriales_D; family Crocinitomicaceae; genus UBA4466. The sequence continues at coordinate 85,259 of JADFAL010000026.1, read as the reverse complement.
CTTAATAAGAAGGATGGAAATAGCAGAGACCGTGGAGATCGAGATGATCGCGGAGGACGCAGAGAACGCGGAAACCGTAATGACGAAAACAAAACACGCTTCTTTGTGAATCTCGGTAAGCGAGATGGATTAAATCCAGGTGGATTGTTACGCGTTGTTTGTGATTCTACAGGATTGCGCTCGAACTCGATTGGTCGTATAGATATTATGGCGTCGTTCTCTTTCTTTGAAGCAGACAATGAGAATGTCGACCGAATTTTATCTGAAGTAAACGGAAGTGACTACGAAGGACACGAAGTAAGTATTGAAGTTACCAAAAGCAAAGGCGGAGGTAACAAACGCAGCGGAGGCGGCGGAGGAGGAAGTCGTCACCGAGGAGGTGGTGGTGGAAACCATCGTGGCGGAAGCCCTCGCGCAGGCGGCGGTGGAGGCGGGAAGTTCAAAGGCAAACGTGAACGACGCGCACCAAGAAGAAGAGATTAATTTATACAATACAATGAAATAGCCGAAAGGCGTAATGAATTCTATGGAAATTAGAAATATTGCAATTATTGCCCATGTAGACCACGGTAAAACGACCTTGGTTGATAAAATGATTGAAGCTGGAAATGTTGTCGATGAACGCACTCGTCCTAAAGGAGAGTTGATTATGGATAACAACGATTTAGAGCGCGAACGTGGAATTACGATTGTCTCTAAAAACGTTTCAGTATCGTACAAAGGAACCAAAATCAACATTATTGATACTCCTGGTCACGCCGATTTCGGAGGTGAGGTAGAACGTGTATTGAACATGGCCGATGGCGTGTGTTTGTTAGTAGATGCCTTTGAAGGGCCTATGCCGCAAACGCGCTTCGTTCTCGGAAAAGCTTTGGCAATGGGGTTGAAACCTTTGGTTGTAGTGAACAAAGTGGATAAAGACAATTGTACTCCAGATGAGGTACATGAGAAGGTTTTTGATTTGATGTTCGAGCTAGATGCAAACGAAGATCAGTTAGATTTCCCTACAATGTATGGTTCTGCAAAGAACAATTGGATGGCTGAAGATTGGCAGAAACCAACGGATTCTATCGTTCCGTTGTTGGATAAAATTCTAGAATACTATCCTCCGGTTGTTATTCCAGAGGGAAATACGCAGATGTTGATCACGTCGTTAGACTTTTCATCGTTTGTTGGACGTATAGCTATTGGTCGTTTGACGAGAGGTACATTGAAGCCAAATATGCCTATCATTTTGTCTAAAGCAGATGGAACGCAACAAAAGCACAGAATTAAGGACGTATTTACATTTGAAGGTACAGATCGCGTGAAAGTGGAATCTGTTCAAGGTGGAGACATTTGTGCTATTACTGGAATCGAAGGTTTTGAAATTGGAGATTCAATTTGTGATGCAGAAAATCCAGAGCCCTTGGAGAGTATTGCTATTGATGAGCCAACGATGAGTATGTTGTTCTCAATTAACGATTCTCCGTTCTTTGGTAAAGAAGGGAAATTGGTAACATCTCGTCATATTTCAGAACGTTTGGACAAAGAGCTTGAGAAGAACTTGGCCATGCGAGTTGGTAAAACAGACAAGGCGGACAAATGGATGGTTTTCGGCCGTGGTGTAATGCACTTGTCCGTATTAATCGAGACCATGCGTCGAGAAGGATACGAACTACAAGTAGGTCAGCCACAGGTTATTATCAAAGAAATTGATGGTAAGAAATGTGAGCCAGTTGAGGAATTAACAATTGATTTGCCTGAGGTGAATAGTGGAACTGCGGTAGAAGCTGTAACGAAGCGCAAAGGTGAAATGAAGAATATGACTCCAAAAGGAGATCGAATGATTATTGAATTCGAAATTCCTTCGCGTGGAATCATTGGACTTAGAAATTACCTTTTGACTGCAACTGCAGGGGAGGCAATTATGACACACCGTTTCTTGGAATACCAGCCGTATAAAGGTGAAATTCCTGGACGTTTGAATGGTTCGTTGATTTCAATGGAATTAGGGACATCCATTCCGTTTTCATTGAATAATCTTCAAGAACGTGGTACTTTCTTTATCGCGCCAGGTGAGAGTATTTATGAAGGTCAGGTAATCGGTGAGAACAGTCGTGCAAACGATCTTACTGTGAACGTTACGAAAACGAAAAAGATGAGCAACATGCGATCTTCTGGAGCGGATGACAAAGTGAAACTGGCTCCACCAAAAGTATTTAGCTTGGAGGAGTGTTTGGAATACATTCAATCGGATGAATACGTTGAGGTTACGCCAGATAACTTGCGAATTCGTAAAATTTTATTGAAAGAAACAGAACGTAAACGAGCCGGAAAGTAAGGCTTATAGTAATAGAGAAAAGGCTCCATTTGGAGCCTTTTTTGTTTAATAGATAATAGCGATTTCTTTCTTCGAATCCAATTTTTTTAAGAAGAGTTAAATCGTGATATTCCGATATACCAATATTGAGGTTTTACAATTGAAAGATAATCAGGTGATTACAATTTTATAGAGGTGAGAATTTAACATTTTACCTCAATGTCAATTAGTTTTACTCTGATTTCAATTCTTCCAATTCAGCTTCTAAGCTCTCCACTTTTTCATTCAATTCTCTGAGTGACTCAATGAGTACAGGAACCAACTGATCATAATTTACGGTCTTATACAAAGTATCATCGCCTGCATTGTTGAATACTGCTTTTTCTTGAACCATTTCAGGGAATACAGCTTCCACTTCTTGTGCAATTACACCGTATTGCTGAGTTTCTCGTATAGTCAATTCACCATCCACCGGTTTTGATTTGGTAGTTAATGTATACGTTCTACCGTTCAATTGCAGAATACGGTCCAGTGGACTCTCAATAAGCTCAATATTTGACTTCAATCTCTTATCAGATACTGTAAGCCATCCTCCAAGTGAGTATCCGGTGCCATCAACTCCAATATCTTGTGTGAAATATCCTGACCATCCATTTATGACGTCGGTGGTTTGTCCGTAAACTCCATTGAACCCGATTCCATAGGTTCCGATGGCTAATCCGGTTAAGTTGGAGTTTGATCCGTATACTCCGTATCCAGGAGAAAAACTCGATTGCCCAACAATACCGTTAAATCCAATACCAAGTACTCCGTTCCCACCGGTAGTGCGCAAATTAGAACCATAGACTCCTGCTCCGCCACTGGCGGTTGCCGGAACCTGTCCAGTAACACCGTAACCTGCTCCCGAGTTATTCCCAAGAATGGCGGCGTTGTTTGCCGTCGCACTATTCGTATTTGCTTGAATCGCTGAAAATGAGTTAGCAGCGTTGGAGCTTTCTGCTCGGAATGCCACTCCAATTCCACTGTGTGTTGACAATACACCAGTTGAATTGAGAACGGACGTTGAAACATCGAGTCCAGTGGTGTTCGTTCCTGAGTTAATTATTTCAACGGCTCCGGCGTCCGCAGTGATTGTGCGTCCAAGTCCTGCTCCCCCCTGATCGTACGCTTCATCCAGCGTATTTCCTCCTCCTGGCAATGTAATTGTATTTCCTGACGAAATAGTCAAATCGGTACCGTTAACACTCAAGGATTGGATTTCATTAGTGGGATCGCTATCTGCGTCATCAACATTGGTGGCTGTTTCCGCATGAAGGGCATATGGGACACTCAACAATTGAGTCGTTGCAGAAATGGTATAGACGGTTCCTCCTGTTGGGTCGGTATCTGTCTTCAGGAAATAGGGGCCTTGTGACCAATCAATCGTTCCGAAGTTCCCTGCTACAATGGTTCCACCACCAATCTCAAATGTCACCAATCCGTTGATGTTGGTAGTTGGAGTGTGTGTTTCAATGTATTGCGCCACTCCGGTTGGAGAACCTTGAAGAATCGAAATCTGTACTCCGACTGGAGCATTGCTTACCAATGCATCACTAGCGTTTCGAATTACCGCCTGGTATGTCATTCTATCGGGTGCCTGAGCATAAATTAGTGAGATACTCAAGAGTGCAAAGAGCGTTACAATTGCTTTCATTTTTAGTGTTTTATTATTTGAATGGTAGATGTTGATTTTGATGGAGCGATCATTTTCAGAAGATAACTTCCGGCTGCGAACGAACGTATGTCAAGAATGGTTTCTTGAGTATGGATGTCATTTGATAGAAGCACCTTCCCGTTGAGATCGTACAGGTAATATCTTGCTTCTTCAGGAATATTCTCCAGTTGAATAATAACCTGATCCATAGTTGGATTTGGAAAGAGGGAAGTGCCCCATTGTAATTCCGTTACACTTGCATCTGGATCGAAGAATTCAAAAGGTTGTTGGAGTCCTTCATTGGAAGAATCGTCAGCCGAACTGGTATTGGTATAATCAATTTGACCAATAGAATAAGAAACAGATCCGGTAGTTCCTGCGGCTGTTCCGCCGGTTGCGACGGTGTTTTGTTGAGAGAATCCCAAAAGAGGAATTACACAGCAGGAAGCAACAAGTAATAGGTGCGTCATACGTAGTAGTTTATGATTAGGAAGATACGGAAAAATGCTTGGAGGTTAGGAACTTATGTGTTTGAATTTTAACAATGGATAAAGAAGAAGCATACTATAAAATAATGATAAGACTTGGCAAAAACTAGTAAATGCAATAAAACAACAACGCATTTTTGCGTTGAAGGTTTTTTCCGAACCTTTTTATTTTGTTGTATTACAATTACTTAACCCTTTATTAAGCAAATGTTAAATCTCACCTTCAACAAAAAAAGGAGCCCGAAAGCTCCTTTAAAAAACAATTATTTTCAAATTACTTCACAACAAAATTCTCAGAGAACTGTTCTCCGTTCACCTCTATTCCGAAACGGTAAATTCCGGCAGATAAATGACTTGTATTAAGTGTGAGTACGTGTTTTCCTTTAATGTAGTAGGAATCCTCTGCAACAGTTTCGATTAATTTACCATTGATATCGTAAATTTTCAAAGTAACCTTTTGTCCATCGCTTAGACTGAAACCAACCTTAACCTCATCAGACGCCGGGTTCGGGTAGATAGGATAAACGTTCGTTTGCTGATCGCTGAGTGAAATATCTTCCGTTCCCAATTCAAGGTTTTCATCACCAACTTGATACAGCACGTAATCAAAGAATCCGAGGAACATTTCGTCACCTGTTAAATCTCCCCAGAAAACCCAATCCGGCGGACTATTAGGGTTGAGTGGATTGGATGCCGTATTGTCGTATGAAGCCTCAACAATAAGCGTGCTTCCAGCGTCCACTTTTACAAGATTAATGAATGAGTATGCATATTGGTAATTGAAGTCCCAATCGTCGATTTTAACCAATTTAGTTGTATCACCATTTGTATCCACTACATACGATTCCCAAGTTTCACCGAGCAAATGCATGTGAGGGAACACGGTCAAAAGGCTAATGTCCACTGGAACCGTGTATGATCCCTTGAATGAGGTCGTTTGATCTGGAGGTATGGCAAAAGGCACAGAAAGATCGTATGGACTGATAATGTGCGTTTGGACGTAGCGTGGTGCAGGCGTTTGTGCAAAGAACAAATTGATGTATGACGAATCAAATTCATTAACCGGACTCGGAGCGTAGTGCATTTGTAAGAGCAACTTGTCATTCGGAGCAAGTGGCTTACTCATCTCCGGTGGAAAGAATCGAGCTTCTCCTCCCGGTGCCCATACCGCGTAGAATGGATCCTGCGGGTCAAAGCCGAAGCCACCAAACATTTCGTATCCATAGTTTGGATCGGCTGCATCCAAAGCATTTGCTTGATTCGTGTTGTCTTTAGCAATTACAGCGTGGTGACAAATCGTTGTATTTCCCGGTCGGAATTCAATGGCACGTACTTGTTCCGTTTGTGTTAGTTGTGGGTCCAATACGAATACCTGATAACCGTCAGCATTTGTTCCTTGGTGTTCGAATGCCTGTTCCATAGGAAGAACTAAATCTGGAGTTCCCAGTGTAGACCCTGTTGGAAATGTGGGCATTGTTGCTTCATTTGCAGGGCTTCCAGGTTGCATTCCATTGTCATACCAATCAACGATGGTTTGAATCTGAACATCCGTTAAGTAGTTCTCATCTAAGAAATGATTGTAATCGGGGTCTGCTTTCCAAGGAGGCATATACTTCAATTCCGTTACGTACTTAATCATAGCTCCGTATGCTGTCACCTCTGTGATATTCGTCAAGGGCATTGGACCAATTTCACCCGGTCTGTGACATTTCGTACAGTGATTGTAAATAATCGGTGATATATCTTCGTAATACGTCGGCACCGACTTCGGTGGTGTTTCACCCGCTGTTTTTTCGACTTCAACAAACTTACGTGTATTGAATCCGCTTGCTGAAATACAGATTGCTCCGAGAGCAACCATAAAAAGCATAAGAACTGTTTTCATTTTTTGATTTTTTGAGAGATGTAGCATCCTACCGGCGTTGTTTTCGCAGTAGTTATAGGTAATTCGTTATTTATTGAGTGTAAGGCATCAACAAGGTCGTCAGACTGAATTTGTCTTTTTCGTTGCCCAACACGAGCGTAGTTGTCGTCAATTCGGCCTTGATAATAAACGCTATCGGAAGCTGCATCGTAAACAACTACTTCTGGAGTTACGGTCGCACCAAATTTTTGCACCATTTCGTGATCAGGGTCCAATTGCATGGTAACATTCAGCTTGTATTTCTTCTTGAACTTAGCCATGGTTTCGTCCGAAGACAATGAATTTGGGAAGACAAGAACAATGTTGTGATCTGGATTATCTGTCGCGATTTGATTGATTTTTCCAGTGTAGTACTGGCATATAGGGCAAGTCTCCGCAACGAAAAAGTAAATGTCCAAAGACGAGTTTTCCGGTTCGGGCACAGTAGGATTCGAGGCAATAAGCATCGGAACAAGTAGCGTAAGCAGCCAATTCATGAGAGCAATTTAAGGAATTTTAAAACAATCTGAAAATCATTCATTTACTTCGTTAGATAGATGGTAATTCAGAAGGTTTAATTGACGACTTATTTTTCTTCAATGCGAATCTCTTATCTTGCGGAAATGGTCGTTTTGAAGACACATATTATAAAGGAACTCGAGCACGAATTTCGATTTGTAGATTACGTCATTGGAGTATTTGAAGGATTTGAAACTAGAAATGCGGTGAAAACCGGAATCAAAAAGAATCGATTTCGGATTAATGGAGAAAAAGCCGAAACGGGTTTTTGGATGCGCGAAGGGGATTGCATTGAATTGATGGAGCGATCAGAAAAACCAAAAGCGTACAATAAAGAAATCGAAATTGTGTACGAAGATGATTTTTTTGCGATTGTCAACAAACCTGCAGGATTGGTGGTTAGTGGGAATCAATTTAAAACAGTGGAGAATTGTTTGGTGGATCAAATACAAGGAAGTACAGCTAGTGATGCTTTGGAATGGGCATTGCCGGTTCATCGACTGGACGCGCCAACTAGCGGATTGGTCATTTTTGCTAAAACGATAACGGCAAGAAGGTTATTAGGATCGATGTTCGAAGAAAAGGTGATTGCAAAGCAATACCACGCTATTGTGCACGGAATTCCGAAAGATGGAACAATCCAATCGTCAATTGATGGAAAAGAGGCAATTTCTACCTTGAAAGCTTTACACTCGGCACCTTCCCTAAAGAACGATCATTTAACATTGGTTCAGTTGGAACCGAAGAGCGGAAGAACGCATCAATTGCGGATTCATTGTCAATCGATAGGGAATTCTATAGTTGGAGATCAAAAATACGGAGATGAGCAAGGGACTTTTAGAAACAAAGGGTTGTTTTTGGTCGCAACGCAATTGAAGTTCAATCACCCTATCTCCGGACAAGCCATTAGCGTAGAAATTCCCATTCCTCACAAGTTCGAATCATTGCTTAACCGAGAAACAAAAAGAGCCAGTCGCTACCTTTAGATTATTTCACCTTCGTTAAAGTCCCCTCAAAGTAGGCACGCATGCCTCGATAATAACTACAATCTTCTTCTTCAACAACGGTTACTTTATTTCCATCGAAAGTCATCGACAATTCGCAGGCATTTTCACCTTTGTAAATTGCCTTGTTTTTGGTCTCAAACATTGCCAAACCATTGATGTGTCCAACATGCGCATTATGACCAATCACGAAATATTGAAATAGGACATAATTTCCAATACGCACGAGTCGCAGATCATCGGTAACTTCTTCCTCCTCATCTTCTTCACCGTTATAGATGGAGATGGTCTTAGAAAATGTGTAATTCTCGAATTTCGGATCAATTCTTCCTTCCTCGGTGTGGTAGACTTTTTGAAGGTTTACCTCCTGAAGTTCAGATTTCTTACCGGGCGCGTGCCACTGACCTGAAAGTTCATCCCCCGTGATTTCAAGCGTCATGATTCCCGTAACCACATTTTTCACAGATTCTTCAACTTGCCATTCATTTCCCTTTGCGGAAGTAGTTCCCGATAATTGGATTTGACGACCATGTTTCAGATACCAGTAACGACCAGTAATCACATTGTTATCTGCGTTTACTTCCATTAAAACAGCCTCTCCATACAGTCCAATGGTTCCTGCGTAGTAATCATACGACTTTGGAGTCTCCTTCTTTTCCTTAATTTCTTGTTGAGGGGATTCTTGCTCTTGTTTGCTTAATTCGCCTGGGGAATTTTTCGACTCCTTCGTTTCGTTTTCTTGCTGACAAGAGACAATTAGTACTAATGCTAGGAAAGTGTAGAGTAGTTTCATGATTATCGGTTTTTAAGTTCTTTAATGGTTTGAACAAAGTTGTTTCTCACGGCTTCACTATTTCGGTGTGTCCCGCGTTGTACAATCCAATCAGCATTGCTGATTGTTCCTGAATGATGCGATGCGTCACAGGAGTATACAATGCTTGAGTTCAAATGTTCATCGCGACATGCTTGCAATAACGGCGCATTTTCATCGATTATGCATGCATTCAAGGGGGCGCCTACTTTGAAATATTGTGACTCAAAATTATCCATGGCTTTTCTGCCAGTAATGGTCGCCATTTCGATTGCATAATCACCAGCGTTCCCGTTGGTTTCACTCGTCATGGTGTTTCGTTTGTGTGTTGTCAAACGTTGACCATAATCCAAAAGGCGTAACTCCTCTAATGGGTGAATTCCAATATGACTATCTGTTCCTATGCTCCATTTTCCCTGCTTTTCTTGGAATCGTTGAACTGGAAACAATCCGTCTCCAAGATTTCCTTCGGTAGTAGGGCAGAGGACCACATTGGCTTGAGATGCAGCAATCCCATCTGTCTCGGCTTCTGTAAGATGCGTAGCATGAACCAAGTGAAAGCGATCGTTTAAATCCACATTATCCAATAACCACTCTACAGGTCTTTTACCGAGATATGTCTTTGCATCCTCAATTTCCTTCAGTTGCTCGGCGATGTGAATGTGAAATGGAATGTTCTGATCGCCCGATTTTGCAATCTCTGCAATAACCGTGGGTTCTACACCGCGCATGGAGTGAATTCCGATTCCTACATTGGCCAATTCATAATTCTCAGCTGCTTTCGATGATGCTTCCAACAATTTCAGGTACGTATCGATATCTTTCGAAATAAATCTACGCTGCCCTTCACTCGGTTCCATTCCAAATCCACCTTTTTGATAAAAAATTGGAACCAAGGTGATACCAATTCCAGCTGTTTTCGCTGCAGCAATCAAACGTTCTCCCATTTCGGCTAAATTGTCAAATGGCGTTCCGTTTTGTTGATGATGCACGTAATGAAACTCAGCCACGTTAGTATATCCCAAACGAACCATTTCTGTATACAACATGGTTGCAATGGCTTCCATTTGATCGGGGTTTACGGAAAGGGCCAGTCGGTACATAGCATCGCGCCACGACCAGAAATCATCAGCTTTTTGTCCGGTAGGGTGCACTTCTGCTAATCCGGCCATGGCATACTGAAATGCATGAGAATGGGCATTCTGGAATCCCGGCAAGGCAAAACCTTTCACATGATGGGCGATAGTGTGCTGCGGATCTTCCTTAATAGAATAAATGGTGCCATCGGGTTGCGTAACAATGGAAACATTCGATTTCCAGCCGTCATTTTGAAGAATCTTATCGAAGAAATAATGCTTCATTATAGTGTTTTCAGTGTTTCTATTAGGGCGCTAAATGTTGGTTTCAGTAGTTCTCTTACTGCGTTTGCACGATCTTCAAGGAATTGATTTTCTTCGTCATCCATGTACAAGATTTTGTTCATTTCGAGTTGCAGAGCATGCACGTTCTTCTCAGGTTTTCCGAAGTAACGCGTGATGTGCCCACCTTTGAATGGCGTATTATGATTGATACCATATTTCCCTGATTTCAATCCGTTCAATGTTGTATCAATTAGTTTAGGATCGGCTGTTGTACCATCATTATTTCCTAGGATCATATCTGGAAAAACATCTTCACGAATCGTTGGTACCAAATGTCGAATTGAATGCGCATCCCACAGCAATACCTTCCCAAATTCCGATACTCGTTGATCAAGTAACTCTTGTACTTTCTGATAATACGGCCAATAATACGTATCAAGTCGGCGCTGTACTTCTTTGGCATCTGGTTCCACTTCTGGACGGGTATAAATTGATTCTCCAAAGAAATCAGTGTTCGGAGTTATTCCAGTGATGATTCGTCCGTCATTATATAAGGGCGCGCTTTTCGGATCACGATTCAAATCAATGACCCATCGGCTATATTTCGCATGGATGATAGTAATTCCAAGTTCGGATGCGAAATTGTATAAATCGTGAACAAACCAATCGGTGTCGTCGGGTGCGCCCATTTTTTCTGGAACGTAATCGTTTTGCAGTTCCGGAGGGAACTCCGTGCCGCAATGCGGAACGCTTACAATGATTGGAACAGGCGTTCCTTTGGGTGGAATAATGTGAAATGGTAGCGCCATAAATGAGTTTAATGATCTTGCTGCTAAGAACTTTAACAAAGTTAGCATTGTTTGAAAATTAGGGGAGTAGAGAGTGAATTGATTTGTCTTGAATAGTTGATGTGTTAAGGATTGGGCAACGTTTTCATTATGCTAATTAGCTATTTGGCTAAATAACATAATAGTGCAAGTAAATACACATTTATTACACGGCAAGAAACCTTCCAATTCCTACAAGAATTGTAAGTTCTAGTTTCCTCATCTTTAACTATCTTGTCGCTCCATGCAATCTCCAAACAACAAATCAACATCAGACATTTCTATTTGGGAGGCCCTGTTGCCTTTTTTAATCATGATGGTATTGATTATAGGTGGAAGTGGAAGTGCCTTTTTGGGTTTGCCCCTCCAATTCACATTACTCATCGCTGTATTAGTGGCAGGAGTATTTGCGTACCGTCGCGGAGTTAAAGTTCCAGAAATGCTCGACGGCATAGGCGATACATTGCGAAAAGCCATGCCTGCCATTGTCATTTTGATTGCCATTGGAGCCATTGTCGGAACCTGGATGTATAGTGGTACGGTTCCTTATTTGATCTACTACGGACTGAAACTCATTCACCCGGATTACTTGCCAGTGACTACTTTCATTGTAACGGCTATTATTTCAACCTTCACAGGAACGAGTTGGGGATCGGCGGCTACTTCAGGCGTTGCATTTATGGGAATTGGAATCAGCATGGGAGTTCCGGCCGAATTGGTTGCTGGAGCTGTTTTATCCGGAGCTGTTTTCGGGGACAAGGTTTCTCCTGTTTCCGATACGACCAACATTTGTGCGATGGCCACAGAGATATCTGTTTACGATCATATTCGGGGTATGCTTCCAAATGTGGGAATTGCTGGTGCTTTGGCAGCGATAACCTTTCTGATTTTTGGATTTATGTACTCAGGAAATTCAGCTTCATCGGAACAAATTGATGGCGTTTTGGTGCATTTGGAATCGATATATAATTTGAATCCGATCATGTTGCTTCCTCCAGCCATTGTTTTTTTGGGAGGCTACAAAGGATATCCGCCAGTGGTATTGATGTTGGTTTCTAGTTTGGCTGCCATCCTTGTCGGTGTCTTCTTAAACGGTTTCGATTTTCATCAAGGGACTATTGCTATGGTTTCTGGTTTCGATACGCTGATGGTAACCAAAAGTGAATTGCCAGCACTGTTGACGGCTCTTTTGAATCGAGGTGGAATGGAAGGGATGATGAGTGGTGCCGTTTTTTATTGCGTGCTAGCTGTTTCGTTTGGAGCGATTATGGAGGCTGGAGGGTTCATCAACAGATTGATGAAAGTAATTTTCGGTTTGATTAGAAGTGCATATGGATTGGTATTAGCGGCATTTTTCTCAGGTGGATTGCTCAATGGCGTCTCAGGAAATGCGGTGTTCTCAATTCTAACAACGGGGCAAATGTTTCGCCATGGATTTAAAGAACGAAAGGTACCTCTGCCTTTATTGTCTCGAACAATGGAGAATTCGATGACTTTATTGGAGTCATTAATTCCTTGGCACGTAACTGCCTTATACATGTCACAAACTTTGGGCGTGAAGACCTTTGATTATTTGCCCTTCGCATTCTTCAATCTATTCGGAGTGGCATTATTCTTCATCCTATCTAAACGAACTACAAATAAGATAGAGGGGCCAGCTTTTGATGAGTCACTTCTAGATGTGAAATCAAGTAATGGACCTACCTAATTGCAATCGGATCGTCGTCTGGTGTCGGCGAGATGCACCATTTGCCATCCATTTTCCGTTTTGAAAAGTTGAACCGCGTTTACACCGCAATGACTGAGTTTTTCGTCTAGATAGAAGGAATAATCCATCCAAACTTGAGCCAGGTTTCCATCGATTTGAATCTGAACATTGGAAATCCGCTCGTCCCATACTTGATCATGAGGCGTTCCAACGGCGTTTTTGAATTCAGCTGCACTTCCTTTGTGCGATTTTGGATTTCCTTCTTTGTCTGTAAACGTCGACATCATCTGGATGTCAGGATGAAATACTTCAGCAACCATCGTACTGTCTCCGTTTTTCATTCCAGTAAACAATTGATCTATGGCCGCTCGGACTTCAGCACTGTCCGTAAGAACTGTTTCTGAATTCTGTGAGAATGCAGAGAAAGAAAGGCTTAAAAGCGCGATTGCAAAAAGTTTCATGGACGTAAATTTATACGCAAGATTAAGCAAGATCAGGCGCAAGTGGGGAACCGTTCATCCTAAAGACTTGAATGAATACATGTGCGGTAAATTATTGAAGATGAGCTAACAATACCGATGAATAACGGATGCAGCATTTTGTACATAGCCTCCACCAAAAAGGTTGACATGCACCAATAGAGGATACAATTGTGTCAGCGGAATGCGTTCCTTCCAATTTTTTTCTAGCGGAAATTCTTCATGGTAAACCTCAAATAAAGCGTCTGAAAACCCTCCAAAAAGATACATCATCCCCAAATCCATTTCACGGTGCCCGTAATAGACTGAGGGATCAATCAAAACTGGATCTCCGTTACTATCCACTAGGAAATTTCCCGACCACAAGTCGCCATGAAGTAAAGCAGGAGGCTCCTCGGGAAATAAGTCATTCAGCTGCGAGCATAAACGTTCTGCCGAATGGACAAATGCAGCATCTACTTTGTTCGAATCAAAAGCCAATTTGACTTGTGGTAGAATGCGTTCTTCGGTGTAAAAAATGGCCCAATTATCATGTTGCTTGTTCGATTGATGCAAAGAGCCGATATAGTTGTCTTCTTCCCAACCAAAATGTTCTGAAGTCTGTTTATGCATGTGCGCCAAACGCATTCCAAAATTCTCCCAGAAACCGGATGATTTTGCCCCTGACTCAATAAATTCCATTACGAGATATTGAGATGTGTGATCTTCATGAGTTCCGATAACCTCTGGAATATAAAAATTCGATTTATCTGCCAATTCATTCAATCCATTGGCTTCTTTCACCGACATTTTAGGAAATTGATCTCGATGATTCTGTTTTATACAGAAGGTAGCCTGATCTATTTTTACCTTAAATACTGCATTAATATCTCCCCCGGTTAAAGGCGTTTGAGATAAAATTCGAATCTCATGATTTAAAATAGTTGCTAATATTTCGTGCACGTGTTCAAGCTTGATTCCAAATTATTGGAGATATTCGATGAGATCATCAAGCTCTTTATCACTTAGGTTGTGATAATGCATTCCTTTTGTAGGTCTTTGTTCTTGAATAGCAATGGCAAGTGAATCTCCTTCCTCAATTAAATCATCCTGATTACGGATGAACTTTCGAAACCATTCTTCAGAGTGGGCGCGTTGCATGAAGCCTTTTAATGGTGGTCCTGTTGCATTTTTGGTGTAGTGATGACAAGTAGCACATTTAGCCTTGAAAACACTAGGTGCTTTGGACCGCGACATTTCCGTTAAATCACGGTTATCCACTACGCCACATCTCCCTTCACCTTTTTCAGTTTTATCCCTTCTTGTTCCACTATTTTCTCGGAAACACCCCGAAATAATGATTGCAGCAGTCAGAAAAAATATAGTCTTAAAATAATTCAAATTTCGAATCTTGTCGCTGAGCGCTGAGTCTCTTTACAAACATATGTATTCCGAGGCAACAAAGTATGAATCAACAGGATTCGTTTTAACTAGCCGTAGGTATTCAAACTACAATAATTCGTTCTTTTCAATGATGTGGAAGTTGCTAGCCGATCATTCTTTGCGTATTAAATGATTGAAAATCAGTATAAATAATTGCTTTTATTGTCGATTGATAATTGAGATACAAGATGGCTTTGTTGGGTCGATGCTTAGCGTTAAATTTTACTCAAACAAAATTAAGGAAGATGAAAAAATTAGTCCTATTCGGTGCCATCTTTGCAATGGCTGCAAGTATCACTAGCTGTGGTGGAGGAGAAGAAGAAACAGAGGCAAGCGAGCCAAAAGAAGTAACATTAAGCGGTCATACGGAAGCAATGGCATTGGGAGGATTTGATATCGTGGTTTCCGTTGGGAAATACGTTGATAATTACTCTGATGACGAAGTAAATGATCTTGTTACAAAAGGAAAAAAACTAGTTCAAGTAGAAATCAAAGTAATCAATACAACAGACGTTGATTTGATGCTTCCTCCAGCTGCTTTCAAACTAGACAAAGTTTCTACGGATAAGAAAGAAAACATTGGTGTTCACAATTTGATTTCTATGAAATTGGATGATTACAATATGTATGACGGTGATGTTGGAACATACTATAACAAAGGTGTGCTTTACTACGAATTGGATAAAGATGCGAAGGTAAGCGATTACCAGTTGAACGTATTGAACGTTTTGTCTGGTGACGAATACGCTGGAAGTATTCCATTGGCAGAAGGAAAAGGGAAGAAAGATGCTGCAGAAAACACTGAAATTTCTCTGGCAAATGCTTCTTTTGAAATCGAAGACATCGTTTTTGATGGAATTGGAACATTGATGATTGACAAAGCAATTGACAACTACACAGGTGAAGAAGTGGAGAAAGATGCATACACAAAATTCGTGCGTATCAATTACACCGTTTCTTGTACTACTGGAAAAATTTACGCTTCAACAAGTGATTTGCAAATGGTTTCAGATTTCATTCAAAACCCTGACTTCTCTATCGAAGATGATTTAGAAGGAGGTGCAGTTGAAGCCGGGAACTCTGTTTCTGGATTCGCAATTTTCGAAGTTCCTGCAGGAGATTCAAACTACACGTTGATCTACAGCGATGATTACGAAATGGCAATAAAATAAGTACCAATAACTACAAGAAAGCCCATCGAATTGAAAAGAGCGATGGGCTTTCACTTTTTATAAACCTTTGTGTTTGCATACCAAAAGCTTCTTATTTTGGTCTAGCAATCAATTAGCAATTACAGTATTCTCCGAGTTGAGCATAAGCACAAACATATTTTCCAAGTTCAAATGTTCTCCGCAGATGTGGGGCGTATTTGCTTTTG
Organism: Flavobacteriales bacterium; assembly: GCA_015665275.1. Taxonomy (GTDB): domain Bacteria; phylum Bacteroidota; class Bacteroidia; order Flavobacteriales_D; family Crocinitomicaceae; genus UBA4466. Next base: position 69,364 of record JADFAL010000026.1, on the reverse strand, counting down.
TTCTTTGCTCAATGCACGTCTGTGCGCAAGAAACCAATCAAGATATAGCCATTCGACACGCTCAGAATGGCGAGTTCGATAAGGCCATGCCTTTTTTCCTGAAAGATTATGATGAGTCAGTTGCGGTCAATGACACTTTCCGAATTGTTCAGGCAGCTCGATTGCTAGGGAATGGATTTTCCTTGTTAAAGGATTCCCTGAACGGTCATAGATACTATAAAATCGCGGAAGAATATGCCCGTGATTTCGGTGACGATTATGTGTACTTCATCAGTTTGTCGGGACTCACGTATTACTATGTCTCTAATGATCAGCCCAAAAAAGCGCTGAAATACTCTCTAATTGCGGTGGAACTTATTGAGAACGGGAACAATGCCGAAATTGCTTCTGATACGTTAAATAAGGGGACAACTTATATCAATCTGGGAGCAGCCTACGGACGACTTGGAAATAATCAAAAGGCATTGGACAGTTATCTGAAAGCGGCCAGTTATTATGAGCAATTTGAAACTCCTGTGCCAGAGCTAGCCACCTTGTACTGCAATATTGGAAATTGCTACGAAGAGTTTAACCAAAAGGATAAAGCCCTAAAATTTTTCAACTCAGGATTAACCATTGCCGTGGAAAGCAACCAGCTGCCTTTTATACGGTATGCTTTGAATGAGCTTTTCAACTTGCATAAAGCAGCGGGTAATACAGAAATGGCCCTCGAATATTTGGAGAAAATACACGGTGCTGAAGGATACCATGCTAAATGAGTCCGTAATTCGCTCCATTGAAGAAATGAATACGCGCTATGAATCTGAGCGGCTAAAAGGAGAAATAACGGAGTTAAATGCCATCAACAAAGAGCATGAAAGTCATATAGAAACGATTTCATTATGGATTGGTATTTTGATTGCCATTCTCGTCATTGTTGGCGGGGTATTTGTATTTTTCCTGTACCGTCAACGCTTGATGGCACGAAACAAGCAATTGGAGTTTGAGAAAAATCAGGCGGAACTAAAACAGCGCATTTTAACTGCCCAGATGAATCCTCACTTCCTATTCAATTCATTGAACAGTATTCAAAGAATGTATATGGAAGGGAATGCAACCGAAGCAACCGACTTCACTGCAAACTTCGGGACTCTGCTTCGAAAAGTCTTGCAATATTCAGAATTGGAATTGATTTCTCTTTCAGACGATCTCGAGGTGCTTAAGATGTATTTGAATTTGGAAAAACGCCGATCTGATACCGATTTTCAATTCGAGATCATTATTGACGAAACTATTGATCCTTCATTTGTGCGTGTTCCTCCAATGATTGTACAGCCTTTCGTTGAGAACGCCATTTAGCATGGCATTCTTCCGCTTAAAGAAAAGGGAATGATTCGATTGACATACACCAAAAAGGATGATTATTTGGAATGTCGTGTAGAAGACAATGGTGTTGGTTTTGAAAATACACAACATCAACGTAAGAAAGGGCACATTTCAAAGGGAGTTAGAATTACCAGTGATCGTTTGGTGCGAATTCCGAATGCCATTTCAATAGAACAAATGGGGAAGAGTGGTACCTTGGTAACAATAAAAATCCCTCAGGAGGTATGATCAAAGCGGTATTAATTGACGATGAGGCAGATGCACGTTTCTTATTGAGAAATCAATTAACGACGGCATTCTCGGATCAAATTGAAATTATTGGCGAGGCGCATGATGTAAGTTCGGGACTAACTGAAGTAAAGCGTCTGAAACCAGACCTTGTTTTCTTGGATATTAACATGCCTGATGGTACCGGTTTTGATTTACTTTCCGAATTGGACACGTGTCCCTTCGAGGTGATTTTTGTCACCGCGTATGATGAATATGCGTTAAAAGCTTTTGAGTTTAGTGCCTTTGGTTATCTCACGAAACCTCTTCACAGTGCTCAATTTAAGTCAACTGTAGAGAGTTATGTCAGTCGAACTGGCGTTGAAAATGAAGAAAATAAAGTAAAGATCCTGATGGATAATTATTTGGGAGACTCTGCAGTGAAAAAGCTTGTTTTGCCCAATAATAAAGGGTTTGAAGTATGCGAAATCAATGAAATTTCTCGTATTGAAGGTGATCGAAATTACAGTAACTTCTTTCTTACTTCGGGAGAGAAATATACTTCTAGCAAAACTTTAGGTCAATACGAAAAACTGCTAGCGGAGTATGGTTTTTTCAGGGTGCATCAAAGCACTATTATAAACATGAGTTTTGTGAAGCGATTCCGAAAAGGTTCCGGTGGCGAAGTAGAACTAACGGATGGCTCCAAGCACAAAGTTTCTAGATACAGAAAAGACGAGTTCATGGACAAATTTCTGGGGTAATTCTAAGCAGAAAGAACGGTCAGAACCAATTTTCGCGATCCACCATGATTGCGAAATTCACAAAGATAGATGCCTTGCCAAGTACCCAGATTCAATCTTCCATTGGTGATGGGAATGGTAACAGATGAACCCACCATAGACGATTTTATATGTGCGGGCATATCGTCGGGGCCCTCAAACGTATGTTTGTAGAATGGCTCATTCTCCTTGACAATATGATTGAATGAGGATTCAAAATCCTGCAAAACCGTTGGATCGGCGTTTTCATTAATCGTAAGTCCTGCAGAAGTATGTTTAATAAAAACATGCAACACGCCTGAATCGGGCAAATTTAGTGCGTTCTCAATGGAGTTAGTGATGATGTGAAATCCGCGCGGGTAGGGTGGAAGAGAGATCGTTGTTTGCATGAATCGAAGGTACGAATTACGAATTATTTCGACGCCGCTCGATAAACCTTGGTTTTACGAAGAACGCATCCTGAGGAAGAAAAAGCACTGTTTTTGACGGGAGAGGTGTAAGAATAACTAGGAGGTTCTAATCATAACTTTTTTAATTTCACAGCATGGACGGAAGAAAACGCGAAAACATAGAAATTGGCTTGGAAGTGGAGGTAGTTCTCAAGAAGGATCAAGCTTCAGGTGCACTTACGCATGGGTTTGTGAAACGCATTTTGACAAACTCTAAGTTCCATCCTCATGGGATCAAAGTAATGTTGGATGATGGAAAGGTAGGGCGCGTCCAGGAAATCATTGAATGATTTCATTTCCAAAAAGTTGCTTAACTTATAAGGACAAAACCAGCGCCATGAAGTATTTTACGTACACACTTTTAATTTCCGGAGTATTACTTTTTGCAAGTTGTGGTTGGTCAGACAAACAAATAGAAACGGAACGAAATTTACTAGACAAAGGTTTTATGCAAGGAATCGAAGGGTCAGGACAAACAGTAGACCCGGAAGTCAAAGAAGCCTGGCTAGATTGCGTTATGGAGAAAGTAGTGGAAAAATGGTCGTTTGATGAAGTAACAGAGAAGCCAGAGCTCATGGATGAAGTACAACACGACTGCGCCAAGGAGGTTGGATTGTATGAGGCTGTAGAGGTAAGATAAGCTGCTTCAATTTTAACCAAATTCTCAATAGAGTCAATTTTAACTAAGAATTAATTTAACATTAGTTATTGTATTAAATACAATAACTATCATATCTTTAGTGGTATGAAAATAGGAATTAACGGATTTGGAAGGATTGGAAGACTCGCGTGCCGCGCTGCGCTGAGCAATCCAGAAATAGAAGTGGTCGGAATCAACGATCTTATCGATATAGATTATATGGCTTATCTATTACAGCATGATTCTGTGCACGGAAAATTCGACGGAACGGTATCTATCCAGGATGGTCATTTGGTGGTGGATGGCCAGCGAATCCGCGTGACAAATGAGCGTGACCCAGAAAAATTAGATTGGTCAAGTGTCAGTGTCGACGTAGTCTTGGAATGTACCGGAGTGTTCTTGACAACCGAACTTGCAGAGAAACACATAAAGGCAGGTGCGAAGAAAGTTGTATTGTCCGCTCCGGCGAAAGATGACACTCCAACATTTGTAATGGGAGTTAACGATTCTGAGCTGAAGGCTGAATACAATGTGGTCTCCAATGCCTCATGTACAACGAACTGTCTGGCTCCCGTAGTAAAGGTCTTGAACGACAACTTTGGGATTGAAGAGGGTTTGATGAGCACCATTCACGCTGTAACTGCGAATCAAAATACGGTAGATGCTACCTCTTCGAAAAATTGGCGATTGGGACGTGCCGGATATCAGAACATTATTCCTTCGACAACTGGTGCAGCGAAAGCGGTTGCGAAAGTAATCCCAGAAATTGAAGGGAAACTGACGGGAATGGCCTTTCGTGTTCCAGTATCTAATGTTTCCGTAGTGGATTTAACGGTAAGGTTGTCAACATCAACAACGCTTGACTCAATTAATGCGGCAATGAAAGCTGCTTCGGAGAATGAGTTGAACGGAATTCTAGGGTATGAAAATAGTGATTTGGTTTCATCCGACTTCATTTCAGACAAGAGAACCTCAATCTACGATGCGAAAGCAGGACTTGCACTAAACGATCGATTCTTTAAGATTGTAGCTTGGTACGATAACGAATGGGGATACTCAAACAAACTTTTGGATCTTGCTTATAGGTTGAATAGGATTTCCGAAGCTTGAACGAAGGTTTTTTGAGGAAGCAGAAAGTTTATAAAAAGCAAAAACCCAGAGAATTTTGATACTTCTCTGGGTTTTCTAATTCCTACAGCCATATAGGACGTACTTTGTTGGCGGTCCGGACGGCGCAAATAAGATAACTCAAATGTTATTTTCTAAATTGGTTATAATTGGCTTAAGTTACTCTCGAATCCCTTGTGAATAAGGGGGTTGTGTGGAAAACTAATTTTTAAAATCAAACCTTGTCAAACTAACTTTGCACATGAATCGAACAACGTTTGTTGGATCGTAAAAAAGTTAGCTATGGCTAAAATTAATTTTTTCTTGAAAGAACCTCAAAAGGATAGTACCATTATCTACATGAGTTATAATTATTCCTATCAGCGAATAAAAGTCTCAACTGGAATTAAGATTCCGACGCAGCAATGGATCACTAATTCTCAGCGCGTCAATTATGACTTTCATCAAGCTACAGAGATAAACCGCAAATTGGATAAGATGCGACAAGTACTCGAGTCGTTAATTCTTAAGTACAAAGAGCAAGGAATCATACCTACAGGGAAAAAGCTTAAGGAAGAGTTTGTGAATATGAAGGGAGTCCCCGCGAAAAGCAGAAGTAAAATGACCTTTTGGGATCACTTCTTCGACTTTGTGGAATATAAAATTCAGGAAGTTAAAAGTCCTGATGGTTACAGATATTGCTTGTGGAGATACCTTTTGGCGGTTGAGAAGAAGATGGGGGTGAAGTTGACCTTTTCTGTCGTAGGTGACATTAACAGTGGGTTTGCCGAAGCATGGTCAGAATACCTTACTTATGAGGCTTCAAATAATAGGGGAGAAGAGGGGTTGAGTGTAAGCACGATTGGGAAGCAAAATAAGAACCTAAAGGTATTTTTGAATTGGTGCTTTGATCGAAACATAACAGAGCGTTTTAGTCTGAAAGCCTATCCAACAATGATGGAGGATACAGATAAAGTCTATCTGACAGAGGATGAACTGAATCGATTGGAGGCGGTTAAAGTCGAAACAGATGAGGAACGAAATGTATTGGACCTTTTCTTAATCGCATGTGAAACGGGATTACGTTTCAGTGACTTTAAGTGTATTGACCCCGAGGATATCGTGGGAGGTACTTTACACGTGAGACCAATGAAGACACGAGGTAAACGGATGAACAATAAGATTATTATTCCAATCAGTGATAGGGTTCAGGTCATATTAAATAGATACAATCATCAATTGCCTCAGGTTCGATCAAATTGTTCGACCGAATTTAATAAGGTGCTCCGCAAACTCTGCCAGAGGGCTGGATTGGATGATCTTATCGTAAACTATAAGATGATTGCAGGAAAAGAGAGAAAACAGGTCAAAAAGAAGTTTGAAGAGATATCCTCTCATACAGGTAGGAGGACTTTCTGTACGCTCAAGTTTTTAAAAGGCATGCCGGCTCAAGCTATAATGAAGTTCAGTGGACATACTACGGAAAGGAACTTTCTACGATACTTACGATTGGATGCAGTTGTGACAGCTGAGAAGTACAAAGATTTCTTTTAGTTTGAATCCTGTCGAGGTCTCTCCGATTGAGATAGCACCAATGGTCGCAATACTCATTAGGAAAAACTCGTTGAAGATATCGAGCCTCGTAAGTAGTTTGAGCGACCTCCAGACTACTGGAAAACCAACAGGGAGGTAGGCTATCGCGTAAACGATAATAAGATAGAGTTCATCAAGTGTTTCGGAAATAAATTCCAGATAAATTCCCAATAGCAGAAAAACTGCGCTAATGATAGCGGGAATGTACTCTTGAAGGATGTGGTTCTTTGCATTGCTTGCCATGCTGAATTCTATTATTTATTGAGAGTTAAATCCATCTACGTACACGTTTCTTGTAATCTTCATAGTTTGTTCCATGACTGTTCGCGAGGTATTCTTCTTCTAAACGTATTTGGAATTGCAACGTGACATAGGTTAATATCAATACGGTAAATGTGATTGTATTTGGGATGATCAGGAATGTTCCGATGTAGGAGATCAGGATTCCTAAAAAGACAGGATTACGAGAGAATTTGAAAACTCCGCTGGTGACGAGTTCCGTTGTTTCTTCATAGTTAATTCCGATGCGCCATGATTTTGCCATTTGATTCTGCGAAATGATTACCCACACCAGTGAGATCACCACAAGGACTGCTCCGATATGTTGCAGTATTTCATATTCCATGAACCAAAAAGGAAAGATGTATGCGTAGTAATCTGGAAAGAATGAAAATATGGCTATGGCTATCCACAATCCAAGGATCATTGTTTTGTACACCTTGGAAATGTAATCGTGTGCGGATGCAGATTTTCCAAACACGAACGGGTTCTCACCCGTTCGCTTATATTGGATATACGATTTAATCACGAAGACTTGTAAGAGATAGACCAATGTACCTATCGGCAATGCTATTTGATAAAAACTCATGATTATTCGCTTTGTTTTATTCTTGTTTAGTGATCATGATCTTCATGTCCTTCGTCACCGTCATGGTGTTCATGTCCGTCGTGATCGTGGTCGTGATCATCTTTTCCATCGCAGCTTGCAAATGCAATTGCTGTTAATAGTAGAAATCCTGCTACTTTGATTGTTTTAAGTGTTCTTTTCATATTACTTGTTTTATTTGGTATTACATTGATTTATGTGCTTAATGCGAGTGTTCGGTTTCGCTTTTCTTCATTTCTGCCATTAGGTAATAGGCGTTGTTGTAGGCTACCTGACTTCCTTCTGGTAAATCTGCAAGTGGTTTAATTTCAATCCATCCGTTGTCGATTCCTCCTACGTTTACTTCAAGTGGTTGAAATGCCCATTCAGTTTCGCCATGATCTTGTTCTTTCTTTGCTGTGAAAATGTAGTATTTGTCTCCTTCTTTTACAACGGCTGATTCGGGTAATGCGTATGTTTCAACGTCTTCTGTAATTATATGTCCATTGATGTACATACCTGGAATAAGTAAACCTTCTTTGTTTTCAATTTCTGCGTGTAGGTGGATGGCTTTTGGATCTTGTTCGAATGCTTTTCCTACGGAGTATATTTTTGCTTGTAGTTCTGTTCCTGGAACGGATTCAATGGTGAAGTTTACGGTTTGTCCTTCTTTGACTTTGTGCATGTCTTTTTCAAACACCATCAGATCTGCATGAATGTGATCGATATTAACGATTTCAAACATCTCTTTTTCTGGTTGAATAAACTGCCCTGTTTTTACTTCAACGGTTCTTATGTGTCCATTAATCGGGCTGGTGACCGCTACTTGATCGTAAATCTTTCCTTCTTGAATTTTCGTTGGGGTGATTCCGAGTAAACGCAATTTAGATTCGTCTCCGCTTACCTGACTTTTCATGGAGAAATATTCAGATTTCGATTTCTGGAATTCTCTTCCGGATCCTACGTTGTCTTCGTAGAGTTTCTTTTTACGCTCGTAGTCTTCTTTTAGGAATTCCAATTGATTCCAGTTCGCAGCATAATGTGTTTGAATAGAGATTAATTCAGGGTGCGCCAGATACGCCAATACTTGACCTTTTTTGACTTTATCTCCTTCTATGACCTTGATCGATTTTACATTTGAACCGATAATTGCTGTTACAATTGCTTCATTTTGTGGCGGTACTTCAAGTTGTCCATTGGCTTGTACATACGAGTTGATATTGCGAAACGTTAGTGTGTCCACTTTCATATCTAATGATGCAAATTGTTGCTCTGAAAAGTGAACTTCTTCTTCATGCCCTTCTCCATGTTCTTCGTGTCCCTCATGTCCCGATTCTCCATGATCGTGACCGGCGTGATCATCTGCTCCACCTCCACAAGAAGTCATAAAAAGACCTATTGCGAGAAATAGTGTTATTGATTTATAGATTTTCATTTTGTTCTTATTTAATGTTATTGATTGATCAGGTATTCAAGATTGATAACTGCCTGATTGTAATTGTTGAGTGTTTTTATGTAATTGAACTTAATTTCAAGTGCCTGATTCATGGCTTGTACAAATTCGATGTAATCAATTGCACCGTTCTTAAAACTCTTGTTCGCATTTTCTATAATGATGTTGGCTTGTGGAATCGCTTTCTCTTCGTAATAATTCAAACTGCTTTTTTGCTTTAACAGTTCATTGATGTATTGCTGATGAGAATTGAGCAACATTGATTTGTTGTAATCAGCGTTGACTTCTGCTATTTCTGCTTTTAGTTTTGACTGTTTGATCTTGGCTTTGTATGAGCCGAAGAAAATGGGAATTGAAATTCCTGCTTGCATTCCTGTAAATCTGTCCGATGCTGTTGCTATGTTTCCATTCGATGTTGGATTTCCGATGATGGATTGATTGAAATACCCAATGGATATGTCTGGTAGCATTTCAGACTTGTGCACCGAAGTTTCCGCATTCGCTGTATTGATGAGGTTGTCATAATAGGCTAATTGCGGGTTTTGCAATACCAACTCAGGATCGTAGATACTTGAAATGTCTCTTTTCTGAATTGTTCCTGGTCTAAACTGATACGTGATGCTGTCGTTCATTAACACGCGTAACTGACTTTCATAGATTAGGATGTCAGATTGTACCAGATTCAGTCTGTTTTGAATTTCAAGCACTTTTGTTTCTGCTGTTGCTTTTTCAAGAAAACTAGATTCTTCCGTTTCATACCTGAGTTCAGCAGCTTTTAAGAAATTGATGTAGAGACTGTCTTGAAAACTAAGCAGTCGCTGATCTTCATATAAGTACGTTAACTGCATCCAGAGTTGACGGATATTTCTTTTTAGCTCATTCTCTGTAATTGCTAGTTGAATTTCACTTCCTGCTATATGTTCGTTTGCTAGTTTACGCTGTGCTGAATAAAGCGTTGGGAATGCGAATTGCTGACTTATGTTAAAGGAAAAGTCATTTTCGAAACTGTTCATTTGCCCATACTGTACATTGACATCTGTTTTGTTGATGTCTACGGCTGTTTTCTTCCCTAATTCCTCTAATTCTACATTGAGTTGAGAGGCTTGAATGTTACCGTTTTTGTGCAACGCTATTTCTAACACTTGATCCAATGATAATAAGGTGTCTTGCTGTGCGTTTGCTGTATTATTAAATGGGAAAACTACTGCGAGAACTATAGCCGTGGCTACGATTGATTTTGCGTTCATTTTCTTTGATTTTCGTGATTCAATCCATCGGTAAAGAATTGGTAGGACGAACAGGGTTAAAAGTGTTGCTGTGATCATTCCTCCAATTACGACCGTTGCGAGTGGTTGTTGTACTTCTGCTCCTGCTGATGTTGATATTGCCATTGGCAGGAAACCGAGTACGTCTGTAAGTGCCGTAAGTAATATTGGTCTGATTCTTCTTTTTGCTCCCTTTCGAATTCGCACATCCAGATCGTTTTCTCCTTCTTCTTTGAGTTCATTCCAACCGCTGATTAGAACTAACCCATTGAGCACGGCTACTCCGAATAGTACGATGAATCCAACTCCTGCAGAGATACTAAATGGCATTCCGCGAAGCCAGAGGGAGAAGATTCCTCCGATGGCTGCAAGTGGGATGGCCATGTAAATCATGATGGATTGTTTGAATGATCTGAGTGCGAGGAATATTAACAGAAAGATGAGTGCTAGGGCTATTGGAACAACAAATTTCAAACGGTTACTCGCGCGTTCTAAGTTTTCAAATGCTCCACCGTATCGAATGTAATACCCTGGCGGTAGATCTAGTTCTGCATCGAGTTTGGTTTTGATTTCTGCGACCAATGATGCTACGTCTCGTCCTCTGACATTAATACCTACGTACGTTCTTCGATTGGTATTGTCTCGACTGATTTGCATTGGCCCTGGTTGGTAGGCGATCTCTGCTACTTCCTTTAATGGGATTTGTGATCCATTCGGGAGGTTGACAAATAGGCTTTTCAAATCGTCGATTCCATTCTTGTATTTTTCATCTAGACGGACAACCAGATCAAAACGTTTTTCTCCTTCAAATATGACACCTGCTTCGCCTCCTGCAAATGCAGATTGTACTGTTCGGTTTAACTCTTGGATATTGAGACCGTATTGAGCAATTTTAGTTCTATTGTAATGAACAGTCATTTGAGGTAAGCCAGTAGTTGCTTCTACTTTCATGTCTCCAATTCCCTCTGTTCCTGCAATGATTTTGGAAATTTCTTCGGCTTTGGCAGCAAGCATTTCGATATCATCACCGTACAGTTTGATAGCGACATCTTCACGCACCCCTTCTAGAAGTTCGTTAAATCGCATTTCGATAGGCTGGGTAAACTCATAGTTTACTCCGGGCACTTGTTCAACTTCCTTTTTTATTTCTCGTACGAGTTGCTCTTTGCTTTTGGGTACTGGCCATTCGCTTTTTGGTTTTAGAATGACAAAAACATCTGCCAAATCCATAGGCATTGGATCCGTTGGAACTTCTGCTACACCAATTCGGCTCACAATTTTATCTACTTCTGGGAATTTGGCCTTTACGATCTTCTCAATTTTCGTAGTTGTTTCAATCGTTTCCGTTAGTGAACTACCAGGTTTAAGAATGGCGTGAAAAGCAATATCACCCTCATCCAATTGTGGGATGAATTCACCTCCCATTCTCGTGAAGGTAAAGATGGCCAGACCTAGAATTAACACTGCCGAAGCAACAATCCATTTACCTCCTTTCAATGCTCTACTTAGTACTGGATCATAAATATTTTCAAGCCATTTCACGAAACGATCTCCCCACGATTTTTTCTCTCTGTTCTTGCCTACTTTAAGGAAAAGTGCTGACATCATGGGAACGTACGTAAGACATAAGATCATTACTCCAATCATGGCGAACATGAAGGTAAGTGCCATTGGTTTGAACATTTTCCCTTCGACACCTTGAAGTGCTAATATGGGAATGAAGACGATGAGAATGATCAGCTGACCGAAGAAAGCTGAGTTCATCATTTTACTTGATCCTTTGAGCGTTAGTTTGTCCTTTTCTTCGGGTGTTATCGTTTTGTGTTTTTGCAAGTGTCGATACAGCATGAATACCGTGGTTTCGACAATGATTACTGCACCGTCTATAATGATTCCAAAGTCAATTGCTCCAAGGCTCATGAGATTTGCCCATACACCGAAGTAGTTCATCAGGATAAAGGCAAAGAGCAACGATAATGGAATTGTGGATGCCACAATCAAACCGCCTCTCCAGTTTCCTAGAAGAAATACGAGTATAAAGATTACTATGAGTGCTCCTTCTATCAGGTTAGTGGAAACTGTTCCTGTGGTTTTGGCAATCAACTTACTTCTGTCTAACAATGGTTCAATGATGACACCTTCGGGAAGTGACTTCTGAATTTCTGCCATGCGTTCCTTAACGCGTTCAACTACATCGTTAGAATTCGCACCTTTTAACATCATGACCATTCCTCCTACAACTTCACCTTCGCCGTCTTGTGTCAATGCTCCGTATCGGACTGCTTTACCAAACTTTACTTCGGCAACGTCTTTAATGAGAATTGGAATTCCATTGACATTTTTTACAACGATATTTTCAATGTCTTTGAGGTTTCGGATCAGACCTTCTCCGCGAATGAAATTGGCAAGGTGATTCTTTTCGATGTATGCTCCACCGGTGTTTTGATTGTTGATTTCTAGGGCATGGTAAATATCTGTAATGGATATCCCAATTGCTTTTAATTCGTTTGGATTTACGGCTACCTCATATTGTTTTTGGCTACCTCCAACGGCATTAATTTCAACTACACCTTCTACCATTGCCATTTGTCGAGCGACAATCCAATCTTGCATAGTTCGTAGATCGGTAGCTGTATATTCTCCTTTGTGTTTGGAATCAACTTTTAACGTGTATTGGTAGATTTCTCCCAATCCTGTGGATATGGGCCCCATAGATGGTTCACCAAATCCTTCGGGAATTTCTCCTTTAACTTCGTTCAATTTTTCTGCTACTAATTGACGTGGAAGATAGGTGCCCATATCATCTTCAAACACAATGGTTACCACCGATAGACCGAATCTTGAAATCGAGCGAATTTCAGTAACGCCTGGAAGGTTGGACATCTTTACCTCAATTGGGTAGGTAACGAATTGTTCGATGTCTTCAGTTCCTAAGTTTGGAGCTTGTGTAATTACTTGAACCTGATTGTTTGTGATGTCAGGAACGGCATCTAATGGGACTTGCTTTGCACTCCAAGTTCCTCCTACGATGAGAGCAATTGTGAACAGTCCTATTATCAACTTATTGTTGATGGAAAATTCTATTATTTTGTTGATCATTTTTGACTTATTTTATACAGCATATATTCGTCAAAGGAGTGTTCCTTTAACATGAATTCTTCTAAATGTGCTTGCTATAAATAAGTGTATGGGGGTGCTCTCCCTGATGAGGAATTGAGATCGATCTGTGTTAGATCTAATTCCGTGGTGGTGCTGATAGCACCCGATTGAATTTCTAAAGATGGTATTGAAAGTTCAGCTGTGATTAACTGATCTCCTTGTGTTGATTTTTCTGTCGAATACTTAAATACACTGTTTTGTGGTGTGCATTGAGCATCGCATGAGTGATCATGATGTTGTGCTCCTTCAAACAGACAAATCAAATAATCCAGTAAGCCTTGATCAAAGTGATCTCCGTGTTCAACATGGCTGTGATCTTCTTCCGTTGAATCGTGTCCTTCATGCGTGTTGTGCGTATGATGGTGTTCTACTTCCGAGTGACTTTCATCCGTGTGCACGTCTGTACAATGGGGTATGAAATTGTGCGCAAATCCGACCGTATAGGTTAGGATTAATATTAGCGATATGAATACTCGTTTCTTCAAAAGACTCGTCTAAAATAATCTTTTTTTTGTGCAATGCCATTGCATTTATTGACTGCAATCATCACATAATCCTTTGACAACCATATTGATTTGATTCAATGTGAACTGGTTAGGCAATTCTATTGTTGGAATTGAAATATTGTTTAGACAGTAGGTTTCTTCGCAATTGGTACAGTGAAAATGTATGTGCAAGTCTTCTGGATTACACTCGCATCCTTCTACACAAACGGCAAATTTTGGGGCGTTCGTTCCATCGTCGATTTTATGAATAATCTTTTTCGATTCAAATGTTTTTAGTGTTCTATACAACGTGGTTCTGTCTGCTTGATCGAATTGTTGTTCAATGTCACTTAGGCTCATTGCGCTTCGACTGTTAAACAAGGTTCTGAGTACCAGAATTCTCATTGCAGTTGGTTTTACGTCTTGCGTACGTAGCTTATTTTCGATTTCCTGATTTTGCATTTTCCAAACTAACAACAACTACTAGAATATGAACCTGTTTCCTGAATTGGTGGGCATGGAACTGAACCGTAAGAACAATACACACAGCAATTACCTTCTTTTGGCTTTAATAGCGCTTTACAATTCTCACATTCATAAAACCAAGAACAAGCATCCGTAGGCATTGTTTCAGTTTTATTATGATTGCATTTTGGACAAGTTAGGGTTGATTCGAGGATGATTTCTTTCTTTTCCATGTTACTGCTCTGTTAGTTTTGTTGCTTTATATCCAGTTGATTCAACCGCTTCTTTAATCTCTTTTTGATTCGTTTGTGTTTTGTCGAATTCTATAACGGAGTTGCCCTTTTCATAAGATGTCTTGATACTTACAATACCGTCCAATTCATTCACCGCATGATCCACATGGCTCTGACAAGCATCGCAGGTCATTCCTTCAATAGAAACTTCAATTGTTTGTAGATCTTCCTTATTCTCAACGATCACATTTTTCGCATTGTCGGGAAAGAAGATTCCAGAATAGTAAGGGAACGTGATTGAGAGCGTAGCAAATAATGTCATGCTCACAAGGAATGTTCTTGTCTGATACCATTTTGGCTTTTCAATCGCACAACCGCAATCGTGTACTTCTTTTGGTTTTAAATGACTATACCACACATAGCCAATTGCAAGTATGGCCAATCCAATTAGGTAAGGTCTGTATGGTTCCATCCATGCTAAACTTGATGACGCGCCACCTGCCCCAGCAATGGCTGCAATAACTGGAGGAATACAACAAGAGGAAGCTGCAAGTGCTGCTACCAATCCAGTAAATACTGCTCCTTTTGATTTAGTTGTGCTCATGCCGTTACTCCGTTTAGTTGCTCAATAATGGGCAAAAGCAAAGTAGCTTCTGCTTCATTGATGGAATAGAAAATCGTTTGTCCTTCTTTTTTTCGTGTAATTAGATCAGCATCTTTTAACTTCTTCAAATGTTGTGACACTGCTGGAACTGTCATTTTCAAAACATCACTTAAATCACACGGACACATTGCCTTCTCCATGTTTAATAGGAAGAGGATTTTCAATCTTACTTCATTTCCTGCAAGGTTCAATACTCTGGCTTTTCGTTCCAATTCTGATTGAATCTCACCTAATGCTGTTTGACATCTATTCAACTGATTTATGTCGGCACAATCTCGAATACAATTCTCCATATTTAAGCAATTTCTTAAATACAAAGCTAGGGCATATTAGATATTTAAGCAAACGCTTAAATACTAAAGACCAAAATTCTTTAGTTGATAAATTGAATTTTGCTCACCATTTGGTCTAGGTCCGTAAAGTATTATTGATTTGTTTTGATTATTAAGTTCATAATGAGCAATATTTGGCGAGCCAAAAGAAATTGAGATACAAATAATAGGCTGAACTTTGAATTTGGAGCAACAGCAACTGAAACTCTTTGAATAAAAAATCCACGAGAATTGAGTTTGCTTGAAATGAAATGAAAGTGAGACTAAATATTCAGCACTAAATTCTACACTAATATAAAAACAAAAACCCTGAGAAACTTGATACTTCTCAGGGTTTTCTAAGCTTACAGCCATATAAGCCATTTCTTGTTGGCGGTCCGGACGGGGAAAACACCGTATGAAGAGTTGATGTGTCACTTAAAAAATTAAGAATCTAGTTCAAGTTTAGTTGAAGTAGCACAATTAAACCGAAAACCAAAAAAAATCAATAATGAAAATCAATTTTTTAAATAAAAGTCTAAGCATTTTAATTTCCATTATAGCACTTTCAGTGAATGGTCAGAATCTAGATTATGCATTTGGAAACCCTGGTGCAAATATATTATACAGGGGCTACAAAAATAAATTAATAATCGCACTGGATAATTCTTGCTCGAATTGCACCGTGAAAGGTGAAAACCTTTCTCTCTCCAAAACATCAGAATATTGGATAGCGAAACCAGGAGGAGGAAATACCGCTCAATTATTCTTTATCGATTCCTTAACATCTGATACTACAAAAACAATTGTATTTAAAGTATATAATCTTCCCGATCCTAAGTTATATTTTGGTGTTTCTGCTCCCGGTAGAAAGGTATCTAGATATGAGACTCGTATTTTTTGTAGATACGGACCTGAAGTCCCGTTGAACGCACATTTTGAAGTGAGATCAATTACACTTTATTCAGATTCAGGAAGGACATTATCATGTGAAGGAAATGAACTGTCGCAAGAAATGCAAAATGAGCTAAGATCCATCTCGTCACCATCCCAATTCAGCATTGTTTGCAAGGTTGCTGGACCTGATGGAATTCTAAGATTGATAGGAGCTAATTACAAATTATAAATCTAAATCATGAAAAACCTAATTTTATTATTTATGTTGCACCTGGCAGGTGTAATCTACGCGCAAGTAGTGGAATTACCAGAAATCAATGTTCTATTTCGCGGTTACGAAAACAAGATTGAGTTACCTCATTATGATAGTTTGGAATTTACCTGTTCCGGTTGTGAATTTAAGAGAGACGAATTCACAGTAACCGTAACTCCAAAACAAAACGTACGAGTAGCAGATTTAATACTGCTTAAAAATGGTGATACAGTACGACGCGAATTTTATAGAGTCTCAAATCTTCCCGAACCCGAAATAAAGTGGGGTGGATCCATGACGACGGGGGGTAAAGTAAATTACTTTTCAAAAGCTTTGAAACTTGAAACTTCCATCCATTTACCTATTAATTATTCATTTGATATAACAAGTTGGAAGGTAGGATGCGAGGAGTTTGAATTTAATGGGAATGGAACGATTCTATCAGATGAGGTTATTTTCTTTCTGAGGAGCTTACCTCCTAATAAAGAGGTGGTGTTAACAGTAAATGCGACGAGTAGTACTAATAAAACGTTTACGCTATCAAAAAAATATTTAACGGACGATGTCAGTCTTTTATGGAAAAATACCCCACAATTTAAGGGTGAATTCACCTTTATTGATAAAAACGAGAATAACAGATCATTGTTTGATATAAATGATCCCTTTAGTTTGGTAGGACTTTTAAGAAACAATGAAATACGTTCGATTAATTTTATGTCCGAAGTAACGGCTAGCAGACTTAAAGAGGACAATAATGAACTGTTATTAGAGGTAAATGAAGATCATTATGATTTTATTATTCCTCTTGTGGATGAGGATCCAAAATCACCAGATTTTGGAGAGCCTTTGATCGAGGAACTTGAAGATGGAACGCTAAGCTACGTTTACCCGAATATCAATTTTTATTATGATTTAGAGGATATACAGAGGATTGTAGTGTTTTATGATACTGTCGAAAATGAATTGACAGGAGAAAAGTACTATGGAATTGATCGACTTGGATTTGCTAAAAAATATGCTGATGGGGAAAAATATGACGTAGTCTTTACTGTTGATTTTAAAGAAATTGCTGAAATGGATGGATATAAGGCCTTAGTGAAATTAAATGCAAGTGATAAGGCCATACTAATTGACTCGACTAATTTCTTTGATAACTTATCGATTAATGCTTTGAATTTCATACCAACCTACCTAGAGTCTCATAACCCTGGAAGAGTAGATGATTATGTAATTGATTTCTGGAAGCGTCTTCGGTTTAATAAATTTGATAGGTACTTCCATTCCAGAGTGCCTGCTATGGAGGAACGGTCATTTGATCGAAGGTATCATCAGTATCCAAAACCTGCAGCATTCAGTCATATTGATCAGACACTCCCATTCGATTTTCTTTCGCTGAACGATGTGAGATCAAAGTTTGATTGTGAGGTG
This sequence comes from Flavobacteriales bacterium, assembly GCA_015665275.1. GTDB lineage: Bacteria > Bacteroidota > Bacteroidia > Flavobacteriales_D > Crocinitomicaceae > UBA4466. The sequence continues at coordinate 51,743 of JADFAL010000026.1, read as the reverse complement.
ATGGATATAGAAACAGATGTGCCTATTTACAATGAGGATCCAAAATCACCAGATTTTTTAGAGCCTTTGACAAGAGTTTTAGAGAACGGAGATATTGAGGAGATTAAATATGTAGATTCAAACATAGTTTGGGTTAATTTCAAACCGAGCTCGGTTTATGTCATGTTTGACTTTAATTATGATCTCCCATGGAATGCCGGTCAAAATACAATTCTCCCTGAAATAATTTTCTTCACAACCGATTCACTTCAGCTGAAAAATGAAGTTTGCCTTTTCCATTACAGATTTGATGATATTGAGCAAGTAAATCATTTAGCGTCGTATTTTGAGGGAGAAGGGATATTTCGGGATCTGCCGAATTACGGGGATTACGAAAACTTACCATGGCGTCTTAAACTGAAAGAGGAAATGGAGCGTGAAGAACGATTAAAGGCAACTAACAAAAAAGACCTCAAACGAATCAGGAGCGAATTTAATTTGGATTCAATTAGTGATTTACCATTTAATTTGATGGGGATTACAAAGTAAAAATGTTTTGTAAACCATTCAAGAACAATGCGATGTAGTACCAGATGTAAGGTTCCCTAAAAATCGAAGCGTTTAAAATTAGAGTTAAAGGATTAAATTTAGGGTAATGAAAAAATCACGATTTACAGAAAGTCAGATCATTAAGATCTTGAATGAACAAGAAGCAGGAAAGTCTGTTGGAGATATCTGCAGATCTCATGGCATTAGTCAGCCAACGTTTTATCATTGGAAGAGTAAATATGGTGGACTAAGTGTCAACCAGCTCAAAAAACTCAAAGAAGTCGAGCAAGAACTTTCTGAGTTCAAACGGATGTATGCAGATCTAGCTTTTGAAAATAATGCACTCAAGAACTTAATCGAAAAAAAGCTCTAAGGCCTGTCGATAAAAGAGAAGCTGTTGGATATTTGGTTGAAGAAGAAGAGATGAGTATCCGGCGGGCCTGTTTAGCATTACAACTGAGTTTTTCGGTTTACTATTACAAGTTTAAGCCTAAAGAGACGGATCAAATCATCATTGATGAGCTTGAGGTTCTTGCCGAAGGTTATCCTACTTACGGATTTAGAAAAATGTTCCATTTGTTGCGATCCAAGGGTTTTAGGTGGAACCATAAGCGCGTTTATCGCATTTATGTAACCATTGGGCTAAACATTCGCAGAAAGCGTAAAAGAAGACTTCCTGCGCGCGTAAAGGTGCCACATATTCTTCCAATAGAATGTAACGTAACTTGGAGTGCAGATTTTATGCATGATACCTTGATCAATGGAAAATCATTCAGGACGTTTAATGTAATTGATGATCATAATAGAGAGGTGCTTATGATCAATATTGATACTTCACTCAGTTCTAGACGTATTACACGAGAACTAGATCGTTTAGTCGACTGGAGAGGCGCTCCAGAGGTCATCCGAGTGGATAATGGTCCAGAGTTTACCTCTGCAAATTTTGAAAGTTGGACACGTAAACACAAGGTGAAAATTTGCTTCACACAACCAGGTAAACCAACTCAAAACGCATTGATTGAACGACTCAACGGAAGCTACAGAAAAGAAGTACTGAACACGCATTTATTTACTTCACTCAATCAAGTTAGGGATGAAACCCAACAATGGATTTGGACCTACAATAACGTCCGCCCACATAAATCATTAGGGTACAAAACTCCGGTCAATTTTGTTACTCATCGAAGGAAAACTAGTTTTCCTTCGATGAGTATTGATAAGAATTTAAGAAAAGATAATATATTTAGGAATGCTTCTAATTAGGGGAACCTTACAGCAAGACATGCAGTGCAAATAAATTTTTAAATAATCCTTAACCATAGTTCTTGAATTGCTGGATTAGAATTCAAATACAATTAACAAATTATATCTCGGTAATGAGCATTCCTGATGTATCATCATTTTAAATTTATTTTAGCTTCAAAAGTATTGCTACAATATTCATTTTTCTTATTTTGTTTGGCTTAACTACTAACACAAAATCAAATATATATAGATATGAAAGGTTTCAAAAGGTGTTCAAATGGACATTTCTACAAAGAAGATTTACAAACATGCCCACACTGTTCAGGTGGAGCTGCTGATAACGATTTAGGAAAAACAAAAGTAAACACCACTCAAGGAGGTGATTTTGATAAAACTCAAATCTTTGGTCAAGGAGGAGGCGGAAATGAAGCAACGAACGCTGGTGGAGGGAATGATTCCACTCAAGTATTTGGTTCAGGCTCATCTTCAGCTTCTCCTGGAAGAGATTTAGACAGAACGTACATTGGAGGAATTACAGATGAGGACGGTTCAGGTGATGTAACTGCTGCACAACCCAGAGCACAGCGAAAAATTGTTGGATGGTTGGTCTCATTTACACTCGATCCAATGGGAGTTGATTATAGAATCTATGAAGGAAGTAATTCAGTTGGAAAGGATACTAAAAATACAATTACCATAACTTCTGATCATACAATTTCTGGTGAACATGTTAATATTCTTTTTAGAAGAGATCAATTCCACATCAAAGATAAGATGACAACAAACGGAACATTTTTGAATGGTGAAGATATGGAAGTTGAGAAGGCATACTCATTGAAAGATGGTGATGAGGTGAAAATGGGTGATACTATTTTCACGTTCAAAACATGGTACTGATAAATCTACGCTATTATGAATAAGTTTATTTTATTGTCAATTCTGTTGGCAACATTTTTTCCAGTGCAGTTAATTGCACAGGATATTCAAATTGTAAACATTAAAGAAGACGGGTTCCCGAAATATTCTGGGGAATTGATCGTTCGAGACCCTTCCGGAATAGATTCATCTGAAGTCGTTTTCATGGAGGGCGATTCTGTTCTAAATGTTGAATTTGAGAGTGGGAGATTCGCAAGTGAAGCAAAAGGAAACAAAAGTGTTTTGATTTTGGTATTGAATCATCAAGCACACAGAAACCGTACAAAATGGTATCAAAATGTAATTAAGTCGGCAATAAATGATGGGTTGATTAAGGAAGGCGACGAGTTTGCGATTCAATCCTTTGACTGTAATCGCCCTGAGTATGGTTCAGTAGAGAAACAGTTATTGTATCCAGGATCGCCAGTTTTTGTTGGCACCAATAATGATCTTGTTTCTCAGGTGAATGGTATTGATTTAACTCTTAATAGGCATAGGAACAATTGCCAAACTAAGGGGGATATTTATGGAGCGATATATGAAGCCCTCGAGGTCTATAATAAGGTGAAGACTGATCTTCCAAAGTCGATAGTTGTAATGGCTGACGATTGGAGTGTAGTTGAACAAGTAAAAGAACAAGGAATTACCAATCGAGCTTCAAATTATAACATTGCCGTTTATGGGGTAACATTCTATATTAATATTAAACGAGATTATGGAATTGGTCAAGTTTGTAAAGATACATATGGCGAATTCTTTATCGATAAATCAAATGATATTTCATTGGCAAGCGAAGCATTCATTGATTTTGGAAATAAAATGTATCAACGCTCACAGGGAGTTTCTTATCCATTTAACTTTAATTCTCCATTTTCGAAAGATGGAAAGGCACATGCTGTAAAGGTTTCCCACAAGAATCAAGTGAGCGTGTTTAAATATGAATCACCTTCAATGTCAATGACGGAATGGATGGGGGAAAATCCTTTGTTGACTGGTGGAATTGCTTTACTATTTGTACTGCTTATAATCATAGTTATTCTTCTTTCTAAGAAGAATAAAAAAGCTAAAGAAGAAAAGGAACGAATCCAGAAAGAGGAATTAAGAAAGGTTGAAGAACAGCAAAAGGCGGCAGGCTTGAAAGTAGCACAGCAAGATGCAGAAATCAATCGAATGAAAGACTCTGTACGTCAAAAAGAGCAAGAGATACAAGATAAGCTAGCTGCTGAGAAAAAAGCGGAAGAAGATCTAGCGAATCTTCAATTGATGTCTGCCAAAGGTAGTTTGCCATGGCTATCGTTCGAATACCAGGGCAATACGGGAAATTTTGAATTAAATGCACCTCAATTTACCGTTGGACGAGATGAAATCAATAATTATAAAATTAATCTACCAATCGTTTCTAGACAGCATTTTAAAATTGAATTCAAGGCAGGTGGATATATGTTAACCGACCTTGACAGTTCAAATGGCACTGTAGTGAACGGTAATCGAGTATCAACAACTATTATTAAACATGGTGATGTCATTTCAATTGGAGATGTGCACCTAACATTTCACGTCTAAATTATGAGTGATGTACAAATGAATTTCGACCATTTTTCTTTGTCCGATGTGGGTAAGGTGAGAAAGGCGAATGAAGATAACTGCGGTGATAGAATGACTACGAATGGCTATGTTTTTACCGTCTGTGATGGAATGGGAGGACATGTAGGTGGGGCAACAGCATCTAAAATTGCAATCGATAGTATTTTGAATTTTTTCGATAATCCTGTCCAAAATATTTATGTTGGAATAAACGATGCGCTAAGATATGCTAATTCGCAAGTCTATAATGCAGCACTTGAAAATCCTGAGTTGAAAGGTATGGGAACTACGGCTACCATTCTTTTAATAAACAACACAGATTGTTATATTGGACATGTTGGCGATAGTCGAATTTATTTAAAGTCAGCGGGTAAACTGAATAGAATTACAAAAGATCATTCTTTTGTGCAGCAATTGGTTGACCAGGGACTAATAGAAGATGCTGATGCTGAAAATCATCCAAAGAAAAATCAAATCCTTCAAGCCATTGGAATTAAGCCCAATGTTGAACCTACGGTTTGTGAAGCTCCAATTCAACCTAAAAAAGGAGATTGCTTTCTATTGTGTTCGGATGGATTAAATGGAATGATTTCAGACAATGAGATTGAAGGATTAGTAAATGAAAATGACCTCCCAGAATCATGTCAGCAATTAATCAATGCCGCGAATGACGCAGGTGGGAAAGATAATGTAACGGCTACGCTTGTGGCAATTACTGAGTCACCATATGCTATATCAACATTCAAAGAATTTAACCCTGTAATAGGAGGGACAAGCACAATAATTGAGGAAAGAGCGCCCGAAACCATTAAACCAAAATCGAAAAAATTACTATATATCATTCTGGGATCTGCTACCTTGATAATCACAGCACTTTGTTTATGGATTTTTACGACAGGAACAAATACTGATGAGAAGAAAAAGGATGTAAAACCGAAAACAGAAAAGAAAGTAGATTCTGCGAAAGATGATGATAAGGAGAAACTAGACGACGGTAAAACGAAGCCTGATGGAAGTGACGACAAGCCAGATGCTGTCCGAAATACACCTCAACCAGTATCAAATGGTGGCGGTTCTGCTACTCCGGCAGAACCTGCAGTAGAATCTGTAGTAGACCCCGTTCCACCACCGGAAGAAGAGAAAAAAGAAGAAGATAACGCAGAAGATGGTAAGAATTTGATTCATTAAATGAAGAAAATAGGATCAAATATCGAATTGGTAGAAAAACTCAACGAGGGAGGAACCGCAATTGTACATCTAGGTGTCAATACTTGGACAGGTGTTCCTGTGGCGGTAAAAGAGCTCAGGGGTAACTATTTCAAATCTGATTTTGTTCGTAATAAATTTAAAGCCGAAGCCAACAAGTACTTGTATTTGAACCATCCTAATATTGTTAAACTTCATGATTTTATTGAGGAAGGGGATTCACACTACTTGGTAATGGAACTCATTGAAGGGTATAATTTGAATGAGTATCAAAACCAGGTAACTGGACCGATGCCTGTGTCGATGGCAGCTTTACTTATTTCCGAAACTTTAAAAGCACTTGGGTATGCACATAATGAGGGAATAGTGCACCTTGATATCAAACCATCCAACATTATGCTCTCTAACGATGAGCAAATTAAAGTGCTCGATTTTGGTATTTCACAAGACAGCGAACAAGGGCAATCTAATAAATTACTAGGAACTCCATCTTATATGAGTCCCGAACAATTAGGGAATGATAAAATAGACCATCGAACTGATATTTACTCGGTAGGAATAACCCTATATGAATTAATAGTTGGCCGAACGCCATTTATGAAAAGTAAGAATAGAGATCAGTTGTTCGATGCAATTAAAAATGAACCTGTTCCAACCATTCCTGAAAGCCCCAAGATCAACGCAATTATCCAGAAAGCAACAGCGAAGTTGAAGGTAGATCGATATCAATCTTGTGATGAGTTTTATGATGAATTAATAGCAACAATATAATGGCTGCTCAATTAATTAAAATAGGACGTTCGGAACAAAATGATATTGTAATTGATGATTCATCGGTTTCTAGGTTTCATTTGGAATTATTTCAAGATGATGAAGGGAATGTTTTTATTACTGATTTACGCTCCTCAAATGGTACTACTGTAAATGGATCTCGTCTTAAAGAATCAAAAATACTGAAGCCTAATGATATAGTAAAGTTAGGAACAGCATCTCCTTTACCCTGGCAAAAATACTTTAGAGATTCCCCAGTAATCGTTGACGAACCTGTAGTTACGAATGAAGTTGATGAAACCGTTCAGTCCGATTCGAACAATTGGGTATTGAAAGGAGCAATCGGTGCATTGATAGCTATTGTTATCATATTCGGTTTCTTGTATATCAATTCATTCTCAAGCGATAAGGATAAATCAATCACAGATGACTCAAAAAAAATAGACAATACTGAAACTGTTGGTCAGGATAAAAGCACTGTTAAGAATCCTCCAAGAAGAAGGATTCCGACACCGAGTAGAAATGCGATTACTTATGACTATGGTTGCATGGGTAATGATGCATTGAATCAAGTGTCAGATTTGGAAGTAGATGTTATAGAGGGCCTTGATTTTGATGTGAGTATTAATGATGAAATGCGTGTTGGAAAACAACTCTATAATGGATGCCAATACGAATATTCATTTGTGAATGACTATCGACTAAGAAAACTGAAGGAAATCAAAAGAAAACTAGTTGCCGCCATCAGTAACCCAAGAGGTTTTGATTATCAGATTTACCTGATTGAATCCCCAGAAGTAAATGCATTCACTGCCGGCGGTTACATTTTTGTAACAACCGCAATGTATAATTATGTGGAAAATGACGATGAAATTGCATGTATTGTAGGGCATGAAATTGCGCATAATGAATGCAAGCATATCAACTATCAATTAAAAAAACAAATGGGGCTGCGCTCGTTACTTGGTGATTACTTCGACTCAGCATCTGAAGCCTTGGATTATTTTTTGTCTGCACCATTCAATCAGAAAAAGGAAACGGAATGTGATTTTCATGGAATTGATTACGCTGTGACGGCAGGCTACAATAGTTGCCGGGTTATTAATCTTTGGGCAAGAATGGGTGAAGGAGAAACAGAAACGAATGTTATTGATGGTATGATGCGAACACACCCATATTCAGCTACGAGAAGTCAATGCTGTAGAAACCATATTGAGACGAATTATAATTTTTATTGTAATTAAAATATGAAGACGTATAAACTTGGAGTAATAATCGATAATAAACGCGTAGCAAAATTTGCTATGAACGTGGGGTCGGATATTGTAATTGGTAAAGACCCTGGACAGTCAAATATGGTTCGAGTGGAACATGCTATTATGTCTAGACAGCACGTTCAATTAATGATGGATGAAAATGGCGAGCTGTATCTTGTTGATTTGACAAGCACAAATGGCGTATTCATTAATAATCGAAAAATTAATTCGAATGTACCGTACCCACTGAAATCTACAGATAGTATTTCTTTTGGTGAAGGAAAAACGATTCAACTCGTTTTCAATCCTGATGATTACGATACTGGAAAAATGAATTCCCCAAAACAGAATACGTTAGATCCAGACATGGACATAATGGGACTGTTCAAAAATAAGAGTGTTCTGATTATTGGAAGAAGTTCGGCATGTGATGTCGTTCTGAGTCACCAAGCAATTAGTAAGCGTCATGCTTCGATAGAGAAGAAATCCAATGGACAGTTTTACCTGAAAGATTTAGGTTCATTGAACGGTACGTTTCTAAATGGAAAGCATATCACCAGTGAAGTTCAAGTAACTGATAAGGATTCGATTTTAATTGGACGTTTCCAGGTTTCGCTTAAGGGAGAATCAAAGAGATTATCAGATGAAATCACAATTCGTGCAGAGCGAATCGTGAAAGAATACAAAGGCGGTTATCAAGGTCTTAAGCAAAGTAGTTTTGAGATCCCATCCGAATCTATGTTAGCTGTAATGGGACCGTCGGGATGTGGGAAATCTACCTTATTGAAAGCATTATGTGGAGATTCTCCGCCAACAAGCGGAAGTGTTTACATGCTTGGCTTTGAATTTAATTCGCATTACGATTTCTTAAAAACACAAATTGGATATGTCCCTCAAGATGATATCGTTCATCGTGAATTGACAATAGATCAATCGCTTTATTATGCGGCAAAATTGAGAATGCCTCAGGCGACAGATGAAAATATTTCTGAAAAAATCAATGAAGTTTTAGCGGAACTGAATATCGATCATATTCGCGATAGCTTGGTAGGTAAGATTAGTGGAGGGCAGAGAAAACGTGTCTCCATTGCGGTCGAAATTCTTACAGATCCAATGATTTTGTTCCTAGATGAACCAACATCTCCATTAGATCCTCAAACGATTGAAGAGTTCTTAGGTATCTTGCGTCGTTTGGCGGAAAAAGGGACAACAGTTATAACGGTTACTCATAAACCTGACGATCTTGAATTTATGGATTCTGTTGTTTTTATGGCTGAAGGAGGGCATATTGCATATCAAGACTCTGTAAAAGGATGTTTAGATTATTTCAAAGTGAAATCCATTCGAGAAGTTTATGGTCAATTGGAAGGTGAAAAAGCCGAACCATGGATTATTAAATGGAAGCGTACAATGGGTGGAGATACTTCTGGAGCTTCATCCCCATCGATAAAGGAAAAAGGGAAATCCAATCCATTTTTGCAATATAGATGGTTAACCCAGCGCTTTTTCAATATCAAACTTAATGATAAGGTTAGTACGGCTTTCATGATTTGTCAAGCACCGATAATTGCGGCATTAATTTGTATTATTTTTTCCACAGTAACACCAGCGGTGCCATTTCTAATAGCTATTTGTGCAATTTGGTTTGGCACAAGTAACGCTGCCAGAGAAATTGTTGGCGAACTTCCTATTTACAAACGAGAACGAATGTTCAATCAGGGAATATTCCCTTATATATTCTCAAAAATAACGGTTTTGACAGTGTTTTCTGCGATGCAAGCAGTTCTGTTCACTGTCATTTTAACTCTATTCTATTCCAATACTTCAGATACAACAGTCGCTTGGAATGATCCATTGATGACCTTTACATGGATGCTTACGATATCAATAGCGTCATCAATGATGGGACTATTGCTGTCTGCAGTCGCAAGTACACCTGAGAAAGTAATGACCATTGTTCCAATAGCATTGATTCCACAAATTATGTTGGCGGGAGCTGTGGCGCCAATCCAAAGTAAATTCGTTGAGTACTTGAGCTACCTTACGCTCTCTCGATGGGGAAATGAAGGTTTGACTTTGATTCAACAGGATGTAGTAGTTGCTAAACCAGAGATTAAACAAGTTGAAGGAACAGGAGTACTGGGTCCCGATAATGTAATGATCGAACCAGAATTTAATTCCGATGGTACGAATGATGTTGTTACAGATGCGGCATCAACTCTTAATAAGTCTTTTCATAAGTCCTACGAAGAGTTTGGTGAGCTTCAAAACACATTAGAATTGGATGCTACTGCGATTGGAATATTGACCCTAATATTCTTTGTAGGAATTTATTTTGCATTAAAACGAAAAGACCCTATTAAAATAAGATAACTAGTGAATGATTGGAAGTAAAGTAAATAATTATGAAATATTGTCTCTTCTTGGTGAGGGCGGAATGGGTAATGTATACCTTGCGGAAGATAAAAGTGTCAATAGAAAAGCTGCAATAAAGGCTATTTTACCTCACTTAGCGAAGAATCAACATATTCGCGATCGCTTCATGAATGAGCTGAAAACAATGTCTAGATTACAACATGAAAACATTGTAAACTTGTTTGATTATGTGGTCAATGATAACGGCCTCTACCTAATAATGGAACATGTTGATGGCACTCCTCTCGATGATTATCTTGAAAATTTAGGAAGACCACTTGAAGAGGATCTCGCAATAGAAATTACAAAACAAATTGTTTCTGCATGCAATCATGCGCACTCAAAAGGAATTGTTCATCGGGATATAAAACCAGGTAATATAATGATTACCAAAGATGGAATAGTCAAAATACTTGATTTTGGAATCGCAAAAATTATCAACGAAGAAGTTAATAAACTGACAAAAACAGGACTTCAAATTGGTACCGTATACTATATGGCACCTGAGCAAGTTCAAGGAAAGGATGTTTCATTTCAAACAGACATCTATTCCATTGGAGTGACTCTTTATCAGTTAATTACAGGTGATAAACCATATTCAGACCTAACGAATGAATACCAGATTTACGAGAAAATAGTTAAAGAGGACTTACCTGATCCATCAGCTATGCGTCCTGAGCTTTCGATATATATTGGGAAAGTTGTTTCCAAGGCAACCCGGAAAGCCCCTTCAGATAGATTCAAAAATTGTGATGAATTTCTCAAAGTTTTGGATGAAAAAGAAATGTATAAGGCAAAATATAAGAACCAATCAACTGGACACGAAAATATTACTAAAACCAAGGCCCAGACGCACTCTGCAACAAACAATGCTACTATTAGAACGAGCAATGAGAGGCAAATTAGTTTGCCAAATGCGACAGGAGCTCTTGTGTGTGGGATACTCGGTGTTCTTTTTAGTTGGATGGGAATACTTGCAGTAGTGGGTGTGATCCTTGATATTATTGCTCTTTCATTGGCTACAGGTAGTATAAGTAAATATAAAAAGAATCCTGACCTCTACACAAGGAGTTCATTGGGTAATGCTAAAACAGGGCAGGTTTTAGGAATTATTGGCCTTTGTTTGTTTAGTATAATACTAATTGGTTTCATTCTGGTTTTGGGAGTATGAGGTAAATGAATTAAACTTTAGCTTTTAAAATTTAATTAAGAAAATGTGGTCAAAATAATGCTTTATGATAGGAAAACAACTACTTAACTACAAAATAGTATCTCTCATAGGCGAAGGCGGAATGGGTAACGTCTATTTAGGCGAGCATGTTTCTATAGGGCGTAAAGTGGCTATTAAAGTCCTTCGACCTGAACTGGCAAGTAAGGAAGAAATACGTGGCCGGTTCAAGAATGAAGCAGCCGTTATGGCACATCTACAACACCCAGGCATCGTTGGATTAATTGATTATTTAGAACAAGATGATGGCTTGTATTTGATCATGGAATATGTTGAAGGAATCGAATTTACAGATTTGCTCAAATCGCTAGATGAGCCATTGCCAATTGATCGTGCAAAGGACATCATGAAAAAGGTGTTGAGTGCTTTCGCTTATGCACATAAGAATAATATTGTGCATAGAGATGTGAAACCATCCAACATTCTTTTAACCAAAAGCGATGAAGTAAAAGTGCTAGATTTTGGAATAGCTAAACTTATTGGAAGCACAGAATTCAACCTAACAAAAACAGGAACGCAAGTAGGAACAGTATACTATATGTCGCCAGAGCAGGTTAAGGCAAAGGAATTGGATCATCGTTCAGATGTTTACTCACTTGGCGTTACGTTCTATGAGTTATTGGCTGGCTTCTGTCCATATAAATCAATGACATCTGAATTTGAGGTTTACGAAAAAATAGTTCGTGAGCCCTTATTGCCATTGACCGAAGTGATGGGGGAAGAATATGCTCAAGTATGGAGTGTTATTCAAAAAGCAACGGAGAAGGGTATCGATGACCGTTTTCAAAACTGTGATGAATTTATTGCGGCCTTAGATGTGAAATTTGAAAAGCTCGCAGCTGTAATAAGTGAGCCTGTGAAGGCAATAGCCCCAGCAGGGGTAACGGCATCAGCAGAACCAGCAACCGTTCCCGTGGAACAGACTGAGCCGAAAAAAAAGAAGCGAGGTTTAATTGTGATCGGAGTTGTATTGTTATTGCTGCTAGTATTTTTCGGTGTGAAATCAATGGGCGGGGATGATGCAAGTTCAGAAGATAAGAAAGGAAACAATCAAGGAAAGTCTTCTGAAAAAGAGGCACCTCCGATGTCAGAAGCAGATACACTAATGTTGGAGGCAGAAGGAAACAAAGGTAGAAAAAGAAGAATTGAAGGGAATAGCCCAAATAGAAGGCAATCGCCCGAAAATTTAGACTCAATTACAGCTATTGCAGCAGATCCATACCCATCTCAATCAAATGAAATTATTGATTTCCCTGATTTGGAAGCTGAATTTCCAGGAGGAGCGGGAGCTATGCAAAGCTGGATTAATAATAATGTTATTTATCCAGAAGTGGCTATTCAATTGGAGGAGCAGGGAAAAGTTTATGTCTCCTACGTTGTTGAAATGAACGGTACAATTTCTAACATTACGGTTGAAAGAGGAGTTTCTCCAGAATTAAATAACGAAGCAATTCGATTGATTCGAAGTATGCCAAGATGGAGTGCAGGTGAGGCGAACGGAAGGCGAGTAAGAACACGATGTCGACTTCCAATCGTGTTTACATTAAATTGAATTGACAAGAAATAATGATAGGAAAACAACTACTTAATTACAAAATAATATCGCTAATCGGCGAAGGTGGAATGGGTAACGTCTACTTAGGGGAGCATGTTTCTATAGGACGTAAAGTCGCAATTAAGGTCTTGCTTCCTGAATTAGCAAGTAACGAAGAAATTCGAAGTCGTTTTAAGAATGAAGCCTCTGTTATGGCGCATTTGCAACATCCTGGAATCGTAGGGCTGTATGATTATTTAGATCAAGAAGATGGCTTGTATTTGATTATGGAATATGTGGAAGGTATTGAGTTCACAGATTTACTCAAATCACTCACGGAGCCCTTGTCAATTGATCGCGCTAAGGAGATCATGAAAAAAGTATTGAGCGCTTTTGCATATGCGCACAAGAACAAAATAGTGCACAGAGATGTAAAACCCTCCAACATTCTTCTTGCCAAAGATGATGACGTAAAAGTGCTCGATTTTGGAATTGCAAAACTTATAGGGAATTCACAATTTAATTTAACGAAAACGGGGACACAAGTAGGAACGGTCTACTATATGTCACCTGAACAGGTCAAAGCACAAGAGCTCGACCACCGTTCAGATATTTATTCCCTTGGCGTTACCTTTTATGAGTTACTCGCTGGATTCTTTCCGTATAAATCAATGACGTCAGAATATGAAATCTATGATAAGATCGTTCGTGAACCCTTGTTACCATTAACGGATACAATGGGGGATGCATACGCTCAAGTATGGGAAGTCATCCAAAAAGCGACGGAGAAAGACGTTGAAGATCGTTTTCAAAATTGTGATGAATTTATAGCTGCCTTGGACGCGGAAGAGTCAAAGCCAGTAGTTGAGAAGAAGACTGCACAAGCTGAAAAAGAAGTTAAAGCAGCTCCAACGCCAACACCTGAACCTACATCTAAAGTAAAGGTGAAAGGTAGAGTGATGGGAAGATTAGGCTTTTTCCTTTCGTTGATTGGTTTTGTTTGGGGTATTGACATGCGATATGTGTATACACTAGAAAACTTAATGTATAGATTGGGTGTTTATATAGGCAAGTATGAGATAATTGGTTTATGTTCAGTTGCTGTGATTATATCAATTATTGGATTGGTGCGGATTTCTAAAACCAAAGGAAAAAAGGGATTGGCTATTGTTGGGATAATATTAGGTCTCATTGGAATTGTACTTTGGTATGATCTCGAATTTCTTTTTGATTAATTATTACGAAGATTTCTCATGAAAGAGATTAATTGGATAAAAATATGATAGGAAAACAATTACTGAATTACGAAATAAAATCTCTCATTGGCGAAGGTGGGATGGGAAATGTTTACCTAGGCGAACATGTTTCTATCGGACGTAAAGTTGCAATTAAGGTCTTACTTCCTGAATTAGCAAGTAACGATGAAATTCGAAATCGTTTCAAGAATGAAGCCTCTGTTATGGCTCATTTACAGCATCCAGGCATTGTTGCGTTGCATGATTACCTGGATCAAGACGATGGCCTGTATTTGATTATGGAATATGTGGAAGGAATTGAATTCACAGATTTGCTCAAATCACTCACGGAGCCCCTACCAATTGATCGCGCTAAGGAGATCATGAAAAAAGTATTGAGCGCTTTTGCATATGCACATAAGAACAAAATAGTGCACAGAGATGTGAAACCATCCAATATTCTTCTTACCAAAGATGATGAAGTAAAAGTACTTGATTTTGGAATTGCAAAACTCTTGGGAGATACGCAATTCAACCTAACAAAAACAGGCACACAAGTAGGAACGGTCTACTATATGTCACCAGAGCAAGTGCAAGCAACAGAACTGGACCATCGTTCGGATATTTATTCACTCGGTGTTACCTTTTATGAATTGCTAGCAGGGTTCTGTCCCTACAAATCAATGACGTCAGAATATGAGATCTACAATAAAATAGTTAGAGATCCCTTGTTACCACTGACGGATACAATGGGAGCTGCATACAATCAAGTATGGGAAGTAATCAAAAAAGCGACAGAGAAAGAAGTTGATCGTCGATTTCAAAATTGTGATGAATTTATAGTTGCCTTGGAAGCGGAAGTGTTAAAGCCAGTAGACGAGAAGAAGACTGTACAAGCTGAAAAAGAAGTTAAAGCAGCTCCAAAACGAGCACAAAATCAAACTCCTGCTCCAGTAACAGAACCAAAGAAGAAATCAAAGGCAGCTTTATTCGTGATTTTAGGAATAGTGATAATTGTGTTAATTGTTACAGCGGTAATAACTTCAGGTGAAGAGGAGACAGTATACGAACCTGATAATACTGAGGTTAATAATGATGGTGATTTAGCTCAAGATGGAGCGTATTTAGAGGGTAGATTTCCCGAAGCATCCGAAAGAAGGCTGTCATCAAGAGATGTTCAAAGTTTGAGTAATGAAGAATTAGGGATAATGCGAAATGAAATTTTCGCAAGACACGGATACATATTTAACTCAAACAAATGGTCTAATTATTTTGGACGGCAAGATTGGTATTCGCCACAATACTCAGGTGTAGACGGCATGCTAACTCAAATTGAAAAGAGTAATATATCCTTGATTAAGAAATATGAATATTAAGATAAACTTCACACTTGGATAGATGATAGGAAAACAACTACTTAACTACAAAATAGTATCCCTCATCGGCGAAGGCGGTATGGGGAATGTTTACTTAGGCGAACATATGTCAATTGGTCGCAAAGTGGCAATCAAAGTACTTCGTCCTGAATTGGCAAGTAACGAAGAAGTTCGCAGTCGTTTCAAAAACGAAGCTTCCGTAATGGCACGTTTGCAACATCCTGGTATTGTTTCATTGTTTGATTACGTTGAAAATGACGATGGACTTTTTCTGATAATGGAATACGTCGAAGGAATTGAGATTACTGATTTATTGAAAGCTCTTGATGAACCACTATCAATTGACCATGCAAAAGACATAATGAAAAAAGTTTTGAGCGCATTTTCTTTCGCACATAAGAACAAAATTGTACATAGAGATGTAAAGCCCTCTAACATTCTTATTGCATCTGATAATGAAGTTAAGGTGTTGGATTTTGGGATTGCAAAACTAGTTGGCGATTCGCAATTTAATCTTACAAAAACGGGTACTCAAGTGGGAACAGTTTTCTATATGTCGCCTGAGCAGGTGAAAGCGAAGGAGCTTGATCAACGCTCAGATATATATTCATTGGGAATTACTTTCTATGAATTATTGGCCGGTTTCTGTCCGTATAAATCAATGACGTCAGAATATGAAATCTATGATAAGATCGTTCGTGAACCCTTGTTACCATTAACGGATACAATGGGGGATGCATACGCTCAAGTATGGGAAGTCATCCAAAAAGCGACGGAGAAAGACGTTGAAGATCGTTTTCAAAATTGTGATGAATTCATAGCCGCCTTAGATACAGAAGTATCAAAAGCAAAAATTGAAAAGACGGTAGTACAAGCTGAAGAACAAGTTAAGGCATCACCAATACCAATGCAAACACCTGCATCTCAGCCAAAGAAGAAGTCAATGGCATGGTTATACATTGTTTTATCTCTTGTCGTGATTGTTTCGATTGTGGCGGTAGTGCAACTCATCGGAAACGATGAAGTCAGAGACGACTCTGTAAATAAAACAGGGACTATTGAACGAGATCAACCAATTTCTGAAGATCGTGTAAAATCTACAATGAACTCATATTATAGGGACATTAATAATGATAATTTTAACGCAAACGATTATTATGCACCACGAGTTAAGCAGTTCATTACAAAGTCAAATATTACAACTACCGAGATCATGAATTTGCGGATTGCGAATTCTGAATACTTAAATACACAAGCATCCATTAATAATAGTTCAATTCAATTTTCTCATATGGAGAACAATGATAGTTATTGGACTTATTGGATCGATTTTCAATGTTATAGAAAAAAAAAGCATGCCATTCAAACGTGTCAAACCCAGATTGAAGTTGGTTTCAATGAAGATAAGTTAATTGTATCTTACCGTGAATTACAAGTGAAGAATCTTAAGTTTGAGTCTTATTAAAATTGAATATGAAAAAAAGCCATTTATTTGATAGTTGTCCTTTTATCCTTGAGTTGTCATCAGGAATCTTCTCTTATTGAAGAACCCAAAACTGCAAAAGAACAGGATAAAGTCAATATAGAAAAGGAATCAGTTGAAAACAACGAATCCACAGAACGATTAAAACCGCCATTTTATATAATTAACACCGCAGCGGTTAAATTAGAAGCAGCAGCAATTAGTAAAGCGCAAGTATTGAGCGATGATGGGTACAAAGCCGATTACCTTTGGATTCCAGATTATGCATCATTGAGTGGGGCAGAGTTTTTCTCTGTTTTTCTGGGGCCGTATAAAACGAAAGAAGAGTGTGCAATTATACTGGACAAATATCAAACCATTAATCCAAAGGCATATGGAACTTTAGTTAGCCATGATTCGAAGCGTGAAGTTGTACATGGATTAACAGATGCAGTTCAATAAACGAAATTTGAAATGATAGGAAGACAAATTCTCAATTATGAAATAAAAGCACTCATCGGGGAAGGAGGGATGGGGGATGTTTACCTTGCTGAGCACACTTCTATTGGCCGAAAAGTAGCGGTTAAAGCGCTGAAGCCAGAACTTTCTTTGAACGAGGAAATTCGTAAGCGATTTAAGAACGAAGCCAAAGTAATGGCTAAACTTCAGCACCCCAACATCGTTGGATTATATGACTTCCATGAAGATGAGTCAGGCTTGTATTTGATCATGGAATATGTTGAAGGAGTAGAGCTTGCTGATAAGATCAAGAGCCTCAGTGAACCGATGGATCTTGATGAAGCAAAGAGGATCATGCCTCTGATTTTGAAAGCCTTCGAGTATGCACATGAAAATGGAATTGTTCACCGAGATGTTAAACCAGCCAATGTGCTAATTTCAAAGAACGGAACAGTTAAAGTTCTTGACTTTGGAATTGCAAAAATTGTCGGAAACGAGCAATTTAACTTAACTAAAGATGGATCTAATGTAGGCACCGCGTATTATATGTCACCCGAACAAGTCCAAGGGAAAGTTTTGGATAAGCGTTCAGATATTTATTCTCTTGGAGTCACTTTTTATGAAATGCTTGCCGGCTTCTGCCCATACAAATCCCTGTCCACTGAATATGCGATTTACAATAAAATTATTCAAGAACCTTTAGCGTCTTTGGTTGACACTATGGGAGATCAGTACTCTAAAGTATGGAGCGTCATTTCAAAAGCAACGGCAAAAGATCTTTTATCTCGGTATCAAGACAGTAGCGAAATGATAAAGGACTTGGAACAAGTTGATAAGATTACGGAAGCAGTCCCTCATAGAAAATCTGAAGTCCCAGCTGCAAAGCTTCCTAAAAAATCTACTTCAGGAAATTCAAAAGGTTGGATGGTAGGCATTATCGTTGCTCTTTTATTAGTGATCGGATTTTTCATTGTTCAATCAATGCAGGGGGATAGTCAAGTAGAAGATTCTCCGAAGGTCGATAACGACGATCATGGTTACGATGATGATCAAGATCGCCTGCCTGAAGAAGATGAAAATACTGAAGGTTTAACTGCGCCTTACTTAACCGTCCGTGCATCCTCCTCAATGGGAGACTTTGCAGGATTATCATACAGTGCTTCAAATGTACTTGACGATAATCTTAATACTTGGTGGTCGCCTAAATCAACCAAAAACTCATGGATTAAGGTGAGTTTGGGAGATGATTTTCCTGTTTATGGAATTCGAATTCATGGCGGCTCGCATCATCCCAATTATATAACGCCAAGCGGAAAACATTTGGGGAATTTATTTTACAAAAATCATCGCTTATCTAGAATAAAAGTAGAATTCGACAATGGACAGTCTGAAATTTTTTATTTGGACGACATCGATCAAGTTCAATACCTAGAATTTAATACAAATCATATTACAAAATTTGTAAAAATTACACCACTAAGTGTGCATAAAACATCTAAATGGCCAGATATTTGTATTTCTGAGATTCAAATACTTTGTATAAGATGAAATTATTTGTAACACTCGCTATTTTTAGCATTTTAACGTTTGGGTTTACTTATAATTTAGACCTTAAAATTCAAAAGGCATCGGATGAATATGTTCAGACACCACCTACAGATACTACAATTGTGTTTAAAAGAGGGAATGGTAATTCATCTGTCAAAGTACATTATAAGGAATATCAAGATACATTCGGATTCAATATTGGTACGATCGTTTTACTTCCAGGTTGGAATTATTCATCGTTGGATTGGTGCAACAAAACAGACCTATGCAAACTTGCAGAAGAGTGGGGTTACAATGTTATCCTTGTTGACATGTCTAAAAGTACCTACTCAAGCCAATACTATCCCGAAACGAGAGCTGATATGAGACGTTATGCGACACGAACTTGGTTTAAGGATACACTTACCCCCTTTTTTCAAGAAGAGTACGGACAATTGCTAGAAGGTGGTAATAATTACATTTTGGGACTCTCTACTGGCGGTAGAGGAGCTTCGTTGCTGTGTCTTGACTTGCCTGAAATCTTTAAGAAAGGCGCGTCACTCTCTGGTGATTATAATCAGAATTCAATGCCTACAGATAATTTAATGCGAATTTTTTATGGTTCACATAGCAAGTTTAAAGAGCGTTGGACAGGCGAAGACAATGTAGTTTATAACCTGGATCGTTTTACAGTTCCATTCTATATTGGTCATGGCTTAAAAGATAATGTGGTGCCTTTTTCTCAATCTGTGGAGTTTTATGATTCATTAAAGGTGCATCAACCAGAATTGAATGTTAAAATCCATTTAGATTCTAATGCTACTCATAACTATGAATATTGGGGAAGTGAAGTGAAGAATGTCATGAAGTTTTTTATACAATAGGATAAGTTGAAGGTACAATTAACAGTATTAGCTGGAAATGGCAATCGACGGACATCAAGTTTTATTAATCAAAAGTTTAATAATTTGACATGAGTTATCAGTTGATAAAAATTGGAAGAGAAGCCAACAACGACATTGTTGTTGATGATCCTTCAATTTCAAGAAATCATGCTGAAATATTTCGAGATGACGAGGGTAATTTTTTCATTACTGATTTGAACTCTACCAATGGCACACTAATAAATGGTGTAAAACTAAAAGGTTCAGTAATGCTTAGAAAAACTGACTCTTTACAAATGGGAAGCGTTACTATTCCATGGAAAAGCTACTTTGATTTAGCAGTTTCGTCTAATTTTGAAGAACATGAAACTCATGAAAAAGAAATGGAGCCTGAAGATGAAGATCAACACCTTTATGAAGAAGTCCAGGAGGATAGTGCCGTTTCAGGGGTGTTGGGATTAATTGCGATAATTGGACTTATAATTGCTGGTTATTTCTTCTTTGTAGATACAGGTTCTTCAAGTTATTCATCAAACCCTAATTCAGCTCCTTCCCAGCAAGAAAGTAGTGGAGGCGGAAGCGTTCCAACCAATCTACCAAACAAAAAACCATTGACGGCTTGGGGTTGTAGCCAATGCAGTCAAGTGAAATATGCATTCCGCCAACCTGATGTTCATAATTGCCCTGTTGGGTATGAATACAACGGCGGATTTGGGACTTCCCACACATGGATAGATTATGGCAAGCAAGGGTCTGAATCATATACTTGTAGGTTTTGTCATTTGCACCTTTCTGTGGATAGGAGGCCAGACCTTCATGGATGCAATTATCACATATACGGACAGGCTGGAACTTCTTCACATACTTGGGATTGAGAAGAGGGAATCAAGTATTGATACTGGACGGAAAAGTGTTGTAAGTAGACTTGGAATGGGTGAAGATAAAGTTATATCTGTTTGATATTCTTATTGTTTACACGAATTAATACGGATAAAGGTGAATGAATGACGAATTAGTATTTCTTCAACGAGTAGGCATGAGATTTTGAGGCTCATGATTATAAAAAATAGTAGGTACCGAATTTAACTATAATACTCTTCTTGGTCAATGTGCAGAATCACAATAAGCATTTTTTTTTCTTTCAGGCATACAATTAGTCACTCTAATCTAAAGCTACTCTATCATGAACAAATTTTATTTGCAATCAAAAATCAGATCTACTGGAGCCGCCTATCTACTGTATTTCTTTTTTTGTAAACGAATCTAAGTCAATACGGATCCAATAAACCTTTCTGGATCTTTTGAAGCTGAATAAAAGCTAACATGTTCTTCAAATGAAATATTGTGAGCGTCAGAATTAATAGTGTTATTCCAGTCTTCTTAATTAATCTGATAAAACGTCCCTTTAGAAAGCATAATTCTTACTCCACCGATTTTAAATTTCGTTCCATCCTTCATTGAAGCTAGATTTGTTAAGTCGTCTTCCATCGTATGAATACTTCCTCCTGTAGCTCTCGCTATTTCAAGGTATTTCAGATTTATGCTAGAATTCACTCCACAAAGAATAATACGTATCGGAACATTTTGCGATTGTAGATATTTTAATAAATGCATATCGCAAGGGTCTTCCCAATTGTCAGCTATCATTAAAATTTTGCCTTTTCCTTCTGGAAATTCTTGAATGGCTTTGCAGACTGCTTCTAAATTATTCTCCATATGTTCACCTTCTTTCATGGCTTTCACTGCAGATTCCATGACCTTTTTATAGTTCCCGGAACTTACCGCCCACATTCCAGTGGTGTCCTGCACAACAGTTTGATTGGTGCTTTTTTCATCATTATCATTGAAGAATACAATGTTTTTCATTGATCGGAGCTTTTGGTTGGCCTTGATCCAAAGGAGTAGTTGAGCTGTGTACGGTGACATACTTCCTGTTACATCACATACAACGAGCATATCCTTCCAAGACTCGTTTCGTTCGAAGACTTTCAAAAGAGTTGAGTCTTCTGGAGCCACTCTTCCTTCCACTATATCCTCGATTAATTTATTTTCAGCATAGTTAGATGGCATCGGTCTAAAGTAGATTACAAATCCATGGAAGTAATTATTAATACCTCCTGTTTTCTTTACGCCCGTCTGCTTAACAACTCGCCAGGTCACGACTTGTCTATTAAATGCATCAGGTAAGGCTCCGTAGAGTTCAATGAGTCTTCTTTTATTTAACTCAGTAAAGTCTTCACCTTCTGGATAATCAGAGTAAACAAGATCTACAGCTACGATTGTTTCACTTTTAAGAAGCTCGGCCGCGGCTTCATTTTGAATTCTCCAGCTTCCTGGAGCCATCTTAAGCATTTGTACTTTGAATCCGTTGTCTAGCGATTCATATTTGTCAATCTCTAAGGTATTCTTTATTCGGACTCTAAGATTTAGATTCACTTGTGATTGAGAAGGAGAGCTGTATACAAGAACAGCCAAAAGGAGAATAAGGTTTTTCATGGCGGGAGAAATAAAGAGTTGTACTCTTATAATGTGCGCGCATAAGAAAGGCAACAGATTTTAATCTTTTATCAAATAAAAAATCATTGAATCATTTCGAAATAATTCGAATTGATTCAATTGAAAACGATGTGATCCGGACTAATGCGAATCAAGTCGGATTAAACCGTTTGATTAAATAAAATCGCAAAGACTTATCTATTTTGAAGTTTAATCAACAAATTTTAATTCAACCCTTCTATTTAAAGCTCGCCCATCTGCCGTTTCATTTGATTCACTTGGCTGAGACTCTCCATAACCAATTGTGGAAATTAACTCCAATGGCACGCCTAAGTCCTGTAAAAATTTCGCTATTGCATTTGCGCGATTTTCAGATAAAGTTTGATTCGTGTCATCTGGTCCAACATCATCTGTATGACCTGAGATTTCGACCTTCAGATTATGGGTTTTAATGATTTCAGCAATACGTTTTAATTCAGGTCTCGATTCAGAGAGTATATTCCATTTTCCAGTATTAAAAAATAAGTTGTTCATCGGTACGGAAATTCCCTCGCTTATCATTTGGTCGAAAGTCACAATTTCTATGTCCTTATCTATTACAACAGCCTTATCTTCTTCACGTAAATCGATATGACTTGAAATAGGGTAGTAGTCTCCATTTTCAATATAATAACCATAAATCTTCCCCATTGGAAGCACAATAAAATAGCTTCCGTCCTCAGGATTACTTTTTGACTCTCCAATAATTTTTCCAGTTTCAAGATCCTCCCACTTAATTGTAGCTTCTATAGGTTTATTATCCTTATCCAAAAGGGTCCCTTCAACTGTAGCTACAAACCCTGGGCGTAAATAACCAGGGAGGTTTACAGAATAAAGATCTTGATTTTCTTTGCCAGTTGTAGCGGCAAAATAGGCTGTTTCTCCATCTGTTGAAATTCTGTAGCCCCAATCCATACCTGATGTATTAATATCACGTCCTAAATTTATTGGAGTGCTCCAGTCCGTCCATGATGTGTCGTTTAGTCGAGTCGTCTTAAATACATCTAATTCACCTAACCCGCCATGACCTTGTGATGAAAAATATAGTGTTTTCATGTCTGGATGAAGAAAAGGTGAGCGATCTGTAAACTCTGTATTTATTGTTGAGCCTAAATTTATTGGAGTGCTCCATCCATCGTCCAATTTATGCGATATATATATATCAATATCATAAATGTAAGGGTGGTCAGGAACTCGCTTCGATGCAAAAACGATGGATTTTCCATCGCTGGTTATCATGGCATCAGCTTCCCATGTGTCAGAGTTAATTGGGTAAGGGAATTCAACTAAATCTGACCAGCCATAATAATCCCGTTCAGAATAGAATAAAGAGCCATTTTTAAACAGCAAGAGGGTGTTTCCATCTGCTGATACAGATAGAGGAGCATCATTTCCATAAGTGTTTAAATCACTAACAAGTGTTGGTTTTTGCCATCTTCCATTGCTATTCTCAGAAACAAAAATATCTTCATTTGAATAGTTGTCATTCCGATCCTTGCCGCAGAAATAAAGCAATTTGTTATCTGCTGAAATTACTGGAACATATTCTCCTCCTTTAGTTGTATTTACTAGAGAAGTCAATTTCTTTTTTTGAATATTCTTATCTCCATTAGCAAGTATGGTTTCAAGATCATTGAGATATGTGTTCTTGTAATTGAGTTCTTTTTGAAGCTGTTTAATCACTCCAGTGGCTTTTGTCCAATTTTTAGCTTTTACATATGGGTCTAAGATTTTCTGGGACATTTGAAAACTTAAATATGTCGAAGGGTGATTTCGGAAATAGTCAAGGACATCTTCATTTCGAATTGTAATATTTTTTTCATCGATTAATTCAGTGGCAAGGGCATCAAGATATTCACTGCTAAGAAAGAGCGCAGAGGAAAAACGATACTCATATTCATTTCTAAATTCATCAATAAGTTCTGACGCTCCACTTTTTGTGTAAACATGAAAGTAATCCGTCCAAATGCTAGGGTCCAAATTGAATTCATCTGAATTTTCAGCTAAGAACCGAAGCGAGTAGTAGTCTTTATTGCGCATTCCGATATAGTAAACGGTATCAATGATAATACCCCGATAACTTGAATGCATATGCGTCTTTAAATAATTCAATGAGTAGGAAGAGCTATTCGTAATGAATCCTTCTTCGAAGTGTAAACGGTCATGTACATAACGAACCTCCTCTGCAATTTCGCTATTAGGATATGCAGTTAAAAAATCTTGCATTGCCTTTGATGTATTGATCTTTTTGGCGCTTGCAAATGCAATTTGGTCTCGTAAAAGCTTTGCTTGGTTTACCTCACGAGCCTCAGGGTACTTGTCTATAAAACCTTGATAACTCTCAATGGTATTTAACGTTTTGGCATTTGAATAGCCAATCTCATTTCTCTTGTTTTTGGCCTTCTTAACCTCTACAGCATTCGAGTAAGTGTCAATAAAGGTTTGATAAGATGCGATTGTATTAACAGTTTCGGCCTCTTCAAAGGCTTTTGAATTTCTTCGTTTGGTGGCCTCAATTACTAATGCCGAATTCTCAGTAAATGTTTCAAGAAAATGGTTGTAAATAGCTACCGTGTTGGCCTTTTTTGATATTTGATAAGCCGTGCCACAGATCACATTTAGCTGTTTATTAATTGCAGCTCCATCTAAACCTTGTTTGTCGAGTTTATCAATTTCCTTTTGTGTGGCATGAGTGTATGTTTCTCTCGTTTTTATGGCGTAATAATAAGCGGTGTCGGAATTAAAAAACTTACTATCCTCAATATTGTAAAGCACTGCAAATGAATAGAGCGCATTTATCGAATTTGCATTTTTGTCGTATTCCTTTTGAGTCTTTTTTAGTGCTTTACTGTACTTTTTATTATCAACTAATTTTTGATGCTCGAATTGTGCAAATAAGGAGAACGATGTTAATAGAAGTAATGTTGATAGTATAAGTTTCATATAGGTTGAATTAGTATTTCTTCAACAATTGATAATGAGATTTTAAGTGCTCATTACAAAAATAAATAGTAGGCTTAAATGTAACCATTAAAGTGTGGTACTTCAACTAAATTGGAACCAAAACCTTAATTTTTTAAGTGACACATTAGCTCTTCGTACGGTGTTTTTCCCTTAAAAGCTCCATGTGGTCTGTTGAAGTTATAAAAATCTTCCCATTGTTTTAGTTTTTTGCCTAAATCTACATCATCCGTATATTTTAAAAGCTGATAAAACTCTCTTTTATCTGTTAAATGGGATCTTTCTACTTTTCCATTGTGTTGTGGTTTTCCAGGCTTAATGTATCGATGATTCATCCCTTTATCTTGGACATACCAATTAAACTTGGATTGAAATTCATGTCCATTGTCAGTTTGGATGGTGTGTATTCTGAAAGGAAATTTATCTATGACGTAATCTAAGAAGTCTATTGCATTTTTCTGATTATGCTTTTCGTAAACTTTAATGGCTCTCACGCGCGTACAATCATCAATAGCAGTGTATTGATATCGCTTAACCTTTCCTTCTTCAGTATTAAATATCAAGAACTTAACATCTACTTGAACGTGATGCCCAGGAGTTTCCTTTGAATAGCGTTTTGGTCCCATAGCCTTTCTGGTAGTAGTACGATCCAATGGTTTGATATTGTTTCTTTTAAGTGTTCTATAGACCGATGATTCAGAAACATTGATGTCGTGATAGCGTTCTAGGTACCACTTGATCCGCCATGTACCTAGTTTGTGTTCCTTTCTCAATTTTAAGATTAGATCAACCGTCTCCTTGTCGATACAATTCCCATATGATCCCGGATCTCTTTTCTTTCTCAATAAACCCTCTTCTCCATACTTGGCGTATTTCCTTTTCCAATTGTAGTATGTGGTCTTACTGATTTTGAATACCTCACAGGCATATTTGCATCCTAAGTCTTCTCCTAGTCTTAAAGCTCTTAGCTTCTTTTGAAAATTAAGATATCGTTTAATTTCTGGACCAGCATAACAATTTGAGAGAGTAAGTTAAGGATATTTTAAATGAATAAATACCTTAACAAAATGAAAAAGGAGCGAAAGTCTTACAGTCGGGACTATAAACTTAAGCTGGTGGAGTTGGCAAAAGCACGAGGAAACGTAAGTGCAATAAGTCGTGAATATGGTGTAAATATCAACAGTCTTCATCGCTGGATAAAGGAACATGAGAAGTATGATTCTGGTAGTTTTCCAGGGCGAGGGAAGCCTAAAAAGACACAGCATGAGCAAGAACTTGCTTCCTTGAAGAAAAGGCTAGCTGATGTAACCGAAGAACGGGACATCTTAAAAAAGGCCGTTCACTTCTTCTCCAAGAGCGACGGGAAATCTACGGATTCATAGCACGGAATCGAAATATCCATACCGTTGAGAAGATGTGTGAAGTATTTAATATCAGTAGTGGATCGTTTTACAAATGGACGAAAGATCCCATAGGAAAGGTCGTACAAAGACAAGAGCCTTTGAAAAGAAGGATTAGAATGCTTTTTTATGAATTTAAGAAGCGGTATGGCTGTACTCGTATCACCAAGGAGCTGAATGCGGAAAGTGTTGCTGTCTGCCGTGCAACTGTAGCCAAACTTATGAAACAAATGAACTTACAATCAAGACGAAGAAAGCGTTTTAAAGTGACAACAAACAGCAAGCACGGTTATCGAATCATGCCTAATTTGCTAAAGCGAAACTTCTCTGTCCAGCGAAAAGCACAAGTCTGGGTCCCTGATATCACTTATATCGAAACCAAAACTGGATGGTTGTATTTAACGATAATTTTGGATTTGTATGACAGAAAGGTTGTTGGATGGGCAATGAGCACAACTATGACTGCAAAACAAACAGTTATTGCAGCCTGGCACATGGCAATGATCAATCGCCCTTTGACCGATAAGCTAATCTTTCATTCTGATCGTGGTGTTCAATATGCTTGTGATGACTTTTCCAGAATACTTGATAAAAATCAATTTGTATGTAGAAGTATGAGCAGAAAGGGTGACTGTTGGGATAATGCAGTTGCTGAAAGCTTTTTTAAGAGTGTAAAGGTTGAAGAAGTGTATGAGCAGACTTATCAAAATCAAAAAGAGGCAGAAATTGCTATTTTTGAATACATTGAAGGGTTTTATAACAGAAATAGAAGACACTCCGCTTTGGGATATTTAACAATG
The DNA here is from genome assembly GCA_015665275.1 of Flavobacteriales bacterium. Classification (GTDB taxonomy): domain Bacteria; phylum Bacteroidota; class Bacteroidia; order Flavobacteriales_D; family Crocinitomicaceae; genus UBA4466. The sequence continues at coordinate 24,422 of JADFAL010000026.1, read as the reverse complement.
ACTGAATTTGAAAAACTAAATGATGCAGCTTAACTTAACTTGCTCTTCACTTTTTGTAGAATGATCCAATGAAGGTTGGAGACAAAATATTGAAGTATGAAATCATTTCATCATCTATTGGTGATGGCGGTACGGGAAAAGTGTTTCAGGCAAAAGACCTCGCTACTGGAAAGATTGTGGCTATTAAGGCAATATTGCCACACCTGAGCAGTAATCAAAAGGCACGCGATCGTTTTGATCAAGAGGCAGAAGTTCTTTCTAGGATTGAGCATCCCAATGTGGTAAAGCTTATTAACTATGAAAGCAACGAGAACGGTGTATTCTTAATATTGGAATATGTTGAAGGTGTGCCATTGGACAAGTATCTAAAAGGTTTTAAGGGTGACAGGGAAGAGCTGGCGAAGAAAATAGTTGGTCAAGTCCTAGAAGGTTTGAGCGCTGCTCATATGAAGGGAATTTACCATCGTGATATCAAGCCGGGAAACATTCTTGTTGATCATGATGAACAAGTGAAGATTATAGATTTTGGTATCGCTAAGATGATTGATACAGATCAGAATTTGGCTAAAACATATGTAAACGAAAGCGTAGGAACACCTCGATATATGTCCCCAGAGCAAGTTAGTGGTTTAGATGTACTGGATCACAGAACAGATATTTATTCAACGGGAATTGTTTTACATGAGATCTTGACAGGGCAGATTCCCTATGAAAAAGAAACCCATGAGTTTCAAGTAAAACAAAAGATCGTATCAGAAGAGCTCGCTCGCCCGACCTATTTACACCCCTCCTTGGATAAACGCTGGGATGATATAGTGAAGAAGGCAACCGAGAAAGACAAGAAAAATCGGTATCCGAAAGCTAGTGTTTTTAGGAAGTATGTTATTGATGCAACCGTTGGTGGTGAAACTTTCAGCTTTAAATTAGAAAAAGGCAATCAACACGGATATTATATTAAGCTTGTGGAGCCTGCAAATAGTAAGTACAAGGAATATAAGGTTATCCCTAACACGGAATATGCAATTCAGGTGGATGAGGATTTGTTGATTGATAAAGCTTCTTCTAATACACCTACTATGAGCATAAAGAGAAATTCAAAGCTTGAGTTATTTATCCTTTTTGCGATTATGCTTACACTTTCGGTTGCTGTTGTTTGGTTTATAGTAGCAAATCAAAATTTACAGAATGATATAATTGAATTGAATAAAGAACTAGATTATTACCGTTCACTATCTACTTAAACTTATCTAAGCTATAGACCATAGAAAATTCATGGTAGGAGTTAGAGAAATCTATTCCGTTATCAAAACTTTGAGCAATAGTTTGAGGGAACATAATATTGTATTGAATCTTAATTGCTCCATGAATCCAAAGTCTTAAATTAACTCCGGCATTCCAATTAGAAAAATCGTAGCCGTTATTTTTAGAAAAGTTAAATAAATTTCGATTCGTTACATTAGAAAAGCTGCAGAGTATATCGAAGTTCTTCCCTACTTTGAATTTCTTATTTCTGTAGCGTCCAAACCTGAATCCAAATGAGATGGTTTCTTTTCTTTTTGGCTCCATATTGAGAACTAACCCTCCGTTTATGTCTAATCCTCTCAGGTCTATATCTCTTTTCGTAAGATCATAATCCGCTAAAAGGTGCATGCCACCTTTTTTGGGCAAACCAATGGATATTTGACCTCCCAAATTATAGGATCTTGAATTGAGTATAATGCTTGAAACCCCAAAAGATTGATAGTTGCCACTTTGTCCATTAATGCTTCGAAGGGTATTATGGTATAAAGCAATGTTAGATCTTAATCCTAAAGCAAAATATTCATCCATTATTGGGTGAATGTCAAATCCCAACTTAATTCCGTTTCCTGAAATTTTAACTGGATAAGCAGAGTTTATCGTATCTTTTTGAAAATCAGTGCCATCTGTTATTGTGAACCCGTCATAGCCAATGTCTAGTCCCCAGTGAAAGACACCTCGAACCGAACTATAGTTCCTATCCATATGGCCAAGATATTTTTCTTTTTCGATCTCAATTTTTTTTCCTGTGGTATTTTGCGGACTGCATTTCCCGCCCAGGGCTTTAATGATATAGGTTCTGGTTTTGTGCTTGCTAACCTTCAATGTCGTACTTTGTTCTCCTTCAAGTTTAACAAGCTTGCCATTGTTCTTTTTGACGTACCAGCTCCAATGGACATGATCTCCATCTCCGAGTGTCCCTCCCGAAGCAACGAGCCTAAACTTATTTCCATCCAGATATTTTGAAATATTCTTATGGTCAATAGAACTATTAGATAACTCAATCTTAATTGATACTGAACTTGTAGATTCACAAACTTCATTTTTGGCCTTTACTTGTAGGTAGCCATCTTCTTTAAATGCTAAAAACTTCGTCCATCCACTTCCATAGTGCTTGTTGCCATAAGACCAGATCCATTCAGTCCCTTCATTCGGTTCTCCTAATGCCTCATATCTATTGGCTTGATTGTAGCAAGGAGATAATGAACCATTCAATGATATCGGAAGCTCTGGGCTAGGGTAGACTTCAATATTTTTACAAATGTATTCTCCTTTTTCTGAATCACTTTCGAAACGGACACAAAGCTGCTCAGACTCATCCGGATCTATCGTTATAGATCTAACTGATTTTTGCTGTGACTCAATTTCTTCATAATAGCTACCTGATTTAAAGTACCATTTCCACGTTGCATCGGTTGCTAAATCCCCTCCAATAATTGTGTAAATAGACTTCTGACCCTCACAAACCTTTACGTCACCATCGATTCTTAACGGCTGAATAGACTCAGTATAGTCCCTCACGCATCTAACGCTGCAAAAAGATCTCCTATTTTCATCTGCCAAATCGAAGCCGTTTTTATCACCCCAAATTTGGATTAGTTTTGAATGCTTAGCTTTTCCCTTTTGATTCGTCCAATAAAATGCTCCTTCTCCCTGTAATAAAAAAATACCTCCGTCATATGTTTTATAGCCTTTTGGATCAGAGTTAAATGAAGATGGGTAAGTGGAATTTATCCACCCATTGCCAGAATGCATTCTCTTATTCTTGAATTTACTATAATCTGATGGTATTGGTATCTTCCAACCAATGGGAGCTAATTTTCTAGGGTCATTAACAGCAGCCCAATTATACAATACACCTTGTTTCGGGTCATTATTTACGAAGCAATATGCCGGTAAGTATTCCTCTATGGTTTTTTTCCAAGCTTCTTCTGTGTTTACAAATAGTATTTCATCTCCATTCCGAAACTTTGTTACCGCGAGGTCTTGATTATCAAATTTGATTTGTCCAAATAATAATGTTGGCGACAACATGAATAGAAGAAAACAGTTTAAATTCATTTGTCTTTCTTCGTTTTTACCAACTCTTTGTATTTCTCATCGAACTCTTGCTGAATTTGATTTATTGATTCAGCAGATTTTTTCTGCAGCTCTAAAAAATCGCTTTTTAGTGATTCAACCTTTTTATTTAGATCAAAAATTTTCTCATCACAGGTTGGGCGTGGATCTACAAATTCATATATGAATTCTTGATAAAAAGCAATTCTCTCTTCTGTTACGCAAATAACATTTTTATCAATATCGATTAAATAAAAATTTGGAGGAAGGTTAGCTTCTATTATGATAAATTCAGGATGCCTGAGCTGAGCCCTATATAGATCGGTGGAGTCACTAGAGAATATTAAACACTGAATATTAGAGATATTCACAGATTCAAAATAAAGATTGTCACGATCGTTCTTTGTTTTAATACAGGGAATTCCTATTAGTTCAAAAGCATGAAATCTTTCTCCTTCAACAATTGCCTGTACAACAGAGTCATTATGATGCTTTATTCCATTCTCAGGATAAAAAAAAGCTATTCCTTTGGTCTTATTTTTAAATAAATTGGAAATGTTAGAAATTGAAAGTGTGTCTTTGTTTGATGCCGGAAGAATGTAATAAGGTAGTTGAGCAGTATCACGATCGCTATGAATTACAGGCTGCTCAATGGAATCCTTCTCTAACTGTGCAAGGATGGTACTTCCGCAAAAAATAAATACGAATGTAATTAAGAGTCTTGATTTAATCATGTAGTTAGTTACAAGGCACAGTCAACAAATTTAACCCCTCCTGACCGGTACACTGGGTAACTGTTATTTTCGAGGTCGTAACTGTAGATTTTGAAATTATAATAATCGTACTTTGATAAATCTCCGACGTTTTCAAGGTCAACTTTAAAAATAAAATAGTTTGGATAATCAACATGTAGCATATGTCCGCTTGCAACATCTTGCAATAGATATGAAAACTCCTGTCCAGGCTTTGGCCAAACAACAGAATTCTCATTATCAATCAATTCAATTCGGAATGATTCACCACAGTTTGGTTTGCATATAAGATAATAGGTTTTTGATCCTGGTTGATCACTTGCAATAAGCCACTTACTTTTATCAGATAGTACCTGTTGATATAAACCGTCATCTATTGAAAACTGGATAGTGGGTGCAGTTATACCTGGGCATCTCTTTTTTACAACAATATCTATTTTAGATGTCGCTGTGCAGCCCAGCTGACTCGTTATCTCTACATTGATAACCTCACTATTAATAGCTGTTAAAATGGGGTTTGGACAAGATGAGCATGATAAGTCTGTACTTGGACTCCAATTGTAATCAAACTCTCCATTGACATTCGGAGATAGTGTTATTTGGTCACCTTCAAATAATTCGATTTTTGCATCACTAAACGAAATTTTGGGTTTGGACACATCCTTTTTTGGCGGAATATAGAATATAAGTGTAACCTCTTTATCACTTTTTTTATGTCGGTCTTGTTGCTCCTTTATACTTTCGATAATACTATTTGAATTTATCATAATAGGAACCATTTTAATGCGTAAATCTTGAATAGAACAAGTCGACATACCTTCTCCGATATAGAGGGTTGAAAGGTCAGTTTTCATCTCTTCTACATAATTGATTAAATTTTCACAGCTTGAAAAATCACAATCCATTTTGTTCAAAAAGTAAGAAACTTGCTTTTTCCCTTCATGCCAGGGGCGGCTAACCTCGTTAATAGTTACCGAATGGTGAACACTTAGATTTAAGTTCTTGAAATCTTTATTTTTCAAGAATACGTCATCCGCTAACTGCTTCAGCTTAGATTTGGTCATTTCATAATCATCGCAGAGAATGTAAACATTTATTGGTGTTTGTTTCGCTGATACGTTGAACATACTCAGCGAAATAAGGATTAATAATATATTATTCATCTTTATATTATTTACACAAGAGGCCATTTCCTTTAGCTCCTGACGTTTTCAAAACTGTACCTGATACTGTCACGACATCGGTAAAAGTTGGAGTAAGTGTTACAGTAATGTTTGCATCGGTGTATTTAGACTTTCCGTAATTGAATTGGTAAGATTGCCTTCCTGTAACATCGTCACTAAATAATTGTTCTCGAGTATCACTACAGTAAAAATCAATTTTTAAGGAACTAGCCTTTTTTAGGGCAGGGTTCCATGTAATGAAATTATGGTCTGCAGAAGAGTTTTTCAAATTTGCATAATAATGAACATTTTGATTTTTTACTTGATTTTCGGTATCAATATTTGAATCCTTATTTTTTTCTTGCCTTGTTGTTAGCTTTTCAGGTACTTCCACGTCTACTTTTTCTGCGATTGCAACCTGCTTTAAGAGAATAATATTAATTGTCCTAGGTTTGTCACCGGAATTGAAGAGAACGCCATTTTTGAGATTTTGGGCAATATATTTTTTCAGTTTTAATGGATCTTTAAAAAAGGTTACGTTGTCTACTTTTTCGAGATCATCGGTAAGAAAAAAATGTCTAATGTTATCTGTATACTTCTCGATGTCAGTATCGCGAGATGCCTTCTCTAAGTGCATGTTTCGATTAATGTTCAGGTCCTGATTTTTAAAGAAACTGATGGCATCTTCTTTCGAAGTATGTGAATAGGTAGTAGTATATTGTATTCTCTCCCTTGAAGAGCCTAAATCCATTCGAGTGAAATATAATTTGGGATACATGTATTCTTCTTTACCTTCGTAAATGTCTGAAAATATGGATATTTCAAAAGGAACACCTTCCCCATTTTCGCATACCGGATGATCTGAAATGAAATTAACCTCCAGGATTTCTACTTTTTCTTTACTTGATAATAAAAGCCAAAATCCACCACCAACAAATAAAGAACTTATTATGATAATTAAGAAGTATTTTCGGTTCATAAGTGTATCGGTTGGCATTTCAAAGTTATAAAAAAATATCTTTTTGATAAACTACTGGTCACCTAAGAAAAATTCACTTTCGAATCAATCCACCCGAAGACATATTTAATCCGAATTGTTTCGGATAAATATGGATTAATCCTTTTTAGTTCGAATCCAATCGGATTATTTCGAATTAAATACAGCTGAAAAGAGCAAAAAGTAATTTCACTATTGTTTTTAAATTAGACGCCTTACAGTCCACTATGCAAAAACACATCCTATCCAAATCAACTTTTAAAAAAGGCATGCAGTGCGAGAAAGCATTGTATTTAAATAAGCACCACCGCGAATTGAAGAGTGAAGTTACGGCAGCTCAAGAGGCCATATTCGACCAAGGTACTTCAGTTGGTGAGCTAGCATGTCAATTGTTCCCAGGAGGAGTAGATTGCACACCTGAAAGTTATTTCGATTTTCAAAAAGCAGTCATTCGCACTAAAGAAGAAATAGAGAAGGGGACAAGGATTATATACGAAGCAGCGTTTCAGTTTAATGGAGTCTTGGCTGCTTTAGATATTTTGGTAAAGCATGACGATGGGTGGAGAGCTTATGAAGTCAAAAGTTCGACGAAAGTAAGCGAAACGTATGAGTTAGATGCTACGATCCAGTATTACACTATTGTGAACTCAGGTATTGACCTGAAAGACATCTCTATTATCCATATCAACAATCAGTGCGTAAAAAACGGTCCTATCGATGTACATCAACTATTCACGATAGCATCTGTGAAAGAACGCGTATTGGAATTGTTACCGGGCATACCCAATAAGGCCGCATTCTTGAAAAAGGTGTTACAACAACCCAATGCTCCACTAAAGGACATCGGTCCCCATTGCTCAGATCCATATCAGTGCGATTTTGCTGGACATTGTTGGAAGCACGTTCCCGATTACTCGATCTTCAATATCGCACGTTTAAAAGCAGATAAGAAGTTTGAGCTCCACGACAAAAACATAATGCACTTCAAAGATATTCCAGAGGAGTTTCCGCTGAATGATAAACAGTGGATGCAAGTGCAAAGTGAAATTCGAAATGAAAATTTTATTGATAGTCCGGCGATCAAAAAGTTTGTTGGGGATCTAAACTATCCAATTTATCACTTAGACTTTGAGACGTTCACTTCAGCCGTGCCTATCTTCGATGGTAGCCGACCATATCAGCAACTGGTGTTCCAGTATTCTCTGCATATCGAACATGAAGACGGTCGCGTTGAGCATAAAGAATATTTGGCCGAAACAAATGGCGAAGATCCGCGAGTTCAGTTCATCGAAAGATTGATTGAAGATTGCGGACAAGTTGGCGATGTGATGGTGTATAATATCGGGTTCGAGCGAGGTAAACTCAATGATCTAATCGATTTCTCACCGCTTCATGTACGTCAAATACAAGGGATAATCGATCGCTTGAAAGACTTAATGATACCATTCCAACAGCGTTGGTATTATACTCCTGAGATGCAAGGTTCGTATTCTATCAAAAAGGTTTTACCTGCATTGGTTCCCGAATTGTCGTATAAGAACTTGAACATTCAAGAAGGTGGGACAGCGAGTACCGCATTTACCCAAATGCTGCAGGGAAATTTTGAGGGGGATATAGAACAAGTTAGAAAGGATCTACTGGCATATTGTGAGTTGGATACGTTGGCGATGGTAAGGATTTTGGCAAAACTTAAAGATGTGTAGAGTGTGTAGATTAACGGATCGAATAAGCAAGCTATCTAAATGATTCTTTGTCTCTATTTCGTGACTCCTCCACTGCCGCCAAGACAATTAGCCCTATAACAAGCATGATTCCACCAATGACCAATACGTTGGTGGCATTACTACTACTTTCATTTACCGCATTTTCAGGTACAAACTGCTTATATTCTGCAGGTCTGAATACGTCTAACTTTACTCCTTCCATAACTAGTCGTTTACTTTTTGAATAATAATTTTTGTACCATCTTCAGACAGGCGATATGCATAGTCGAGTAGTTTATAATATTCCGCTCCATCTTCTTTTGATTTGATAAGGTTGGTTGGGATGTTAGCATCGAAACCTTCTTTAATTAAATCAGTGATGTACATCCAACGCCCCAGCTTTCCATTTTTAGCGTAATTATTCAGAACCTCATAGGAAGTCCTCATTCTCTTGAAAATAGGCTTTAGCTTTTCTGTTTTTAGAGCACGTTTTTCGTTATTGTATTGAGCTTTGTGTGCCGTGTTAACAAACTTCTGGTTTCTTCTACCGTAGAACTCAATGCCGCAGCATTTGCACTCTTTCAGGTGTGGCCCTCCTAGTTGTAGTATTTCATTTTCCATAATAGTGTTGTTTTCGTTCGATAATCATTCGTTCTATTTCCGATCGTAAGTAATAGATTTTTCTTCCTTGCTTTATTGGGTCGGGTAGGAGACCTTTACGCCTCCATTTGTCAAGAGAAACGGTGCTGACTTGAAACATCTTAGCCACTTTTTTTCGTGGTATGAGAGTTGTGTCATTCTTCTTGTCTTCCGATTTTTGTTCCGTGATGAACTCTCGAAGCTTCTCTTCGACGGAGCTTCGAATAGCCTCCTGGAGTTCACTTACACGCATTGTTACAATGTGTCTGTCGTCCTTTTCCATGTCTATCATTTTAAGATTCATGGTGTAAAGAAAAGAAGAGTATTTTTCAGTTGCCGGGGATCACCCACAGTTTTCCCCCAGTTTTCCCCCACTTCATTTTAGGATTGAGGTAATGTCTATTTGATCTTTTTTTCTGATCGATTTTTCGCGACTAAATGTTTTGAGGATTGTTTTAACTGAAGATTTCTTAAACTTCTTTTCTTTCATGTCATGAAATAAAAAGTGCGAATGAATCCATTGTGCGACGTCCTTGTCGTATTGATTATAAATGATTTCAGCTTCTTTGAGACGAACAAATAAGTCAGTGAATTTTGTGGTAGTGTATTTAACTTTGAAACATGTATTAACGTTTTCTCCATTTATAAGTGACTCCAGAAGTTTCATGTTGTCTTTAGACTCTTCAAATAAACAGTTCTTCACTACTTGAAAGATATTATTTGTTTTTTTTGGGGAGAACACTATCTTTTTATTCAGCATTGAACGATTGACATCAATAGGTTCCGTTTCTTTTTTATCTTTTTGCTTTGATTTAGATTTATCATTCATTGGTTTTGTAGGCTGAACTCCATCATATCCAAAAAGCTCTCTTTTCCTCAATAGCCACATTGACATGATGTTTCCATTGGTGTTGTCCAACAAGATTCGGTTCTCATTTAATCTTTCTAAACAGAAGAACTCAACCCGGTTTAGAAATGATTCCTTTAAATTCCAATGTTGCAAGTGGTACTCCAGTATCAAGTGTACCTTGTTTGGATTTACACCGTATAAGAACAAGCCAAGCCAATTCGTATAAAGCTCAACATCAATAGACGGAAGTATTACAATGGGCAATTTATGAGACCAAACTAATTCTTTAACTAGCCCCCTTCTATCTAAGAGAATATTGATTTGACTCTCCAGCTGTTCGAGATGCTGTATAACAAGTGGATCATTCTCTTTACCCACTTTTTCAAAACTAGATGATATGTCAAAATAAGTCTTGATTACATCGACTTCGTAGATATGTTTCTCGTACGTCTGCACAACATGAAGATAGGTATTTGAAATCGAAGATCTTGACTAAATGAATACTTGTTCGTTTGTATCTTTTAGAAAAGCTAGTTTTTGACCATTCTCATCATCTATAAAGTAAAAGTCACTCTCTAAGCGATCCTTGGTTATGAAGTCATTTCCGAGAATGGCCTTATCAGGAGTCCACCCAAGAGGAAATCGTATTGTGTGAACAATGTCTGTTTCAATTATATATTTCTCCGGAATATAGGCTATTGCAAAGTTCTCCATGCAATTTTTGAATTCGGAACGATGCGCAAAAATCTTTCCTCGGATAAATCTCAGCCAGTTATTATTGGTCATGACACCTTCAATCATATCTATGAGCGCAAAATCATCGATGGTCAGTTGATTATTAGATCTTAGAATTATGTCATCCACAAAGAACTCCAGGTCGTCGGCATCAGTAAAGTGGATCGAAATAACGGCTTCATCAAAACAATAGGGATGCTTCAATACTTGTTTCTTGAATGAACTGAACCCGCAAGGATACACCCTTTGAAGGGATTCGGTTTTAACGACTACTGAATACGCTTCTACAAGTACTGCCATACATAGGTAATTCTTTTTGTTCGAAAAGAAACAGAAAGAGGACCTGTGTCAAAAGTTGGAGACTAAAAAGTTATCAACAGCAGATTTTAGGAATGAATGTGAAGTGTTAAATTTCGTTGTCCACGAAATTGACCCCTTTATAAAAAGCAAAACCCCTAAGGAAATTGATACTCCTTAGGGGCTTCTAATCCCACAGCCATATGGGCTTCTCGTTTGAGTGGTTACACTCCAGCGGTCCGGACGGGACTCGAACCCGCGACCCCTTGCGTGACAGGCAAGTATTCTAACCAACTGAACTACCGGACCAAATTCTCTACCTTGCGGTGCTAACAACAGTTAGCTTGTGAGATTTGTTGCGCGCTTTTCGTTTAAAGCGTGGGCAAATATAAATCAAATATCCTTTCTAGGGCAACTGTTCGCGAAAAAAAATGAAAAAAAATTATGTCTGCAATGATTGATCCCGTTTCTTCATTTTTTGCGCATTGATTTTCAGGATTTTGAAGGAGCAGACGAATTGCCTCGTGTGAGACATTTCGAACGAATTGATGTTGCTTCTAAAGAAATCAGTTCACTCAAGACGATATAGGAAAGAATACCGTAGTATAATGATCCAATATTCTGGCACAAAAAAAACCGGCTGCTTCAATGAAACAACCGGCAGTATTACGTTATCTATTGGATTATTCCTTGATGAACTTCAAAGTTTCAGCAATCCCATTGTAATCAATGCGCACAAAGTACATTCCAGATTCGAGAGTCTCAACATTAATATCCATCGATGCACTGTTGAATGAATGAAAATAAGCATGTTGCTTTCCATTCATGTCAACCACCGATACAGCGGAAACATCAACATCGTTAAATCCGTTCAGTGTAACAACGCTGTTTGCTGGATTTGGGAACAGAGCAAACTTCGACTTCGTGATCCCTCCAATTCCGTTGGCATCAATAATATGGATGTAATAGTAATCTACCAAAGTAAGCGTCGGTTCTCCCAGCGGACTATTGGGTGTAGAATAGGCACCAGTAGAAATTATCTGCTGGTAACTTCCAACATCCGCAGTAGTAGGATTACCAGAAATTAAAATACATCCTGTTTGAGCTCCTTCGAAGCACCCTTGATCAATTGGGCTGAACGTATTATTTGGTGAATAGTAATCTACAGTAAAACCGGAAGGAAGTCCTTGCCAATCAGAAACTACAACAGAATCAAAAGTCAATGTAAATGGAATTGGACCAACCATTATAGTCGTGTCAACTGGAACGACAACCGTAATTACTTCATTGTACGTTTGTCCAACATATGCAGGAGCCAAACCAGTTGCGCTGTCAGGGTATACGCCTCCCACAGTATATTGGGGGTCTGGAGTACATTGTGCATTTGCACCAAAAACCAATAAGGTTAAAAATGAAAAGGATAGTAGTAATTGTTTCATAGCTGTTTAAATAATAGTTTTTACGAAGATACGTAATTTCCAGCTTTCTCATTTTGAAACTATTAAAGTTGTACAAAAGCACATGTTAATTTGGCTTCAGTTAGGTCATAGGCTTTGTTATCTTTGAAAGCGAAATGAACGATTTAAAAGTAGGCGAGAAGAACCGTGTTTTCGGCTTGGATGTGTACCGGGCAATTGCCATCGTATTGGTGGTTTTGAGTCATGGCGCTATTCTAGCAGGGCCTATTTTTAAGTGGTTGCCTCATGTTCCTTGGCCAGATGGAGTGGAGCTATTCTTCGTACTTAGTGGTTTTCTTATTGGTACCATTCTCATTCGAACTTTAGAGGATTCCGAGCGGTTTGGGTACAAAGAACTTATTCATTTCTGGAAAAGACGATGGTTTCGTACCCTTCCGAATTATTACTTAATTCTTCTGATCAATTTTATTTTAGTTAGCACATCGGTTATTGGTGGTGATGACGCTATTGATCAGTTCAATTGGAAGTTCTTCGTCTTTGCTCACAACCTCTACGAAAGCTTTTACGGCTTCTTCTGGGAGAGTTGGAGTTTATCTGTGGAGGAATGGTTCTACATTTCCTTGCCGCTGATCATCCTTGGCCTTCGACTTTTTCTTTCTAAGAAAACTACATTGCTTGCGTCGATTGTCATTTTAATTGCCGCTCCTATGATGTATCGCTATTCTCAAGCCGATATGAATTATGATGCATTTTGGTTCGATGTTGAAATTCGAAAGGTGGTTATTGTGCGCCTAGATACTATCATTTACGGCGTATTGGCAGCCTATATTGCTTTTTATCACAAGAATCTTTGGTACAAAACGCGTTGGATTACTTTCGCAATTGGAATTTTTGTGATGTATCAAGTGATGTATACGCCACACGGTATTGATACGATGTACGGAAAGGTATTCTACTTCACAGCGCTATCTATTGGGGCGATGTTATTGCTGCCTATGGCTTCTTCTATAAAAAGCAATCCGTTTGGAATTATAGGTAAAGGCATTTCATACATCAGTAAGATTTCCTACGCGATGTATTTGGTGAATTTGGCACTAGTGGCCTCGGTAATAATCGAAAACTTCCCGCCACAAACCTTGAAACAGCATTGGTTGGCTTACGCCGTATTCTGGACTGCAACCATCGCTATTTCTTCAATGATTTATTATCTCTACGAGCGTCCGATGACAAAGCTCAGAGATATCTTTTAGTTTATTCGGCAGCGGCAATTGCCCAAGCGGCTAATGCACCGTTATAACTTGTGTAGAATCCAAAAGCACTATAAATAATCGATCCCCAATTCCCTGCTGCAGTTTGATTGATCTCCTTGTTTTGAACTGGGTCCGAGATGTTTCGAACTACGCCAAAGTCAATTTTATTTGCATTACAGACCATTCCAACAACGGCGTCGTCCATTTCCATGGCTGCGTAATTGTCATAACTCTCATCCGTTGTTGCTACAACATAACTATTGGTGGTTAGAACCATTTTTTTGTTGGCTACATCGTTAAGTTTCACTGGAATATTATCCGGTCCGATGTTCGCGTTTTGAATAGAACTTAAGGGATAGGGTTTGCCCGTGCAATTATCAATAAGTTCACTTTTCTTAGTAGCGTACAAATCATTGATCCATGCTTGCGTTATTGGAACCAATTTAGATAAATCTTTTTGCGCTTTGGCTAAATACGTCGTTGTCGGAGTCCAATCGCTTTGGAACGTAGTGTTATTGAACCAGAGATTCAAACCAGAGAATTCACCAGATAATTGACAATGTCCGCCATTTGTAATGTTCGCCGAACCAAGATCATCTGCTATATTGGTTCCTCCCGCAGTTCCTATGGTTAGCACCAATTTTGGGCTAAATTCATTGATGAGCTGTTGTACCATATTTTGCAAAGGAATGGTCGGCCCATCGGTGCTGATGTGCATGTCTGATTTAAAGAGAAGCGCGGATTTCCCATTTTGTGGAAACTTCACAACGCAACAACTTCCCCAGGCAGTGTTCGATATAGAAGGCGATCCCGCTGAAAGCACATTATCGTCCCAATAATTGTAATAGGCTACCCAATCGTCTTTCCAATCAGGGCCATCGGGGCTGTATCCGCCATACGGCATTTCATCCGTTCGCCCTGTCATTACTTGTGCAAAAGCTGCCCATTCAGCGCTCGTCCACGTCATAATAATCATGTCTATAGGATATTTGTGGGGCTCTTTATTCGGATTCCAATCGCTCGTAGATACCATTTCTGGCGCATCTATTCCGTTTGATTTCCAATCAACTGGTGGCAATCCCGGATGATCTGAACTAGAAGAAGAGGACGACTCTTTATAGCGCCCTAAGGTTTTTGAAGTACTCATAATTTTCAGTGTTAGTGATGATAAACACACACAACAGTTTTGTAAATAGCAATCAATCATAATGATTAAATAATAATCATTTATTGATTAAAAATTAACTATATTCGAAGTATGGAATCCGGAAAACGATACAAGAAGGGGAGAGGAACTAGCGTCAATACGAAGAATCGATTTGAGCGATTGTCGTATGAAGAACTTCCGCAAGACACCGAGAAATCCGTAAAAACGAAATTTATTGACATCAGCCCGAAGTCTATCGTGAATAAAGTGAATAGCCCCGACGTTGGTATGGACTATTCATTAAATCCTTATCAAGGATGCGAACATGGTTGCACGTATTGTTATGCCAGGCCTACGCATGAATATTGGGGATATAGTGCTGGTGTGGATTTCGAGCAGACAATTCTAGTGAAAAAGAATGCTCCGGATTTACTCCGTGAAACCTTCGAAAATCGATCTTGGGAAGTGAAACCCATTGTACTTTCTGGCAATACTGATTGTTATCAGCCTGCCGAGAAGGAATTCGAAATTACGCGCGAATTATTGAAAGTGTTTTTGGAGTATCAGCATCCAGTGGGAATAATCACGAAAAATGCGTTGCTTCTGCGAGATTTGGATATCATCGAACAACTGTCCAATAAGCGGCTGATTTCCATTAATGTCTCCATTACAACGCTGGATGAAGCGCTCAGAAGCAAGTTGGAACCGAGAACTTCAACGATTCGAAAGCGATTTGAAATGGTAAAACAATTGAGTGCTCTAGAGTTTCCTGTTCACGTGATGATGTCTCCGGCAATTCCTGCAATGAACGATCACGAACTACTTCCCATGGCGAAGGCTGCAAAAGAAGCGGGAGCCTCAAGTTTTAGTTCACATATTGTGCGATTGATGGGTAAGAACGAAGAGTTGTTTGAACGATGGTTGGAAGCACATTTCCCTGATCGAGCCGTGAAAGTAATGCAGCAAATTCGATCACTACACAATGGTAAAACCGGCTCTTCTGAATTCGGAGTTCGAGGAAAAGGAGTGGGAGTTTTGGCAGAAAACCTACGCAGTCAGAGAAAATTGGCTATTCGAAAGTATTTCCCCAATCAGAAATCGCCCATTTTGGATACGCAATTGTTTCAACGTCCAACTGATCAACTTCGCTTGTTCTAGTCGTTTTTTTGAATTAGGTAATGCCCAATAAGTGCATGTCTTTCGAAGGAAAGTAACCAAACATGGAGTAAATTCGGATCGTTTTCATCTATGTGAATGATAGGCCCGTCAATCCCAATTTTATGACTGTCTAACCAATTTCCATTGGCGTCCGTCAAATAGGCGTAGTAATCACTTTCGGCCGTATTGTAGTGGTTGAAATCTTTTAGCGATTCATAGAACGAGTGATTTCCAAATCCCATCGAGTTCTTCCATCCTTTGTTGGCATTGACTTCTGACAGCTGTGGGAAATCCGTCCATTTTAAACCTCCAATGAACAGTCGCGTCATTAGACCTGAATTTGGATCGTCAAAGTTGAATTCTATCTCAATCAGTTCGGAGTCCGAACGAATTGATTTGGTATTGTAGACATGCAATCCGTTGAGATGTTTGAATCGTCCTAGTTCCGTTGGTCTCGGATCTTTTTTATTGTAAAATCCTGGGGGCGAGAAGGTGGCAAAAACAGTGCTGTCTGATTGCAATTCGCGCATAGAGGAGAACGATTCCGGCCATATAATCTCTTTGCGTTTTTTCTCTCGTGCAGCCATCAGTGGATACATGGAGTCGCTCTCATCCGTGTAGGTGATATTCCATTCATCTACATATTTACGCAGCAGTGCTTTGTTAACAAAACGACTTTCTGGATCGTGCCAGTTAACCAGGTGTCCTTTGAGTGGATCGAATGCGCTATTGTTTCTTTTGTTGAAGAGTTCGCGGTATGTTTTCTTTGGGAAATTGAACCAACCATGTGCATACGGAAGAATTTGGTCTCCATCTTTTTCATACAAAATCACCTCCCACAGATAAGAGTTCAGACAGTTTCTTGCAATATCGACACGTACTACTTTGGAGTCACCACACGTAAATTCCCCTGGAAGTAGTTTTACTTGATTTCGGTTCCATTCCTGATTGATTAACGCGAGTTTGTTGAGGTAATGGTCCTTTTGCAGATGTTTTGGCGTTTCCGGAATGAATTGCATCACGTCGAGTTCGGAAATCGTTATGGAATCTCCTCCGGCCAGCATGAAAACAAAAGAATAGGACGCATCGTTTTCCACCAAATATCCATTTTTAAAAGCGTTGGCATTATAATTTCCATGGCGAAATCCTATGTCTGGATTGTCTGGATATTCAGAATCGTTTAATTCGGTTATTTTAAATTCGATTCGAGAGTTTTCGCTCACCCTCTCGGAACTACAGGCATTTATTAGGATACCGCAGAAAATCAGAAGGAACAATGAAACTTTGTTTCGGATCAAAATCGTCATGAAACAATGATAGGGATATTTTGTCAGTTGTAGATATATCGCAGGAAAACGCGTTTCAATTGTTGCGAAAAGCAATAAGTTGTTTATTTTTGCGGACGATTAGTGAGAAACTACTCGGGCTCGTAGCTCAGCTGGATAGAGCACCTCCCTTCTAAGGAGGCGGTCCTAGGTTCGAATCCTAGCGGGCTCACAAAAAGCACTCCAAGCGGAGTGCTTTTTTTGTTTCTCAGCAGGTTCTTTGGGCTGAAGCGAAGCGGGACGCCCCAAAATTCCCAAAACTAATCCTCACTAATAATCCAACTCTGCATCGATACCAATGAAATTGGAGAATTTTCTTCTGTCGACTTCATGCTTTCTCGAATCTCTCTGCTCGAGATTTGAATCACTTCAGTGTTGTTCACCATGAGTTCATAGTCCAATGACGGATCCAGATTCAGGCACACAGTCATATCATGAAAATCACCAATTGAGTGCGGGCTTACAGATTGCTCGAATCCACTTGAAACGCTCAACCGTAGCGATTGAATTTCCTGATGGGTATTCACTTCGTAATTTACAGTCTTCGAGTTTTGCGCGTTTGCTGCTGAAAGAATTAATGTGATGATGAGCGTGCTGAGAATTTTCATAAGTATCCATTTAAATTGTGCAATTCAATGCTGAATGTTCACTCAAGATACCACGGACTAATCCTTAATTGGTAGCAGCGACTTCCGAACGTAATGCATGCGCTTCCAAACGCTCTCTTGTGAGAAGGAAAGGAATCAGTTCTGGCAAGTTTTTTGCTTACTTCTTCGAAAATTACACGACTCCTAACTATTGAAGGCAAGGATCAATTTAGGTGGCTAATAGAAGTTCGTGCGTCTGTGCAATTGCAATAAAAAAGCACAATTCGCGTTCAAAAATTAGATCAAAATGGATTGATTAATTGTCAGGAAATAGTAGTACCTTGAAATGAGATTTTCAGGAGTCGATGGAAAATTGTGAAGACTACTAGACGTTCTAAAGCGTCATTATTATGAATGAAGAATCTACTGAAATAGCCACTATGATTGGAAAAATACGAATGGCAACAAAGCCAATATCCGCGTTAACTTCGCTTGCACTTTTACTATTACTAATTCCCACAAACAGTTCGGCTCAAATACAATACACCGGAATTGTTCAGGATAATACGGTCAGTTCGTTCCTGGCGAGCTACAATCCATCTTCTATAGTGGATTCAAAGACCAAGTTCTCTGCAAGCTTTCATGCGAATTTTGCCAGAATCAGCAACTTCGCTTCGAATAATTATGCCGTGTACGGACAGGGGATTCGATACGTGGAGCCCAATAACCCTGGATATGTAAGAAGTGCAACAAACATTGATATCATCAATCTGAAGTACGAGTTCGATCATCAGAATGCAGGAGGTTATTCCTTTCGATTCAGAACCTTAAGAAACCTGGAGGGAATTCCTGTTCGCTGGGCGCACAACGCAGCTACAGGATACGAAGAAAACCTTTTCGGAACCAATGAAAGCATGGCAGGAATGGGAATGAACCGCGTAAGTTTTACCGAACACAATTTAACTTACGCCAGAACTATTTTTGATCAGGATACTCGATTCTTGAAAGCAGGAGTGTCTATGAAAATTTTGAATGGAATAGATGCTTCCTATTACACCGTAAATAGTGGTAGCTACGATTTCCTCCAGGAGAATACAGAGATTGTTGATTTAACGAACATCAATGCTGATTTGGTTCAAAGCGAAAGCAACAACCAAATGTTTTATCAGCACCGAGGATTGGCTTTTGATCTCGGAGTGACGTATGAATACCGACCTGAATTCGAGAAACAATATTATGAAATGGACGGAGCAAAACGCAATGTTCGCTATGACATCAATAAGTACAAATGGAAAGTTGCTGCTTCGATCACCGATTTAGGATTCTTGAGATTTTCAAAAGATTCAACATCGTCCTATAACTTTACGAACCCATCAATTCAAGCAAACTCAGACAGTTTTGTGGATCTTGGAGGATTGGATCCGACCTCGTTGCTAGGCGGTCCATTTGATTACGTAGAAGACAATCTAGGTGCATTCAGTACTCAGGATACCTCGGCTATTCCTCAACGATTTGGAATGGGATTGCCTGCTGCATTCCACGGAAGTTTCGATATGAATATTTTGCGACCGTTCTTCTATGTAAGTTACAACGTTTCGTTACCGTTGCATTTTAAGAGCGACATTACGCAAGTCCGAGGATTCTTTATTCAAACAATAACGCCTCGAATTGAAAAGGAGAATTGGTCAATCATGCTTCCAATATCTCAATTGGGAAATGGAACCCCTACAGTTGGCGTCGCAGGTCGATTCAATATCAAAGATTTATTCACGGTGTTCGTTGGTTCCAACAATGTGGCTTTATTGTACGGTCAGAAGTCGTCGCGAAGCAGAAGTTTCTACGGTGGTATCGCATACAATGTCTTCTACAAGATGCCAAAGGATGCCGACGGAGATAAAATTTCCGATCCTAAAGATGCCTGTCCTTACGATCCGGGATTGGCAAAGTTCAATGGATGTCCTGATACGGATGGTGATGGCATCATTGACAAAGAAGACTTGTGTATCTACGATCCAGGACCAAGAAGCACGAAAGGATGTCCTGATACGGACGGAGACGGTGTCATTGATATGAACGATATGTGTCCGGAAATTCCAGGGTTGGGAATTCATTACGGATGTCCTGATAGAGATAAAGATGGAGTAATTGACGCCGCGGACAGATGTCCGGATGTTCCAGGAATCGAATTGAACAATGGATGTCCTTTGGATGATCAGCGTTGTTGTACCGATGAAGACGGTGACGGAGTCTTGAATGAATTTGACAAGTGTCCTACCGTTCCGGGATCGGTGTATAACTCAGGATGCCCGATTGATTCCACGAACATCAACGATGTAAACCTTCAGGAAGAAAAAGAGAAGGTGGATGCAAACAATACGGCAGAGCAAATTAAGGACAGCGCAACAGTTGATCTTAGCGAGCAATTCATCACATCGAAAAGCGAATTGGATTCTATTCTGGAAGGAAAGAACATCCTGAAGGATCTGGCTATTTATTTTGATGTTGACGAGGCGACACTTCGCAACGATGAGCGCGTGAAACTGGACAAAGCATTTAGAGTGTTACCAGGGAATGAACGCTATGCCGTGATTTTGATTGGACATACAGATCGTGATGGTTCCCTGGATTATAACTTACAGTTATCCAAGCGCCGAGCAGAGACGATTCACCGAAAATTGCAAGAGTTTTACAAGTTCCCAGGTGAAATCTCCGTGTATTATTACGGGGAAACCAAATCAATTCACAGCGGAGATTACACGGAAGAGTTGAAGCAAGCCGACAGACGCGTGGACGTTAAGTTGATCTTATTACCACGCGAGTAGAAACGATCAGAATGGATAAGATGATTCACACATTGAAATATCTAAGAGTATCGTTACTTCTGATGTTTGTCCTAATAGGGATAAGCAGGTCTGCCCATGCTCAGTACATGGAGTTTGAGTGGTCTGAGGAATACAGATTTACCAATAGGAAAACAGGTTTTTTCTCCGAGTACGTAGGCACCAGTTTTACAACAATTTACTTGTTGCAACGTAATATTTCGAAGTCGAAGCCATACGATAATGCAAAACTCAAGCTGGTAGCCTTGAATAAGAATTCGTTGGTAGAAGACACGGTGCTTGCGCTGAAGGGATTTCCTGAAAACGAAAGCAATGCAGCCGAGTTAAACCAACTGGATTACTTGAAGACCGTTGTAACGGAAGAGGGAGTATTTGTGTTCTGGAGAAAGCTACGTTATACTGATTTTGCCCGGCACGAAGAAATCTATGCGCAAACCTTCCGATCAAGTTTGAAAGCAGCCCTGCCTCTAAAAAAGGTATTTGAAATGGAATACGACGTGGAAACCGAAGCCTCTATTTTTGATTCCTCCCGATGCGTAATTGCATCAAACAATGATTTAGAAAAGTTGGTGGTAGGAGCAGAATTCTTTGAAGAGGACAAACTCTCATTTCGATATGTGACGATAGATTCAAAACTGAATGCCTCAAAGGAGAAATCCTTCCTACTTCCGCATAAGTTGAAGGAACTTCCTAAATCGACAACATCTCAATATGAGCTTCGAAAAAATGGCTTGTTGTACGCAAATTCTGTCGTTCGATATACAAATCGAGAGCTTAAAGCAAAGGACATAGATCACCCCAGGACGTATCTTTCCTTGACAATTGCAAATACGAATTCGAGTAAGTTTCACAGCGTAGCCATCAAAGATGAAAACAAAACGATAACCGACTTCAGTTATCAGGATGTAGGTGGAAAAACACGTATCCTCGGCTTCTTTGGAGATTTGGAAAAGGATACGACCGGAATTGACGACCAGGGAGTTTTCTATGTAGATATTGATGATCAATCGTTGGCGTCATCTGGTTTAAATTTTGTGTACTTCGAGCGATCTATTAAGAATCGAATCATGTCTAAGAAGGTGAAGAAAAAACGCCTTGAAGATTTGTCCCCCGAAGAATTCCTTAATAGCAGATTCGATATTGAGCATATCGAGACCATGCCTGACAGTAGCCTCGTGCTTTTCTTTACTCTGGAATACAATACGCACGAGAAGACGAGTAGGAGCGACATGAACGGCGAAAATGTATACTCGATGCATTATAACTACAAGAAGAGTAACGTGTACGCAATGCGACTTTCCAACGATGGAACTTTCCAGTGGGCGCGCAGCTTTGAAAGATCTTCAGAATACAAAGGTGTTGACAAGGAAGATATTCAGGTAGTATTCAAACACGACAAGTTCATTGTGATGTTTGGTAACGAGAATCCAAAATTAAAGTCGCACCGAAAGAAAAGACTGCGCCATCTCAAAAAAGAAATCGAATATGCTGTTGTAGATCCCAATTCAGGTAGAGCAAAAATCTACGAGGTTGAAGTCAACGAACCCAAAACGATGTTGAAGGATTTACGTTACGTCGATCCAACTACTGTTGTGGCAATGGATGGGAAATTCTATTTTCATCAGATTAAGGTGCGACAGAATCCACTTTGGACTGCTGCAAATGTGGTTTTCGTTCCAACTCTTTATTACACAATCCTAACAGGAAACACGAAACTAGGGAAGGGTGATTTTACCGTTATGAAAATGATGCCCGGAAAGAAACCGAGACGTAAGAGATAGCATCGATATCAATATGTTTTTCTCCTCAAATCAACTGCATTTTAGCCCAATTGACGAATCTGACAGATCTGAAACCGTCATTTTCCAGTGAGGGACCTTAACCCTGTTTATCGAAGAATTTAAATTATTTATCGATTCAAAAGTACAAGTCGTAGAGCGGTAAAATATCGATCCAGTTGCTGTAACCTTTTGTTTTAAAGGGTTTAAGGTTTAATTGTTAAAATTCACAGGAAGTTATAAAATCAAAATATTCATTATGAGTGCATAAATATTAATTGAGATTATTGTTTTAGATAACCAAACTGGTAATCCACCAACCTTGTAGGGAATCCTTCGTATTTTATATACATTCGTATTTTATATACAGACCAAGCAAGACTACCTCCTATGGTTACTACTACAAACCCGCGGGAGGCGATAAGAATAAATCGTATTCCGCTCTCCATCTCTCAACTCCGAATTCTTTCGAGAATCGTTGTTCTTTTGGTATGCATTTTACCATTATCATCTGTAGCTCAAACTACGACTACCAATTACGGAAACTTCGCTCCATGTAGCGGACCCATTGAACTTTACGTTTTTGATTTTACCGCAACAGGGTCAAATACGATTACGCAAGCCGGAATTAATATTCAGAATTCAGATAACGAATGTTGTTCGGAGCCTTCTAATGCCGGATGTTTATTTTTTGATGTCTATATAGATCCGGGAGCAACAGGGGTTTCATTTTCACAAACTGGAGCTGGAGGTAATATTGACATATATTACGAGAACTGTGACAGTATTTACGGAGCCAACGAAGATATCTGCCTGGATGACCAGTTCGCCTACACAGATCCTTCTGGTAACGTATACCACAGATTCATGTTCTGTCGTTCAGGACAAACAACATATGACTTTACGTTTACGCAGATTGTACCAACGTTTCCGGACGATATTGGTGTGACAGAAGGGTGTACGATCGATTTATCAGTGCAGGATTTGGATCCACCTTCCGTAGTCTGGACTTCAATTTCTCCGGGTGTTCCCGGGCAATGGGATGGATTGTTAGATTGTCCTACCGGATGCCTTGATGTTGTATTGACACCTATTCCGGGATCATCGCCACCAAGTGTAAGTTATCAGGTATGTGGTAATCTTGCCGGCGCATGTAATACTCAAACGTACTGTGATACGGTAACTGTAACAATTTATCCTGATTTATTCGCTGATGCAGGTCCGGACATGGCTTTTTGTGAAGGATCATTCATTCCGGTTACTTCAACGGGTACAGCTATTGGTGGAACACCGCCATTTACATACGAATGGGTTGGATTCGCTGGTGCTGGAACAGGTTTTACTTATACGGTCGTAGATCCTTCCAGTTCAACAACGGTTGACTTCAATCTGCCTGGAGAATATGAATTAACTATAACGGATGCGAACAATTGTGCCGTTGCTGTCGATACTGTTGAGGTGTTTACGTTTGCCACCGCAATTGAGGCATTCATTACCACAACGCCAAATCCATATACGATTTGTACAGATCCAACTCCCACAATTACATTAGAAGGGTATGTAACTGAGACTTACATGGGGGTGTGGACTTCTTCAAATGGTGGAACATTCTCTAATGATACAATTGATGGAACGGCGACTGCGCCATTAAATACACCTCAAACGGTTACCTGGACACCAAACCCTGGGACAACAGGGACTGTCAACTTGATCCTTACACCGATTAATAATGTCGGCTGTCCAGCTACCCCTGATACTATTGTTATTGATCTAACGCAGTTTACGTCGACGTTAGCAGTAGTCCCGACTAATATCGACTGTAATGGAGCAAACAACGGAACTGTTGGTTTAACAGTTACTGCGGGAGCCCCTCCTTACTCAATTTCTTCTTACACATGGACTACTTCTAATGGTAGTGGATTGATCGTTGGAAACGAAGATCAGTCTGGGCTTGGACCTGGAGATTATCAAGTGGTTGTTACCGATCAGAACGGTTGCTTCGATTCAATTTCTGCGACCATTACGGAACCGCCTGCGCTTGCGGGTACAATTGCGGGAGATATCCTTTTATGTAATGGAGATGCTAACGGTAATGTTACCGGAGCAGTGAGTGGAGGAGTAGCACCATACACTGTTGTTTTGAATGAAACGGGAGGATCCCAAAATGTTGCAACTTCGGGTGGGTCATATGATTTCACTGGTTTGAGTGCAGCGATCAGCGGTGGATTCGATAATTATTCCATTACAATTACGGATGCAAATAATTGTGTTTTGGTTTTAGGACTAGTGAACATGGTTGAGCCATTACCACTTGTAGTGACAATCAACGGAGACGCACTATTGTGTAATGGAGATGCTGATGGAAATGTAACTGGAACGATCAGTGGAGGAACAGCACCGTATATCATTACGCTAAACGAGACTGG
>JADFAL010000008.1:96103-133548 GCA_015665275.1 Flavobacteriales bacterium | reverse complement strand
TGCCCGATAAAATGGCTCGAATAAATGGAACAGTTCGTCCTCAGGGATTCCAATTCCATAGTCAATAACGCATATTTCTGTCTGCTCTTCACGGAAATGCACCAAAACTTTCGGTAACTCGTCTCCTTTTGAGTATTTGAATGCATTGGAAACCAAATTCGACAAGGCATGGCTGAAGAGTTGTTTGTCGAACTCCAATTCTATCGGTTCGCCTTTTACCTCAACGGTATTGTGTTCTTCCTGATTGATATAACTGTGATTGTCGAGAATATCCTGACAGATCGGAACAATCGGTTGTTGGATGAGGCGGAGTGTAATGTTTCCATCATTGATTTTACCGAGGATCAATACTTCATTCATTAGATCCGTCATGCGCGTAATCTGATTCTTAATACGCTCGCTGATTTTGTTGAATTTGGATTGGAATTCTTTGTCCAGTTGGGATCCTGTAGAAGTATCCATATGCATTGCCAAAACGCCAATATTCGCTTGTATTACCGAAAGTGGAGTTCGAAATTGATGGGAGGCCGTGGATACAAATCGCGATTTCAAGCGACCCAATTCCTTCTCCTTTTTCAGGCTAATGGCCAGTTCTTTTCGGGCATCTTCCAGTTCTCGTGTGCGTTGGGCAACACTCAATTCTAACTCTCGGGTAAATGCCTCTTTGATTTCGAAAGCCTTCCTTTCTGCTTCTTTGCGATCTGTGACGTCCAAGACAATCAACATTACTCCAGAGAAGTTTCCTTGGTCATTGTAATCTGGTGTAGCGGATATATTGGTCCAAACTATTGAGCCGTTCTTATGGAGGAAGGTAGTCTCGTAAAGACCGGTTTTTCCTGTTTTTCGATACTTGATTTTTTGTTTGAGGCGCTGTGCCGTGTCAGGGTCATGTAGGAACTCGTAGCCAATTTTACCAATCATTTCATCATCAGTATATCCTAACATTTTGCAAAGACTCGGATTTACATTTAGGATGACCCCATTCGGATCAGAACTCATCAACCCTTCATTCATACGTTGGAACAAGCCGCGGTATCTCTTCTCGCTTTCCTCAATGCGTTTTTGAATGGCCTGTTTTTCGGTGAAATCGCGGCCAATGCAATAGAACGATTGGTCTTTTTCCAAGCACATAATTGTCCAGGAAACAGAGCGAACATCACCACCCTTAGTTAGGATGGGACTGTCGAACTTTTGAGTTCCACTATTGGTTTCCAGGGTAGTATGGAACATCTCGTGAGCCGAATTTTCACCTTTAAGGAAAAGATTCACTAATGGCTTGAACAGCAATTCTTCTGCTTCGTATCCCAGCATGTTTTGAAAGGCTGGATTTACGTAAATCAGTTCGCCGGATTTATTCAGCGTACAGATTAGATCCTCTGATAGTTGCAATATTCGATTCCTGTTGATCTCAGATTCCAGTTTTCTAATGAAGATTCCGATGTGACCACCTACGTAAGTCAAAACCTTGAAATGGAATTCGTTGAAGGAGTCCGTGCTTTCATAATCCATGCATCCCATGACGCCAATGCAATCGTTTTCAGCGATTATCGGAACGCAAATCAAACTTTTAGGCCGGTTTCCTTGAACTGCAATTCCATGTTTATCCTCAAATACGGTGATCTCATTTCCTTTCAGCCAAACTGCTTCTTTCGATTGTAAGACGTGTTCACTTAGTCCAGAACAATTTTTGCGATACTGCGGGGTTTGTGATTCTTCCCCCTCGCCTTTGTGATATACCAATCGGATTTGATCGGTGTTTTCCTTGAGGATTGCGAAGAAGTTAAAACAAGGAGTATGCTTTTGCATTTCCATATGAAGCTTCTGAAAAAATGTAGATATAGAGCTTTCAGAAGTACTTAATTTGTGTGCAATTTTCGATATAATTCGCTCCCAGACTTCGCTCAGCTTTTGATTCGTAATATCCCGAATGATCACGGCGAATCCTGTGCTGTCGCCTAATTCATTCATTTGTTTCGAAATTCGAATATGTGCCCAGAACCGATCGTTGTTACTTCGCGTTAACACTTTGTCGTATTCGAGAGAATTACTAATGTCAATGAGTTGGAAATCGCTGTTGTCGTTTGGGATATCGAGAAGCATGTTGATATCCTTACCAATAAAATCAATGGGGTCGGCTTCGAACAACTGACACACCGCCGGGTTCACAATGGCGATTTTATTGTCTGTATTTACTTTTATAAAACCTTCGTTAATACGTTCAATTACATATCTATACTCGAGTTGCTGGTCTTTGATTTGTTGCTCTTTCTCCTCAACCAGTTCGTGATATCTGTGGGATTGTACGGATCGGAATATAGAAATATGTAGTTTTTCCAGTTTGCTTTTTAGGACATAATCGGTGGCACCAAACTTCAGCATTTCTACCGCGCCTTCTTCACCGATTGCCCCAGAGACATAAATAAACGGCACCTTCGAACCGAAGGAATTGGCCAATTCAAGACTTTCGAGCCCTACAATATCAGGTACATTGTAGTCTGAAAGAATGATGTTAAACTTTTGATTTTGTAGGGCTTCAACGTAGTCTTTCCTATTGTTTACGTGTACAATATCATATTGGTTGTACTCTTTTTCTAACTCAATACAAATAAGTTCAGCATCAGCATCATTATCTTCAAGATGTAATATTCGAATGGGCATATACGAGTTATTTCAGTGGCGGTTCGTTTAACAAAAGCCAGTAGAACCCAAGTTCTCTCACACATTCGGAAAAGTTCTCAAATTCAACAGGTTTTACGATGTAGCTGTTGGCTCCAAGATTGTAAGCGTCGAGACGGTCGTTTTGTTCGCGACTTATAGTTAGTGCTACAATAGGGATTGTTTTGGTTGTTGGATTCTTTCGGACAGCTTCTATTACCTCCAAACCACTCACTTTGGGCATTTTGATATCCAATAAAATCAATTTGGGATTTGCCGCACCTTTGCGATGTGCATACGCGCCCTCGAAGAACAGAAAATCAAGCGCTTCCTGACCGTCCTTGACCCATTTGATGTTGTTGAGCAATTTGTGCCTTTTGAGAGCCATCAGCGCCAATTCAGCATCCTCAGGACGATCTTCTACAAGTAATAAATCAACAGTATTTTGATTGCTCATGACGATTCGTTTTAAAAGGGTAAAAAGAATTGAAAAGTAGCACCTTCACCGAGTTCGCCAACCGCTGAAATAGTACCGTTATGTTTGTTAATGATTCGTTGAACGTTGGCGAGACCAACTCCTGTTCCTTCGAATTCTTGTTGTGAATGCAGACGCTGGAAAACACCAAAGAGTTTTTGGTAATGGCGCATATCAAAGCCATTTCCTGTATCCTTGACGAAATATGTTACGCCGCTGCGATCAACCTCCGCTCGAATGGAGATCTCAGTGTTTTCCTTCTTTTGCGAGTATTTAAATGCGTTATCGATTAAGTTTTGCCAAATCACACCAACCATAGTTCGGTCAGAAGAAATATCGGGAAGGTTTTCTTCGATCGTTACCGTTGGCTGGTTTTTGTATCCGGTTTCAATAGCGGCAAGTTTTTCTTGCACCAGCGTTTTCATACTGTATTTCGATTTTCGGATGGTTGCCTTGCCAATTTTAGAGTAGGACAGAATGTCTCCAATTAGATTATCCATGCGAGAAGCATTGTCCTCAATGAAATGCAGCCAGCGCGTTCCTGTTTCATCCAAAGTAGACCCGTACCGTTCAATCATGTTTTTGCTGAACCCCTGCAGCGCGCGTAAAGGAGCCTTCAAGTCATGCGATACGGAATAGCTGAATGTTTCCAGTTCCCGGTTGGCAGAATCCAACTCTGCGTTCATTTCCGAAAGTTTGCGGGTACTTTCTTTGAGCTGCGTGATGTCAAAATAAACCCCTACGTAGCGGGTAATGGAGTTATCTTCATTTAAAAATGGTTGAATGGTAGCATGTACCCAATACAAATCACCAGACTTCTTCTTATTGCACAGTTCTCCCTGCCAGGTTCCACCTCCTGAAATAGTTTTCCATAAATCATTGTACATCCCGTTATCCTGGATTTCACTTTTCAGAAGTCTGTGTGTTTGTCCAATTAATTCTTCCTTGCTGTACTCACAAAGTTCGCAGAAGGCATTGTTTGCATTTATAATATCACCCTTCAGATTGGTTTCGGAGACCATTGCAGTTACTCCAAGTAGGCTCAGCTGCTGCTGTAGTTCGACTTTGGTTTTACTAAGTTCTGCCGTGCGTTCCATCACCTTGTCCTCCAGGTTGGAATTTAACTCCCTGATCTTGATCTCATTATAAACACTTTCCGTAATATCCTTGTTTACACCTATCATACGGATAGGTTTTCCTAAATCATCAGTGATCACCGAGGCATCCGCCCTTAGATATTGCGTTTCCCCCGATTGCCTAATGATTCGGAAAATTATATTGAGTGGAGTCCTTTGATCAATGCTCTCGTTTACCTTATCCCGCGCATTTTCGATATCATCCGGATGAACAGAACTCTTCCAGGCCTCGAATGCACCTGTGAATTCCGATTGTTCTACTCCGTACATTTCGTAGAGGGAATCATCCCAGGTAAGAACGTCGTTGACCAGATCCCAATCCCACATACCGAGATTCGTAGAATCCAATGCCAATCGCAATCGTTTCTCGTTTTCTGCTAGTTTTTCTTCGTTTCTTTTACGTGTGTTAATATCGGCGAAGGTTCCACGGAGTTCTAGCAGTTCTCCATTTTTAAATACTGGATAACCAAGTGCTCTTACCCAAACCTCTTTCCCTTTGGAGGTTACCAAGACTGCTTCGATATCCCAACTTTCATTGTTCACGACTGCATTATCAATAGAAGAGCGAACCAGTTCGCGGAAATCTTCTCGATAGAAATTGATGCCTTCCTCCACTTTCAATTCGGTCCCAAACTCTAACTCATGAATCGCATAAACGATTTCGTCCCAAACAAGTCTATTGTCAGTGAGGTTTACAGACCAAATTCCCGTGTTTGATAGTTTTTGTACGGCTTTATGCAATTGGTTATTGGCTTCAATTTCCTTTTGCAGTGTCACCTTTTCGGTAATATTTCGGCCCTCCGGAATGATGTAGATGATTTCGCTATTCTCATCGCGTACAGGTTGCAAGCTAAAGTCGATTATTATTCGCTCGTCATTATCGCCCACTATCTCTGCATCATACCGTATGGACTTTCCACTACTTGCTTCTTGAATCGCTGAACGCAAATTCAATCGTGCTTGAGAACTTAAGGCCCACCAAGGAGCATCCCAGTACTTAAGTCCGATGACTTGTTCCTTCGTTATTCCGGCAAATTGTAGAGCCGGTTCATTTACTTCTAGTATTGTGCCATCCGGTGCTAACAATCCAACAAATGAAAGCGATTTGTTGAAAATGGAATTCAATTTTAATTCAGAAGATTGCTGTTGTTTTCGATTGGACCAAAGCGATATATACCCGAACCAATAAAGCGCTGAGAAAAGAATAAAGGATACGATTAAAATCCAAAAATAATCTGCCTTGACCGCCTTGAATTTTTCTGAAGGCGTAGCATGGATAAGGGTAAATGCCCGATTGGACTGTTCACTCTGTTTGAGTCGATTGGAATTCCGTGAAACGTTCTTTTTTCCGTCCATCTGTACTGCTAAGTACTGGTAATTGTCGTCTTGAGATACTTTAATTTGTTGTTTCGTATTCTTCTTAGAGCTGCCTTGGGTTTTAACCGTAAATGGGGAGAAATTCTTTGGATTTGCGTTCACCAAAGAGCCTAGGGAAATGCCCTGGTCATCGATAAGATCGAAGCGATTGCCATTGGAAACGATGAGGTCGTAATTATCCAAAGAGTGTAAGATCTCATAATTTATAATCAGATATCCTACTCTGGAGTCGCCCCTATAAATAGAAGTCGCAAAACTTACTACAGGTTTTCCTTGTTCCTTGGACGTAACCAACCTCTTGCTTAATTGTAGGGCCGAATTGTAATATTCACCTATTTGCAACAGTTTCGCTTGCCGAAATACCTCTTGATCCCTGCTGTCCTGTAGCAGCATGAAATCAACTACGGATGGATTCGCCGCTGCGTTTACGCAAATTACTTCTTGTCCTGATAGGTCAAGAATCCGAATTTGGTCGAAGCCCCTTTTGGTCTTCATGAAGTGGTATAGATCGTCAGTCGCTCTTGTTTGTTCATTTTCAAAATTCCCGACAGAGCCTAAATTGGAAACAAAGAACAATTCCTCTTCTATATCGGAAAGGGCCTTCTCTTGTTTTCCTTTCATGTATAAAAGCGTTTTTTCACTTTTTGTAAGAATTCGCTCTTTGTAAGCCGTGTCAAGAATGAAGCCGAACAAAAGGAAAATACAGGTACACGTACAGAAGATGATTCCTCCTAGTAAACCGAACCGATATTTTCTCATAAACTCCATAGTAGTGCAGTGGCGTTAGTTGTCCTTAGTAACAACTCTTAGTAATATACAATATATAAAAAATAATGCCCGTTTGTGCGCATTCTTCAACTGTGAATTATTGAATCACGAAAGTTGGGTATTAGGTATTGAAAATCAAATTATTATTTGGTTGATTGGATTTTGTCCATTGTAACTGAGGATGTTATATTAGTGGGAATTATTTGTGTGAATTATGTGATGATTTCACCGTTCATTCAACCAAGAAGACTTAATTTTCATTGAAACCATGCTTTTGCTAGTTTTAGTAAAACTGCGTAGTGCTAAATTTGTGATATATACTAGAAAAGCCCCGGTCATCAAGTATTTCGATGCGGGGCTTTCTTAAACCTTAAATTCTAAACTACGCTAAACACGATGTGGAAATCGATACCCCAAAAGCAAAATGTAACAACAATATTGGTATCGTTTCTGATAGCAAGTACGGCATTCATCCTTGATTGTACACGCCGATTCATCCCATCGTGTTGATTTGATTTCCTAACGCACGAAATGTCTAGGCAAAGAATAATCCCCGCATCTCGACAGGCTCGATGACCGGGGCTGGGCAACTTGAACGAAGCTGGGATGCGGGACCAATTCTCTTACACCTTGAGTGGGGTGGGAAGGTGCTATTCTTTTTTAAAAAGAAAAAGCCCCGATATCTCGGGGCTGTACCTAACCAATAAACTACTAATTACACTATAAAAGCCTTTAGAAATCGATACATTACTAACAACTAAAATTCTACTAACTAACTCTTTTTGTATCGTTTCTGATAGCAAGTACGGCATTCATCCTTGATTGTATACGCCGCTTCATCCCACCGTATCGATTCAACTTCCCAACGCACAAAATGTTTTCCCAAAGAAAAGCCCCGCATCGAGTAAAGTCGAGAAGCGGGGCCAATTTCAAAGTACCTTGAGCAAAGTCGAAAGGTACATTTCTTTATTTCTAATTCAAGAAGTGGTTTTCATACTTCCGATCATATCTTCGGGACGTACCCACTCGTCAAATTGTTCGTTCGTCACTAATTCAAGAGCAATGGCTGCCTGACGCAACGTTGTTCCTTCTTTATGAGCCTTTTTAGCAATAGCTGCTGCATTTTCGTATCCGATATGCGTGTTTAGTGCAGTTACCAACATCAATGAGTTTTCTAGTTTTTCTTTGATTACAGCATCGTTTGGAGCAATTCCAACAGCACAGTTGTCATTGAATGACAAACATGCGTCTCCCAACAAACGAGCAGAAGTCAAAACGTTGTATACCATCATCGGTTTGAAAACGTTCAATTCGAAGTGACCTGTCATACCGCCGGTTGCAACTGCAACATCGTTTCCAATTACCTGCGCACAAACCATTGTCAACGCTTCACACTGCGTAGGATTTACTTTCCCTGGCATGATAGAAGATCCTGGCTCGTTTTCTGGAATTACGATTTCTCCAATTCCACTTCTAGGTCCTGAACACAACATCCGAATATCGTTCCCAATTTTCATCAAACTTACCGCCAATTGCTTCAATGCTCCGTGTGTTTCAACCATAGCATCATGCGCAGCCAACGCTTCAAATTTGTTTTCCGCAGTAATCATAGGTTGGTTCGAATAAGAAGCAATTTTCTGTGCCACCAATTCAGAGTATCCTTCAGGAGTATTTAATCCTGTACCCACAGCTGTTCCTCCAAGAGCCAACTCAGAAAGGTGAGCGAAAGTATTTTTCAATGCTTTTATTCCGTGGTCCAATTGAGAAACATATCCTGAGAATTCTTGTCCCAAACTTAAAGGAGTAGCATCCATGAAGTGCGTACGTCCAATTTTAACCACGTTCATATACTGTTCCGATTTCTCATGCAGCGTATTTCGAAGTGTTTCAATTTTTGGAAGCGTATCCTCAACAATTTGCTTGTAGCTTGCAATGTGCATTGCTGTTGGAAAGGTATCGTTAGAAGATTGTGATTTGTTTACGTCGTCGTTCGGGTGGATGTATTTATCCGCGTCCATTAATGAACCGCCATTGATCACGTGTGCACGATTGGCAATTACTTCATTCATATTCATGTTCGATTGCGTACCCGAACCAGTTTGCCAGATCACTAGTGGGAATTGATCGTCCAATTTCCCATCCAGAATTTCGTCACAAACTTTACCAATTAATGCCGCCTTTTCTTTTGGCAAAACGCCCAATTCAGCATTTGTTTCCGCCGCCGATTTCTTTAAAATAGCAAAGGCCTTAGTTACCTCTAGCGGCATGCGCATGTTGTCGCCACCAATTTTGAAGTTGTTTCGAGATCGCTGTGTTTGTGCACCCCAATACTTGTCCGCAGGCACTTGAACTTCGCCCATCGTATCTTTTTCAATTCTGTATTCCATCAATTGCAATTTTATGGCTCTAAATTTAGGCAATCTCTCGGGATGGACACAACGCTTTCGCCGATGCTTGAGCAAAGGAGCATAAAAAAAGGCTGGTCATAAAGACGCAGCCTTAAATTTCGCAGCTAGTGGTTTAACTAATCTAGGACAAAGGTTATGGGTAATCTAACATAGCTACGTACGCGTTTCCCGTTTAGCTCGCCCGGTATCCATTTGGGGAACGATCGTACAATGCGTTCAGCTTCACGTCTAAGACTGCGATCCATCTTTTCGTTTACAGCTTTTACGCTAGAAATAGTCCCATCCCGTTCAACGATAAAACGAACATAGATTTTGCCTTGTTCGCCAATCGATCGCGCATATTCAGGATATTCTACGTTGGTTTGAACGTACTTGATCATCTCGGTAGTACCTCCAACGTATTTTGCTTCTACATCCGTGTATTCAACTGCATCGGGTAATTTCTCACGAATCGTGAATCGATGAGAGGGCCCTTTGAGACGCTTCTGATTACCAGAGTTAGCGGTGGCTTCCTGAGCTTGCTTCTCATTCTGCTTTGTCTTGATGTCTTCGCTCAGTTCTTCCAACGCTTCTGTCTGAAACATAGGTTCGTCCTGTGCGACTTCTTCAAGAATTTCTTCTGGTTTTTCTTCAGGCGCATCCTCCTGTTGAATTTCATAACGTACTTCGGATTGTGCCGAAGCGATTTTCGCCTCTTCTACTTCCATCGGGGAAGTGTAGGTGAAGGCGGCCAAGGTAAAAGAGCCCGCTGCGAGGAGGCCGATACCGAAAATGGTCACCCGGTTTTTTTCGAGATTTGCTCTCGAATCTTTCTTTTCAATCATAAATAAAAATTTAAGTTTCCAGTATCCAAAACCGCAAATGGCATGCCAAAATGCGTGTAGCTGACTACAATTGAGATTACGTAACAATTTGTTAATTACTTGTTAATACTACCGGCAGTCAATTCTCCGGCCAAACCCAACTTATCGTGTACAACGTGTTGAAAAGATATTTAACCGATTAAGTAATAATCTAACACGTTGTATTATATTCGCGCTGGATTTTCGAATCCGTCTAACAATCAACTGACTAACGATTGCGACAAAAGGTAGCTGCGACAAGTGCGCGGCTATAAGTATGAATTTAGAGAGCAGTTAAAGTGTATGAAGTTAGTGAGGTTGGTAATCGTTGTTTTATTGTTTGGTGCTACCACCACATCGTTTGGTCAGGAAAAAGAAGAAGCGGTTAAAGTTTGGGGGACCATTGATAGCGATCCGTTTATTCCCATTCAGGAACATGGAATTTGGAAGGAAGGAGATGTGCATTTAAGAGAAGTGTTCAATGCATTTGATGTCAAAAGTTGTGCAAAAGCACTTCCAGATAGCCGCTCAGAAAAATTACAGCGAGTCTATGAGGTTGAAGCTGTCGGTTCTTTCGAGGATTTCTCCCGTTCTCTCTCAGTACTTGGTTATTGTTCTCAAATTGATCCCGCACCCGAATATGAATTGTTGAGTGTAGATCCTTTTCCGGACGATTACTCGTTTACATTTTCCAATGATTACGCTCTGGATTTAATCAATGCAGAAATCGCCTGGGAATATTCTACAGGAGATCCAAACACCGTTATTGGCGTTGTAGATGGAGGGTTCTAACTCAATCATGAAGAGTTGCAAGGAAATGTAGTTGCAGCACAGAACCCGATTTACGCTTCTCCCTACTATTATATGCATGGCACAGCTGTTTCAATTGCGGCAGCGGGAAATACAAATAACGCAATCGGTAAAAGCTCAATAGGGTACAACTGCCAATTGTCATTGAAATCTCTGGGGTACAATGAAATGCTTCAACTTTGTTATCAAGGGGTACGGGTGATTAACGTGAGCTGGACATCAGGCTGCTTTTACACGGGATATTATGATCTGATCATGAATGAATTGTTCGAAAACGGTTGTATCGTTGTTGCCGCTGCAGGAAATGGAGGTCAGTGTGGAGGACCAACCGGAGTAGTGTATCCAGCAGGATTGGACGGTGTAATTTCGGTTTCGAGCGTTGGACCATGGGACAATCATGAAAGAATACCTGGAGACCCAAATTCGACGCATCAGCATAACGCACAAGTGGATATTTGCGCACCGGGATATGATGTGGCAGGAACTAATTTTCCAGGGAATTACCTTACGGGAAGCGGAAGTAGTTTTGCTGCGCCATACGTTACTGGTACCATCGGATTGATGCTCTCATTACGACCATGCTTGAGTAGGGAAGAGGTGATCAGTGTTTTAAAGCAAACTGCTGTCGATATTTATCCGATAAACTCTTCAGATTACGATGGGTTATTGGGGGCAGGTCGATTGGATGCCGGAGCAGCGTTGCAATACCTCTCTACCTATCAATGTGCAGAGCCACCGCTTACTGTTGATGGTAATGTCGTACTAATTTCAATGAATAATCCACGTCCACAAGGAAATACAAATCCGGTAGGTGTTTATTCGAATCAATCTTCGGGAGTTCTTGGGAATATGGAATTGGAAGCTGCTAACGTGAATTTATTTCCCAACCCGAGTAAAGGTCAATTCACCGTGCGCTGGGAAGGGATACATCCACAGGAAATTCAAATTACAGATGCAACAGGGAAGCAGGTATTTTCACAATTACAAAGCGCAGGATTGAATTCTGCAGAGCTAATCCTATGTCAAACAGGTGTTTACTTCCTGAAATTAATTGAGGAGGGAAGAATTGTTGCTAACAAGAAGGTCGTGATCTACTAATATTGCTCAATTAAAAGACTTCTGGGTTATGGTGTCGTTGATAGAAGGAGTATCAAAATGATTGGTTTGTGTCTTTGTGGTGAACATGGAATGAGAGATTCGGAGGTATCACCAAATTGTTAATTCAAGGCTATCTTATTGGTTCGTTGATATCATTCGTTCACATTTGAGTATTTTCGTGTGTTGGTGTTAGTTTATGGCGAAGAAAAAGAAATACACGCTTGAGTTAGATGATGATCTCGACTTTGATATTGTTGGGATTAGTTCTCATCATAGCGATTATCGTCTCGCCTGGGGTATCAATCAAGAACTCGGTTTGCATCTTTCGAAATGTGACGAACCATATTGCGTAACAGACAGAAAGGGAGTGGTGGTTTCGAGTCATTCCATGTATGAATACGCAGATGATTCAGATCGATTGGTATACTACCTCATTAAAAACAAAAACCAAGGCAAGTACCTTATTCCTGAAAAGCCCGGCATAGACTTCTTTCTATTTCTGTGCGATAATTGGGCGGTAGAAATTCCGGAGTTGGTAGTTGAATTAAAAGCTGTGCCGAGTATTTTGGCGGTGTTCCCTTTTGAACCAGACGAACTCAGCTCAGCACAAAACATTGTATTTTGAATATGAAACGAGTACGTAAATTTGAATCAGATCATTGCGCGAACTGAAATGATTGAAATTTACTTACGACTTCCATGTGACCATTGATAAACGATATTACACATGAAAAGAACGAAAATAGTAGCGACCATGGGGCCTTCCTCTGCAAAGAGAGAAGTGCTGAAGAAAATGTTCGAATCGGGAGTAAACGTATGCCGATTGAACTTCTCGCATGGATCGCATGAAGATCACGAAAACATCATTCGAATGATTCGTGATTTGAACACGGAGACTGGATTGAGCGTAGCCATCCTTGGCGATTTGCAAGGTCCGAAGATCCGTACGGGTAAAATGACCGACAACGGTGTCTTGTTGGAAGCAGGACAAAAAGTGAAGATCACGACCAAAGATGTATTAGGAACTGCGAAGCGCTTTTCCATCAATTATCAGGACTTACCGCATGATGTGAATGTGGGCGAACGATTGTTGCTCGACGATGGAAAACTGACTTTGGAAGTTATTGATTCCAACGGGAAGACGGAAATCACTGCCGAAGTTATTTTGGGTGGTATTCTTTCTTCACGCAAAGGAGTGAACTTCCCAAATACAGAGATTTCCATGCCGTCACTTACAGAGAAAGACCGACTCGATTTGGACTTTGCGCTATTGCACGAAGTAGATTGGATAGCCCTTTCATTTGTGCGTTCGGCGGTTGATATGCGCGAACTGAAAGACATCATTAAAGAACAAGGAAAGCACACCAAAGTAATCGCGAAGATTGAGAAACCAGAAGCAATTGAGCAAATCGACGAAATCATCGCTGAAAGTAATGCGCTTATGGTGGCCCGTGGTGACTTAGGAGTAGAGATTCCGTTTCAAAATGTGCCGTTGATTCAGAAGATGCTTATCAGGAAATGTCGTGCAAATGCCAAGCCAGTAATTGTAGCAACGCAGATGATGGAGAGTATGATAGACAATACCACTCCAAGTCGTGCCGAAGTGAATGACGTGGCAAATGCCGTTTTTGATGGAACAGATGCCGTGATGTTGTCTGGAGAAACTTCAGTAGGGAAATATCCGGTGGAAGTCATTCAGGCGATGTCCAACATCGTAAAAGAGATTGAAGATTACGATGATTTGTACAACAAGCACGAAGCACCAGAGAAAGATCATACGCGATTTATCACGGATTCTATTTGTTTTAACGCAGTGCGTTTGTGTAAACGAGTAGAAGCGAAAGCAATTTTAACCATGTCGTTTACCGGGTATACAGGTTACAAAGTGGCATCACAACGTCCCAATGCTAATATTTTCGTGTTTACGAGCAATCGTCGAATTTTGACGCAATTGAACCTGGTTTGGGGAGTAAAGGGTTTCTATTACGATAAAACGGAAAGTACCGACCAAACCATTTCAGATATCAAGAACATGCTGAGAGATGAAGGCAAGATTAATTCGGGTGATTTGGTGATTAATATTGCTTCCATGCCTATTGAAGAGCACGGAAATTCGAATATGTTGAAATTGAGCTACGTGGATTAATGCGGTAAAAGAACCACTTAATCACTAAAAGTCTCCAAATACTAATCAAATCAAATACGGTTCCATCGAGTGCTGTAAATTCGAGGCAGATGCTTGCGAAGAAATTGGAGTTATGTGGATTAATAGGCTTCCGTTTGTGAACAACTCGACCAAAAATGATTCGGAACTTACTTCGGAAATGACGTAAATTTGCTTCGCTCATGAGACTAATAACTATACAACAAGGCTTGTTCGCTCTTTTCACCTTAGGATGTGCGAGTTTTTCGCAAGCCCAGGTGCAATGCGATATCGATGTACAAATCATCGAAGGTGATAGCATCGAAATGTGTGCAAACGCGATTGTTCCCCTGAATGCCACGAATGGTTATTTAGACTACGTTTGGACAGGTTCTACACCTGGTTCTACGCAACAGTACTTTCCAACTGGTTCTGGTCAACACATTGTATTCGCAGAGGATGCAATTGGTTGTATTTCATCCGATACCATTGAGGTAATTGTGCATCCAGCTCCGGTAGACAACATTATTTCGAGCGCAGGAGACACATTATGTGGAGGGGGAACCTCGACTTTGAGCTTAAGCGGCACTTACGCATTATACAGTTGGACGGGTGGTGTTACCACGCCATCATTGCAAGTCAATCAATCCGGAACATATTCCGTAAGCGTTGTAGATGGAAATGACTGTGTATCAACCTTTACGTATGACATTGGTATTGTTACTGGAGATGTGAATATTATCGGCCAAAACAGCTGTGTGAATACAATTGCTTTGCAAGCAACAGGCGGGTCACAGTATAGCTGGTCCACTGGAGAAACTTCAGACGTTATTGTGGTGTCTCCCGAAACAACAACTACGTATGACGTGACCATCACAGAAGGTTCATGTGTGATTAGCGAGTCAATTACCATTGATCCCATTCCCTCCAATACAGCAAACTTTTCTATTCAAGATACCTTCTACGTAGAAGCAGGAGCGAATCAAATCATTCTCGGACCAGACGGTTTCTCAACCTATGTTTGGTCACCGGGCGGACAATTGCAAGACTCAACAACAAGTTCGATTATTTTCAATGGAACAGAAACTCAAACGATCACGCTTACAGCTACGCACCCAGACGGATGTGTTTTAGAAGCAACATTTACGGTGATTGTAGTCAGTCTTACCATACCAGATGGATTCTCACCGAATGGAGATTTGATCAACGATACATTTGTAATTCCGGAACTCGACGAATTGGTAGGTGATTTGGTGGTTTGGAACCGCTGGGGAGATATCGTCGTGGAGTCAAAGGATTATCAAAATGACTGGAACGGAACCTGCTTGAGTAATTTTTGCTTTCCCAATGGAGGCGCATTAACCGACGGAACGTATTTCTATCATCTAAATGTAGGAGGCGTAGAAAAAGAGGGGTACATCACATTATTACGATAAGCGATGAAAGGATTGATAGTTATCATAGCAGTAATGATTTGCGGTTGGAGTTCGGCACAGAATTTCCAGCGCTTTTCGCAATTGAATTTTACACAAAGTTTATTGAATCCGGCAGCATTAGCAATTGATGCCAAGTACGAAGTAGATTTGGTGTACCGAAATCAGTGGTTTGGATTTGACGGAGCTCCGTCCACCTTTGCCGCTAGTGGACAATACGAATTGGCACCTGACATGGCCGTTGGGTTAAACTTTTATAACGATCAAATAGGGAAATACAGCAACAACGCCGTTAATGCACAGTATTCGTATCGATTATTGTTTGACAATGCCAATGCATTAATCTTTGGAGTTGGAGCAGGAATTGAAAGCAAAGCCGCAGATCTGGCTTCCACGGTAACTATTCAACCAAACGATCCAGCTTTTGCACAAGGATTCTCAAAGGTGTTTTTCCAAAGTTCTTTTGGGGTATATTATTACTCACCAATCTTCTACATCGGAGCCTCAATTCCGCAAATGTTTCAAACGAACTTTGGTAGCGATGATGGATTCCGACCAAGCGATTTTCATTACTTCCTATCAACCGGCTGGTACTTCAGTCCTTCCGATCGATACACCTTTCAGCCAAACCTTCAGGTAAAAGTGGTTCGAGGCACACCGGTTCAAGGAGATTTGTTGCTCCGAAATACCTTCAACGGACGCTGGAGTATTGTTGTTGGATATCGCTCTGAGAATTCAATAATTGCCGGATTGGATTTCCTCATTAATCCATATATGCGTGTGGGGTATGCCTTCAACCACGACGTTGCTGGATTGGCGCGATACAAAGGAATGTCAAACGAATTGCACCTAGGATTCGGCTTCCCGTATCGTAACGATCGCTACGACTTTGGTGAGCCACGTTATATCAGCAACAAAGGACGCTTCAGAAGGGATTACAAGCGTAAGTACAATCGTAAGCGAAAGCGTTAGATTTTTCACCAAATAAGGCTTCATTTTAGTTCAGATACGACGTATATTTGTACCTCACAATTTATCTGTACGAAATGAGCGGATTTTCAAAGAGACACATCGGTCCAGATGCCTTGGAAAAACAGGCAATGTTGGACAAAGTAGGAGTAGGATCAGTTGCAGAATTGATTGACAAAACCATTCCTTCTCACATCCGATTGGGTGGAGAATTGAAGGTATCGGATGCCATGAGCGAACGTGAGTATTTAAGTCACGTAGAAGAAATGGCCGCCAAGAACAAAGTTTACAAATCATTTATTGGGTTAGGATATAACGATACTGTCGTTCCTTCCGTGATTTTGAGGAACGTTTTAGAGAATCCAGGTTGGTATACAGCATATACGCCGTACCAAGCGGAAATTTCTCAAGGACGATTGGAGGCTTTGTTGAATTTCCAGACAATGATCATCGACTTAACCGGAATGGAGTTGGCAAATGCATCTCTTTTAGATGAAGCCACAGCTGCTGCCGAAGCGATGTTGATGTTCTGGAACTCACGCTCTCGCGCTGAGGTAAAAGAAGGAAAGAATAAGTTCTTTATCGCAAATACATTGTTCCCACAAACAATCGAAGTGATTGAAGGTCGGGCGAACAACTTGGGAATTGAACTGGTACAAGACGATCCAAATAGTTTTGAAGGATCCAACGAATTCTTCGGAGCAATTGTTCAATACCCTGACAAAAACGGGCGCATTGACGATCTTGGAGCATTCATCGAAAAAATGCACGCCAACGAAATTAAGGTGGGAGTAGCATCTGATATCATGGCCTTGGTCATGTTGCAATCACCGGGGTCTTTGGGTGCTGAAGTAGTATTTGGTACTTCTCAACGATTCGGAGTTCCAATGGGATTCGGAGGGCCTCACGCAGCATATTTCGCAACGAAAGAATCATACAAGCGCCATATTCCAGGAAGAATTATTGGCGTATCGGTAGATGCGGATGGAAACACGGCATTGCGCATGGCATTGCAAACGCGTGAGCAGCATATTAAACGTGGTAAAGCAACTTCAAATATTTGTACAGCACAGGCTTTGTTGGCAGTAATGGCGAGTATGTATGCGGTGTATCACGGACCAACAGGATTGAAAGAGATCGCTGGAGGAATACATGATATGACTTCACGTGCAGCAGCTGGATTGAAAAATGCAGGTGTGAATGTGGCAGATCAGCCATTCTTTGACACACTTCATGTATCCGGAGTGAATGCATCAGATATTAAGTCGAAAGCAGAAGCAGCACAATTGAACTTCTACTATCCAAGCGATAGCGAAGTAACAATTAGTTTCGGTGAAGGGCATACGGAAGCAGATTTGAACGCAGTATTGGAAGTATTTGGTGCTTCTGCTGCTCAAGGAACAGGTGTAGATGCTTCGTTCTTGCGTACAGATGAGATTCTATCGCATCCAACATTCCATTCATACCATTCTGAATCGAAAATGATGCGCTATTTGAAGCGTCTAGAGAACAAAGATTTGTCGTTGGTACATAGCATGATTCCTTTGGGATCTTGCACGATGAAGTTGAATGCCGCAAGCGAGTTAATTCCAATTACAAATTCTCAGTTTGCCAACTTGCATCCATTTGCTCCAACAGATCAAACATTAGGATATCAGGAAATGTTGGTCGAGTTGGAGAAAGACTTGTGTGAATGTACTGGATTTGCAGGCATGTCGTTGCAACCGAATTCAGGAGCGCAAGGGGAATATACCGGATTAATGGTAATCAAAGCCTACCACGAATCGAGAGGTGATTTCCACAGAAACAAAATGATTATTCCTTCATCGGCACATGGAACTAACCCAGCATCAGCTGTAATGGCTGGATTTGAGGTAGTAGTTACTGGATGTGATGAGAACGGAAACATCGATATCGAAGAATTGCGTGAGAAAGCCGAAGAGTTGAAAGATTCATTGGGTGGAATCATGGTAACGTACCCATCAACGCACGGAGTATATGAAGAAGGAATTAAGGAAATTACTTCTATCATCCACGACAATGGAGGACAAGTATACATGGACGGTGCGAACATGAACGCTCAAGTAGGATTGACAAATCCAGGAAACATTGGAGCGGACGTTTGTCACTTGAACTTGCACAAAACATTTGCAATTCCGCATGGCGGTGGAGGACCAGGAATGGGACCGATTGGAGTAGGAGCGCACCTTGTTCCTTTCTTACCGGGATCTCCTTTGGTAAACATGGGTGGAGACAATGCTATCAAAGCAGTTTCCGCAGCTCCTTGGGGAAGCGCGTTAATCTTGCTGATCTCATACGGATACATCAAGATGTTGGGTTGGAAAGGATTGCGTGAATCTACCGAAATGGCGATTTTGAATGCGAACTATATCTCTGCTGGTTTGAAAGGACACTACGATATGTTGTATGCAGGAAAGAACGGGACGGTAGCGCATGAGATGATCGTTGATTGTCGTGAGTTCAAGAAAACCGCAGATGTGGAAGTAGCGGACATCGCAAAACGTTTGATCGATTTCGGATTCCATGCACCAACGGTATCGTTCCCAGTAGCTGGAACTTTGATGATTGAACCAACGGAAAGCGAAGACAAAGCTGAGTTGGATCGTTTCATTGAAGCGATGATTAAGATTCGTGAGGAAATTCGTGAGATTGAAAACGGACACGCTGATAGAGCGAGTAACTTGTTGAAGAATGCGCCACATACGGCAGATTGTCTAATAAATCAAAACTGGGAATATTCGTACACGCCGCAAGAGGCAGTTTATCCAGTAGAATACTTGAAAGAGTCAAAATACTGGGTGCCAGTTCGCCGCGTAGACAATGCTTACGGAGATCGTAATCTCGTTTGTACGTGTCCAAGCGTAGAAGAATACGCGTAACGACTAGTAAAACGCACATTGAATCTATTGAGGGCATCGAATGGAGTGGAGGTGCTAAATAGATGAAAAAATGATATAAAAAACCCACTCGAGAGGGTGGGTTTTTTATAGTTGTGAAATAGTTGTTATCTTGTATCAAGCTTTTTAAGCGAAAGATATTAACGAAGTGAAAAGTTCCAACGGATTTTGAAGCCTTGTAGGTGGATAGCCTGCGGGGCTTTTTTTATATGTAGAAACGCCAGTCATTCTTTATAAACTGTAGATAGTGAGTTAGCAGGTTTTGCATTATAAGCTTTTTACTCTTTTGATTTAGTTTGTTTTTATAAATGGGTCTTCTTCTTACAGTTTTATAGTTGGGATCAAAGTGATCAATTAACATTGCTACAATTATTCCAAACCTTAGAACGATTTGTCTTTTCTCTTTGTCGTTTATTTCTTTCATAAATTGATCCAGCGTATTTACCCATTTGCTCAAAGTTGAGTCAGGATCATCAAGTTGTTCTAGGAATTCTTTCATTGTAATAACGCGAAATCTTTGATCCTTTTGAGTGATAAGACATTCACCAATAATTCGCTGCACCGATCTGTCTAGAATCCGATATTTCCTTGACTCAATTGTTTCAATGAATCGTAACAATTGGTTTCCTTTTTTGGTTTTGGACAATGAGATTTGCTGACTTTCAAGTCGAAAATATT
This sequence comes from Flavobacteriales bacterium, assembly GCA_015665275.1. Taxonomy (GTDB): domain Bacteria; phylum Bacteroidota; class Bacteroidia; order Flavobacteriales_D; family Crocinitomicaceae; genus UBA4466. The sequence goes on along the minus strand of JADFAL010000008.1, from coordinate 113,838 downwards.
CCAATTGTGCCCAAAATTGAGAAAACAAATAGTACACATATAATCGATTATGTTCTGGATCTTTTGAGTTGGAGTTAGCAGGATTTATAAAAGTTGAAAAATCTTCTTTCGCCAAAGATTCAATCTTGCCGTATAGTTCGCTAGATGATCTTAGAATTGGGTTTAAGTTATTATAAAAGGTCTTCTTGGCGTTTATCCTGTTCAGGATTGGTCTTTTAATTTCCGGATATATAAATGTAATAATGGGCCATATCGCCCCACCCGTAAGGACCGTCAAGATAATAATTGAAGTTTCGCCCATCTGAAAAATTAGGTAAGTTAAGATTTACCAAGTATTATGCAATAAGTACAAATCCCGGATTTCCTAGCATTTGGCTAATTAATACGTAATATCCGTTGTCCAGCCCAGCAATTGGAGAGTACAGAAATCAAAATTTTTCGAAAATGATTAAAAAATCGAAGCGAAATCCCTAGGAGGGCTTCCGAAGTGAGGAAATAAGCATCATTTTTAAGATTAGTAGAACAGCGGAGGCGCTTGTGGTTTGGATGCCTCATCCACTCGTCCGTTAGTTGTACTTCTTAAAAATGATGCGCTGAACGGCTTGAAGCCCTCCTTGATTTTTTCGTTCTTTTTGATCAAGCAAAAAGGATAAATAGCCATCCTAGCCTAATTGTAGCAAATCGTGTGCAAATCCCCATTTTGTAATAAGTGATTTAGCATTGGTTATCTTTGCATAAATTCACTTCCAATGAAACACCTTTTGTCCTTCGCCTTTCTTCTTATTGCTTGTTACTCTTTCTCCCAAGAACACAAGAACCTCAACGACTACAAACCCACGGCCGAGTACGAAAACGTACACGTGCTAAAAATTGCGGAAGACGATTTACATTCAACGTACATCATCTGGGTAAAGGATGGCGTTTCGGAGCATTATCACGCCTCGCATACAGAGAATATTGTTGTGATTCAAGGAAAGGCTAGGATGACATTGAACGGCGAAGAGATTACAGTAAAAAAAGGCGATTTCATCAACATTCCAGAAGGAACGAAACATGCCGTTATGGAAGTAACTTCTCACAAACCATTAAAAGTGCTTTCTACGCAGACGCCAATTTTTGATGGAAAAGATCGAATTTTTACGGATCAAGACGAGTAATTAATCTTCAATCGGTCCTGTAACTAATTCTCGATAGGGCAATACAATCGGTTCCTCGTTGTTTTTCAGTTGCAAAATCATTTCTGACTTCGAGGCGTTTTTCTTTCGCAGAAAGGCCCGCAAATCACAAACCGAACGAAATTCAGATGTTGGTTGGTCGTCGATCATTTCAACCACTGACATCAGTTCAATACCATTAAGTAAAGGATCAAACCCATTTTTCTGAATGATGCGGCAAGTGTCGTTAATTACATACATGTTGATCCCATAATTCATTCCATCGCCGTCGTTCGGAATATTTCCATCAAATAAAATGTATTGGTTCTCAGTTGAGTTGAGGATTATAGCATAGTGCTTGAGATAGCCAATTCCAATGTAACCATCGTACTTCTGAGATTGCTCCAATTCAATTTGTGCTCCAGCGGATAATTCATTTGTTCCCGATTTGATTACCATTCTTTCAGCCAGATCGTAGTTGTTTTCAATACCACCCAACCCAGTCGCTCCTAAGGAACTAATTCCGTCCGTTTTGATTGCTTGATCTCCTACAAAAAGTGGTAAATATTTCGATTTCTTAATGGCCATTTCGCCCGCCATTCCGATATCGATTTTGCAGGTGATCTCCTGGTTTTTTACAGCGATATTCGTCAAGGCTGTATTCCCTCGATTGAAAACAACAGGAATTACCGTGGCATCGTCCTGAAAATCGAAAGGGTTTCCAGAAATAGCAATGGTTCGTGCCTGATAATCAATTTTCCAGTTCACCTTATTGATGATAGAAGCACCAATGACTCCATCCACGTCATCACATGGAAAAAACTTTTTCGTATCGATTTTATACAATCCTGTTTTTTGAAAATCAAAACCGCCAATTTTAATACTTTCCAAGGTGGTCTCATCCAAAGAAGACTTCTTATTGTTGATGTCATTTACGGTAGCAGATCGATTAAAACGCACCCCGCATTTCTCCGCAAAACTCGGGCTAATTGCACTTAAGGTAAATCCATTATCGAAGAGGAATCTTCCTTTATTTCCGTTTATTTCAGCCTCAATAATGATGAGGTTCTGAATGGTATCGAAAGGAATTTGTACTACGGTTTCTCCTTCGGGGGACACTGCATTACCACGAGAGTTATTCGTTGACATACAACTGCCCAGAACGTTTCCAAGGAGGAGTAGTGCCAATAGAATTTTGAATTTCGACATAGGGTTTAATCTATTTTATCTATCATCAGAAAAAGTGCAGATAATTGCACCACTGGTATCAATATAGGCCGATTTATCAGATCGTAATTTTACTCGTGCGTAGCCGCCTTCAAAGCACTCGGCATCTTTAAATTGTGCTTTAATTTGATCCATGCCCTTGTTAAGATAATTCCCACAGCTAGACAACGGGCTTTGCTTGAATTCTTCTTGGGTCAGTTTCTTATAACCGTAGCTTCGGGTGTCATTTGCATCGTTGAGCCAGTACATGCCGAGATAGTCCATATGCGCAAGCGTACTTGATTCCAGTTTGGATACATCACTAACCTCTGAAGCCATTAGCGTTTCGTTCCCCTTCTTATCAATCCGGTAGCAATCATAAACGGATTTCTCCTTGGAGCGCTTAAACAGACCTCTTTTTTGAACCTTTTTCGTAAAAATGTAACCGTAGCAAACCCCGTTGTGGTAGTCCGACAACAACGAATACTTCGCTTGAGTTAACTCTTTGCCTTTGGTGTCAATCACCAACCACAGATTTGTGTCTTTACACACAGCAGCTCGTTCTTCGTGAAACGGTCGAGCCCTTGTGTATGTAGGGTCGATTTCAAATTCCCCCGAAGTATTTACAAATCCGTACCAAATCCGGTCATCTCGATGAATACTCACACACCCCAATCTATGCGTGAAAGTATGGGCGTTCCGGAATCGGTTGTCGGTTACGCGCTTCCCGTTTATATTCATATAACCATAGGTATACCTTTTTAAAGCGCTAAGTCCTGGGACTCTCTTGAAGTAAGGGAACATGGCGTCGCCAGAAGAAAGGGAGATTCCTTTGGATGCATCTTTTTTCTTATCGCGCTCTGGTTCATTTCCACCACAGGAACTCAAGATGAAAACAAGGATCAAAAAACTCAGTATTCCAATACTCTTCATATAAATCGAATCGTTTTATGAAAATTAGTCATTCGATTCGGAAATTCTTAATTTCATTCTTCATAAACATTGAAATTATGATAGTTACCACTACTGATACCGTTCCGGGAAAGGAAATCAAAGAAGTTTTAGGAATTTGCCGTGGGAGCACAGTTCGAGCGCGAAATTTCGGCCGTGATATTTTGGCAGGATTCAAGAATATGGTCGGTGGAGAAATCGAAGGATATACAAAACTACAGGCTGAATCACGTGAGCAAGCCTTGCAACGAATGACTCAGGATGCTGAGAAATTAGGGGCAGATGCTGTTGTGAACGTTCGCTTTGCCACGAGTACTATTATGCAGGGAGCTTCTGAGATTTTGGCCTACGGAACTGCCGTTAAATTGTCATGAATATAGTCATAGGTGTCATGCTTTTCGAAGGACTGATTTTTCTGGGTGCTCTCGTGTTGTTGATTGTATTAATCGCACGGCGCGTCAAGGAAAAGAAGAATGAAACTTTCGAGAAACGAGATAATTGATCCTTAAGTTTTCTGCAGAGACATGAGTAATTGGACCATTGCAAATCTGATCTTAATCCTTCCGCTATTGGGTATTGTTGCGGTGATTCTAATCCTTGTGTTGATTGGTAAAAGAGTGCAGGAAAAGAGGGGAGAAACATTTGAGAAAAGAGATAATTAATGCAATCAATCGTTTTGCTCCATGGAGCATTGGGTTCTGATCGTCAATTGGAGCCATTGAAAAACCACCTAGCGAAAAAATTCGATGTACATCTTTTGTGCTTTGAAGGACATGGAGTTCGGAATTCGGATCGTCCGTTAGCGATTCAGTATTTTTCTGAGAACCTATCATCGTTTTTAGATGAGAACAATCTCAAGAATCCGCTGGTATTTGGATACAGCATGGGTGGATATGTCGCCTTGTACAACGAAGCACAATCGCCGGGAACGTTCTCAAAAATTGTCACTTTGGGTACCAAATTCAATTGGACACCCGACGTTGCCGCTAGAGAAGTACGCATGCTGAATCCGGAAATCATAGAAGAAAAGGTGCCAAAGTTTGCCGCGCATCTATCACGCATGCACGCACCCAACGATTGGAAAGAAAACATGCGAAATACCGCCATGATGATGGAAGCAATGGGCGAAAAGCCACCGTTAAATGAAGTGGATTTGTCCAGCGTTAACTGTCCGGTTCACTTACTTGTTGGTGAAAAAGATACGATGGTTTCCGAAGCCGAAACACTTGTGATCAAAGAACAACTTTCGGACGTTCAGTTTGATACTCTGGAAGGTGTAGAACATCCTATTGAGAAGTTGGAGTTAGGGAAGCTGGAAATTTATTTGAGATAGTTTCTGGTAAAATTATCTTACTGTTCCCCTCCTGCCTAAGGAGCCAATCTTCCGTCTTGCTTCTTTTAGGCGAATACATAACTCCTACACCAAGAACTCAAATAAATCGGGTTGATCGTTCAAATATCGATATGCGTATCCCTCATTTTTCATGCGCATTTTTAAAGAGTTCAAGTCATCGGCATTTCCAATTTCCAATCCTATTACTGCCGGTCCGGAATTGCGGTTGTGTTTCTTTGAATACTCGAAATGAGTAATGTTGTCGCCCTCTCCAAGTACGCGTGAAACAAAATCCTTCAAGGCTCCAGGTCGTTGCGGGAAATTGACGATAAAATAGTGCTTCAGTCCAGCATAAAGCAATGCACGCTCCTTAATTTCTTCTGTTCGTGTGATATCGTTGTTACTTCCACTGATGAGACAAACCACGTTTTTCCCTGCAATCTGCTCTCGAAATTGATCTAAAACTGCAACTGTCATACCTCCGGCAGGTTCTACTACTAATGCGTCCTTGTTGTACAAGTCAAGAATTGTTTGACATACCTTGCCTTCATGAACGGTGACCATTTGATCCAGATTATCGGAACAAATTTCAAAATTGCGTTGTCCTACCATCTGTACAGAAGCGCCATCAATGAACTTTTCAATTCCGTCCAAACGCGTATTTTTTCGGTTAGTAATGGATTCGGACATAGAAGGAGCTCCCATGGGCTCAACTCCTATGATTTTGGTCTCGGGAGAAAGCAATTTGAACACACTTGAGACTCCGGAAGCTAGGCCACCACCACCAACAGGAAGAAATAGATAATCAATTGGATAGGAAGCTTGGTCTAAAATTTCCAATCCAACCGTTCCTTGGCCCTCAATCACTTTTTCGTCATCGAAAGGATGAATGAACGCCATGCCATTCCTTTGAGAAAATTCTTTAGCAGCAGCAGACGCGTCGTCAAACGTATCTCCGATTAATTCCACCCGAACAAAGGATCCACCGAACATTTTCACTTGCTCGACTTTCTGGTTGGGCGTTGGGGTTGGCATAAAAATGACTCCTTGAACGCTCATTTTTGAGCACGATAAAGCTACCCCTTGAGCATGATTTCCAGCGCTTGCGCAAACGACTCCATTCTTGAGCTCTTCCTTACTCAGAGAGCTGATTTTGTGATATGCCCCACGAATTTTGTACGATCGCACTTGTTGTAAATCTTCGCGTTTGAAAAAGACATTCGCTTTCCACTTTTGTGATTGTGTGTGGTTCGGCATCAATGGAGTCCGAAGGACCACGTCACCAAATGATGACGCGGCCTTTCGTACATTTTCTAAATTCACTTTTGTATGCATATCAATCCGTAATTAAGTGTTGCATGGCCGTCATAGAAGCACGCAGTTTCTTGCCGACTAATTCAATGGGATGATTGGCTACCTGCTCATGAAGCGCCTGAATTTCAAACTGGATCTGATGGCGACTCCCATGGATAACTTCACCGATTAACGAAGCATCCAATTGCATAACGAAATCGCGAAGTAATGGCTTACACGCGTGATCGAACAAATAACACCCATATTCTGCTGTATCGGAGATGATACGGTTCATCTCATACAATTTCTTTCGGGCGATCGTATTGGCAATCAACGGTAATTCGTGCAACGATTCATAGTAGGCAGACTCCTCCTTGATTCCGTTCGCAACCATGGTTTCAAAGGCAAGTTCGACTCCAGATTTTACAAATGCGACCATCAAAGTACCATGCTCAAAGTAGAATTGTGATGGAAAATCCGTGGTTGATCCTTCCGTCATTTCGAAGGGTGTTTGGCTGGATTCATAACGCCATGTCAGAAGTGCAGCATCTTCGTTTTGCCAATCTTTCATCATCCGCTCTGAAAACTTTCCAGACAGAATATCTGCCATGTGATGCTCGAAAAGTGGCGTCATCAAGACTTTCAATCGCTCGGAAGTTTCCGATGCTTTCAGTTGAGCAGGCTCAGACAATCGATCCATCATTTCGGTAATTCCACCTTGCTTCAAAGCCTCGGTGATTACCTCCCAACCATTCTGGATCAATTTTGCGGAGAATGCTGGGTCTCGCCCCTCTTGAACCATTTTATCAAAGAGAAGAACCGAGGCCGTTTGCAGAACCCCGCACAAGATGGTTTGCTCTCCCATTAAATCTGATTTGACCTCTGCAACAAACGATGAAAGCAAGACACCAGCACGGTCTCCTCCCGTTGCCAAGGCATAAGCTTTTGCCCTTTCCAAACCCTTTCCTTCTGGATCGTTATCCGGGTGCACAGCAATTAAGGTTGGAACGCCAAAACCACGTTTGTATTCTTCTCTAACCTCTGATCCCGGTGATTTTGGTGCCATCATGATAACTGTGATGTCTTCGCGAATTTGCATGCCTTCCTCCACGATGTTAAATCCATGAGAGTAGGACAGGGTGGCACCTTTCTTCATCAAAGGCATCACAGCTCTAACCACCGAAGTATGCTGTTTGTCTGGGGTAAGATTTATGACGAGATCTGCAGTGGGAATTACTTCCTCATAGGTTCCAACATGAAAATCATTGTCCGTCGCATTTTTATAGGAAGGGCGTTGCTCATCGATGGCTGATTTTCGCAACGCATATGAGATATTTAGTCCTGAATCTCGCATGTTTAATCCTTGGTTAAGTCCTTGAGCGCCGCAGCCTACAATGACAATATTTTTACCCAATAATGCTTGTACTCCTTCAGTAAACTCGCCAGCTTCGAGGAAATCGCATTTCCCCAATTGTTCTAGTTGATTCTGACGCGGCAAGGCGTTGTAATAGTTCTTCATTTTAATTGTTTTCTAATTCGGTAATAATTGATTTCAAGGTTCTCATCGGTTTGGTTATAGCCACGCGTCCTGATCGCACAAATTCTAATATCCCATAAGGTTCCAGTTCGTTGAACAGATCTTGTGTTTCGTTCTTGTGCCCCGTTTTTTCCAAAACAGTGAATTCCGGTTCTACAGACAGGACTCTGGCGAAATGCGCTCTGACGATTTTCTCCGCTTCTCCGCCGCTGGCCAACACATTCGTTGGCACTTTATACAATGCTATTTCTTGATAGATAATGTCCTTATCTAGTTGATATACGGCTTTGATGATTTCGACTTGCTTTTCAAGTTGAAGCACGACTTTTTTCACGAGATCTTCTTGCTCCGTGATCACAATAGTATATCGATGCACTCCATCTACTTCACTTTCAGAAGCTGCGATGCTCTCAATGTTTATTTTTCGTCGGGTGAAAATGATCGTCACGCGATTCAGAATCCCAACTACGTCTTCCGTAAAAACGGATATGGTAAATCTCTTTTTCATGTTGTTACTTTAATCGAATTTCAGATACAGAAGCACCCGTTGGAACCATAGGGAAAACGTTATTCTCTTTACCAACACGAACCTCTAGAAAATAGGCGTCTTCACATTCAAGCATTTCTTGCACGGCGCTTTGCAATTCAGAGCGTTCTTGTACCAGTTTCGTTTGAATACCGTATCCCTTTACTATGGTTTGAAAGTCTGGATTGACCATGATTGTGGAGGCATATCGTTTGTCAAAGAAGAGTTCCTGCCACTGGCGTACCATTCCTAAGAATTCGTTGTTAAGCACTACAATCTTCACTGGAACTTTCGATTGAAAAATAGTCCCCAATTCCTGAAGTGTCATTTGGAATCCGCCATCACCGATAATGCCAATTACCTGTTTATCTGGAACGCCCATTTTTGCACCGATAGCAGCCGGAAGGCAGAACCCCATTGTTCCCAAGCCGCCAGAAGTAATCATTGATTTGGATTGTAGGAAACGCGCATAACGACAAGCAATCATTTGATGTTGGCCGACATCAGTCACAAACACATTTTTCCCATCTGAAGCTTTATTGATTTGGTGGATGACTTCGCCCATTGTGAGCGTTTCTTCTTTTGGCTCTAATTCATTTTGGATGACAGCTTCGTACTCTTCCTGCTCCAAAGTTCGAAAGCGTTGCAGCCAATCAGAGTGTTGGTTGGGGTGCACTAGCTTTGTGAGCGCCTCGAGACTCTCTTTTGCATTTCCGAGTACGGCAACATCTGTTTTTACATTCTTGTCTATCTCAGCAGGATCTATTTCCAAGTGAATTACCTTGGCTTGTTTGGCATATTTGTCTAAGTTACCGGTTACGCGATCGTCAAAACGCATGCCGATAGCTATTAAGACGTCGCACTCATTTGTAAGTTTGTTAGGAGCATAGTTCCCGTGCATGCCTAACATTCCTACATTCAAAGGATGATCCGATTCCAATGCTGAAAGTCCCAAGATTGTCCATCCAGCGGGAATTCCGGTTTTTTCAATAAATGCTTTGAATTCTGCTTCCGCTTGCGAAAGAATCACGCCTTGTCCAAATAAAACAAATGGACGTTTTGCAACGTTGATCAGGTCGGCAGCTTCTTTTACTTTGCTAGACATCAACTGGGGAGCCGGCAAATAACTTCGCATTCCCGTGAAAGGTTGATACTGATATTTGCTTGCTTCGAACTGAGCATCTTTGGTGATGTCCACCAGTACGGGACCCGGTTTCCCTGATTTTGCGATGTAAAATGCTTTTGCAATGGCCTTGGGAATTTCCGAAGCTTTGGTTACTTGATAATTCCATTTAGTGACAGGCATGGAGATGCCAATTACGTCAGTTTCCTGAAAAGCATCGGTTCCCAATAAATGACTGGCAACTTGCCCGGTAATACAAACCAAGGGTGTTGCATCAATTTGTGCATCTGCTATTCCAGTGATTAAGTTTGTGGCGCCAGGGCCGGAAGTGGCGAGACAGACTCCAACTTTTCCGGTTGATCTTGCATATCCCTGTGCGGCATGAATGGCTCCTTGTTCGTGACGTGTTAGTACGTGTTCTAATTGATCATCTACATCATAAAGCGCATCATAGACGGGCATGATAGCCCCACCGGGATAACCGAAAATCAGGTCAACGCCTTCCTCGATCAAAGATTGAACTACTGCTTGTGCACCTGTTAATTGCTTGATATCGGTTTGATTTTTCTCTAAAGTTTCCATGGTTTCGAATTAAAAATTATCTGTTACGCACCCCTCAGAGGCACATGAAACGGTACGCGCGTATTTGTACAACACGCCTCTATTAAACTTTAAATTGGGAGCTGACCATTGTGCTTTTCGACGGTCTAGTTCTTCATCGGTAACCTCCAATGTGATTGTATTTTGAACGGCATCTATGGTGATTGTATCTCCGTCGTTTACGAGTGCAATAGGTCCACCTACCTGAGCCTCCGGAGAAATATGCCCAACGACAAAACCATGTGACCCACCCGAAAATCGGCCATCGGTTATTAAAGCGACGTCATTCCCTAGTCCCGCACCAATTATGGCAGCGGTTGGCTTCAACATTTCGGGCATTCCCGGGCCTCCTTTTGGTCCTTCATATCGGATAACAACCACATCGCCACGAACGACTTCTCCCTTACTGATTCCATCATTTGCATCGTATTCGGAGTTGTATACTTTGGCCGTACCCGAAAATTGTAAGCCCTCTTTGCCTGTGATTTTTGCTACGGCTCCTTCTGGTGATAAGTTCCCTCTAAGTATGCGTAAATGACCGCTCGGTTTGATTGGGTTGCTGATCTTTCGAATTACGTCTTGATTGTCAGATAGCGATTCGACAAGCTCCAAATTCTCCGCAATCGTTTTTCCGGTTACCGTCATGCAATCTCCATGAAGCATCCCCTGGTCGTGCATGTATTTCATTACCGCAGGAATCCCACCTTCTTGGTGGACATCCTCCATCAAGTATTTCCCGCTTGGTTTTAAGTCGGCGAGGAAGGGCGTAGATTCAGAAATGCGATGGAAATCGGCTAAAGTGAAATCAATCTCCGCCGCGTTCGCGATCGCCAAAAAATGAAGAACTGCATTCGTTGAACCTCCCAAAACAGTGACCAGTCGGATGGCATTTTCCAGAGATTTCTTTGTAACGATATCTTTGGGTTTGAGATCCAATTCCAACAATTTTCGAAGTGCTTCTCCAGCCTTCACGCTTTCGTCTCTTTTTTCCTGACTCAGCGCTGGATTGGACGCATTGTAAGGGAGCGACATTCCCAATGCTTCGATTGCTGAGGCCATAGTGTTCGCAGTGTACATTCCACCGCAAGCGCCTGCACCCGGACACGCTTTTTCAATTACATTTTGATATTCCGTCTCACTTATTTTACCCGCGTTTTTTTGTCCCCATGCCTCAAAAGCAGAAACTACATCTAGTTTCTTACCTTCATGGCAACCAGACGAAATCGTCCCTCCGTATACGAGCACGCTTGGTCGGTTTAATCGGAGCATGGCAATGAGTGCGCCGGGCATATTCTTGTCACAGCCAACCACCGTAACAAGTCCGTCATACGACATTCCTTCGACCACCGTTTCCATTGAATCCGCAATGATGTCACGCGATGGTAAAGAGTAACGCATTCCAGGAGTCCCCATGGAAATTCCGTCGCTTACGCCAATAGTGTTGAAGATCAATCCCACGAGATTTTCATTCATGGTGCCGCGCTTTACTTCCTTGGCGAGATCATTCAGGTGCATATTACATGGATTTCCCTCATAACCGGTGCTCGCAATTCCGACAAAGGGCTTGTTTAGATCTTCTTTTGTTAGTCCGATTGCATGCAACATCGCTTTTGCGGCGGGTTGAGAATCGTCTTGTGTGATGCGTTTGCTGAATTTGTTCAATTCCATTTTTGTTGATTTAAACCAGTTCGAATAATTTGTATTCCTTCTTGCGTACTCGATTTTGGTAGGCGAGCGACAACTGATAACCCAAGGAATCTTCCCATTTCAAGTTAAAGGTATGATCGTCTAGGCTTGCAATTCCAGCTACTTCGGCTGCTGTTCCAGTAAAAAAGGCACTGTCCGCATTGTATACATCTTCTGCAGTGAAGAATTTTTCCCTGCATTCAACACCGAGTTCATTGCAAAGTTCCAGTATGGTTTGTCGAGTGATTCCAGCCAAGATGTTGCCCAAAGGAGCAGTGTAAAGCACATCATCTTTTTCGTAGAAGAAATTCGCACCAGGACCTTCCGCTACAAATCCGTTCATGTCAAGAAGGAGCGCTTCATCATAACCTTTTTGCTTGGCCTCCGTAGTGGCAAGTATGGAGTTAGTATAGTGCCCTGTTACTTTTGCCTCAACAAAACATGACTTCGGATTCGGACGTTGAAAGGAAGAGGTCTTCACACGCAACAGTTGATCCCCCAAATAACGATCCCAACTCCAGGCGCAAAGCATTACGTGAACTTCTTCTGTAGGTTGCAATGCCATATTCTGACCTAGGTAAACCAAAGGTCGCAGATAGGCGTCCTCAAGCTGATTGTGCACCAAGAGTTCATAGCTTAGTTTCTCCAGTTCTTCAACGGAATAGGGAAGATTGATGTGCATTTTCCTAGCCGAGTAATGCAAACGTTCAAAGTGCTCCTTGGCTTTAAATATTTTGGCGCCGTCTTCGGTTTTGTACGCTCGAATTCCTTCGAATACACCTGATCCGTAATGAAGGCTTTGAGTGTAGAGGTCCGTCGTTGCTTCGGCAGCTTTGGTCCATTTTCCATCCAAAAAGATGGTTGTTTGATTGTTGAAATACATAAATATTAGTTTAGATTTTTGGCATAAAAAAAGCCCCTCTCGGAGTGAGAAGGGCTGAACGAATTATATACAAAGTCCTCATCTCACCATGGCGGTAATGGAATAATAATGACAAGGACAATAATGTTAAGTGCTAATGTTTTCATCTTAAAGTTTCAATCATAAAAAAAGCCATCCTAGTGGATGGCTCTTCAAAATATATATACGTCCATCCTAGTGTCTGCGATCAATAATCACGACGTTAATAATAGACTGAATGTTTTTCTTGTTGCTCATTGCGGGACAAAGGTAAGTGCAAATATTTTTAATAAACAAACATCGCAGCGAAAATATTTTGAAGTTGGCTGATGAAACGTGGTTATTCGTTGCGTGGTGAAATGTCTAATTCACACATATAAAGCACCATTCCATCCTCAGTAATCTGCACCGATTTTTTGACGGTCATGTACTCGTAAAAACTGCGCATCGCACCCTCTGGGAAATATCCATATTGATAGATGGCCAGTTTCGTTGCACCTGCATCTTTATAGAGTTGATAGGCAATCTCCGGTGTGAAATCTTTAATGGGAATGGACCAACCGTAACGCTGTGCTTCCTGAAGAATAAGCGGGCATTGAGGCGTCAAACCGCCATAACAGACAATGATGCCGTCGTCTCTAGAAGAGAATTGCTTTATTTCCGCTGCTACCTTTTTGGATTCCCTATGAACAGAGTAATAATTGGTTTCGGCAAATTGGAATGATTGAAAAATGATCAACCCTGAAATGATTAGCGTGAGTACATTGCCCGATCTTTTGTTGTTCGCTAATCGATTTGAAATCCAATGCGTACCCATCGCCATGAATACTGCCAATGGAAATGTGAAGGGAAGCTGATAGTAGTTGTGCTTGATGTTGAGATTGAAAAAGATACAAACGTAAATAACCGTTCCGAGCAGTAAGAACCACGACCATTTGTAAGCATCGGATTTTCGATAAAAAAGCACTCCCACTAAACCAATAATTGCACCGATTGCACCGAGAATTTCAGTGTAGATGCGTTCTCCCAGAAGTGACCAGTTTTCTAAAACGTAGCGCTGTTGCATGGTTCCGAAATACCAATAAGACATGTCCGTGAATTTATTGAAGTTCGGTATGAACTGCCAGTCGGGTATTTTTGCATTGACGCTTTTTGAATATTGGATCCACATGAAAAGAGAAAACACTGCAATTAAATAAAGTGGAGCGCGAGAGAGAAACCATTTCATTCGTCCTTCAGCGTAAGCAAAATAAAGAATGGGCAGGGCAAGGTAAAAGGTGTACGGCGCTTTTGTGAGGAGTCCTATTGTGCCGCAAGCCACTGAAATTAACAGCGAGTAAAAGTGTTTTTCACGAATGGCTTTCATCGCAAAGTATAGCATCGCCATGGCAAACGAGATGGCAAAAAAATCGATGTGAATTGCCCGTGAATAGAACAAGGATAAAGGAACGATTCCTGCAAATAATGTCGCTAGTTCAGGAATTTTATTGTTGAAGAGAATTCGAAGTGATTTGTAAAAATACAGAAGTGCAAGAACGAAGAACGTTAGAAAGAATAAACGGGCAACGATCAGATTTGGACCAAAGATTTTGAAGAGTTGAGCCACGGCATATTCTGGCAAGGGAAATTCAAGTAACAAGGTTTTGTGCTGTCCCATCCAACATACAGTCGGCTCCAGAAAATCAGCGTTGTCGTAATAATAGCCTTCAATGTATTGTTTCGTATCGTATTGTCTCCATGCGTGCGGGTTGTCTACGTCGTTTCCAAGATGAAAAAACCGCAGTACGACTAAAGAAATGAGTATCCCCCAGAGTAAATAGTTGATTTTAGTAGTTCTGTTCAATGAAAGTAGTTCTGATGGTATTCATCGGCTAGGGCACCGGCAATTGCATCGCTTTTCTGATCTCCCAGTGCAATGGAATAACTGATTTCTGGATGCTGACTTAAATAGTTCTCCAATGCTTCCCGCTTGGCGTAGCCCGTCATATTTTTTCCAATCCACTCGCCCGTGCAATAGTCGTTTTCGTATGCCAGTTCTGTGCATATCAAATCGGCACCGAAAGCTCTTGAGAAAGGTCGGAGCCATGGTGGACATGATCCGGAAAGAATCAACAACTTGGTATTTTCCCTTTGTTCCTTGGCGATCCAATCTAAGGCAGAAGGATAGCATCGCTTCACATATTTATCGTAGAATTTCTTCCCTTTTTCGTTGAGCTCTTGTTCTGAATAACCCGCAAAATTGTATTTGAGAAATAGCGCTTTCAGATCGTTTCGAGACGCATTCCCGGATAACAGCTGGATGTAAGAAAAAAGCATTTTTAAGAGCGAAAAATAATAGCGAATCGGGTTTGCAAACCTTGCAAAATCTCGCATAGAATCACCGCGATACAACGTGCCGTCAAAATCCAATATGGCGAGTTTCACCCTTTTCATAGCTGCTTTCGCTTAAAGATGAATTCTGGAACGTTTTTAATGATCCAAGAGATTGGACGCCAAATCGGTTTCGTGTATACTATGTTTCGATTGCCTTTCATCGCGTGTTTGACAATCGTTTTAGCCACTTGATCGGATGTAGCCGTCAGCTTTTTGGGAAGATCCAGTCCTTTGGTCATCTTTGTTGCAACAAATCCTGGGCGAATGGTGACCACGCGAACGCCTTTCGGATGCAAGTACTGTCGCAATCCCGCCAGGTAATGATCAAATCCACCTTTTGCTGATCCGTATACGATGTTGGACGTTTTGCCGCGCACGGCCCCTGCCGAACTAATTCCTACAATGGTTCCTTTTTTCTGATCGATGAATTTCTTTGAGATCGCTCCGAGAATACGAACCGCTCCGGTATAATTGACAGCCATGGTACGATCTGCAAGGTCCCCAAACAATGCTTCTTCATTTTCCGGTAAACTTCCAGCAGCATAGACAACGCCATCGAATTGTAAGGCTTCTATTTTTTGAATGGCATCTTCCGGTTTTGTGACGTCAATCTCCACCACTTCATGACTTCCGTTTTGAAGATCATTGGGTTTGTGAGCCCCCAGAATTAACTGCGCTCCACTTTTCTCAAAGTGCGGAATGCAGGCCTGAGCAATGTCAGAGTTAGCGCCAATAATCAAAAATCGTTGATTCATGCTGGTTGTTAAGTTAATGCGATTGGATAGAAGTGACTGCATCGATCCATCATTATAATTGGAAAGCCGTTCTTTAAAATGGTTCGATTCCGGATACATTTTCTCGAAAGTTTCACCGTTTATTACGGCATCCTTCACCATATACACGCGTCCTCCCAAATCGGCAATTTCAGCATTCAATTCTCGAAGAAAATCGACCAAACCTTTTCGGTAGACAAAGTCAAAAGCGAACGAATAACCGGGTTGTACAAACGATAAAATTCCAGGAGATTTCAGTTCTCCATGTTTCTTTACTACTGCCAATACCGGAACAAATTTTGATTCCAAAATCTTTAGTGTAATAGTTCTCATTTTATCGGAAAGGTCTGCTTTTGGGAAAGAGAATTGCAGCTGGTAGAATCCTCGTGAACCGTACAGATAATTCCAGTTAGAAATGGAATCCAACGGAAACAAAACGTCATCAATGCGTACCTCCTTTTTTTGCTTGAGCAAGTTACGTGCATTCCGCTTGTTGTAGATTTTCATCAGTGCGGGTTGAACGAACGGAAGCGATTTAAAAGGTACCTTCCATTTGGCCTTTCGCAATTGAAAATCTGCTGGAATGGTTTGGTCTTTTTTTGGCGCATTTTCCAATAGTAAAAAGTCGTCCATTTGGAAGAAATCGAACCAACCGGTTTTGTGACTTGCAGTACTTCGATCCAGCGCTTCAATGAGTGCGTCTAATGACGGGTGTTTCGATACATTTTGCTCAAAAGTGACCGTATCAAGTGAATTTAACTTGAATTTTGCGGAAATAATAATCCCGGTGAGCCCCAAACCTCCGATCGTCATTTGAAACAATTCTTCATTTTCCGTCGGACTGCACACAACAATTTCACCTTGTTGGTTTTGGATTTCCATCGAGGTAATCCAGCGTCCAATGGTACCGTTAGTCTCGTGATTTTTCCCGTGTACATCTGCAGCAATCATACCTCCAACTGTTGCGTGTTGGGTGCCCGGAATTACAGGTAAAATATATCCTTTAGGAATGCAAAAATTAAGAATATCAGTAACGGTAAAACCAGCACTTGCGGCAAGGATATCATCGCTCAATTCCAGCGTTTCTTTGTTCTCGGTACAGTCGATTATTGTATGTTGAAGAGAGGCATCTCCATAGCTTCTTCCGTTTCCACGCGGGCATGAATTTGAGGAAGTTTGCTTTCCTTTTTCGAATGGAATCAGCGTTGCATTTTCCACCACAGGTCGACCGTTCCAGTTACTTACTTTCATTGAATCGGGTAGAGTGTAACGATAAGCATTATGAAACTGATCCCGACGAAGAGCAAACTCCATGGATTTCGCAATAGAATGGAGATTGGATCCTTCTGAATGCGTTTTTGAGCGCTGAGGTGATAGCTGAAAATAGCTGCGTAGGTTAATGGAATGGTTAGGTAGGGAAGGTAACTGAAGGTGTCAGGGTAGTTTGAAAAAACGAAATGGATGTATGCAGCGAATACTAGTGTGATTACATGAATCAAGATCATGGTGGTGAGGGGAAGATTCATTTTCGAATAAAATGCCACTGTTTTTCGATGCTCAACACCGGTTGTTTGAAAGAGTTGAACGTCTCCTTGACGTTTCATCAATACGAGATAGATCGCGAGCAATCCTACCATGAGCAAAATCCAAATACTGAGAGGCGCATGGGCAATATCTTCGCCAATTAACAAGCGGATGAAGTATCCAGAAACGATTGGGATTAAATCAACAAGCGGCACTTGCTTAAGTATCTGTGAATAGAGCAAATTGATGATGAGGTAGGTGATTCCGAGAATGAAAACTTTGTTGGAGATCAAAAAGAGAATCCCTGCTCCCATTGCGATGAGCAAGAGTTGTAAAATTCGAGCGTTACTCACTGAAATTTCACCAGAAGCAATACTCCGTTTTTTCTTTTCAGGATGTTGTGCGTCGAGTTTTTTGTCGGTGATGTCGTTGTGAACATAAACTGCGGACGCGATCAAAGAGAAGCCTAGAAAGGCGAGTACTAGCTGTAGAATCAACTCTTGGCTCCATACTACCGTTGCAAAAATCGCTGGAATGAAGATCAGAATGTTCTTCAGCCATTGATTGATAGATAATGCGCGCAGGAGTTTCACTCGTTAAGTTTCCGTTTTTGTAAAGATATTGATTCCATGTTTACTTCGAGAACCTCAGTGAACATGGAATCACTTGAACAAGGTAGACTGAGGCTCTCGAAGTAAACGTTGTTCATATCTTGTTTCTAACTTTTTAATCATCGTTAAAAACTTTTTGATTAG
>JADFAL010000008.1:0-96093 GCA_015665275.1 Flavobacteriales bacterium | reverse complement strand
AATCAAAAGATGATTAGAATTTCATAATTTTGTCCCTCAGCCTCAACATCCGACCACCAATCGGATTCATCAAAAAGAACATAATGTATTTGAATGCGCACACGTATTACAGTTTGCGGTATGGGGCTATGTCGCCAAAAGAATTGGCAGAAGAAGCAAAAAATAATGACTGTTTCCGATTCGCGGTAACGGACATTAATACCACATCTGCCTGTTTGGAACTGCTGAGAGAAGCACCGAAATTGGAAATCGATCCAGTATTGGGAGTTGACTTTCGTAATGGTGTGGACCAACAATTTATTCTCCTTGCGCGAAACAACGAAGGTTTTGAAGCCATCAATGTGTACCTCTCCCAAATGTTACATGAAGAAATGCCATTCCCGGATGAAGCGCCTCAGTTGAAAAACACAGTTACTATCTACCCATTCAAAAAAGGAGAGGAGCGCGAACTCAAACGCTGTGAATATATTGGAGTGCGCTCGGAAGATTTACCGCAAATCCGACTGAACAAACTGGATACTTCCCGGATGGTGATTTTGCAACCGGCGACCTTCCGTCACAAGAAGGATTTCAATGCACATCGATTATTGCGTGCCATTGATTTGAATACCCTCCTGAGTAAGTTGCCCGCTACGGAGCAGGCAAAAGAGGGGGATGTTTTGTGGAGTAGAGAAGCATTGCACCGTAGGTTTGGTGAATTTCCAGATCTGGTTGAAAATACCAAGTCTATCCTTGACGCCTGTAAGATTTCGTTTTCGTTTACACCGGATGTGATTCCTCAAAATCAAAAATATTACACCGATAGTGAAGAAAACGATCTCGCCTTGTTGGAGCGGCTGTGCAACGAAGGATTGTTCTACCGATATCCGAATATAACGGACGAAGTTTATGCCCGAATCCGAAAGGAATTAGACACCATCAAACAAATGGGATTTGTCTCGTATTTTCTCATGAATTGGGACATCGTAAAATACGCACGAAGCAAGGGTTATTTCTATGTGGGTCGGGGAAGCGGGGCGAATAGCGTTGTGGCTTATTTATTACGTATCACCGATGTAGATCCCATCGAATTGGACCTTTATTTCGAACGATTTATCAATCTGTATCGCCAGAATCCACCGGACTTTGATATCGATTTTTCGTGGCGCGATCGGGAAGACGTGACGCGTTACATCTTCGAACGATTCAACAATGTTGCTCTGGTAGCAACCTACAATACCTTCAAGGATCGAGCAGTGATTCGGGAACTGGGAAAAGTGTTTGGATTGCCGAAAGAAGAGATTGACAAACTCTCGAAAGGTAGTGTGCATTCCTGGGAACTGAATCATCTTTCATCGTTAGTGGTGAAGTACTCAAAATACATCCACGGATTTCCCAGTCATTTGAGCGTTCATGCCAGCGGAATTATCGTTTCAGAGAAACCGATTGCAGCATTTTCGGGCACATTTTTACCGCCCAAGGGATATCCTACCATTCAATTCGATATGCACATTGCTGAAGATGTCGGCTTGTACAAATTCGATATTCTGAGTCAACGGGGGTTGAGTAAAATCAAAGACACACTGGAGATTGTTCAGGCCAACGATCCGCATATTGAGATCGATATTCACAACATGACGATGCTGAAAAAGGATCCGAAAGTTCGTGAAATGCTCATTGAAGCCAAGCCCATCGGATGTTTTTATGTGGAATCTCCAGCCATGCGCATGTTGCTCACGAAATTGCGGGTTGACGACTATTTGGGGTTGGTAGCAGCGAGCTCTGTCATTCGTCCGGGCGTTTCAAAGTCGGGAATGATGCAGGCGTACATTCAACGTTTTCGCAATCCAGAGAAACGGAAAGAGGCGCCCCCAGTATTGTTAAAATTGATGCCAGAAACCTACGGTGTGATGGTGTATCAGGAAGATGTGATCAAGGTAGCACACCACTTCGCCGGACTTGATTTGGGAGAGGCGGACAAAATGCGTCGGGGAATGTCGGGGAAATACCGATCGCGGGAAGAATTTCAGGCTGTGAAACGCAAGTTTTTTGATAACTGTCGAGCAAAAGGCTACGATGACCAACTGACGCGGGATGTTTGGATGCAGACGGAAAGCTTTGCCGGATATGCATTTGCCAAGGGACATTCCGCGTCTTATGCGGTGGAGAGTTATCAATGTTTGTACCTCAAAGCCTACTATCCGCTGGAATTTATGGTGGCGACCATCAACAATTACGGAGGGTTTTACCGAACTGAGTTGTACGTCTACGAAGCCCGATTGTTCGGAGCAACGATTCATCCGCCATGTATCAACATCAGTAATTTATATACGAACCTGAAGGGAAAAGACATCTACCTCGGGTTTCACCTCTTACACTCGTTTGACACGAAAACCGCCACGATGATCATGAGAGATCGAGAAATCAATGGCCCATATGAAGGTTTGGATGACATCCTCGATAGAATCCCCATATCGATGGAACAGATTGTCATTCTCATCCGTATCAATGCACTTCGATTCACTGGAAAGGACAAAAGAACGCTCTTATGGGAAGCGCACGTGAAATGGAATAAGGAATCACAAAAAGATATCCTGATGGCCGATTTATTCCGTGTGAAACCCAAAGAATTCGAAATCCCAGACTTGCAAAACTCATGGCAAGAAGATGCATTTGATCAGATGGAGCTGTTGGGTTTCTCGATCTACTCTCCCTTTAACCTCATTCTGGAAGAAGAGAAGAATAAAATGGAAAAATTGCGGACTGAGGCTCTCGAAGCCCAACTTCACACTCACACTCACACTCACACTCGAACTCCCACTGAAGTTCCTCACGTTCTCGCCAAAGACCTCCCCAAATACCACGGCAAGGAAGTCTGGATTATGGGGCATTACATCCATGCCAAGCGCACTACAACTTCGGGGGGAGAGCACATGTTTTTCGGAACCTTTTTGGATGTGGAGGGAAACTGGTTGGATACCGTGCATTTTCCAGATGTGGCCCATAAATACCGATTTCGCGGAGGAGGCGTGTACAAAGTGAAAGGAAAAGTGACCATTGAATACGAGGCATTGATTGTGGAGGCGAGTTACATGGAAAAGATGCCCATTATAGAAGATCCGCGCTATGCGGAAGTACGAACGGATAAAAATGAAACAACATGGAACAAACGAAGAGATTATGGCAAACGGACCAATAGAAAAGATGAGTAGTCCCTAATCACTATGGGAAAAAGGCGCAAGGAGCATGAACTGAGACGTTGTATGTGCATCGTAGTTTTGGTATGCGTGTTAGGTTGTATGCACTGCAACGATTCGATGTTGTGTTTCTTGCGTTTTTATAAGAGATGATTTTAAACCGAAATCTATTCCCCCTTTGGAGGGGGCTAGGGGGAGGAGGCTTGAGCCAAAAGTAGAATTCATTGACCGAAAATTATTCCCCCTTTGAAGGGGGGAGGATAGAAAACGAAATTATTAAAAGAAAAACATCATGATTTTCCGTAACTTAATTAGGAAACTTAACCTAATGAATAACCACTATAACAAAGCATTGCGCGATAGAGCGCGTGCACTTCGAAATGCATCTGTTTCTAAAGCAGAAAAGTTTTTATGGAAGAGATTACTAAGTAGAAAACAGTTGGGTGTAGGTTTCAAAAGACAACGGTCAATAGGAAACTACATTGTTGATTTCTTCGCTGCTGAGATTCGAATGATCATAGAAATTGATGGGAATTCCCATATAAATAGGGGAGAGTATGATAGTATTAGAAATGAGTGGCTGAAACGACAGGGGTACACAATTATTCGATTTTCAGAACGAGATGTTTTGAGTGATTTTGACTCGGTCAGGATGCAGTTATCTCATACGGTTTATTGTTTGAGGGAAGAGTGAGGGACCCGTTGTGGTCCTCCCCCTCGAATCCCCCTCTAAAGGGGGAGGCAATGCTTCCTTCAAAATGAGTGATTAAAGTCTTCAACCGAGAACAATTCCCCCTTTGGAGGGGGGTAGGGGGAGGAGGCTTAAACCAAAAATAGAATTCATTAACCGAAATCTATTCCCTTTGGGAGGAGAAGAAGCACTGCTTCTGAAGACCAAAGGGATGTAGGGGGAGGAAAAACGAATAAATGAGCAAATCAGTACTACATCTCGATCTTGATACCTTCTTCGTTTCGTGTGAACGTTTGGTAGACAGTCGGCTAAATGACCGACCGATTCTTATTGGAGGCACCTCCGACAGAGGGGTCGTGGCTTCCTGTAGTTACGAGGCCCGCCGATTCGGAATTCACTCGGCGATGCCCATGCGAATGGCCAAACAACTTTGCCCCGAAGCCGTCATTCTTCGTGGAAATTCTGGACTGTACTCCAAATATTCTGGTATTGTCACCGATATCATCAAGGAAGAGGTGCCGCTTTATGAGAAAACGTCCGTGGATGAATTCTACCTCGATCTCTCTGGAATGGATCGCTTTTTTGGCTGTCAGAAATTCTCTTCCGAGTTACGACAGAAAATCATTCGGGAATCTGGATTGCCCATTTCCTTTGGGTTGTCAACCAACAAAACGGTTTCTAAAGTCGCTACGGGTGAAGCCAAACCGAACAATGAAATTAGCGTGATTGCCGGAACTGAAAAGCCATTTTTGGCCCCGCTTTCTGTAAAGAAGATCCCGATGGTGGGCGACAAAACCTACCGAACATTGTGCGATTTGGGCGTAAAAAAAATTCAAACGGTACAGGAAATGCCTATCGAACTGATGGAGAAAGTACTAGGAAAACACGGAACCGGCATCTGGAAAAAAGCCAATGGAATTGATAACAGTCCGGTGATTCAATACCAAGAACGAAAATCCATTTCCACGGAACGCACCTTCGATAAGGATACGATTGATGTCAACAAATTAGAGGGAATTATGACAGCAATGGCAGAGAACCTAGTCTTTCAATTGCGACGTGGAAATAAACTAACAGCCTGCATTACTGTGAAAATTCGCTACTCTGATTTCCAAACGTACACCTTGCAAAAAATGATTCCGTACAGTGCTTCCGATTACACTATTTTACCATTAGTTCTGGAGTTGTATCGCAAATTGTACAACCGCCGTGTACTGGTTCGGTTGATAGGTGTTCGTTTTAGTCATCTGGTAGAAGGTGCCCATCAAATCACTTTATTTGAAGATCCTAAAGTTTTGGATTTATACAAAGCGATGGATCACATCCGTGACCGTTTTGGAGATCGTGCCGTAATGCGCGCCAAAGGAATGGAAGCGAAAAGTATTAGTCGATGGAACCCATTCAACGGAGAACCACCGCCATTGTTAGCGAATCGAAGGCAGTAGACAGTTATGAATAAGAAGTACAGAATAAGAGATATTGAATTCTTATTCCTTAAACACGTCGTCTTGAGAAGAAAAGGATTTAAACTCAATGGGATTGCCGCTAAAATCAAAGACAAACATTGTCATTTGTTCTCCCACTTTTCCCTCGTACCGCAATTGTGGCTTTACGACAAATTCGATGTTTTCAGCTTCCAGTTTTCTTTGAATTCTTTCGAAAGTGGCATGATCTAGCAAACAGCCAAAATGAGGTATAGGAACACTTATTCCATCCACTTTTCCGCAATAATCCAACTCAGGAATAGAATCACTTACATGTCCGGAAAGTTGATTGCCAAAGAAGTTAAAATCAATCCACGAAGCGGTCGATCTTCCTTCCTTACATCCTAAAATTTCAACATAGAACTTCCGTGTTGACTCAATATCTTTTACCTTAAACGCATAATGAAACGCACTCATATATACTGACTAAATCTCGTTATGTGAAAGTCTAGCAAAGACCACCACCACAATTCATTTAACAAGATAGAAATGATTATTTAAAGGCCCTCAAGCTGTTTCCGAAAACACCTTCATAATGTCCATAGAACTAATCATGCCTACAACCTTACCTTCATCCATCACAACAAGATGATGAACATTGTTTTTTACCATCATTCCGGCAGCATCTTTCACGCGATTGTTTTTCATAACAATATGCACCCGATCCGACATGATATCCTGAACTACCGCGTCTTCATTATTGGCGCGTACCAAATCATTTGAAGTCACAATTCCAGTAATCGTTCCATCTTCTTCCAAAACCGGAACGGCACTTAATCCCTTACGCGTCAGCATATCTTTCAAATGTTGAATGCTTACATTTCGTTGCGTAATCATCACCGGGGAACTCATATAATCTTCTATTCTCATGGTCTTTGTTTTCCCTAAAGATCGCATTAATGAAGCGTCTAAAAAATGAGTAAAATCAGGAAATAGTTTCGGGAAGAACAATTGGTGAACGGGTCTCCTCTTTTATTCCTTCATTCGCACATTCAATGTTTTTGTCGTGAATAGGCAGAATACGTTGTTAGCGCTTTAAAAGAGAGAAAAATAACGAAAGAGAAAAATGTAATTTTGCGCGTATGACGAAGATGGTAAAATGCCTACTGTTATTGTGTGTATTGGGAATAAGTACTTCCATATATGCGCAATCGCAGAAAATAGAGAAGCTATTTGAGGATGTAGAGCAATTGGATGACGCAGGACTCTAGGGAGAATGTCTTCAAAAGTTAGATGAAATTATTGAAGAAACGGCCGATGATAAAGATCAGACCAATTTTATCAAAGCTTCTATAATGAAGGCGGAAACCTTTAGGAAGACGGAACATTTTAGAAGAGGAATGACCATACTAGAAGAACTCGAAAACACAAAAAAATACCCAGAATTACACGTCAAAAAATTGGGTCGAATGGCTGCGATATATAGGCAAGATATTGTTGCATTTTCAGACGTAGACAACGATTCTTTGCTTAACATTCTAAATGAAGGAATTCGACTCGCGAAGCACTACGGAATTTTTACTGAAGAAGCGAGTTTACGCAACGAACTTGGATATAAGCAATCGGAAATGGCCGATCGAGCGGGCAATGCTGGAGATTTGGTGACTGAAGCACAATTATTCTCAAAAGCCGAAAGAAACCTGAAAATGGCCGCCGACATTTTTCGCAGTGTTGGAGATACCGAGAATGAATTGTGGGTTATGCGAAACATTCTGATCACCAAGATTTGGAAGGGTGAAATTGATGCCTTCAATGAGTTATATCCTCAAATACTTGAGAAACTAGAAGGGAATGAATGGTATCAGTTACAAGCAGGAATTTATCGTCTGATAGGCAACGTGAAAACCGCAGAAGGCGATACGATCAACGGGTATTCTTGGAGCGAACTTGCGCATGCTTCAACCTCTGATTTTCATGCAAAGAAGAACACAACCCAAATGGCTGCGTTTACAAATATTCATGATACCGAACGATTCAAAAAGGAGGCAATTGAAAAACAGGCAGCATTGGATCTTCAACGTTACGAACTCAATCAATACGTGTTCTTTTCCATCATTTTACTTCTTCTACTGTTGCTGGGCGCAATCATTTTGTTTAGAGAGCGTCGATTGAAACTCAAACTCAATCGAAATGTTAAAGAGTTGAATGTACTTAACAAGAAGTACGAAATGCTTATTGTAGAAAGCAATCATCGAATTAAGAATAATCTGCAAATGATTATCTCCATGCTTGAGTTTACCAAGAAGGGGATTGAACACTCTCGTACAGATATAATTCAAAGTATCTAAGGGAAAATTCAAACAATTTCTACGTTGCACAAACACCTTTACGTTGATACGCATAATGAATTCGTAGAGTTGAAATTCTACTTCAATGAATTGATAGAACAATACCGTCAAATGGAAATTAAATATGCCATAGAAGTTGATATCGATCAAATTCATATTCGAAGCGAACGCATCGTCTATTTCGGATTGATTTTGAATGAAATGCTTTCCAACACCATTGAACACTCTAAGGAGAAGTTGCAACCGATTTCAATTGCTGTGAAGTCAACTAACAGCGGCTGGGAATTTATTTACAGAGATCATTCTAAACATGACGAGCACTCCCAACCAGGTACAGGAATTCAATTAATCAAAGGATTGGTGAACCGTATTGGTGGTGCCGAGTATGAGTTGAATCAAGAGGAAGGAGTTTACAGCTTCAAGTTTGAAACCGCAAAGTCAGAATCGATGATGGCCTCGTGATACAGGAATCGAATGACCGTTGGCTTTGATTTCGTCGGATCGTTTCTCGTCCACGTAGTTCAAATTGACGATATAAGAGCGATGACTTCGGACAAAATTTGCCGGAAGTTCCATTTCAATTTCCTTCAGTAATTTGCGTTGAACAAACTTCTTTTTGGTCGTTTGTATTTCGATATAAGAGCCATCCGATTTTACAAAAATGATATCATTTGGATGTATTTCCTGAGCCCCAAAAGGACCTCTTACTTTAATGCTCTCACTTCGATCAGCATTGATGATTTCCAAAGCTGCGGCAATATCGTTCTCATTGAACGGCTTACTAATGTATGCTTTTGGACTCAGCATTGCCGCCTTTTTCAATGTTACATGGTCCTTGTTTGCCGTTAGAAATATAAACGGTCGCTGGTGCTCTTGAATAATTTGAGCAACTTCCAGTCCTAACATTTCTTCGGAAAGGAAAATATCTACGATTGCTACATCGAAATCCCAATTGGTATCTCGAAGAAAAGATTCGCCGCTGTGATAAATGCCCTGCACTTGGTATCCCAATCGGGTAATTAAACCAGACAAATGGTCTGCTGCGAAGAATTCATCTTCGATTATTACCGTTTTTAGTTTCCCCATAGATTCCTTCTTTGAGTCAAAGAAATGGAATTCCTGTTACATCTCCATTTACCTAGCTAGCATTTGTCATGAGTAGCACTCAAATGTTATGGATCACAAGAATCCTTTAAAGTTGGGCTAGTGAACTCCGTCCTTCAATACCCACGGCATCTTCTTTTTGAATTTATTCAATCTAGGAATCGATACGCTTTTGATGTATCCCTGATTTGGGTGCAAACGCTCGTAATCCTGGTGATAATCTTCCGCGTCGTAAAACTTCTCCAATTCAGTTACTTCCGTTGTGATTCTTGAAAACGTTTCAGCTGCTCTATACTCTTCAATTTTTTTTCGAATGATAGATGCTTCGTTTTCATTCTGGTAGAATGCAATAGATCGATATTGAGGTCCGTTATCTGGTCCCTGCGAATCTTTCGTTGAAGGATCATGTGAATTGAAGAAAACCTCTACCAACGTTTCGAAACTAACCTTCGTAGAATCGTAATAGACTTTCACGGTTTCTGCGTGTCGTGAGTTTCCAGAACTTACAACTTGATAGTTGGGGTTTGGTTTGTCACCTCCTGCATATCCAGAAACAGCTTCGGCTACTCCATCAACAGATTCGAAAACCGCTTCTACACACCAGAAACATCCGCTTGCGAAATAAGCAGTTTGCAAAGAATCCAAGGTTTCCTGGCTTGGTTTGTCTAGATCTTCAGAACCCGACTGCTGCGCGCACGACATCAGTGAGAAAAACGCTAAAGGGAGTATCAATAAACTTTTCATAACATTCTTTTTTGTTTAGTCGTGTAGAGTTAAGAATGCTTACGATTTGAATCCAAACAATTGTTAATTGACGGGTTCAGCCACCGGATTTCCATCGCGAATCTTTCTAAATCGTTTCCGCGATTCTTCCGTATATAAACTGCCTTTGTGCTCAAACAAAATGATTTTGTAATATTCAGATGCCTTTTCTTTGTCCATAAGATGGTTCTCGTAAATATCACCCATTTGGAACAAAGCATCGTCGGCCAAAATATCATCCGGATAGTATTCCAATAACTCTTCTAGTTCGGATATTGCATCGTTCCATCGCCCTTGCAATTCCATCGCGTGAGAGCGTTTTAACTGAATTTCATCGCCCAAACTATGCGCTGGATATTCCTTGATAATACTGTCAAATTTCAAGAAAGCGGCATCGTACTGATGTTGCTCAATCAATAAATCTGCCTGAGCAAACCAATTCATTGCGATGTAATTACTGTCCAACCCGTAATTGTCGGTAATCAATAATGATAGATTGATAGCATCGTTCGAAATTAACTTCGAAGTGGACCGTTTCAATACATCCAATTGCGATTGTGCATAGTCGAATTCACCGTCATAGTAGAAAATCCGGGCGTTTTTAAACTTCGCTTCCTGCCCAATTGTTTCAAACTTAAAATCAGAATCAATTTGCATGTACAACAACGATGCTTCCCACATATCTCCATCCAAAACATGAATGTCGGCGAGCAACATTTTTGCCGTTGCGCGTTGCATATCGGTCAACCCAGAAATATCCAATACTTCTGTCAATAGGTCAATAGCGTCAGAAGCCCGGTTCGCATAGAAAGCTTGAATGTGCGCTTTCTCCATCATTAAGTTGAAAGAAGTTCTTCTTCTCCCGAAAAGTTTTAGTGCAGCGTCGTAATCAGCCAAGGCAGCGTCCAATTCTTCTTGAGAAAAGTTGCGTTGTTGCGTTACTTCTAGGAATCTGACATTGAGCAAAGCATTATATCCGCGAACGTAAATTGGGGATTTGTCCCCTAAATCAACGACATATTTGAAAGACTTTCTTGCCGTAGCATAATCTTTGTTCTCAATACACGTAATACCTAAATCGTAGACCATGCGTCCGTCAGACTTTGTACGTTTGTCCATCGCTTTTACATGTACAAATGCTGCCGCAAAATTTTGGCGTTGTACAAAAACCCAGGTTAACATTTCTGCATATACCATATCTCCTGGACTCGATTGCGTTCGCTGCAATAATGCTGTTTTTAGAATTTCATATTCCTTAGAATCTTCGGCTGTAAAATCAATTTGATTCATTAGAATTCGCTGTAACGAAGTTTTGTACGAGGCGTGATAATCCAACAAATCGAGGTACTCCTGCATCATGTTTTCTGTATCGCCTTGCGAACCGTAATATTCAGCGAATTGAAAGTTCAGCGGGTATGTTTGTTTCAATAACTTACGTCCTCGTTGTAGTGTTTGTAAGGCATAATCGTTCTTGCCTTGAGCTTTGAAAGCATTGTATAGATTGATTACTTCCCGCGAATTTGCTCGCATTTTATCAATCAAGGATTCGTAGATTTTGTCTGCCTTGGATTGCTTCTTGGTATACTCGTAATGCTTTGCTAATTGAATTTCGTATTCCTGATCGTTCGGGAAGAAATTGATTTGTTTCTTCAGCAGTTTTTCAACGTCCTTATCCTCTAGGGTTTGCTCTGTACAAATGAGCAGTCGATTGAAATAATGCTTGGAGCGATCCATTTCATAGAGGCGCTCGTAATAATCATATGCCTTGTCGTACTCTTCATTGTCGAAGTAATGTTGCGCCAGTTGTTGATCAGACACAGGTTGCGCGCTGGCACCAAATCCAATAAACAAAACAACCATCCAAATCCACTTCATATTCTTCATTCTCACAATTATTGTACCTCTTCTGCCAACATTCGTTCAGCAACAATGGCATCTACCTTTTCTTGAGCCATGGGGAAATCAGTTTTAACCTCGTCATAAGTGCTCTTATAGAACGCAAACTTCTCTTCCAATATTTTCAATTCGTTCTCCTCGGTTGACAAAAACTCATCATACCTGTCACGACGACCGCTGCCTTTTTCAATATCTACCTGCAGCTTTTTTAATCGCGATCGAATCTGTTCAACCTGATTCAAACAATTTTCCTGTCCTTTCTTCAGACCGGGCAATTTAGCCTTCAGCTGACGATAGGTATCAATGTCCAAAGCCAATTGCAAAGGAATCGTGTCGGATTCCAATTTTTTGAGCTTTTCCATGGTGCTTGTGGCGTCATCATCCCACGTCTTCCAAAGCAGTCTATCGAATTGATTCAATTCCGCTTCAAGGGAACTAAGTTTTTCTTGCATCGCATCAATTCGTTCCTCTTGTTCCGATTTTTTCAAATCAGCACAAGCAGTAAAAAGTAGCGCAATCGATATGATGAAGGTCCATTTGTGCACGAACAACTAAAAGTACGAAGTTTCATAGAACGGCAGAGAAGTTTTTAGGTCTTTTAACGGAAGCTACGGGATTTAGAGGTTGATTACAACAAATGCGTCTGCGTTACAACAATTATCTGAAATGCGGGCAAGTGTACTTTAGTTGTGCAGGATTGGGGCATTTGGGGGAGTCATTGTAAACGATGGGCAAACAACATTATTTGTTGTAACTTCCTTAAATGAAACAACTGCTGATTATTCTGCTACTTTCCACAAACGCGTTTGCTCAAACGCACGACATTCCCTTTCCGGATAGTAATGCCGTTTGGGTGCAGTATAAAACGAGGTTCTACGCCCCAGGTCAAGGTACCGATGAATTTTGCGAGTACATCATTTATTCTTACGGTCAATCCGTTGTAAATGGAGAAACTTACTACAATGTGTATGCAGAGCCTCATACCCAAGGTTTAAGTTATTTGTTCGAATGGATTTGGATGGGCGGACCGTTGGTTCAGCAAATTGGTCGTTTTAGAGTGGACAGCCTCAAAGTGTATTTTCAGCCAATGCAGCACAGCAGCGTTAGTTGCTGGGATGGTCTCACGTATGCAGGACCGGCCTATACGGGTTATACATATGATTTCAGTAATCCAAACGACGAGTTTTTATTGTATGACTTCGGTCTTCAAGTAGGTGATACGTTTAATTTGACTATTACGGACGAAATAGCCTTGAATTCCATTGATTCGGTTTTCATTGAAGGAGATTATTACCGTCGCTTCAATTTTGATCCACTGACCACGGTTGTTGGTAGCAATTACTATTGGATAGAAGGAATTGGAAGTAGATTTGGATTCTTCCCGTATTTCTATGCCTTCGAACAAGGTCTCAGTTTTGACTGTTTCCATGAAGATCCTGATAGTCTATTGATTCAACCTACATTCAGCTACGCCCATGGTAATGCTGGTTGCAAATTCGTTAGTTTACAAGAAAGCGAATTGAATACGGAGAAAGAACTTGTGCGTATAACAGATCTAATGGGTCGCGAAAGCAAAGACATTCCAAATACTACCCTCATTTACATCTACTCAGATGGTACAATAGAGAAAAAGTATCGGTTGGAATGATTTCTAGTACTCTTTGCGCCTTGCAGATTTGTGCACGAACAACTGAAAGTACGAAGTTTCCGGCAAGGTGAAATCACTTTTTTGGTTCTTTTAACGACTCGTTTGGGTTAATTGTAATTCTAGTTCCTTGAGTTTTGAAAATCTGTTCTGAAATTCTCTGAACTAGTGGTAGATTAGAGGCATGATTCTGCGCTTAACTCTAATTACTTTTGATAATGTTGGCGAGCTTACTCCTTCGTGCCGTCTTACCCGCCAATCGTAATCATAGAGCGATTGTCGTATGAATCCATCGTTGCATTATCAAGTTGCTTCAATCCACCCAATCCCTTTTTCTTTTGGAACATGGCCGCTTTGATTGTTTGAGATAGATCAATTCCTTGTCGATACTCGCTTAAAAGATCCGCTTCATCGTTGGAGAAGAGGCAGTTCTTGATTTTTCCATCCGCTGTTAATCGAATACGATTGCATGAATCGCAAAAAGGGTTCGTAACAGTGCTGATTATACCGAACGTTCCCAGTGCGCCATCTATTCTGAAATTTCTCGAGGTAGAATGTTGTGCATCTTCCAATTTGATCAGATTTTCTTGTCCGAAATGTTCTTCGAGCGTTGAAAGTATTTCTGCCTCCGAAACCGTCTTTTCACGATCCCAACTGTTGCCGTCGAAAGGCATGAATTCAATGAATTGCACGCTGATATTTTCCCGAACCGACCATTGAACAAAGTCAATTATTTCGTCATCATTCGTTCCTTTGATCAGAACGACATTGATTTTTACACGAAAATCATTATCCAGTAATAACTGAATGTTGTCCATGATTTTCCCGAAGTAAGATCGACGTGAAATGGCATTGAAACGATCTTCTTGCAGTGAATCCAAACTTACATTCAAGGAGGTAATTCCAGCTTTTTTAAAAATATCAATAAAGCGATCAACGAGAATTCCGTTCGTTGTCAGTGAAAGCGTGACCGGTAATTTCCCCAATTCGCGAATAATCTCATCCGCACCTTTTTTCACCAAAGGTTCGCCGCCAGTCAAGCGAATTTTGGTGACTCCGAGTTGTACGAATTCTTTGGCAATTTCAACAACTTCCTGCGTATTCATGAACTTTTCAGCTTCACGATGCGGAACTCCTTCAAGCGGCATGCAGTAAAAACAACGCAGGTTGCACTTCTCCGTTAAGGAAATTCTCAAGTAGTTGTGTTTCCTACCGAAGGAATCGATGATATGTTCTGAGTTATTTTTCAATCGTGACGCGCGCCTTTAAAGATTCGAAAGCTGTGCAGCACGGCAGGGAACAAAGCATCCATGGTTTCGGTGGCTCCTCCGGTCGATCCCGGTAAAGTCAAAATCAAGCTTTCATCTTTCGTTCCAGCAATACTTCTGGAGAGCATGGCATACGACATTCGTTCTTGCCCGTAACTTCTTGCGGCTTCTACAATACCGGGAATTTCTCGGTCCAAAATCGGTCGAATGGCTTCCGGTGTGACATCGCGAGGAGATAGTCCAGTTCCGCCTGTGAATAAAATTAGATCGGTTCCCTTGGCAACTTCACCAAGTGCCGCAGCTTGAATTTGATCAACCTCATCAGGCACAACTTTGTACTCGACAATTTCTACATCGTGCTTTTTTAATTTCGATTGAATGACTTTTCCCGCTTTGTCTTCTTTGGTTCCAGCATGAACGGAGTCTGAACATACAAATACTGCCGCTTGAATGGACGATTTATATTTGTCTCTATAATCGGATTTCCCACCTTTCTTTGAAACGAGCTTGATATTGCCTATTTCAATGCCTTTGTCAATAGGTTTTAACATGTCGTACATGGTCAACGCAACTACACTAACGCCGTGCATCGCTTCCACTTCCACACCCGTTCGATAAATGGTTTTCACTTCCATCAAAACGCGAATTTCCAAATCATTTACTTCGTAAGAAACATGGGTGTATTCGACGGGTAAGGGATGACAATCCGGAATCATGTCGGATGTCTTTTTTACGGCGAACAATCCTGCTGTTTTGGCCATTTCGAAGACATTCCCTTTCGGTACTTCATTATTCACCACAGCCTGAATTGTATCTTCAGAACTAACCCTGACAATCGCTTGCGCAATCGCAGTTCGAAGTGTGGTGTTTTTATGTGTGATATCTACCATATTTTAGACTTTAGACTGCTAGATGAAAGACGATTCATTATTCAATATTTATTACTACGAATTAGTTTTCCAAACATGTGTTTCATCTTCAAAAACCTCCTTACCAAAAACAGGAGTTTTCGCCTTAATTTCTTCCACCAAATAATCGATGGCTTGCATTACTTCCTTGCGACGCGTCGAAGAAACAAAAACAAACAAGCAGATTTCTCCTTTTTCTACGCGTCCTAAACTGTGATAGATGTGCATGCACGTGAGATCAAACTTTTCAAAGGTTGTTTCTCGAATTTCGTGGAAGACTTTATTCGCCAATTCTTCATTAGCAGAGTAGTCAATGGCAGTAACTTGTTTTCCATCAATTTCATCGTTTCGCACTTGCCCTAGAAATATTTGATGGGCGCCAATTTGCGTTTTCACCTGATGGTGCGCAATCGATGTGGCGATGAAGTCGGGAGAAATTGCTCCTTCTTTAAAACAGTTTTTCATAATTCAATTTTTATCCTCCGGCAAATGGAGGCATGAGATCAATTTTTTGTGGTAGTGCTTGCTCGGTTAACGTGTCTATATATTCCAAATCAACCGCCGCCGAGAACGTAAATGACTTCAGTTCGGGATGCTTATTAACGAAGAACTTCCTAAGATTTATCTCTCCAGAAGGCAATTCTAACTCCTCAGAGTTAATGTTGAGTTTCTCTGCGAGCATTCCGTAGTACGTAACCGTTACTTTCCGATTGCCTGATGCCATTCTTCTTGCGTATTAATGTTGTGAAATGCACTTTCAACGGATGACGGGAAGCGCATGTATTTCGTATTTAGATCCTCCAACAGACGACGCATTTTGAATTGCTTTTGGTCCAAATGTGATTGGATCGTTTGAATTGATGATTTTCTATAAATCCCAATTAGTGGGTGAATACGTCCATTGCAGGTTGCAATAATGGCCTCATTGTCTTTTTCGGATGTTAATTCAACCAGAATCGATTTGGTTATGAACGGCGAATCGCAGCTGAGTACTAAGCAAGATTTATTTGAAGCGGCATTCAACCCAGCTTCAATTCCTGCCATTGGACCCGAGTTCTTGTATGTATCGGTTACTCCAAAATTTCCGTACGAATGGTGGTCTTCATTGTTGGATGCCACAATGATCTCGCTAGTGAAGTCTTTGAGCAAAGTAGCAATATGCTGAATCATCGGGATTCTATCGAATTCCATCAGCGCCTTGTCTTGACCCATTCGCGA
Organism: Flavobacteriales bacterium; assembly: GCA_015665275.1. Lineage (GTDB taxonomy): Bacteria > Bacteroidota > Bacteroidia > Flavobacteriales_D > Crocinitomicaceae > UBA4466. The sequence continues at coordinate 79,653 of JADFAL010000008.1, read as the reverse complement.
ACTTTTTCCGCCGGCTAATATGATTCCGCTATAACTCATTCTGCAACCAGATTTCTTGTTCTCGTAGAAAGGCCCGTTCCTTTTCCTGCAAGTGCGTATAAATTCGAATGGCGTTTGAGCCGGCATCGCTGAGAACTGTTCCGCCTCCACCTTTTCCTCCAATTTTCTGTTGAACCAATGGGACTTTCGCGTTGCGGTTCATTTCATCTACTAGTCGCCAAGCTTTCTTGTAAGACATATCCATTGCCTTTGCAGCCTTGGAAATAGAACCGTGTTTGTCGATTTCTCGCAACAACGCAATGCGTCCTTCTCCTAGCAACATTCCTTTTTCGGAACCCACCCAAATACGACTTTTGATATGATAATTATTCACCGCTATTTCTTAGAGGATATAACGCTCAAATGTACTAAGTACAGAGGTAAAAAGAAAGGAATTAGGGGAGGATATACACGGAAATCGAATCGCCCGGCTCTAGATGTTCTGTTTCTTCCGGAACAACAATCAAACAATCGGACAGTGCAAAAGAATTTAACATAGAAGAGCTTTGGTTTTCCAAAGATTCTACCAAATTTCCTGTAATTCGACCCTTAAGATGATGTGTTAGACCGGGTTTTTTGGAATACGAATTGGCTAGCTGTAACGAACGCATTTCCAGGTGTGGATCATTTGAACCAATCATTTTTTGCAACGCGGGGTATACATAGAGGTAGGTACACGTTAATGCAGAGGCAGGGTTTCCAGGAAGTGCAAAGACATGGCATGTGTTGTTGAATCCATAGAACAGTGGTTTTCCGGGTTTCTGTTTCACCTTGTAGAAAGATGTTCGAACGCCATTTTGCTCCATTGCTTTGCCAACGAAGTCGTAATCACCCACGGAAATTCCACCTGAAGTGATTAATACATCGCATTCCAGCAGGAGTTCTTTCACTTTAGCAACGGTGGATTGGTAATCATCATTTACACGTACCGAAGCTGCATCAAACCCAAGTTCTCTGAGCGCACTAATGATTGTAATGCCATTTGATTCGTAGATCTGACCGGGTTCTAACGTCTTTCCCGCTGCTACCAATTCGTCACCGGTAATTAGCAATTTGATGGTCGGTTTTCGATAGACTTTGACAGATGTAATCCCAAGCATTTGTAGAAAACCAATCGCGGCTGCATTCAAAAATGTTCCGGTTGTCAAAGCAATCGCTCCAGTTTCGATTTGTTCTGCGCGCTTTCGAATGTTTCCTCCAGATTTGAACGCTTCGGTGATCGCTACGGAGTTTCCGTTTCTTGTTGTGATTTCTTGTTTCACTACTGCAGTGCATGATTCAGGAACCATAGCTCCTGTAAAGATTCTTGCGGCCTCTCCAGGATTCAATAAAATGTCAGTAGCGTTTGCCCCAGCTCGAATTTCCGAAACCACTGTGTAAGTATTCGATTCCCACGCGTTGATTGCATATCCATCCATGGCTGAATTGTCAAAAGGAGGCATGTCAATAGAGGAGAGGACATCTTCCGAAAGCGTATGTCCCAATGCTTTGGGGAGTGGAATCTCAATGGTCTCCAAAGTGGAAGTAGTCTCCAAAATGCGCTCGATGGCCTTGTTCGCTGAAATCATGGGTTGAATTTACGGATTATAGACATTAGACCGCTTCATTGCATTCGCTTTTAGACACTAGATCGTTCCCTGTGGTCACTTTTAGACTGTCTTATATTTTTTGTCTAATGTCCTCTAAAAGTACACTGAGGCTCTCGAAGTGCACTTTTCCAGATGTTAACGAGTCTGCGAGCAATAAACTTCGAGAGCCTCAGCGTAATGTTTTGCATGTTAACGAGTCTATTTAACTTTCTTGAAGTCCACCGTCACCCTACGGTTCTGTTTTCGCTCGTCGTCGGTAGTTTCTGGCCAAACTTTCGGGTTGTAATTGCTGTGCCCCTGATAGGTTAATCGACCCGAAGCTACCCCCTGTTTCATTAGGAATTCTGTGATCAATTTTGCGCGCCCTAACGAAAGTGGATAGTTGTCGCCGCAACAAACATGCCCGTGAATATCTGCCTTGATTTCTGGATGGGCCAGCATAAAATCCTTGAGTGCTTTTGCTTCCGGAATGGATTCTGTCATCATCATGGTTGTACCACCATGAAACAAAATGGTCAAGTCGATACGTGTTATTTGGGAGGTGTCGCTTGCGAATGAATTTAGCTTCATGGTGAGCAATTGCGCATTCGTTGGAGCTTGAATTTTGATAATTACATCTACTCGGCGGTAAATGTCGTGTGTATAGTTTTGATCTGCTCCTGCTTTTCTTTCGCTGAAAATTTTTTTAATTGCGTTGCTGACGTTCCAACGATCTTTTTCCATTAGACTGAGTACGGCGTCCATTCTGCGTTGTGCGAGGTCATCATTGTATTCCATGGAACCTGTCGTGTCGCAGTGTGCTTCCAATTGCACCACACTTAGCATTCCTGCGGAAGGTGGCTCGTAATTGGCGTAATCGGTTGTGCGATTCACTATCGGGCGGTCTGAATCCAGAGCAAAGTAAATGGAGAGGGTATCGTACGTTTGCGCTGAACTAACGAATGTGGAGAGAAGAAATATAGGGAGAAGCAACGTTTTTATCATGCATCCGATTTTGTGAATACCACTGCTACTCTACGGTTTTGTTTTCGATCGTCATCTGTCACTTCAGGCCACACTTTTGGTTGCGTATTGCTGTGTCCTAAGAAATCCACTCGTTCCCTCGCGATGCCATGTTCCAGTAGAAATAGTGCAACGGCTCTGGCGCGACCCTCTGATAGTTCTTGATGCGGGTTACAGCATACATGTCCGTGAAATGTGGCATTCAACGTTGGATTGTTTTGCATGATTTCCAATAGCTGAAACATTTCAGGCTTCGATTCTTCAAGAACACGCGTGGAGACATTTACGAATAGTAAAGTGAGGTCGAATTCCAATTCATCAGTTTCCTCATTATCCACGAATTTCTCAATCGCGGATTCAGATAAAGCGGGATTTGCAAATGTGTCTGGCACCTCGCTATTGGTAGTGTTTCGATCCTCAATATTGGTAGTAGCGCTCGTTGAAATAGGAACCTCTTCCTCAACTTCTTCCTCTTCAATAGCCGGTTCTATGAACAAGACATCTACCCGTCGACATTTGGACAATGACAAACCAGAGCTTTCCGCCATCGATTCGCCCAATGCTTCGTTACTCGATTTCGAAACGTCAAATCCTTCGTTCTTCAAGTGTCGACGCACGAACTCCATACGCTTTCTCGATAAGTTGAGGTTGTATTCTTTCGAGCCTCGCTCATCGCAATGCCCTAGAATAGCTAGAATCCGCGTTTCTTTGTATAGACTTTTGAGTCGTTCGTTGTCGTTACTGGAAAGTTCAAACGAATCGTGTTCGTCGGTATCGAAATAGAATTGCAGGGTATCTGGCCCCTGTGCAAAGGAAATAAACGATACAAAGAGAAATAAGATGGAGAGTTTCATAGTATTGAAACGCTTCCCAAGAAAAAATGTTACGGTTTTATGAGATCGAATCGAACCCAGTGAATTTGCGCAACACTTCAGGAATCTCTATTCCATTCTCTGTTTGATAGTTCTCCATTATTGCAGCCATAATTCTCGGTAGCGCTAAGGCTGATCCGTTCAAAGTATGGCACAATTGTGTTTTCTTATCGGCATTTTTGAAGCGTAATTTCAAACGAGTAGATTGGAAGGTATCGAATCGGGAAACAGAACTTACTTCCAACCATTTCTCTTGAGCAGCAGAGAATACTTCGAAATCGTACGTCAATGCAGCAGCAAATCCCGTATCACCTCCACATAAACGAAGGACGCGGTAATGCAATCCTAGTTTCTCCAACAATCCCTTCACATGATTGATCATGTCTTCCAAAGCAGCATCTGAATTGTCTGGATGCTCAATACGAACGATTTCTACTTTATCGAACTGGTGCAAACGATTCAATCCACGAACATCACTTCCATAAGAACCAGCCTCACGACGGAAACACGGTGTGTATCCCGTCAATTTGATGGAAAAATCTCCATCTGGAAGCATGACGTCGCGATAAATATTTGTCAAGGGAACTTCCCCTGTTGGAATTAAGTATAAATCATCTTCCCCAATGTAATACATCTGGCCTTCCTTGTCTGGAAGCTGTCCTGTTCCGTAGCCTGAGGCTTCGTTGACAACATGCGGAGGAATGAACTCTTCGTATCCTTCATTTTCCGCTTCCTCCAAAAAGAAATTGATCAAAGCGCGTTGCAATTTGGCTCCTTTTCCTCTGTAGATTGGGAATCCGGCTCCAGTCACTTTAACGCCCAATTCAAAATCAATCAGGTTGAATTTGTCCGCTAACTCCCAATGTGGAATGGGCGCAAATCCATAATTCGGTTGACTTCCGACTTCCTCAAGAATTTCGTTGTCTTCTTCGGATCTTCCTGTCTTTACGAGTTCGTTAGGAACATTCGGAAGTTGGTACATCAACCCTGTAATGGTCGCTTCCAACGTTTCCACTTCGGCTTTCAAAGCTGTTTCTTGATTCTTCAATTCTCCGGTTTGGACTTTGGCTGCATTTGCCTCATCTACTTTACCTTCTTTGAAGAGCATCCCGATTTGCTTAGAGATTTGGTTCATTTGCGCCGCAATCGATTCCAGTTCTCCTTTTTTGGAGCGCCATGAAGCGTCTACCTCAATCAATTCATCAATGATTGGGCGTGCATCGAAATGGCGTTTTTTTAAGCCTTCGATAATAGCTTCTTTCTCGTTGCGTATGCGCTGTATCTCTAACATAATACCTGTTTGTTTGGAAGTGCGAAATTAAGGGAAAATGAAGAATGAAGAATGAAAAATGGTATAAAAAGTACGCTGAGCCTGTCGAAGTGCACTTTTTAGATGAAGCCTTATTTCTCTGCGCGCTCGATGAACGACTTTGACATAAAAAAAGCGAATCCCGTAATGGAACTCGCTTTTTTAAATTGTGACGTTCTATTTACGCTTCTGCTCCTTCGAAAGGTACTACAGATACAAACGAACGGTTGTTTTTCTTTTTACGGAATTCTACTACACCGTCAGTCAATGCGAAAAGCGTATGATCTTTTCCAATTCCAACGTTTACACCTGGGTGGTGCTGAGTTCCTCTTTGACGAACGATAATGTTACCAGCAATAGCTGCTTGCCCTCCAAAGATTTTAACTCCCAATCGCTTGCTTTCTGACTCACGACCGTTTTTCGAACTTCCGACTCCTTTTTTATGTGCCATTTTATTTCGTTTTAGACCCTCGCTTGCGTGAGAGTGTGAATTCGTATTTCAAATTAGCTTAAAGCAGCAATCAAATCGGCTTTCTTCATTGAAGAAATTCCTTCGATTCCTTTTGCTTTAGCCATGTCTTTCAATTCAGCAACTGTCATTTTGCTCAAATCATTTCCAGCTTCCGCTTTCGGAGCAGCTTTTGGTGCCGCTTCTTTTTTCGGTGCTTCTGCTTTCGGAGCAGCCTCTGTTTTAGGCGTTTCTTTCTTCTCAGCAGCTGGCTTCGCAACTTTCGCTCCACTTGCAACGATATCTGTTATCGTCAATGAAGTGAAACTCTGACGGTGACCGTTCTTTTTACGGTATCCTTTTCTGCGCTTCTTGCGGAAAACGATTACTTTATCACCTTTTACGTGCTCTTCAACTTTCGCTGAAACTGCTGCACCTTTTATAGCCGGGGCGCCAAGAGTCACTTTCCCTTTGTCCTCAATAAGGAGTACTTTGTCGAAATCGACTTTTTTTCCTTCTTGAGCATCCAAACGGTGAACAAAGATCTTCTGGTCTTTTTGCACTTTGAACTGCTGCCCTGCTATCTCTACAATTGCGTACATATAGCTTTTTTGTTATTTATTTATACTAAAAATTGGACGACAAAGATAGCCTTTTTTATAAACAAGCAACTATGAATAGCGAAAAATGCAACTTGACGACTTGTCTTTTTGATGTTTTGACAGATTTGGGGCTTTATTCGCTATTTTTTGATGAGGAAATTGAAATGTCGAACAGTCAAAGAATTGAACTGTCTAGTTGATTAAAAATCAGCGTACATAAAGGAAATCTGTTCTGTTTCCTTATTCATAATCATGAACAGAATTACGGCTGCAATAACAAGCCCAAACGATATACGAATCATCCACTTATTCATAGAGCTCTGACTTTATAGTTTTATACAATAAGTAACCTCCGTATTTCGAATGGTGCTGCTTGTCGATGAACGAATGCGGGACATCCGAAATTTCAGATGCATCTATATATGGGAACCCAGCTTCGTCAAATGTCGACTTCAGATCTTTATGTAGTTGAGCGTACTGATCGGCAATAGCTTGCTGTTTATTCTTTTCAGTTAGAATCTTATTGTAAGGCCCGATTACAAAAGTGGGTTTGACGTTCAATTGCTGACATAGTTCAAGGAAGTAGTCCAGTGCTGTATTGCGATACTCTGAATCCAAGAAAAGTTCTGTCATTAGGTAATCTCCAGTATTGATAAACTCTTGTGTGCAGTTGAAATCTTCCAGTACTTCTGATTTTGCTACTGTCAAAAGTTCCGGAGTAGTACGCGCTTGTAATCCAGTTCTTGGGCTGTGACCTGTGAAATGCGCAATGTTTTCTTCTTCCAGCCCAAAGAAATGGTGCAGTCTTCCGTAGTAAAGTTCGTGAACATTATGATCGATCCAGTTATTGGCGACATTCATTTGGCCCTTCATAAATCCAACACCGCTACCTCCAAATAGGAGGTCAAAATCATTCTTTCTATCCGATTTACTTCGGGCCTTGCGAACTTCTCCTTCGTTCATGTAGCGTTCGTGGTATTCTAAACTGAATCGAGAGAGCCCTTCACGCCAGTACACCGGATTTATGATTACCAAAAGCTTTTGATCCTTCCAGATTTCAGGGTTGTTGACCATGCTAGGGATATACCTTTCGCAAAATCTTCCGGCACCATATAGTACAGAGAATTGTTCTTCCAGTGTTGAGTCCGCATTTAAGAGTTCCCAGTAATTATATCCATCCAAATATCCGGATTCAGAGGTTCCTAATACCAGTACATCGTCATTCTTTTTAATGCGCTTCATGAACTCATGGAAGTACGCATCGTCGTTTTTAACATGCGTAGCGTCCAAAGTGAGTAGTCCGCCTGGTGAAACTTTAGAAAATTCCTTAATGTCCGTTGTTGATGGGAGAAAAAGTATTGCGAATAGTCCAAACAAGGCAACAATGGATAGGGCTAAAGTGCCTGTTTTCCCGACTTCCTTCAAAGTAGAAAATCGGTAGAATCTCGATATGTACTTTTCTAGCTTCATGTAATGCCAAGCAATGTTTCAAAAACAATTGTCAAATCCTCACCTTTATAATGGAAGAAAAGCCATCCGACGGTAACAAATGAAAAAGTAAGCGCGATACCAGAGAGGGTGATTAAGCCTTGTTTTACAGAGCTTTGTGAATTGTGTAATCGTTCGAAGGTTCCGGTAGAACTCCATACTTTGAATACAGCCAGTCCCAATGCGTGCCAAAGTCCCCAATAAACGAAGTTTACGGTATCTCCATGCCATATTCCGCAAATGAAAAACGTTAGGAAATATCCGATAATGGAAACGGTATTTCGAAACGGTTTAAGTCCAGTTTTGTTAACGAGCTTTACAATGGGTTTGAAAATAAGGTCGCGCAAAAACTCCGAAAAAGTCATGTGCCATTTGCGCCAAAATGCGGCAATATTCGTAGTTAAATATGGGCTGTCGAAATTCTCAGGCGTTTTAATCCCCATGATATATCCCGTTCCAATTGCGATATCAGAATATCCAGAAAAATCAAGGAAGATGTAGGCTGAATAGCAAACTGCACTGAGTAAAATGGCACCTTGTGGCGACATAAATTCTAAGAACGGTTCGTAGCTCAAAGCGTACATACTGAACAATGGAATGATCGCATATTTTTTCAGAAAACCAATAACAATTCGTCCAACACCTGGCCAGAACAATGCGTTTTTCAATTTCCCTTCGGCACGGGTGAAATGACGTTGAAAGTTGGAAAACTTATCAATTGGACCGGCCAAGAAGTTCGGGAAGAATAGAATGAAGTTGATGTAATCAATAGGATTTTTTGCCGTCAATCGACCTTTTAATGTGTCTACGATTGATTGAATATTACGGAACAAAATGTAACTAATCCCTAATCTTTCGATTAATAATTCGGGCGAATTGCCCATTTGAAATGATTCAAATCCGAAGGCTTTGGGATAGTTGCGCAAGCAAAACAAAACGATCAGGACTAAAACAGAAAGTGTCGCAATAATGGTTCCGCGTTTGTTTCTGTTTCTGGCAATGATGGCGAGCGCTCCAAATACCAAAAATGAGATAAACACATGGATTCCGAGTGTAGCAAGGGAGATAATGGTTGAGAGAATCAGTATGTTTCCCGCAAAAAGGACGATTCGCTGTGCTGAAAGTGCAAGATACTTTCTTGTGACCCACTGAAATAGTAGGAAAAAAGCAACGAGAAAGAATTCAGCTCCTGAGGAGAATAACATGTACCTTCTTTGAGGTGTAAAAGTAAATAATTTAAGCTGGCATGGATGCTTTTGTCAGACGGTTGAGGGGTTCAGGCGAATGAAGATCCTGTAGAATTGGTATTTTCGCTTGAAATCACGAGAAAATTGAAAAAGACTATGAGAACATCAAACTGGTTGCTAATAGCAATATTTTTATTCACATCAGTTATAGCGAATGCCCAAGGTAAGGTTCAATGGGGGGAGCTTGAGAAAAGCGCTGGAAGATTAATAGACGTAATCCCTAACCAAGGGGATTCCTTTTATGCCTTGCGAAGAAGTGGAGGGGCGTTATTCGGAAAACTGGAAGGATCTTACCACAAAAACCTTGAATTAATTGAAGAAGGGAAACTGGAGTTGCGCGCACCAAATGGAAGTATGGCTTCTTTTGAAGCGGCGACCATGGTTGGTGATAAATTTGTGGTGTTCTTATCAGATCGACAGGATGGTGAAAATATGTTTTTCATGCAAGAATACGGAACCGACATGGAGCCTACTTCAAAGCCTGAGGAATTAGCTTCTTATACAATGGAAAGCAAAAGACGTCGATTTCAAGGAACGTTTAATATTTATCAATCTGAAAACAGAGACTTCTTCGCTGTTGTGTGGACAATTCCAGGAAAACGAGAAGAGCAAGCAACGTATGGCTTCAAAATTTACGATGCCAATTTAGAGTTGTTGAATGAGGGGGAGTACGAAGTTCCATTTCAAGAACAATTTTCAACTATAGATGGATTCTATGTTTCTGACTTTGGGGATTTGTTTGTAACGATTACTGAGTACGAAGAGTCGGAGGACAAAAAGCTATTCAGAAGTTTCAATGATTACGTTTCGGTTCATATTTATCATTTGCAAGATGGTGACTTTGAGGAAATGGAGATTGATTTAGATGGCAAACGCGTTGAAGCGATGTCATTTAACTCGGATAACGATCGAATTTTTGTGATTACTGGAATATACGGAGACAAGGATGCTCGCGGTGTAAAAGGATTATTCTATTTAAAGGCCGATTTTAAGAAGCAGTCTATTATCGACGAGGGATTCGAAGAGTTTGGAGAAGATTTTATTACTGCAGACTGGAGCGATCGTCAGAAGAAGAAGCAAGCGAAGAAAGAGAAGAAGGGGAAGGCCAAGGAGCCAACCTTGTATAGTTACATCATGCGTGAAGTACATCCTTTGGAAGATGGAGGTATTGTTGGGACAATGGAGCAATATTATGTTCGTGTAGTAACAAATTACAATGCTCAAACTGGAGCAACAACCACAACGTACTATTATTACTATAATGATGTTGTGGCTTACAAAGTAGGTTCCGACGGAGGTTTTGAGTGGTTGGCGAAGGTTGATAAGTATCAGGTGTCGACGAATGACGGTGGTTATTACAGTTCGTATGCCCGCTACGTTGATGGTGACAAACTAGTGCTATTCTTTAATGACAATTCGGACAATTATAATGAAGCCACGGGCGAGTTTGAATTAGAGCAAGGGAAATCCGTGAAGTCTGCCAGAATCTCCAAAAAGAAGAACACGGTGGCAATCTGTGAGATTGATCTTGAGTCTGGTGAGCAGAGTCGCGAGATGTACTTTAACCGGGATGAACTTGGGGCTATTGTAGTTCCAAAACTATTCAACGTAGATTATCGAATCAACGAGGTGTTGTTTTACGCTATTCGCGGAAAGAAAGAACAATTCGGGCGTTTGCCTTTTGGTGAATAGCTTGAAAATGAATTAGAGCAAAGGCGATTCAATGGGTCGTCTTTTTTTGTTTCTGATTTTCTTATTGCACTGATTTGTGGCTTTTGTGACGCGGAATTCTGTCTTTGATACAATGTTAAGTTATGCAGTAAAGTTCAAATGTATATTTGAATTATAACTAAAACATGTATAAATATGATGTCAGCAAAAGTAACCATTCAGAATGAATGTTCCGATTTTATAGTTTTCACGAATATTGATCAAATCTTGGATGATGTTAACTGGGAATACTTTCCTAAGCTTGGAACGAAAATAATGCCAAATCAATTGTTGGTGTTGAATATAGGAAACGACTCTTTCGCTCCGTTTGCTAAAGGATGCGGTTTCAAGTCTACGTTTGTGGATTCAGGATTTCAAATAGGGAATATCGAATTTAAAGACCCTGCTGTAGGGGCTCCGGCGGTTACTCCTTCTGGGAGTTTCCAAATTAAGTCCTCTTTCCCAGGTGGTGGTGAGTGCCAAATTACGGTTTCAAACGGACATTAGTAAGGATTGTAAATAAATGAATTTATGCCCGTAACTTGTCGTTACGGGTTTTTTGTTTCTTCTTCCTGCCAATCACATTCGCCACAAATACTCCGCTTAAAATTACGAGCATTGATCCTATTTGAAATGCATTGATTTGCTCATTGAAAGCAATCCCGATTAACAGCGCTACCAAAGGAATTAGATATGTTACGCTGCTTGTGAACAAGATTGAAGAATTGGATATCAATCGATTGAACAGGATTACGGCAAACGCGGTTCCGATCACACTTAGAACAGTGATGTAGCCCAGTCCTGTCAATGCATGAGGGTTGGTGTTAATCGTTTCAAAAGTTCCTGAGAATAGCACTGCCGGAATTCCCGGAAACAAAATAATTAAGAAAGAGAGTGCTGTGATCTCTATACTTTTTAAATGCTGCAACGTGTATTTGATGGTGTTTAAACTGATGGCATATCCTAGTGTAGCTAATACAACGGCCCCCACGTGAATCCAGCTTCCTTCCAATGAAACATTCTGCCCCGATAATGTGAGTCCCACAATGCCAATCGTTCCAATAACGACACCTAAAATTTGTAATCCATTCAGTTTGTTTTGAAATGCCACAAAACCAATAATTAATGCGAAAATGGGGGTGCAGCTGTTAAGCATTCCGGCGTAACCTGTCGAAATCCCAGTTTCAGCAAACGTGAATAAAAATGAAGGTGCGAAATTCCCTAGAAGTCCAACTATGGCGAGTTTCCAAGTGTTGTTCCATGTTAGCCTACGTAAGGCATTGATGGCAAAGGGAAGTAAAAATAGTGCTGCGATACACATGCGTAATGCTGCAACTTGAGTATGAGAGAAAATAGGTTCCCCAGATGTGGTCTCCATGCCCAATTTCATTAAAATGAAACTGCTTCCCCAGATGGCCGACAATACGAGAAGTAAAATCCAATTGCTTAACGAGTTATTCACGCCGCAAAAATACGCTAAATGAAGCAGTGGTCAGTTAGGGTATGGGGATATTGTTGAGGATGTGGTGTTAACGATATTCTTTAAGGTAACGATTCCAGAGTTTGAATCAAAGCAAAATCCAAATTGCTATATAACCATTTAGTTATATGGCAATAAAGCAATAAAGCAATAACACGGTATAGCGATATGGTATTCGAGCAGTCCGTCTGCTTTCACCCGACCTTCAACAAGTACTCAACTTCATTTCAAATTCAGCTTTCACTCCCGATAATTGGCTGTTCATAACTCCAAAGTTATCAACACATTTGATTCTATTTACCACTTATTACCACTTTTGCTAATTGACTTAATTTACCAGTAAAAACGGCAATTACTTTGTTGTCAATGCAACCTTTTCTCGTTTGTATCGTTTATACTTTATCAACAATATGGAATTTGGTGGTAAAAAGTGGTAGAAATCGATTATTTTTATCCCATTATAACCGTCATGGCAGGATTAGTAGGAGAATATGAAGTAAAATTGGACGCGAAAGGGCGTTTCATGTTTCCTTCCGGATTACGGAAGCAGCTTCCTCCTGCAGCACAACGCGATTTCATGTTGAACAAAGGTTTCGAGGATTGTTTAACAATGTTCCCACTTTACGAATGGGAAAAACTGAGTGAAAAACTCGGGAAAATGAATCTCTTCAAACCGAAAAATCGAATGTTTTACCGACTCTTCCATCAAGGAGCAAAGTTGGTTTCGCTTGATAAAGCGGGGCGTGCACTTGTTCCTGTGGCTCATATGGATCGAGTTGGATTAAAACAGGAGGTAATGTTGATCGCATATCACGATCGAATTGAAATCTGGGATAAGACCAAGTACTTTGAAGTGATCGAAGGCTCCATGGCGGATTTTGCTGATTTAGCAGATGAAGTAATGGGAGACCTTGATCATGACGAATAATACCTATCACATACCGGTAATGCTTAAGGAGTGTCTGGATGGATTGCAGATGCGTCCGGATGGCGTGTATCTCGATGTTACGTTTGGAGGTGGTGGTCATTCGCGTGCCATGTTTGATCAGTTGAGCGAGAATGGGAAATTGATCGTGTTCGACCAGGACCCTGATGCTCGTGCAAACGCATGGGAAGCACCCAACTTTTATTTCGTAGCAGCAAATTTCGCGTACATCCAAAATCATCTTCGAATGTTGGGTGTGAAGCAGGTGGACGGGATTCTTGCGGATCTTGGTGTGTCATCGCATCAGTTCGACGAAGGTGCGCGCGGTTTTTCCATTAGAGGAGATGCTGAGTTGGATATGCGCATGAATCAAAATGGTGACCTCACCGCAAAGAAAGTAGTGAATACTTATGAAGAGAATGATCTTTTCAGGGTATTCCGGTCCTATGGTGAAATTCAAAACACGCCGAAATTAGTTCGAACCATTCTTAAGGAGCGTAATTCCGCGCCGATCAACACAACCGGCAGGTTGGCAGAGATTGGAGCTTCTTGTGCTCCGAAGTTCAAAGAAAATAAATACAACGCCCAGTTATTTCAAGCTATTCGCATCGAAGTGAATGACGAAATGGGGGTATTGGAATCGTTTCTGAAGGCAACCGAAGAGGTGTTGGTGCCCGGTGGTAGATTGGTGGTAATGTCGTATCACTCTCTTGAGGATCGCCTAGTGAAAAACTTCATGAAGCGGGGGTCCTTTTCAGGTGAAATCACCAAAGATTTTTTCGGGAATGTCATCAAGCCATTCACAGAAATTGTTCGCCACCCAGTTACGGCAAGCGAAGAAGAGATAGAAAGTAATAGTCGAGCACGCAGTGCTAAATTAAGAATAGCTGAACGTAATGGATAACGAGTTTTTAGACAAGGCGCAGTTAGACGAGCAGGAGGCAGCGCAAAAGAAAAAAGATAAAAAGGCAGCCGATAAAGCTGCGGCAAAAGATAAGAAGAGAGCAGCAAAAGGGAAGAAGCCTTCGAAGCGAACTGGTCCGAATGCATTCGTGCAGATTCTGAACGGAGATTTCCTAACGAAGGAGTTTATGACGAACAATCTAGGCTTCATCTTCTTCATCATTTTCTTGATGCTTTTAGTGGTTGCGAAAGGTTATTACGGAAAAGAGTTAACGCGCAACGTGAACACAACGCAATCAGAATTGGATGAGGTGACATCTGATTATTTTGAGTCGAAAGCACGGTTAGAAGAGGAGACAAGACGTGTGCGATTGGTGGAGCAATTGGAGTCGCAAGGGTTGAAAGAAACAGTGAATCCGACAAAAGTGATTCGGATTAAGAAGAAAAAGAATAAATGAGTGAGAAGAAGGACATACTCTGGAGGGCGTACATAGTGTACTTCGGTTTCGTTGTGCTCTTGCTTGTGGTGTTGTTTCAGACCATTAATATTCAGATGCAGAATGGTACGAGCAACCAATTGACTAAGGGTGATGGAGAAAAGCGACTGGCTACCAAAACGGTTCCTAGAGAGGCGCGCCGTGGGCAAATCCTTGATGCGAACGGGACTCCTTTGGTGACTTCTGTTTCCTATTTCGATATCTACATGGATCCAACGGTAGTGTCGCAAGATGTTTTTGCGTCCGATCTAAACGAACTCTGCATTGGGTTGAATAGACTTTATCCAGATAAAACGGCGAGTGAATATCAACGAATGATTCGTGAGGCACGAACTCGAGGTAAAAAGTACCTGCCGATCCGTTCTAAGGTTACAAATCTTGAACGCAAGAAGATTCGAGAATTGCCAATCTTCAATCTGGGCCGTTTCAAAGGCGGAATCATAGACAATGTAGAAAACATCGAACGCAAATTGCCGCACGGTGAGTTGTTGGCAAGAACGCTTGGGAATCTGGATCGACATGGAGTGCCTAAGTACGGAATTGAGATGGCGTACAATGGTTATTTGACCGGGCAGCCAGGAGAGGAGGTGGAGCGAAAGTTGGCCAGTGGGTGGAAAAAGGTAGGGTTGGTTACCAAAGAGCCAATTGATGGTGCGGACATTGTCACTACCTTTGATATGACTATTCAGGACGTCGCGCACACAGAGTTAATGCGTCAGTTAGAATCGCAAAAAGCAGAAAAAGGGTGTGTGATTGTGATGGATGTCAGGACGGGCTATGTGAAAGCTATGGTAAATCTTCATAGAGATTCCGATGGCGGGTATAGCGAGAAGCATTACAATCAGGCAATTGGTACAAAGGAAGTGCCCGGATCCACATTCAAATTGGCGTCGTTGATGGCGTTGTTGGAAGATAAGAAGGTGCGACTTTCCGACCAGGTAAATGCCAAGGGGTATTATACGTTCTACAACAAAACGTTCAAGGATTCTAACCCTTGGGGGTACGGTGAGATTTCCATCCAGAAAGCTTTTGAGAAATCATCAAATGTATTTACCGAGATCATCAACAAGGCATATAAGAACAATCCTTCTCAGTTCATTCGCAGATTGAAAAGCTTCGGGTTAGCAGATCCATTAGGGGTTTCCATTTCGGGGGAGAAAACGCCTACGCTTTACGAACCTGGGGATGCAGGTTGGTCAGGGTTGTCTTTGCCTTCAATGGCTATCGGTTACGAGGTGCAGCAAACTCCTCTTCAAACACTGGCATTTTATAATGCGGTTGCGAACGACGGCAGATTCATGAGGCCGCAGTTTGTGAAAGAAATTTATCGTGATGGCGAGAAGGTGAAAACATTCAAGCCCGATGTGGTCATAGATCAAGTGTGTTCCGAAAGAACTTTGAAAGACTTGCAGAAATGTTTGAAGGGCGTAATGTTACGAGGAACAGGTGAGTCTATCAATTCCGCCAACTTCTCAATTGCCGGAAAAACTGGAACCGCTCGAATCCTTGATGATAAAACTACCATGGAGGATGATAAAAAATATCAGGCCTCATTTGTTGGGTACTTCCCAGCAGAAGATCCTATTTATTCATGTATTGTGGTGGTGTCGGCACCATCGCAAAGCATTTACGGTGCAGTGGTTTCCGGGTCAGTGTTTAATGCTATTGCAAATAAAGTGTATGCATCGGCACTTAAGTACCATAAGCCTGTAAATGCAGGAAAGCCAAAGAAAAAAGAGCTTCCTATTTCTAAAGATGGCTACGCCTATGACCTTGCGCAATCATTTCGATTGCTTGGTGTTCCTTATGCGCAGTCAGAGGAGTCGGACTGGGTGTTTACTAGGTCGCGCGAGCCGAAAGTAGTAATGGAAAAACGATTCGCAGGAACGACTACGGTGCCCAATGTGGTGGGGATGTCGGCGAGAGACGCGGTGTATCTCATCGAGCGCGCAGGAATGAGGGCGATTATTAAAGGATACGGAACGGTTAAAACGCAATCGTTGCAAGCTGGAGAATCAGCGGTGCGCGGAAAGCAAATGAAAATCACATTGGAGTAATGCAGGAATTGAAAGACATATTGTATGGTGTGCACATCAAAGAGGTGAAAGGGGCTACAGCTATTGCGGTGGATCACTTGACCTTTGATTCACGCGATGTGACCAATTCCTCCGTGTTTTTCGCAATGGTTGGAACAGTGCGCGACGGACACGATTTCATTCCTCAGGTAATCGAGAAGGGAGTGGCAGTAATCGTTGCGGAAAAGGTAGTCGATGTTCCGGAATCCGTGCAACTGGTTGTGGTGAATGATACTTCCGAAGCGCTTCCAATTGTCGCGAAGAATTTTTACGATGATCCTTCCTCGAAGATGAAGTTGATCGGGATAACAGGTACAAACGGAAAAACAACTACAACGACTTTACTGTTCAACCTTTATAGAAAGTTAGGGTATGAATGTGGATTGATTTCTACAGTGGTAAATAAGATTGGTGCACGTGACATTCCGAGTACGCATACAACACCGGATCCCATTTCATTGAATGCACTTCTTGCCGAAATGGCAGAGGTTGGTGTTTCGCACTGTTTTATGGAAGTGAGTTCACACGCGATTCATCAAAACCGAATTCTTGGTTTGAATTTTACGGGCGCGGCATTCACAAACATCACGCACGATCATCTCGATTATCATAAGACCTTCAAGGAGTATATCAGTGTGAAAAAGGCATTTTTCGACGACTTGTCAAAAGAAGCATTTGCCTTGACGAATCTTGATGATAGAAACGGAATGATTATGCTGCAAAATACCGCAGCAAAGAAGCGTAGTTACGCATTGAAGACAATTTCAGACTACCATGGGAAGGTATTGGAAAATCAGTTTTCGGGATTGGTAATGACGATTAACGGGACGGAATTATGGACGCGACTCATCGGTGATTTCAATGCATACAACCTGTTGACGGTTTTCGGTGTTTCTCAGGAATTGGGAGACGATGAAACAGAGGTATTGACGGCATTGAGCGAATTAGGATCCGTAGATGGACGATTTGAGTATACACGAAGCAGCGATGGTGTTGTGGCTATCGTAGATTACGCGCATACGCCAGATGCATTGGAGAATGTCTTGAAGACCATCGAGAATATCCGCACGAAAAATGAGCAGGTAATTACCGTTGTCGGTTGCGGAGGTGATCGCGACAAGGCAAAACGGCCAATCATGGCGGAAATCGCATGTAAGTTCTCCGACAAGGTGATTTTGACTTCAGATAATCCGCGTTCCGAAGAGCCGGATGCGATTATTGAAGACATGATGGAAGGGGTGGATGCAGCCAACTTTAGAAAAACACTTTCCATTACCAATCGCGGACAAGCAATCAAAACTGCAGTGTCCATGTCGGAAACTGGTGATATCATCCTAATAGCCGGGAAAGGACATGAGAAATATCAAGAAATAAAAGGGGTGCGTCACGATTTCGATGACCTCGCCACAGTAAACGAACTACTTACAAAACTTCATAAATAATGCTTACCTATTTATTCGATTATCTACAAGAGTTTAATTTCCCGGGAGCGGGATTGTTCGAGTACATCTCGTTCCGAGCGGCGATGGCCCTAATTACTTCTTTGATCGTATCTATGGTCTTCGGAAAACGCCTCATCGGTATGTTGCAGAAGCAGCAGATCGGAGAAACTGTGCGTGATCTTGGATTGGAGGGTCAGTTAGCAAAGCAAGGAACTCCAACCATGGGAGGATTGATCATTCTTGCTGCGATATTAATTCCAACATTGCTTTTTGCTAAGCTTCATAATATCTACGTAATCACAATGCTGTTGGCAACTGTTTGGTTGGGGGCGATAGGATTCATCGACGATTATATCAAGGTATTTAAAAAGAACAAAGAAGGTCTTGCAGGCCGATTTAAGGTAGTGGGTCAGGTAGGAGTTGGATTGATCGTTGGATGCATTTTGTATTTCCATCCAGATGTTCAAGTGCACAAGAAGGTGGATTCCTTCCATAAATTGTCACAGAACGAAGCTTTGGTAACGGATATGCACGAGGATTTGGAGCCTGAAGACAACGCGAAGTGGGTACGTACCAAAGACATGACAACTACCGTTCCATTCGTAAAAGATAACGAGTTTAACTATAACTGGTTGATCGGAGATTGGGCGGGAACCTATGGTTGGTTGTTGTTCATTCCGGTGGTTATTTTTATCGTAATTGCTGTGTCGAACGGTGCGAATATGACCGATGGTCTGGATGGGCTCGCCACGGGAACCTCGGCTATCGCGGGGATTGCACTGGCAATTCTAGCTTATGTCTCCACCAACGTAAAATTCGCCGACTATCTCGATGTAATGTACATACCGTACGCCGAGGAATTGGTAATCTTCATTTCGGCCTTTGTAGGAGCTTGTATCGGGTTTCTCTGGTACAACTCGTTTCCGGCGCAGGTCTTTATGGGTGATACCGGAAGTTTGGCGCTCGGTGGAATCATTGCTGTATTTGCCATTTCCATTCGTAAGGAGTTGTTGATTCCAATTCTTTGTGGGGTATTCTTAATCGAAAACTTGTCGGTTGTAATGCAAGTGGGCTGGTTCAAATACACTAAGAAACGATACGGTGAGGGCAGGCGGATCTTTAAAATGGCACCGCTCCATCATCATTACCAGAAAAAAGGATTGCACGAAGCGAAGATTGTTTCTCGCTTTTGGATTATAGCAATCCTACTCGCGGTAATAACCATAGTAACACTCAAAGTAAGATAAATTGAAGCCGACTCCCGGACATATAGCCATTTTAGGCGCTGGCGAAAGCGGCGTTGGAGCAGCTATGCTTGCAAAAAAGCAGGGCTGGGAGGTCTTTGTCTCAGATTTCGGGAAGGTGAAGGAAAATTTCGCGAAAGAATTGACGGATTTATCGGTTGAGTGGGAGCAAGGAAAGCATTCGGAAGAGCGTATTCTAAACGCTAAACTAATTGTAAAATCTCCGGGAATTCCGGATATGGCACCATTGATCCTGAAGGCAATTGCCAAAGGTATTCCAGTGATTTCAGAAATCGAATTTGCTGGGTATTACAATACCGCAAAGACAATTTGTATTACGGGTAGTAACGGAAAAACTACCACCACAATGCTTTTGCATCACATCTTAAAGAAAGCCGGTTTGAACGTCGGATTGGCAGGGAATGTTGGTGATAGCTTCGCAAAGCAAGTGGCGGAAAAAGAGTTCGATTACTACGTTTTGGAGCTCAGTTCTTTCCAGTTGGATGGCATGGTCGATTTCAAAGCGGACATCGCTCTGTTGATGAATATCACACCGGATCATTTGGACCGTTACGACAATAAGATGGAGAACTATATCGCCTCCAAATTTCGAATTACGCAAAATCAATCGGCAAACGATTGGCTCATCTACAATTTTGATGACCCAAACATTACAGAAATCATCTCAAAGGGCGATTTCAAAGCAAAGTTTGCCCCATTCTCACTCACCGAGCCACAAGAAGTCGGGGGATATATCAATAGCAACGAACAACTAACAATAACAACAAACATAAACGATCAATTCACTATGTCAATTCATGATTTAGCCCTCAAGGGCAAGCACAATGCACAGAATTCCCTGGCGTCCGGAATCGCGTCAAGAATTCTTGAAATCCGTAAAGAATCCGTTCGAGAAAGCTTGAGCGACTTCGTCAATGTAGAGCACCGATTGGAGTTCGTGGCGAAAGTACACGGTATCGAATTCATTAATGATTCCAAAGCAACGAATGTAAATTCTACCTGGTTCGCACTAGAAAGCATGGACAAGCCAACCGTTTGGATTGTTGGTGGTGTCGATAAAGGAAACGACTACTCGGAATTAACAGAATTGGTCAAAGACAAGGTGAAAGCGATCATTTGTCTTGGTAAAGACAACGAGAAAATCAAACAGGCATTTGGCGCTATTACTACTGAAATCTACGAAGCTTCTTCAGCAATGGAGGCAGTAGCTTATGGATATCGATTGGCGCGTAAGGAAGAAACAGTTTTGCTTTCTCCGGCATGTGCAAGTTTCGATTTGTTCGAGAATTACGAAGAGCGCGGAAACGAATACAAAAAAGCCGTTCGTTCGCTTTAAGATGAAAAAGCTAACAATCAAAACTACTGAGTCCGATCTTCTTCAAGCAAGAAAAGAAGGACTGGAACGAGCACGTTCGTTAGAAGCGATGCGACCCCTTGGGAAATGGAAAAGCATGGATGTATTTGCCTGGGTCAATCCGCATTTCGAAGCACTTACTACTGTCATCTCTAACTTCCCATTTCCAGTTGTTTGGGTAGGGAAACAAAGCCAAATCAAATGTGCTATCCGCTATTATCCGGAAGTGCTAGATACCATTGAAACGGTGGTCGTTAGCGACTATGGAAATGTAAAGTTGAGTGGAGAAGAAATTTACACCATTGATAAAGTTGCCGGAACAGGAGATGTTCAAGCATCGTTGGATTTGGTTCGCTCTTTTGAAAATACAAGACGTGTGTTCCTTTTTACTACTGAAGGAGTAGGGTCACACGAAGAGTTAGAATTATTAGAAAGATACATTCATAAGTACGGATGAGTAACTTGCTAAGTCGTTTGAAAGGAGACCGGGTGATTTGGATTATCACTTTGTTGATGCTTGCCTTTTCTTTGGTGAGCGTTTACAGCTTCGTGCCTATTTTGGTGAAAATCGAAGGAGGGACACCTTTCAAATACTTGTTCAAACATTTCATCTATGTAATTATCGGTTTGGGCGTAATGTTTTGGGTACACAGGCGAGATCCCGTCTATTTTTCCAAACTCGCCAAATTTGGGTTCTACCTTGCAATTGGTCTTTTGTTGTTCACCTTTTTCTTTGGTGTTCGAGTCAACGATGCAGGTAGATGGGTGCGAATTCCATTCGTAGGCCTAACCTTTCAGTCCTCTGATTTTGCCAAGCTCGCATTGATCGTTTATGTTTCGCGAATATTGGTAAAAAAGAAAGAGGTGATGAATGATTGGCGGGAAGGATTTTTGCCCCTAGTTACGCCTATTGTGGTCATTTGTGCACTCATCTTGAAAGACAACTTTTCAACGGCGGCCATTTTGTTTGCCATCTGTCTTGCCATTATGTTTATTGCCAAAGTTCCCTTTCTCAAAGTCGCCGGATTGATTGGAGGCGGAGTAGCATTGTTTATGTTTATTGTTTTGATTCAAAAAGCTGCTCCGGATCTACGCATTCTTCCGCGATTGGAAACCTGGGAAAACCGATTGTTCAATCATGCAAACAACGATGAGAATATCATTGAAAATGCACAGGTTCAAAACTCCTTGGATGCGATTTATAACGGTCGTATTGATTTGGGGGAAATGAGGGTTCTGGGAGGGCAAGGTGTTGGAGACGGACAGCTCAAAGAATATTTACCAGAGGCCTACGCCGATTTCTATTATGCGAGTTATGTCGAAGAGCTCGGCCCGATTGCGGCGGGAATTCTCATCATGCTCTACCTCATTCTATTGTATCGAATCATGCGGATTGGATTGAGTTCTAAAAAACTATTCGAGAGTTACGTTTGCCTTGGGATCGGAATTCTCATACTCAGTCAAGCGGCCGTAAACATGCTGGTGTGTACGGGAATGTTCCCGGTTACTGGACAAAATATGCCGCTTTTAGCCATGGGTGGATCTGCAATGATTATGACTTGTCTCGCTCTTGGGGTGGTGCAATCCATTGCGTATAACCAGCAAAAAGAGAATGGCGAGAGCGACGAAATATTAGAAGAAGACAACGCGGTATTTGAAACGGAATAAGATGATCAAAAAAGCTATAGTTTCAGGTGGAGGAACGGGAGGACATATCTTTCCCGCCATTGCCATTGCAGATGAAATCAAACGTCGAAACCCCGAAGCAGAAATTCTTTTCGTTGGTGCTACCGGTAAAATGGAGATGGAAAAAGTTCCTGCAGCGGGATATAAAATTGAAGGCCTTGAGATTGTAGGTTTGAAACGCAAATTGGCCCTTTCAAATTTCTTACTTCCATTCAAGATTATCAAAAGTGTAATGAAGGCTCGAGGGATTGTAAAGAAATTCAATCCTGAAATAGTAGTTGGAGTAGGAGGTTATGCAAGTGGTCCTACATTGAAGGCTGCATCCATGATGAAGTATCCAACAGCGCTGCAAGAGCAAAATGCATTTGCCGGGAAAACGAACAAATTATTAGCTAGGAAAGCCAAGGTGATTTGTGTTGCTTACGAAGGATTGGAATCGGTGTTTCCGAAAGATGTGATCGTAATGACCGGAAATCCCACCCGTAAAAACATGGTAGATATCGCTGGAAAGGAAGCAGAGGGATACAAGTTCTACGGTTTCGATCCAGGCAAGAAAACAGTCTTGATTATAGGAGGAAGTCTTGGTGCGCGAACATTAAACGAAAGTGTAGTTGAACATTTGGAAGAGCTCCAAAAAAGTGATGTTCAGGTATTGTGGCAATGTGGAAAACTCTACTTCGAAAAACTCAAGGGTGAGTTAAAGAGCCTTGAGCGTAGTCGAGATACGGATTCGGTAGAGAAAAAACCGGACGTCGAGCCTGTCGAGACGGAAGGAGAACTCAACCTAGGAAACGTTAAAATGGTACAATTTATCACGCGAATGGATTTAGCATACGCGATGGCGGATGTGGTAATTTCAAGAGCCGGAGCCAGTTCTGTATCCGAATTATGCATTGTTGAGAAGCCATCTATTTTGGTTCCGTCACCCAACGTGGCGGAAGACCATCAAACCAAGAATGCTATGGCCTTGGTGAGTAAAGATGCCGCAGTTCTGATCAAAGATGTAGAGGCAAAAGAAACACTCATTCCAGAGGCATTGGCATTGGTTCAGGATGAGGGACGCTGCGCAGAATTGAAGAATAATATTGCTCCGCTCGCAAAGCCAGGGGCAACTGCAAGTATTGTGGACGAATTGGAGAAAGTAGCAAGAAAATGATTTCTAAAGAACATATCGAGCAATTCGACCGAGCCTATTTTATTGGCGTTGGAGGAATCGGTATGTCGGCCTTGGCACGCTATTTTAATTCATTGGGATGGCCTGTTGCGGGGTACGACAAAACCCCTTCTCCTTTAACTGCAAAATTGGAGGAAGAAGGAATTGAAATTCATTACGAAGATTTTGGTCCATCCATTCCGGAAGGTTTTAGAGATATAGATAAAACATTGGTGGTGTATACCCCGGCAATTCCAAGAAATTTCGGCGAGTTATTGCATGTGAAGCATGCAGGGTTCGTGGTGAAGAAGCGCGCCGAAGTTCTTGGAATGATTACACAAAACACGAAAGGATTAGCCGTTGCAGGAACACATGGAAAAACAACGACGAGTACGATGTTGGCGCATATGTTGGATGTGTCTGATGATAAATGCAATGCTTTTCTTGGTGGGATTAGTTCCAACTTTCAATCCAATTTTGTGCAAGGGAATAGCGATTGGACGGTCGTCGAAGCGGACGAATTTGACCGCTCCTTCTTGCACTTGACACCGCTTGCCTCTATTATTACTTCTACCGACGCAGACCACCTCGATATTTATGGAAATAGCGATACGTTTTTGGAAGGTTTCCGAGAATACGCAAGTCAAATTCAATCGAAAGGGCTGTTGGTTCGGCACCTTGATGTAGAATTGAAGCACAAGAATTCCGTTTCGTATGCGCTCAGTCGAGAGGCAGATTATTCCGGTTGGAATCCACGGGTAGAAGAGGGTTTTTTCACGATTGATGTCAAGACGCCGATTGCGGAATGGAAGTCAGTACGATTAGGTCTCCCCGGAGTTCATAATGCCGAGAACGCGATTGCTTGTATTGCATTGGCGGAATTTGTCGGATTGAACGAAGAAGTAATTCGTGAGGGGCTGGAGTCCTTCAAGGGGGTTAAGCGTCGTTTTGAGTATCATATCAGAGAAGAAAATTTGGTGTACATCGATGATTACGCGCACCATCCAACAGAAATAAAAGCATTAATTGATTCCGTCGAATTGCTGTATGCAGGAAAAAGAATCACGGGTATATTTCAACCGCATTTATTCACACGTACCCGTGATTTCTTTGACGGTTTCGCAGAACAACTCAGTCGCCTAGATGAAGTTGTCCTAATGCCTATCTATCCTGCCCGCGAAGAGCCCATTTCAGGAATCACCAGCGATGCACTTTTGGAGAAAGTGACGGCTTCAGAAAGTAGAGTGTTACAAGCTCCTGAAATTGTTGAGGAAATTACCCGGACTTCGGGCTTGTCGAGAAGGGATGGGCAACAGGATGAGTTGGAATACGAGAATAATGGTCAAGTCATTCTCACCATAGGTGCAGGCGACATTGATCGAATTGTAGAACCTCTCAAAAACGCATTATTATCATGAAGCCATGGTTAAGAATAACATTGTGGTCCTCTTTTGCAGTGCTTGTGATTGCCCTTTTGATAATCACTCAGAAAGCACAGGATGAAATTCTCACGGGGCAGCCACTTATCGAGGTGCATGTGGAAGGGGAGGCACATTTTATTACAGAAGAGGAAATTCTGAGTGATCTCGATTTTCATAATTTGTGGCAGAAAGGAATGCGCTCCGGCGATCTGCCGATTGGGGAGATTGAGGAATATTTGAAAAGCATTTCTCAGGTAAAGGATGCGCGTGTTTACAGAAGGTTAGGAGGAGAATGGAAGATTGAGGTAACCACGCGAAATCCAATTGCCAGAATCTTTAATGAACAGGGACAAACGTACTACCTCGATGATGAAGGAGTAAAGATGGAAATTTCCGATGTACATGCAGCTCGAGTTTTGGTCGTAACAGGCAATATTTCAGACCGTTTGGAGGGTGAAAACTTGCCGGAGATTATTAACAACGACTCCTTGAAAAGTATTCGAAAGCTAGATGATATCTATCGTATTTCCAGTTATGTTTGTAATGATCCCTTGTTCCATTCTCTCATAGGTCAAATTCACCTCGAACAGAATGGTGACTTTGTACTCATACCACTGGTGGGGGATCAAAAAGTAGTTTTTGGTTCCGCTTTGACTGAAAAAGAAGTCGCAGAGAAATTCAAGAAACTCAAAATATTTTACAAAGAAGCCATGCCTTATGAAGGCTGGAACACATATAGAGAAATTAGCCTCAAGTACGAGGACCAAATAGTTTGCAAGAAAAAGGAAACGGATGGGTAAAGTTATTGTAGGATTGGATATTGGTACGACGAAGATCGCATGCTTCGTGGGACGTAAAAATGAACACGGGAAAATTGAAATTTTGTCAATGGGTAAAGCCGAGTCACTTGGAGTGATGCGCGGTATGGTATCCAATATTGACAAAACAATTCAGTCTATTGCAGGTGCAGTGGAGGAAGCTGAATCACGCATTGAAGGGCAATTGAAAATTAATACGGTGAATGTAGGTATTGCAGGTCAGCACATTAAGAGCATCCAGCACCGCGGAATTCACACACGTACCAATC
Source organism: Flavobacteriales bacterium (assembly GCA_015665275.1). Classification (GTDB taxonomy): domain Bacteria; phylum Bacteroidota; class Bacteroidia; order Flavobacteriales_D; family Crocinitomicaceae; genus UBA4466. The sequence goes on along the minus strand of JADFAL010000008.1, from coordinate 54,059 downwards.
TTGAAAGTGAAATCTCTCAGATTGATATTGATTGTCTGGTAGATGATATGTACAAATTGGCAATGCCTCCGGGTGAGGAAATCATTACGGTTTTACCACAAGAGTACATCATCGATAGCGAGCAAGGGATTAAAGATCCGATTGGAATGTCTGGAGTGCGTTTGGAAGCAAACTTCCATATCATTACTGGCAACATCGGAGCATCCATGAACATTCACAAATGTGTAGAACGTTCAGGATTGAAAGTGAAAGACATTATTCTAGAGCCCATTGCTTCTGCTGATTCTGTTTTAACGGATGAGGAAAAAGAGGCAGGTGTAGTTTTGGTAGATATCGGAGGTGGTACTACGGATGTTGCTATTTTCCACGAAGGGATCATTCGTCACACGGCGGTTATTCCATTTGGAGGAAACGTGATTACCGAAGACATCAAAGAGGGATGCACGATCATGAAACGTCAGGCAGAAAAACTGAAGCAAAAATTCGGTTCTGCATTGGCAAGTGAAAGTCAAGAAAACGAAGTAGTAGCCATTCCAGGATTGCGCGGCCGTGCACCAAAGGAAATTACCATTCGTAATTTGGCAAGCATCATCCAAGCACGAATGGAAGAAATCATCGACCTCGTGCATTACGAAATTCGTAACTCTGGATACGAGAAGAAATTGATTGGTGGAATTGTGGTTACCGGTGGTGGATCTCAACTACGTCATATTACCCAATTGTTCGAGTACGTAACTGGAATGGATACACGAATTGGATATCCAACAGAGCACTTGGCCAATACAAACAACGAAGCAATCAAAAGCCCGATGTACGCAACCGGAATTGGATTGGTATTGAAAGGCTTTGAAGATTTGGAGAAGTCTAAAAAACGTCAACCCGAAGCGGCAAGCACGGGTGATGTAAAGACACACTCCGAAAAAACAAGAGGATCGTTCTTCGATTCTATGATCCAGCGTGGAAAGACCTGGTTCGTCGACGAGGAATAGACTTCCCCCTTTGGAGGGGGAAAGAGGGGGAGGATTTACGTCCAACTCTTTAATTAAAGACAACAACAACAACAACTAAAAAATACACTAAGAATGGATTTTGATCTACCTAAAGACGAAAACGCATCAATCATCAAGGTGATTGGTGTTGGTGGTGGCGGCGGAAATGCCTTAAATCACATGTACAACCAGGGTATCAAAGGCGTAGATTTTATCGTTTGCAATACCGACCTACAAGCATTGGAAATTTCTCCAGTGCCACACAAAATTCAACTCGGACCTTCTTTGACCGAAGGGCGAGGAGCTGGATCACTTCCTGAAATTGGAAAGAATGCGGCAGTGGAAAACATTGAAGAAATTCGTGAATACCTTAGCGACGGAGCCAAGATGGTATTCGTTACCGCTGGAATGGGTGGTGGAACCGGAACGGGTGCCGCTCCTGTGATTGCAAAAGTTGCCAAAGAAATGGGCATCTTAACGGTAGGAATCGTTACCGTTCCTTTCAATTTTGAAGGACGCAAGCGTCGCATTCAAGCCGAAGAAGGTTTGGAAGAAATGCGCGAGAATGTTGATACACTTTTGGTGATCAACAACGAGCGTTTGCGTGAAATCACCGGAAACTTATCCATCACGAGTGCTTTCGAAAAGGCAGATGATATTTTGGCAACAGCAGCACGAGGAATTGCGGAAGTAATTGCTGTTACTGGAGCCATCAACGTTGACTTTAACGACGTAAATACGGTAATGCGCAACAGTGGCGTGGCTATTATGGGTAGCGCTGCTGCCGAAGGCGATAACCGTGCATTGAAGGCTGTTGAGCAAGCATTGGAATCTCCATTGTTAAACGACAACGATATCAGTGGTGCAGAATACGTATTGTTGAACATTACGTATTGTGATAAGGAAGTTACGATGGATGAAATCACTGAGATTACAGACTTCATTCAAGATGCTGCTGGATCTACGGCGGACGTAATCTTCGGACATGCGAAAGATGAGGACTTGGCAGATAAGTTGAGCGTAACTGTTATCGCAACTGGATTCCAGTCTTCTCCTATCACAGGATTCGAGAAAGCACCAAAGCGTAATGTAACAACCTTAGAAGACGAAAAGAAGGCAGAAGTTACTGAGCCGATGTCATCTCCTACTGAATCTAGTTCAAATGTTTGGGCAGGAGCAAAAGAGGTGACAGAAGAGCAGGATGAACCTTTCTTGAAAACTGTCGAGCCAGAAGAGGCGAAAGTAGAAGAGCCAACTTCAACATACGAGAAGAAAGAAACTTGGATAGCAGAAACGAATTCACAAGAGGCTGTTTCCGCTACAAATGAGTCCGAAGAAGAATCCACTCAAATGGAATTGGGATGGAACGTGACACCAACAGCCGATGCCGAGGAAGCAGAAAGCGAAGTAAAGCGCTACACCTTGGAGGATGACATGGAAGAAATGGATTTGGAAACCGCAAATACGAAACGTGTATTGTCTCCTGAGGAGCAACAAGAGCGTTCTCAAGAGCGAATGTCTAAGATTCAGGAATACACACAACGCTTGAAGAAAGCTGATGGAATCCAAGATTTGGAGAACGAGCCAGCTTATGTACGCCGCAATGTACAATTGGACGAATCCATTCCTAGCGAAGAGTCTTCAAAAAGCCGTTTCAGTGTTTCCAAAAACGAAGATGGATCATCTTTGAATAGCAACAATTCATTCTTACACGATAACGTAGACTAATGGCATTCATGGATCAAATTAACGCAGACATCAAAGCAGCGATGTTGGCGAAAGAGAAAGAGAAATTGGCGGTATTGCGTGACATTAAGTCGAAAATGTTATTAGAAGCAACATCTGGTGGAAGCGGCGAAGTTTCTGATGAAGCAGCGGCTAAAATCATTTTGAAGTTGTTCAAACAACGCACGGATACATACGAATTGTATGTGAAAGAAGGGCGTGATGACTTAGCAGAAGAAGAAAAATTTCAGGCAGGAGTTTTGGAATCGTATATGCCAGAAATGATGTCTGAAGAAGAGATCAAAGCCGAAGCGGCAGCAGCTATTGCAGCAACAGGAGCCAGCGGACCTCAAGATATGGGGAAAGTAATGGGAGTGTTGACGGGCAAACTAGCCGGTAAAGCAGACGGAAAAGTGATCGCTGCAACAGTGAAAGCACTGTTGAATAATTAATGAATTCTACCCGCTCTGATGGAAACTTCAGGGCAAGTTCTGAGAGGGATCATCAGAACTAGCTGACTGCGGTCAGCACGTATTTTATAGTTGTAAAACCCCGATGGAAACGTCGGGGTTTTTTCGTCGGTAGTTTGGAGATCAAGAGCATGCAAGTATTTCTCATAAGCATTGAGTTATGATAATCATGTTCATTTAATATGAAGGTTAATAGCTTCAGCCGGCAACATGTGGTAACTTTCGGATATCCACCAATGGATTTTACATGTTCAGAATTTCAACACGATCTCAGAAAATCATATTACAATTTAGTTTTGCACTGTTTTGTTTCAGTATGTCTTATGCTCAATCTCAGATCATAGAATGGCAACATCTTTATGGGAGTACAGATTGGGATAACGAGGGAGACTTGGTGCAAGCGACCGACGGCGGGTATTATTTCGTAGGCGCTACCAGAACGAATAGTGGTGATGTAACAGGAAACAACGGAGGGTTTGATTACTGGGTTGTGAAGTTGAATGCCTCAGGCGCTATGGAATGGGAGCGGTCACTGGGCGGGTCTCAATTTGATTACCCATATGGTATTACAGCAACCTACGACGGTGGCTGCTTAGCAGTTGGCTCCGCAAGATCCAATGATGGAGATGTTTCATCGAACAATGGGAATGTTGACGCCTGGGTAGTGAAATTAAACGCTTCAGGCAGCATTGTTTGGGAGAAAAGTTACGGTGGATCTCAATATGACGGTGCCTTGGTTGTGCGAGAAACTGACGACCTGGGGTTTATCCTTGCTGCTTCTAGCAATTCAAACGATCTGGATGTTACTGGGAACAATGGATTCTCTGATTTCTGGGTAGTAAAACTCGATACTGATGGAAATCTCGAATGGCAGAAATCATTAGGCAGCTCGCAATCCGAAAGTCCAAGCGATATATTGCAAACTAGTCTTGGGGGATATATCATTGTTGGGACGGTTGGACAGGCGGATGGAGATATTTCAGCAGTTATCGGTGAGAGTGATTATTGGGTGGTAATGTTGGATATGTTCGGCACGCTCATATGGGAAAGAACGGTATGGTGGTACGCGTCAAGATCATGCCCAAAGTATTGTTGAGACAAGCGATGGAGGTTTTGTTATAGGCGGATATACCTTATCACGTGACGGCGATGTTTCAGAATATTTTGATGGTATAGACGGATGGTTGGTGAAGATCAATTCACAAGGTAATATTATGTGGGACAAAACTTTAGGAAACGATCAATGGAATAAGATTTTTCATGTGAATCAATTTCCTGACGGACGCATTGTGGCGGCTGGTGAAACGTATAATTTTCCTACGATTAACCATGAAGATATGTGGTTGCTCACTTTGGATTCCAACGGAGAAATACTTCACGATAAAATTTTAGGAGGGTCTGGCGAGGAGCGCTTCGGTTCGATAGATATCACAGATGATGGCGGCTTGGTGTTGTTTGGTACCACTCAATCGGATGACCATGATGTTGTCGGCGATCCTAACTTATTGGACTATTGGGCGGTAAAGATTGGATCTACCTTGAGCCTTACCGCAATGGATGTTTCGACCAACAAGAAAGTCATAAAAACAGTAAATGTACTAGGGCAAGAAATCGTTCCTTCTACTGATGAGACATACATTGAAATATACTCAGATGGTACAACACGTAAAGTACATCGTACGAATTGATATCATTGGCAGTTCGCGCAATTTAGCACCTTCGCCCCTTTCCGCTTAAAACCATCTTTGAAAATCACAAACTCTAATTTCTCCTCGGGAATAGCTCCATCGCAAAATGATCTTGCCAATTCCCGAAAGGTGGGCTCCTCAGGATAAAACGCCACATTCAACTCATCCAGCGCCCAAAGATTTACATAAATCCAATACTTTCCATTCGGTTTTTCCACCACCCAAAAGTAATCGTACAAAGCGGGATCTACCTTCTTGTATTGATCTTTATCCAGCCCAACGCAAAACGCTCCATTCGTTCCGGAATACAGCTTAAACGATAGGTAATTATCCCACAATCCCAAGGGATTCAAAGCCGGCAATAACACAAAAAACAGTGCACCTGATGCAATTTGAAGTTTCAGTTTTTTTGAAAGTTCTTGGCTTCTCGACAGGCTCGAAGTCCAGAGGGACATCGAATTCTCTGTCTTATAGAAGCATAAAATCACCAGAAAGATCATCGCGAAATTCCATGGATAAATAACTGAATTCTGTTGATTTGTAATCACGTAAATGAGAATGACAACGTGTGTGGCAATCGCAAACAAAATGGCCAAATGACGTGACTTTTTAAAGAAGAGTCCAGCTGCAATGAGGATTTCAATTATCGGAATACCATATCCCAAAAAGTGCAGCGATTGGCGCGTTGATGGATCGTCAATGAAAAGAATTGTCCGCAACATTTTATCCCACGTAAGTTCAATAAAAGAACCGCCAAATTTGTATGCGCCACTCCATAAATAAACACCGATCAAGAGAAACTGAAAGTAAGGAAGCAAACGCTCGTCGGTACGTTTCCAAAGCGCGAATGGAACTAAAAAAGCCACGTAAATATACACCCACGGTTGCCATCGCATTTGATCCTGCAAGAGCAGAAACAGCAACAATGCAAAGAAACCGATGAAGTAACTACGCGATCGAACGAAGGCTCCAATCAATAAGCCAAAGCTCAGAATCATAGCTAGAAACTTTGAAAAATCAATCGAAGAAGAAGGAATCCAATCAAATACAGGAAGTAATGGAAATATCCGGTCTGAATGCCAAACCTTGAAGGAGAGCGAAACTCCCAAAACGAAAAAAAGGCAGACTACGATTCTAAGAATCAGTATCCGCCTTTCTATAATCTTTGCCATCATCGTTACAATGTACAAATACCCGGCAAGTAGGTTCAAAACAAAATCAATCTTTCCCATGACCTTCCACCTTCCGCTACCTGCCCAATCATACAAAAAAAATGTACACTTAATACCAACAACACTATTGATATGAAAAAGACACAAATCTACTTTGCAACCAATCGCAAACATGAAGGAAGAGACCGATGGAACCCAGATGGATATGGAAAGAAATTTAGCTCAGACGGGCACGAAAATTTACGTTTCGGAGAGGTAACGGTTGAATACTACGAGAACACGGTCAATGAATTCCTCAAAGAGAAATTCAAAGGAAATAGAGTCGGTGATGGTGAGGGAATGACAGCGAAACTTTCGAAAATGGTGAAAAAAGGAAGTACCATTAATGCCTACAAAGATTTGTCAACCGAAGGCCCAGTAGATTTTGAGAATAACTCATCCACACGATTCTTCCGAGACATCAAGAATCATATGATGGATAACAATGATGTGGTTCTCTTCATGCATGGATATGCAGTAGATTGGGAAGATGCCGTGGCGTCGGCATTGTCGTTGGAGTTTGTGCTAAATTCGAAACGAAAGAATGGCGATAAAGAAGTAAAGGTCATCCTCTTTAGTTGGCCTTCCAATGGAAGTAATATGCCTTTTGCAGCGTATAAATCCGATCGATCCGATGCACGCGACTCTGCCAAGTCAGTGGGGCGCGGGATTCTAAAATTACGCGATTTCTTATCTACTTTGAAGAGGCATTCTGAGAATAGTGAGGAGCGTGTATGTGATAGTAAAATCCATTTGTTGTGCCATTCCATGGGGAATTATGTATTAGAGAATGCTTTGGCTTCTAAAGTTTTGGGGTATTCCGGAGGAACATTGCCGCGTATTTTTGATCAAATTTTCTTGTGTGCACCCGACGTTCGAGACGATGCCATGGAAAAAAGCTCATTTAACCGTTTGCACGAAATGGGCAACCGCGTATCGATTTATTACAACGATGGTGACGTAGCTATGCATTTCTCAGAATACACGAAGTATTTTGGTGATCGTTTGGGACACACCGGTAATGCACGTCCAGCAATGGTTCATAACAAAGTGCATCAAATCGATTGCTCAGCTATTGTAAAGGGCTTTACAGAACACAGCTATTACCAGTGGGCAACGGTAAACGAAGACATTATGCAATCCATTCAAGGAATTTCGCTGGACGATACGACAAGAAAACGGAAGCGCCGAGCTCAAAGTCGTGAATGGGAAATGTTCTAAAACGACTATTTGCATTGAAATATAAAGAGGAGTCAATATTCAATTTCACAAAAATGTTTAACGTTTTTGGATAAAAGTTAAACAAACCGTATTTTTAGGAAAAATTAAGGGATGAAAAACTACCTCGTAATCGGTGCCTCTAGCGGTATTGGTAGAGCATTAGCAGTGATGTTGGGAGAGAATTCAAACGTTATAGGAACGTACTTCTCAAATGAACCGGCTCCGGCCAATAATGTAACATACGTATCGTTTGATGCACTGAATGATTCTACATCCACGATTTCCTTGCCGGAAACGTTGGATGGAATTGTCTATTGTCCGGGCTCCATTAACCTAAAACCCTTTCACCGCTTTTCGGAAGATGAAATCTTAGATGACATTCGCCTCCAAGTTACTGGTGGTTTGAAAGCAGTTCAGGCAAATGTAAAAGCACTTAGAAATGCTTCGGATGCATCCGTTGTCTTCGTTTCTACAGTAGCAGTTCAACGCGGTTTCGCATACCATACACAAGTAGCTATTTCTAAAGGTGCCGTTGAGGGAATGACCAAAGCGCTCGCGGCTGAATTGGCTCCTCATGTGCGTGTGAATTGCGTAGCGCCCTCCCTTACTGATACTCAGTTAGCTGGAAGATTAATCAATACGGAAGAAAAGAAAGAAGCCCACGGGAAAGCACATCCATTAGGTCGTGTGGGGGAGCCCGAAGATATCGCCAATACCATTGCGTTTTTGTTATCAGAAGAAGCGTCATGGATAAGCGGACAAGTGATTCATGTGGACGGAGGTCGATCCACCTTAAATATGTAGAGTTATGTTAGGATTGTTCAAGAAGAAATCAGAGAAAGAGAAGCTGAATGCCAAGTACATGAAGCTGTTGGAGGAGTCGAAACAGATGAGCACGAGCAATCGTACCGAAGCCGACAGAATTATGGCAGAAGCAGAGAAAGTTTTGGATAAAATCAAAGCAATCGAAGCCAATGAAGCAGGAGCCTGATATAGACCGTGTGATCGAAATGGCCTGGGAAGATCGAACACCCTTCGATGCGATTTTCCTGCAATTCGGCCTGCGTGAGAATGACGTGAAAAAAATAATGCGAACGCAACTCAAACGTTCGAGTTACATCCTATGGCGCAAACGCGTTGAAAGTGGAACGAGTAGTAAGCATCTTAAGAAAAGGTCCAAAGAAATCGATCGATTTAAATGTTCTCGCCAGCGAAATATTTCAAACAATAAAGTTTCGAAACGTTGGTAACACAATACAAGGACATATTAAAATTGGTAGACGCTTTCGACCCACGCAGTTATGTAGCTTCAAGAAATTACAAATCGGGATCCGTTTCTAGGTTGTCTCCCTATATTTCTCGAGGCGTTCTAAGCACGCGCATGATTTATGAAAGTCTCTTAGAACGATTTGATACGATTCGACCCTTTGAAAAATTTGTTCAGGAGTTGGCCTGGAGAGATTATTGGCAGCGGGTTTGGCAAGTACAGAATATTGACGAGGACATTTTACACCCACAAGATAGATTGAGTCATTTTGAAATGCCAGAAGCAATCGTTCGTGCAAAAACGGGCATTCGTGCGGTTGATGATGCTATAAAAGAGTTATACGAAACGGGATATATGCACAACCACATGCGTATGTATGTAGCGTCTATCGTATGTAACGTGGGCCAGTCTTATTGGAAAGAAGGCGCACGTTGGATGTATGCACATCTATTGGATGCCGATTGGGGCAGCAATGCATTGAGCTGGCAATGGGTGGCGGGTACCAACAGTTCGAAAAGGTATTATGCCAATCAGGACAACATCAACAAATATTTTGACAGCGAACAAAGGGGCACCTTTCTTGACGTTTCCTATGAAAGAATTACTGATATGCCAGTACCTGAAATATTGGAACCAGAAGTTCAAATGGATGTGATTACAGAATTGCCCAAATCCAATGCAGCCTTAAACCCCGAGTTGCCAACACTCCTTTATACCCATTACAATCTCGATCCAAATTGGCATTCAGACATCAATGCAAATCGAGTGTTGCTATTAGAGCCTGATCATTTTATAGAATATCCCTTAGGTTCAAAAACGATCCAATTCGTATTGGAACTTTCCAAGAACATCCCCGAGATTCAAATTTACGTCGGTTCTTTCGCCACGCTGCGTCAACAAGTCAAGGGCGATATTTACTTCAAAGAGCATCCGTTTTCGTCTCATTTTTCGGGAATTCGTGAAAGCAGAGATTGGTTGCATCCTGAAATTCCACTAGAAAAATCCTTCTTCCGTTACTGGAAAGAACTTAAAAAAGTACTGCCAGAAATTGCGTGAGGCCATCAACATAGTTTGGTTTAAGCGCGACCTTCGCACCCAAGATCATGAGCCACTCAAACTGGCATCTAACGGAAATCTACCGGTAGTGTTATTGTACATATTTGATGAAGAGATTGTCAACTACAAAGATATGGCACCCCGGCATCATCGTTTCATATATCAGTCGTTGATGGAAATGAACCGAAGTTTGGAGATTACGGGACATCAAGTTACAGTATGTTACGGATCATCATCCGCTATTTTTCAATCCCTTTGCGAAGCGTTTGATGTGAAGCAGGTATTCAGCTATCAAGAGTCTGGAACGCAACACACGTGGAATATAGATAAGGAAGTTGCATCGATTTTTGAAAAGAACAAGGTGCAATGGGTGGATGTAGAAAAAGACGGAGTTATTCGAGCATCTAGGAGCCGGAAGGGTTGGGAAGATCATTGGTTCGATTACATTGGTGAATCTATTATCGAGAATGATTTCAACATGACGGGAGTGGAATGGCAAAGCAAGGATTTTGAACTGCCAGTGGACTTTTTAGCGCAAATTTCTGTGAAAGACCATCAAATGCAACCGGGAGGTGAGCGGGCTGGCTGGAATTATTTGTATTCGTTTGCTACGGATCGAGGTAGGAATTATCAACGGCATATTTCCAAACCGGAATTCAGTAGAAAGTCGAGTTCGCGCTTGTCTCCATATCTTGCTTGGGGGAATTTAAGTGTACGGCAAATCTTTCACTATGTCCGATTTCATCCAAATTATGAAAACAACAAACGGGCGTACAGAGCCTTTTTAATGCGGTTGCAATGGCGCAGTCATTTCATTCAGAAATTCGAAGCCGAATGTTCGTATGAGACAATTTGCGTCAACAAGGGGTATGAATTGCTCGAGCACGATCAGAACGAAGCATTCATCAAGGCATGGGAAAACGGAAAAACTGGATATCCATTAGTGGATGCGTGTATGCGAGCATTGCGCCAAACTGGCTGGATTAATTTCCGAATGCGCTCGATGTTGGTATCTTTCTTTTGCCATCATTTAGATCAGGATTGGCGCGATGGCGTTTATCATATCGCTCGGCTCTTTTTGGATTATGAACCGGGCATTCACTACACGCAATTTCAGATGCAGGCCGGAACCACGGGTGTGAATACCGTTCGCATCTATAATCCAGTGAAGCAATCCAAAGACCACGATCCCAAAGGTAGTTTCATTCGAACTTGGGTGCCGGAATTAAGAGAGTGTCCTGCCGAATTTATTCACGAACCATGGACGATGACTCCGTTCGAGCAAGAGATGTATGATTTCAAATTGGGTGAAAAATACCCAGAACCACTCGTGAATTTAGAGGAAAGCGGTCGTCAGGCCAGATCCAAAATTTGGGGGCACAGAAAAATGAAAGAGGTGCAAGAAGAGAAAAAACGTATCCTAGCGCTGCATGTAAAACCCGGAAAACGAAATGGCGCATCATAAGGTTCATCTACCCGAAAAACAATGTGCTACTTGTGATAAACCATTTAAGTGGCGCAAGAAGTGGGCAAGTAATTGGGACGAAGTAAAGTATTGTAGCGAACGCTGTCGCAGAGGTAAGAAAAACTAGCGAAGATTGTCGTGCTCCACCATGCCAATGATCATGTACTCCATGAATTTCACCTGAATATTAGCGACAATTCTGATTTCTTCCCCTTCATACGGAATTATCATCGTATCGTAGTCTTCAGTTCCTTCAACTTGAATAAATGCAATCCCTTTTTTCTGAAGTTTACTTTCCTTTATTGAAATAAGTCCTTCTTCATCCGTGGTAGCATAGAAAACAACTTTTCTCTCTTTATTGAGGAAATTGAATTTCACGTCTTCCATTGGAATCCCTCGACTTTCATTTAAGGCTACAATGGATACCTTCCTTTTTCCAGGTGGATCTCCAACTTCTTCGGATGTGTCTGAATTAGTGATTGTCGAGATCAGGTCAATCTTTGGCTGCCGTTCCGGTGTTTCTGAACCGAAAGAAGGAAGGGTCATCAACAAGCCTGCACCTATTAAAGCCGCCTTCAAGCTTAAGGCAGGAGCAGGGTTGACCGAATAATAGACTAAGACAAAATAGAAAAGATATGGTACAAAGTAATTTCATGTAGTACGATTGTTTCCTTGATAACGCCGTCACTATCTCTTTCGTTGCACTGGGACGTTGCGTTTTATAATTTGTTAGAAATCAATGAATAAAAGAGTGGGATGGACGAGGATTACAAGAAAGTCATACTATTGTTAAGGTAAAAAAAGGTTTTTTGGCCCTTTTTTTGGCTTGTTACTTGTATTATAGCAATTGAATTAAAAAGCAGCACATGAAAAAAGCATCTTTCTTAGCGTTGATATTGATCTCCATAATCTTAGTTTCGTGTAAATCTATGAAAGACGGTAAGGACGGAACAAAATCGTTTGATATTGAGTTGATTCAAAGCGGTGACCTTATGGGGGGCGGTTCCGAGGGAATTGAAGAATCTATTGTCGTTTGTAATTCGCAAAAAGAGTTAAATGCGATCTGCAAAAAAATGAATTCAGTCGATCACGTGACCAGTGCTTTGGATGATCTAGATGAGAGTGATGTAGACTTCGGCAAACAATCTATCGTGGCGTATTTTCAACCTGTTCGTTCTACTGGAGGATATTCATTAACTGCCGAGAGTTTAATGCAGATACAAGCAGATGGGGCTAAATCCTATATATTGCACCTGTCGTTATCATCGCCTCAAGGAGCAGCAATTACCGTTTTAACGCAGCCGTACATCTTTTTAATTACAGACAAAATTGACGGGCCAGTGAAATACAAAGTCACTCCTAAAGGTTCGCTTTAAAGCTCTGATAGAATAGTGACTCCAGTCTATGGATCAATATATCGTTAGTATTTATTTCCGTAGGCTACTACTCCACGCATATGTCGTCGGTTGTATTTAGGCGTTTTCGCTGGTTTGGGCGCTTTCGCTTCTACTTGGATTACTTGATGATCCGTTCTTTCCGCTCCTTCAAATGCAATGGTAACACGTTCGTACTTTGTTGAATTTGGAATTACCCGAATCTCACGAATGCGCATTTCATTGATCATTTTACGATTGTAACTCGCCATTCCGTTTTTATCCGTTGTAATCACCTCTACTACATGTCCTTTGTCGTCCAGTAATTCTAATTTTGCTCCGGACAAATAATTGCTCTCGGTGTCCATCACAATGAAATGACACAATTCATCTACGTCAGAGCTTTGATCCTCATACGTAAATAAAGTGGTGCCTCTTGCTACCTCGATCAAGTCGAAGGAATTGGTTTTTACCGGTTTGTTCGAAGCAAAAGAAGTTGTGGTTACAAGAATTCCAAATCCCAGCGCAACGGCTCTCAAGTTCATTGTTGGAAGCAAGTTTCGACGATCCATTTGCAAAACGCGGCCCAATTGGGCTTCATCGAAATTTCCGCAATGCGGTTTGTCGGACATTAATAATTGAACGAGTTCATTATCGCTCAATTTGCTATAATCCTGAATATTTTGTTCACAGCTGTTACAATAACGACCAAGGCCAGTGGCTTGCATTTCGTTCCAATCTTCCTGACACGGATCGGGGATTGAGATTTGATGTTTTTTTGACATGATGTAGCGTGTTGTTTGCTGATATAATGTACAATTTAAAAATGGTAACGTTCAATTTGATTTGTACTTTCGTGTAAATTCATCATCCATGAAAATAGTTGCAGCCTTTCTTTTAACATTTTGTCTATCAGTTTCTTTTGGTCAAGTAACTCCGGAATATATTGACAGTGTAGTAAACGCTTCTTTGAAATCTGTCGAGCAGGCCGGTGTCGCTGTGGCCGTTGTTCAGGATGGTAAAGTCATTCACTCAAAAGGATATGGAATCGCGTCATTGGATGCTGGAACAAAGGTGGATAAGAATACACTTTTTAGTATCGCCTCAAACAGTAAAGCCTTTACCACAGCGTCGTTGGGGATGTTAGTGGATCAGGGAAAGTTGCGCTGGAGCGATAAAGTCGTGGACATCATACCTGAGTTCCGAATGTACGATTCATACGTAACGGAGCACTTCACCATTGTAGATTTGGTGACACACCGAAGCGGTTTGGGATTGGGTGCTGGAGATTTAATGTTTATTCCCGATGGATCGGATTTTACCATTGATGATATCCTCAGTAGCTTTCAACATCAAGAACCTGTATCTGAATTCAGAACGAAATACGATTATGACAACCTTTTGTACATCGTTGCGGGTGAAGTAATTAACCGCGTAAGCGGTAAGCCTTGGGATCAATTTGTGGAGGACGAAATCATGGAACGCATCGGTATGAAACGATCTGCGGCGTATCGTGAAAATTTAAAATCAACAAAGAATATTGCGATGCCGCATTCTACTGAAAATGGTGAGTTGGAACAAATCAACGAATATTTAGACCCAAACAAGGTTTTCGGAGCAGCTGGTGGAATTTATGCAAGTGCAGAGGATTTATCCAATTGGATGATTACCCAACTGAATGGAGGAGTGTTCGATGGAGATACTTTATTGCAGTCCAATACACACGCCAAAATGTGGGAAATGCAAACGATGATTTGGTCTTCTGCGGTCGGACAAGGTCCTTACAATACGCACTACAACGCATATGGATTGGGATGGGACTTGGAAGATAAAAACGGTTATTCAATTGTGAGTCATACGGGAGGAATGCCGGGCATGCTATCGCATACGGTTTTAATTCCAGAGTTGAATGCAGGAATTGTTGTTCTCACCAACACTTCTCCTGGCAGCTACGCTTTTATTTCTGTGATGAATGAAATTATGGATGCTTATCTGGGCGCTCCGGATGCTGATTGGATGGGGCGTATTTCCGGGTATTTGATACGGTCAACAGGAGAAGCAAATGGAGTAGTAGATGCCGTTTGGAAAACATGTGAAAATGCCAAAACTGATCATTTGAAACTAGATGATTATACAGGAACCTACCGCGATGATTGGTTTGGAGATTGTATCATCGAAGAGAAGGATGGTAAACTTTTGTTTTCTTCTAAAAGATCTCCAAGACTCACAGGCGAAATGTTCTTCTATCAAGCAAATACCTTCGCCATTAAATGGGATTATCGCGAAATGAATTGTGATGCCTTTGCCTCCTTTACGCTAGATGAAAATGGGAAGGCTATCGCAATCAAAATGAAAGGTATTTCACCCAACATTGATTTCAGCTTTGATTTCCATGATTTGGATTTGAAGCGAGTTGATTAAAAGAAAGGACATTTCGACAAATCTTAACGCCCTTTCTTATTCTAAATTCGGTTTGCTTTTTAACTCGATATTATCGCTTTATGAAACGAACAATGTCTTCACCTTTAGCATGTCTTACCTTCAGGAAGTAGGTCCCTGGTGGAAGAGCACTAACGTTTATTTCGTCTGTTAGTGATGTGTTTGACCATACTTGTTGTCCAGAGAGATTTACAATCTGAAGGAAGTCCACTTCGGTCAAATCCGATAGGTTTTTCACGTAAAGAGTATTTTCGGCGGGGCTAGGATATACTTGTATCGCAGAAGTATTGTTCTCGTCGATGCCCATATAGAATGGCATTTCACATTCCGTAGTGTCTACACATCCATCTAAAGTGATCACTGCTGCCCACGATCCGAAATCGACAACGTTTAATGTTTCAGTGTTTTCGTTTGGAACAATAGCTAGGTTGTCTTCGCAGTCAAGCCATACGAAGCTGGCATTGGCACTGGTTTCGTTCGATATTAGTGAGAAAAGATTCGGAGTTATAGTTGTGTCTATTTGTGTGACACTTAACGTTAGTTCCACGATAGAATCGCAACCGTTCACATTGGAAAGTGTCGCTGTATTCAATCCCACATTGGATTCGTCTAAAATTTGTCCATTGAAATCGAATGTTGCACCCTGACAAATGGTTTCGGAAACCTGAACCGTATCTAAAGACAAAACGTTTAAAGTCAACTCTAATGTGGAATCGCAACCGTTAGAACCTGAAGTTGTGAAAGTATTCAAACCGGCATTCGAGGCGTCCAGTGTTTGACCGTTGAATTGAATTGTCTCGTTGGAACAAATAGACTGAGAAAGCTGAGTAACCGGTGAGGGCAAAACAGAAAGTGTAAGATCTACCGTTGAATCACAACCATTCGAAGCTTGGAATACTTGTGTATTCAATCCTACGTTGGATGCCGTCAACGTTTGACTACCGAATTGATAGCTCTCATTGGGGCAAATAGAAACGGCATCAGTTGTGTTGTATGTTTCATTGATGGTAACATCAAATGTCGCGGTTTCTGTAGCACCGGAATACGTTACGGTATATGTTCCCGGAGTTGACCCTGCGATATTGACCAAACCTGATGCAGTATTGATGTCTAAGCCAAGAGGAGCACTAAAAGTTCCTCCTTGCTCTCCTACTACCGAGGGCGTTGGATTTGTTGCGTCAGAACAATATGGATTCCCTGGAAAATTGATCGCAGTGGGCACATCTTCAGTCAAACTTAGATTGACCGCTGGTGATCCCGCATCGCCACTTGTTCCCCCATTGCCATTAATCGCAATACCGTTTCCGTATACAGTAACGCTACCCGTACCCGAGGAAGGAGCGGTCCAATCAACGATGAAAAGGCCGGAGGAGCTGGCGCCTTGTTGCTCTACAAATTGAATGCCTCCAATAGTTGAAACTTGCGTGCTAGTAGTACTTACAGAACCAAAACTCCCTGCATTACTGTTGGATGCATCGAGTATTGCAGATTGCATCCCAAATCCACTTGGGGTTCCGGTTGTTCCTGCAACAATGTATTCTACAGTGTACTGTGCACCTGGGATGTAGGAAGTGACAATGTTATTTCCAAGATCTCGAACGGTAATTTGAAAGGTTGTTCCAAAACTTCCGCCCGCATGGCAAGCTGAACACAAACCACTGGAAATCGGACTGCCTGTTCTATCTTGAATAGCTACTGCTGCTAGACCACCAGATCTTGGTGGAGTATTTACAGCTTTCATGCCTTCTAATTTGGTAGATGCATAGCCAGCAGATAACAATCCAAGGCTTAAAAACATTCCCGCAATAACCGTAGCTTTTCGGTTCATCAATCGTCTCATAACTATTCGTAATTAAGGCTGCAAATTAGATCATTTATACTGACGCGCCTAATTGTTCTGCACAATTTTAGGTAATGAAAATAAAAATCCCGACTTCAATTGAAGTCGGGATTCATATTACACGTGAATCTAATAACTCTTACTGTACTTGTATGTTTGTTTCGTGTAATGCTGTCATGAAAATGATCTACCTTTTTGGTGGTGGTCCTCCGTTACCTGTAATTCTGCGCAGGCCATGATCAATTGATTCATCTAGTTTTTTGCGTTGTTTCTTGTTGCAATACGATGCCACTTCACGAAAGAATTCAAAAGTCATACGTTCCGTTTTCATTCGGTTTTCATGAATTTGTAGCATGATTTCAGCAGATTGCTCTTCATCCGTTAAAGAATTGTACAACTTCTTCTGCAATTCGAAATTCTTTCTTTTTAATGCTCGTTTGTCCTTGTGGTGCTTTATTTCCAATGCGTCAACGGTCTTTTTTGTCGATCCGGTCATCCCAATTTCTTCAGCAAGGTATGCTTCCCCTGGCCTCGGTGGCCCCGGAGGACCAATAATGAAAAAGATCGACAGCGTTACAAGGTTTAGAATCAACAAGGTGATGCTAAGAATCTTATAGAATTTGATTGATTTCATCTTACAAGGTCTTTAGGTGGTCGAAATACGAACTGCTCTCTTGAGTTGATTCGTTTTCCTCCGCATAATCCCTTGCGGAAAGTACGTTCAAGACAATTAAAATAGCGATACTCGCTGCAACTGCCCAGACTACTTTCTTTGGAATTTTCGCATACCCCTCACGGACAGATTCCGGAATTTGTTTCAAGCGCTGCATCAGTGCGTCGGATGCTGGCACGCTTGAGATGCGATCTCCTGCGTTTATTGTTCTCTCTATTTCGCGTTCGTTTGGTGTCATTGTTATTAATATTAGATGTCATATTCGAATGAAACTTGCGGTCATTCTAAATTTTCTCGGTAATAATTTTCCAATAGTTGTTGCAATCGCTTCTTCGCCCGAAACAATAAGGACTCCACAGAAGACACAGAAACCTCCATCATTTCTGCAACTTCCTGATAACTTCTTCCTTCTATCTTGTGAAGGGTATAAGCGAGGGATTGATTTTCTGCCAATTGCTCAATGGCGCTAAACAATACTTTTGCACGCTCTTTGTCCTCCATGACAACTCCAGGATGCTGAAAGTCGATAATCTGCAAGGGCACGAAATGTGAATCTTCTTGCTCTAATTCAGTATGGTAGCCCGATCTTTTCTTGCGCGTTTTTCTTCTCAGGAACTCCTTGCACTTGTTCGTAGCGATAGAGTAGATCCAAGTCGATAGTTTCGAATTGCCCTCGAAATTGTCCAAAGAGAGATAAATCGTAGTAAATACTTCTTGGGTAACGTCTTCGGCATCCTCTTGATTCCGAGTAAGGTTCAGGCATGTACTAAATACACGATCTGCATAAGCATCCACCAAATGGTGGTAACCACGGTCTGTGTTGCGAGAAATCGCCTCAAGAATGGATTGATCGTCTAGGTGCATTTAGCGTGTTGAGCGTTACGAAGTAAACGAAATTATTGACGTTCCAGTCTGTCAACCGGGCCAATTTTTGATAATTCGTGGTAAACAAAACTAATCAAGTGGAGCATTTGGTTCCTTCCTTTGTGCTGACCAACCTTAGAGGTAATAAAGGCGGTAGAGAGCCCGATTATTCCAAAAGGAATTACCCAGAGCCAAGCCGAATATCCATCTACATTGTATTGTGCCCAACCATAGAATCCGCTAAATAGTGTCACCAATAATATTGATGTGTAGATAAAGGCCCAAAGTGCCCAAACCGATTGTCTGGGGCCTACGAGGCATGATACGGTTGTGTAATCCGTGAACTCTTCAATTTCGATGCGTACTGAAAGTTCAGGCGACCAATAGTGCTGTTCGGATTCCGGGACTTTCAAAAACAAATGATTTTTTGCGAATACGCCACCTACTGTAGGATCTTTCTTGAAACCATCTTCCAAGCACGCCATGGCTTTTTCCGGATCTGCTGCAATTTTAAGTGCAAATCTGGGACGGATTTCTCCCAATATAGAATGGTTCAAGCGATTGAAGGGCATGCTCCAATATAAGAAGCTGCACGTTTAGAATGAAACTGAATTAGTTGATTCGTAGTGATTTGGCGCTACCAATTTCGGGTCAAAAGGAAATCTGCTAAGGCTTTCAATCCTGCTTTTTGCGTTTCTGGAACATTGATTCCATCGAGTGCTTGCATGGCCTTGTTTTGGTATGAAAGCATTTCCTCTCGGCACTTTTCTTTCGCTCCTAGATGATCGAACAACTCACGTGTGCGTGATATTTTCAACTGAATGTTTTCTTCGTTTTGAAGTTGCTTAAGAATTTCATGTTGCTCGGCATTGGCTGTACCAACTGCCATTAAATACAACAAGGTTTTCTTATTCGCTACAACATCACCGCCAACCATTTTTCCGAATTTCTCAGGGTCAGCGTACAAGTCAAGAATGTCGTCTTGAATTTGGAATGCGATTCCAAGGTATTGACCGAAATCATAGATGCGCTTTCGATCTTCTTTGCCCGCTCCGGCAACAATAGCACCTATTTCCAGCGCGCCACCAAGCAAAACGGACGTCTTTAAGCGAATCATTTCAACGTATTCGCTAATGGATACATCCATACGATCTTCGAAATTCATATCCATTTGCTGCCCTTCGCAAACTTCAATTGAAGTAGTATTAAATACTTCAAGGACTTCCGGGAGTTTATCTGCATCTACCTGGGCCAATGATTGGTAAGCCTTGATGAGCAAAACATCTCCGGAAAGAATAGCAATATTCGTATTCCACTTTTCGTGCACCGTTGGCATTTTACGACGTGTTGGCGCTTCGTCCATGATGTCGTCGTGAATCAACGTGAAGTTGTGAAAGATCTCAATAGCAAGTGCCTGCGGAAGTGCTTTTTCAGCGGTGCTTCCAAACAATTCGGCCGATAAAAGTGTTAGTACAGGACGAATGCGTTTACCACCAAGTGCTAAGAAATATCTCAGGGGATCGTAAAGTTCCGCTGGATTTTCCGGGAACTGATCTTTGGCAAGCTCTTTTTCAATGAGTGCCGTATAATTTTTGAGTGCTTCCACTATTTATCGTCTTCAAGTGTTTTGGAGTCGTCCACCTCAGTCTCTAAATCAAGGTGTTCCCAATCGATATCGCTCTCTTCGGCATATGCATCAAAATACGGCTCTTCGAAAGATTTCGTAGTAATCCGTCTCTCCAAAGAAAGGAGTAGGGTCGGAAGTAGTACAAGATTAGTGATCATTGCAAACAATAATGTCAATGAAACCAAAATTCCAAGCGCTTGTGTTCCTCCAAACTGAGAGAATGAGAACATGATAAAGCCGCAGAACAGAATGATGGACGTGTAGAACATTCCCAGACCTGCCTCGCGAATAGCCATCACAGCACATGCTTTCAAATCCCAATGTTTTGTTTTCAATTCCTGACGGTATTTAGCCAGATAGTGAATTGTATCATCCACGGAAATACCGAAGGCGATACTAAAGACTAAGAGTGTTGATGGCTTCAATGGAATTCCAAACCAGCCCATAATTCCTGCCGTGAACAAAAGCGGAATGAAGTTCGGAACGAGAGAAACCAATACCATTCTCCAAGCTCGGAATAAGATGGCCATCAATATGGCAATGGCAATAATGGCGAAGAGCAGGCTGGTAAACAAGTTGATCACCATGTATTTGGTTCCTTCCGCTGCCACCTGAGATGTCCCTGTGATTGTAATGTCAAAGTATTCCAAGTTAATTGCCTTTCTCAAGTTCTTCTTGAATTTTTTGTC
Source organism: Flavobacteriales bacterium (assembly GCA_015665275.1). GTDB lineage: Bacteria > Bacteroidota > Bacteroidia > Flavobacteriales_D > Crocinitomicaceae > UBA4466. The sequence continues at coordinate 33,462 of JADFAL010000008.1, read as the reverse complement.
TTTCGCTTTCGCTTTTAAGTAGACAATTGGTTCCGTATCGTATGCCAACTGATCATCATCGCTTTTAATATAGCTCGCGGAAAGTGCATTGGCAATCGAAGAATAATTACCTAAAATGGAATCCAAATAATTTCTCTTTCCTTTTTTATAGCCTTTGTAAAACGCTTCGATGTGATCTCGATTCGGATTCAAGATGGTGTCCAAATGCGTTTCGAGTTTTTCAATGTGATCGGAAACTTCATAAGATCCCAAATCTTTCATCTGCGTTCTGATGCGCACCACATACGACGAAGTATCAATTAATTCATTGATAGCAACTCCTACTCCTTCTGCATCGGTGATGTAAGAACTACTGTCGATGTAGCGGTTAATTCGTGCAAGATGTCTTCTAGAAGTGATCAATCGGTATTGCGAAGAGTCGTTATCGTAATACGCCATATTCGCAGCTTTCAATGCATCAACATATGAAAGTGATTTTGCAAATAAGGTATCATCAGCAAGAAAGTTCTGAGCACTCTCAATTTTCAGGAGCGTACTCTTTTTACTCAGTCGACTTGGTTCCTTGTAATCAATAAGAATTTCGAACGGAATGGCTCCACCGAACTTATTCTCCATGAAGGTCATGTCCTCTTTGATCTGATCGTCGTCTGGAAGATCGCCTGTAAGGTTTCCAGTTGTATTAATTTGTAACAACCCGGCAACGCTCAATCCAACTACGACAATTGTTGTGATATATACCCAACGTCTGTGATTCACCGTAATGTGCACCAATGTATTCAGAAGCCCAACCGCCATTTTACGCTCCAAATGTTTCAGGTGCTTTGGTTTCGGGGCTTTCAAAAGCGAGATAATGATCGGCAGAATAGTGATGGATAGGATGAACACCATCATTATGTTAACCGATGCGGTGATTCCGAATTGTACCAGTTTATCAGAATTGGTGGTTACGAATGTGAGGAATCCGAGTGATGTGGTAAGGTTGGTAAGGAAGGTCGCCGTTCCGATTTTCTTAATGACTCGGGATAGCGCTTTGGCTTTGTTTCCGTGTTGCTTAACCTCCTGATGGTATTTTGTAAGTAAGAAGATACAGTTGGGAACTCCAATAACGATCATCAGCGGAGGAATTAACGCCATGATGATGGTCATTTTGAAATTGAAGGCTCCAATGGACCCCATCGACCAAATTACCGCTACTGCAACAACTAGGTTACAGATGAGAACGACGCGCATCGATCGGAAGAAGAAATACATCAACGCGGAAGTCATTAGAATGAGCAACCCGATGAAAATGTACATTTCTTTCAATACACGATTTCCTATAACGACACGTAAGTGCGGCATTCCCGCAAATCTTGGATCTCCAAAATATGCATCGTAGGACCTAGCCAAATCTTCAATATCAAAAACTACGTTCGCCTTCTCACGGTCTACGATAAAGTTTTCGTCGATATTGATCATCATTAGGGAAACCGTCTCGTCGTCATTGTAGAGCGTTCCACGATAGAGCGGATTGCTGCGTACTTCCGTTTTTATGGAGTCGATGGATTTCTCTTTGAACTGTGTATCCGAGAATACTTTCTTGGCCTCAAAGCGTTGTTTTTCCCGGTTGTTATAAACCGAAAATAGGGTGGCTTCGGAAATAACTGCCTTCACACCTTCCATCTCTAAAATAGAGTCTCCGAGTTCTTTCCATTTCAGGAAATTTTCTTCTGTGTAAAGGGAGTCTGTTTCAATTGCGATGACCAATGTTCCGCCATCTTCACCGAAGAGCTCTTTGAATCGATCGTAATCTTCTTTGGCCTCAGCATTGTTTGGGAGAAGGATTCCGTACTTGTTATCCAACTCAAGCCCAGAGAACGCCTTGTATCCGAAAAAAACAGTCACCAAGGCTAGAACCCCAATTATGATGAATTTATTACGTATAATGATGTTCGCAATGGACTGCCACATGTTATGCTGCCAGAATTTTCGGTAAGATGACAAAAGTAGTGTTTATAAATAAGCGTACAAAGCAATTTGGAAGGCAATACCTGTGCCAAAGTCACGCGTTTCGAGAAAAGTAATGCGATTGCGTTACGAATTCGACTTTCGGTCAGAATTTAAGCGCAGGAAAACAAAGAAAACAGCAAGGGAACTTATGGCAAGAAATGAGAGCATCAAAGCAGCTTTCCAGCCTCTCAATGAACCGTTAGTTCCAACGAAGTAAACGATACAATTTACGAGTAGAAGCCCGAAGACTAGGGCAAGTAAAAATAGTAATGATCGGCTCAATAGTTCAACGTTCTTTAAACCAATCTACTAAAAATCAAAGAGATAAACAAACGGATTAGAAATTTTTTGTATCGAGTATCTCAGACATTTGCGTTTGAAGCGCTTTGGCAGCCTCTCCAGCTTTTTGTGCAAAATCGTGCTCTTGTGATGCGTAAATGATTCCTCTGGACGAGTTGACAAGCAATCCACAGTCTTGGTTCCATCCATAATCTGCTACGTCTTCTAATGATCCTCCTTGTGCACCAACACCTGGAACTAGAAAGAAGTTGTCCGGAGCAGCTTTTCTCACTTCTCCAATTCCTTCAGCACGCGTTGCGCCAACTACGAACATTAGGTTTTCCGGCGTGCCCCATTCCTGCGACTTTGCTAAAACCTTCTTAAATAACGGCTTATTTTCGTGATCTACGGTCATTTGGAAGTCGAGTGCACCTTTGTTTGATGTCAATGCCAATAAGATGACCCAATTGTTTTCATACTCCAAGAATGGAGAAACGCTGTCTTCTCCCATGTAGGGTGCTACCGTAACGGAATCCGCTTTAAGGTAATCGAAAAAGGTATCTGCGTAGTAGCGAGAGGTATTTCCAATGTCTCCACGTTTCGCATCAGCAATCGTAAAGATGTTATCTGGAATGTAGTCTATTGTTTTCTTTAAGGATTCCCAGCCTTTCGGTCCGTGACATTCATAGAAGGCTGTATTCGGTTTATAGGCAACACAATAATCCTTTGTGGCATCGATGATAGCCTTGTTGAACTCAAAAATTGGATCTTCGCTATCCAATAAATGTTTCGGAACCTTTTTCAAATCGGTATCCAATCCAACGCATAGAAAAGAGCGCTTTGTTCGTATTTCGTGGATGAGTTCTTGTCGTGTCATGACTTTTTGAAAATTGAGCAATGGGAGAATTGAGTTATTCCGTTGCTTATCCTCCCCCTCAGTCCCCCTCCAAAAGGGGGAAGGACAAATTACCGGCGATTTAAACCTCTTCGCCCTTCAGTTTTTCTGCGTTTTCTGCCATTTTCAATGCGTCGATCATCTCTTGAATATCACCGTTCATGAAGGCATCCAACTTGTATAAGGTCTTGTTGATTCTGTGATCTGTGATCCGTCCTTGCGGATAGTTGTACGTGCGAATTTTTGCCGATCTGTCTCCTGTAGATACGAGCGATTTACGTTGTTCTGCTCGCTCTGATTGAATCTTGTCCAATTCAATTTGGTACAAACGAGATCGGAGCATGGATACTGCTTTTTCCATGTTTTTGTGTTGGGAACGTCCGTCTTGACATTCGGCAACCACACCAGTAGGAATGTGCGTCAATCGCACGGCAGATTCCGTTTTATTTACGTGCTGACCTCCAGCACCTGACGCTCGGTACGTATCTTTTCGTACATCGGACATATTCAATTCGAAATCCACATCTTCGGCTTCTGGTAGAACCGCCACTGTAATGGCTGAAGTATGCACGCGTCCTTGTGATTCCGTTTCGGGAACGCGTTGTACACGGTGCACGCCAGATTCAAACTTCAATACGCCGTATGCTGCGGGAGCATCGATGTTTATGGTGATTTCCTTGTAGCCTTTTACGGTTCCTTCGTTAGAGTTTACTACTTCGTAGCTCCATCCGCGCTCTTTGAAGAACATGGTATACATTCGGAAACAGTCTTCCACGAAAATACATGCTTCGTCTCCTCCGGTACCAGCACGCAATTCCATAATGGCACTTTTTTCGTCCTCGGGATCTTTTGGAATCAACAACATCTTGATGCTTTCTTCCATCTCTGGCCGAACGGTTTCCAATTCATCGATTTCCATTTTCGCCATCTCGCGCATTTCCGGATCGTCCTCCTCTTTCAACAAGGCTTTGGAGTTCTCCAGGTTCTCAATAATGTTCTTGTATTTCTTGTAGACCTGGTCTATTTCCTCGAGATCTTTGTATTCTTTGTTCAGTCTCACGTACCGCTTCATATCCGCAATAATTTCCGGATCGACGATTAGCTTACCGACCTCGACAAAGCGAATGTGAATAGCTTCGAGTTTCTGTAGTAATTCGTTCATGATTATTCGTACGTAAATTCTCCGTGCGGAGACGTAATGGTTAGTTTCTTTCCTTCGTGTGCTTCTACGCGACCTACAATCTGTGCGTCTACACCAAACGATTTAGAAATGTCAATAATGTTTTGGGCTTGGGCTTCTGGAAGATAAATCTCCATGCGGTGTCCCATGTTAAATACCTTGTACATTTCCTTCCAATCTGTACCCGATTCTTTTTGAATCATGTCGAACAATGGTGGAATTTCGAACAAGTTGTTTTTGATCACGTGTACGTTGTCAACAAAGTGTAGCACTTTTGTTTGTGCTCCACCCGAACAATGCACCATTCCATGAATATCATCACGGTGTTCATCCAGAATTTTCTTGATGATGGGAGCGTAGGTTCTTGTTGGTGATAGTACCAATTTCCCAGCATCCAATTCTGTATCTGTAGTTTCCGTCAATCCTTTTGATCCACTGTAAACAAGGTCTTCAGGTACTGATGAATCAAAGCTTTCTGGGTATTTTTTTGCCAAGGTTTTGTTGAACACATCGTGGCGGGCAGATGTCAATCCGTTACTTCCCATTCCTCCATTGTATTCTTTCTCGTATGAAGCTTGTCCGTGTGATGCCAGTCCAACGATTACATCACCGTCTTGAATTGTGTGATTTGAGATTACGTCTGCACGTTTCATACGACACACAACGGTAGAATCTACAATGATGGTTCGAACCAAATCTCCTACATCGGCAGTTTCTCCACCCGTAGAATGAATTCCGATTCCTTGATTGCGTAAATCTTCCAACAATTCTTCTGTTCCGTTGATGATAGCTGAAATTACTTCGCCTGGAATTAGGTTTTTATTACGACCAATGGTAGATGAGAGCAAAATGTTATCTGTTGCTCCAACGCACAAAAGATCATCAATATTCATAATTAATGCATCTTGAGCGATTCCTTTCCAAACGGAAATATCTCCTGTTTCTTTCCAGTACATGTAAGCCAAAGATGACTTTGTACCAGCTCCGTCTGCGTGCATTACCACACAATAATCCTGATCTCCAGAAAGCATGTCCGGAACGATCTTGCAAAATGCCTGAGGGAAAAGTCCTTTGTCGACGTTCTTAATTGCGTTGTGAACGTCTTCTTTTCCAGCGGAAACGCCGCGTAGGTTGTAACGAGTGTCTGCCATAAAATTCAGTAAGTCGCAAAATTAGTAATTAAAAGATAGTAGACTCAAAGACTTTATAAAAGACTTGGAGATCTAAGTCAAACGGCGCTCGGATTGAAGCAAGTTTTCATTGTTCGGAAAAGAAGTATTATTGCATTGAAACAAACGCAACAATTATGGAACAGGCACTTTCGGATAGAAGTAATAATGCATGCGAACTGTGTGGTTCATTAGAAAACTTAGCTGTTTTTGCAGTATCACCCAAAAGCGGAAACTCAATTGATGAGGTTATTCATACGTGTGCCATCTGTAACTCTCAATTGAACAATCTTGATTCGGCAGACGCCAATCATTGGCGATGTTTGAATGATGCTATGTGGAGTGAGGTGTCTGCTGTTAAGGTGGTTGCGTATCGCATGTTATTTCATTTGAAAGCCGAAGGTTGGCCCAGCGATTTGCTGGATATGATATATATGGAAGAAGATGAATTGAATTGGGCGAAAGAAGGAATTTCAGAAGACTCTGCCGAAAAACACAGAGACAGTAATGGTGTTGAGCTACAAGCTGGAGACAGCGTGGTGATCATCAAAGATTTGAATGTGAAGGGCTCAAGTATTGTGGCAAAGCGAGGTACTGCCGTTCGGAATATCAGATTGGTTCATGACGATCCCGGGCATATTGAGGGTAAGGTAGATGGGCAGCAGATTGTTATTGTTACGAAATACGTGAAGAAATCGAGTTGAAATAAACGTATTACGAAATGGGTTGGCGTTGGGCTAATTCTTTAAAGACCAATCGGTAATGCGTTCCCGGTTTGTCGTGGTGGCGTGCAATTTCACCCATTAATTGTTCTCCCAAACTTGTAATGAGTTGTAATCCGAGTGAATCGGCTTCTTCTATGTCAACATCACGTGCAAAGCCTATTCCATTGTCACCAATCGCCAAACAATAATCGCCGTCTTCTTCCTGCGTAATAAAGATGTAAATCTTTCCTTGCTCTTTGCCCTTCAAACCATGTTTGATAGAGTTTGTAATGATCTCATTAATCAGTAAACCGAGAGGAATGGACGTGTTGATGTTAAGCGATATGTTTTCTGCTCTAATTTCTAGTTCGATTTCTGCCTTGTCACGAGTCATGGATTGAATCAGTGGCGTAACCAATGTTTCCAGATACATCCCGTAGTTTATCCTTGAGAAATCTTCAGATCGATACAGTAAGTCGTGCACTAGAGCCATGGAGTTAATGCGATGGAGACTGAGTTCGAAAAGTTCCATGGTTGCTTGATCTTCCACCGAGTTGGCCTGAAGTTTAAGCAGGCTCGTGATAATTTGTAGGTTGTTCTTTACGCGGTGGTGAATTTCCTTTAAGAGCAACTCTTTTTGGTCGTTTGATCTGCGCAGATTTGCATTTTCAGCTACAATTCTGTCTGTAAGGTCGGTAGTACTTAAGTAGACTTTTTCGTACGTTTCTTCGTATCCCTTAACCACCGTCCATTTCATGTGAACGTGAACAACATTATTGTTAAATGTGCGCAACTCTGCATCAAATTCGCAGCTTTTGTTGCCCTTAGCAATGGCTTCGAATTGGTTGATGGCGTATTCTGTTGATTTTGCATCGATCAACTTGGTAAAGTTTTCTAGCATGTAGGCCTTGTTCGGAGCATCATTTAAATCGACAACAGCCTGATTGACATCGTTTACTTTCAGTAAAGCCGAGCATTCCACTACGGCATCGGTGTTATTCTCAAAGTATTCGCGGAAGTTTGTAATTCCTTGACCTTTCAGCTTATCAATGTACTTTTTAACATCTGAAAAATCTTCGTCCCAAATGGGAACCGGTGAATCTTCAAACAAAGACCGGTATCGTCGTTCTTGCTCTATTCGTTTTTGTTCTTTTTGCTTATGGATGGTGATATTGCCGAGCATTCCGAGGGATCCGAGATATTTACCTTCCTTCATTAGTGGGCTGGCATTTACGAATACCCAAACGGCTTCTCCTTGTTTGTTGCGCAATCGTAGTTCATACCCGTCTGAGTCGCCATTCTCACGGCGCTCATGCATCATGCCAATGGTTACTTCGTCTTCTGGAAATGTGAAATCTTTGAAATGACGCCCGATAATATTTTCTTCGGTGTCGCCCAGCATTTCTGCCATTTTACCGTTCACAAATGTGGTGATATGATTCTCGTCTTTGATCCATACGCCTTCATTCGCAGTCTCGATAATGAGCTGGTATAAGTCCTTTTTACCAAGGGATCCTAGTTGTTGCGTAGTTTCTTTTTTCACACAGTTTCGACCTTCAAAATACGAAAATCTCTTGACTTTAATTGGTGAGATTTAGGTTGATAGTTTCCTAATTACGACGATAAATTCCGTGGAACAGAACGCTGATGATCGTATCGTCTTTGCCCATTATATTCCAAGTTTGAGTGACTGAACCGTCGGGTTGTTTCTTCCAGACAATGGAATTTCTATACTCTGTGCCTGAAGTATGTGTTATCCAATCGCTGTTAAGTTGCATTCCGTTTTCAATGGCGTTTCCTTTCAACTCCAAATGAGTTCCCGAGTTGTTAATCCATACTTGATTCCAAGTAGAGTCCGTTAGGTTGTAATAGTTATAGCTAGTTCCGGTTGAGTTAGGAGAGCGCCAAGATTCTTGAAGAACGCAATTGTCTTGCATTTCAACAATGGTGTTTTTCCCAATTTCGTTTCCGGAGGTATCATATACATTCCAATTCCCAACCCAAAAATCGAATTGATCGTGTTGGATATCACAACATGCACATTGCGTCGAATCCTGTGCAAAACCCGTGGTTGCAATTATGCTAAAAAGTAGGATGAGTTGCTTCATGACTGCGTCAATTTCTGAACCAGATGATCCGCAACACGGAAGGCATTGGCGTAAATGGTGAATGTGTAGGTCACACTTCCTCCGGTAGGCATAAAGCTACCATCAGTGATGTATAAATTCGAAACTTCATGTGCCTTGCAATTTTTGTCCAAAACGGAAGTCTCTGGGTCGTTGCCAAAGCGGCATCCTCCGGCTTGAAGATTCGGAGAAACACCTCCGCTAATACTTGATTGCACGTTTTTCAATCCTGCTTCTTTGAACAGTTCTTCGGCTTTCTCTGCAAGGTATTTACCGACTTTTAGGTCGTGTTCGTGGTAGCCCAGCCAAATTTTTGCAACAGGATCACCCCATTTATCTTTGACCTCGTCGTCCAGTTCAACGAAACAATCATCGTTAGGAAGCCAATCGACAAAAACTTCAAATTTGAATTTGCGTTGTTCTGTAAAGTAGGAATGTATTTTTTCCTTTAGATCTGTTCCGAAGAGTAATTTTCCTTCGTCATCCCATTTTAATGGAATGGCTTTGGTCACTGCATTTGCATGTTCCGAAACGAAATCAATGGTTCCGCCTTTTATTGGTTTCTCTGAAAAATCATTGTCCTTAATAACGTACCATTCTTGCGATGCACGATTGATGAAAAGTCCAGGGGTTTTGATGTTTTCGGCTTCCTCCGAATCGATGTCTTCAAATAGAACCTGACCAGAACCAACACCGCCTCCAGAAAAAACAAGGTTTTTACCAACGTTCCCCGAATTGTTGGCCAATCCATTTGGAAACTCTTTGTTTTTACTCATCAAAAGTAGACGAGATGTTTCAATGGCTTGCGCGGCAACAACAAAGGTATCGGCTTCTGCAGATTGTTTGTTGCCATCGATATCGTAGTAATTGGCTTTGGTAATAGTGCCGTTACCGTCCGTTTCCAGATGGAAAACTTTCGAATTGGGTAAAATTGTGCAATTTCCTGTTTCCAACGCTTGACTAATCAATGCAGCTCGAGAACTTCCCTTGGCATCGGAACTGCACCCATAGCTCCCGCAATAGTTCGAGTAATAACATGCTTTTCGTTTGTCTTTCGGTTGGGAAAGAATTCCACGCGGAGATGCGAAGATTTCGAAATTCAATCGTTCTGCAGCGTTATCTAACCATGTAGAAAAAACGTTTTCTGAAAGTGGGGGATACGGATAATCTGCGGTAGATCGTGGTTCCTGATGTTTGTGAGGAACTACTTTCCCTGAAATACCAATTATTTGTTCGGTTTTCGCATAGAAGGGTTCCATGTCCGAATAGCGAATTGGCCAATCAACAACGTTGGCACCTTCGAATTCGCCAAATTCACTTTTCAGCCGGAAGTCAACAGGTTTGAGTCGGTGAAAATAGGCACTCATAAAGTTTGATGAGCCTCCGACTGCATTTCCATTCCAGAAATCACGTCCGGAAGAATACGTAGATTGGCGCATCCATTTGCCTGACTGGTTCTTTTTAACCAATACATGGCATTCATCCTTGAGATTTGGAGTGTAGACACTGCGCCTAGTTGCTACCATTTCATCTTTAGTGAAATCCTCCGTTTTCAACCAAGGGCCTTTTTCAAGCACTACGACATTCAGTCCTGCTTGAGATAGCTCGTGAATGATTGGCCCGGCACCGGCCCCGCTACCTACGATACAAACATCATACTTCATGGGGCTGTGTTAAAATGGTTGGATACAAATGCGTTTCATCGGGTTTTGGAGTTCCTGGGATAAGGTCGAGCCATTTCCAACCAACGCCGTCAGGATTACTTCCGTATTGAGGATCCAGCAAGAGAGCTTCGAAGATCAGGGTAAGCATTCTGGACAAAAATCGCTCTCCCCAAGCTGTTTCTGCCACTTCCTCGACAATGACTTTTTGTTCTTTTGGATTCAAATCGTAAAACTTGTATTTGAGTTTGTCTTTGGCAAATGTGTCAAATTTGTCAAGCTTGTCTATGATGTACTGATTTTCATCAGGATCGAGAAGTTCGTCGTGCAGCACCCAAAGGATGTAGGAGTCTGCATTAATTTCATAGGCGCCCGGACCGTTTCCATCGGAAGGGAACAAAGTGTTCTGAAGTGCCTGAAGTACTTTGAATTGATGGTTGGAGAGGGGAGTGGTGTCTCCCGGGAAATATCTTCTGTGCTGACACGCAGTTAGCCATGGCAATTGCAAGGCTGCACCACCCAAAAGAAGTGATGTCACAAATTTCTTTCGAGAAAGAAGCCATTGTTCCTCGGTTTGCATGGTATGCGGTAGTAATTGATTATAAAAAAAAGTCCTGATGATCCTTTCGGATATCAGGACTCAAATTACATAAAATGATTGGAATTAGTTGTTCCCGTCAGTTGTCATTTTTGGGGAATCACCACCACGAGTCGATTTTTTAATCGGCTTTTCTTCCGGCACGGTTGTAGTAACTTCCATGTTGTTAGCTCCTTTTCCGGCTTGTTTACCCTCGCCAGCTTCAGGTTCTCCAGAATTATTCATTTCTGGCTCCATGTCATTTCCGCTGTTTTCTTCTTCCATTTCAGGTTCTTCGTCACCTCCATCTGCGTCGTTATCCGCATCTGTTTGCTCGGTTCCGTCTCCTTCTGCATCTTCTTCGCTTGAACAGCTATTCAAAGACACAGTAGTTACAAGTGCAAGTCCTAACATAAATCCTACCTTGATAAAACTTTTCTTCATAATGTTTTCGTTTAAATAGTTTGAGTGTTAATATACGAAAACTTAGAAGGTGGGAATGCAGATTAATATACTTTTTAAGGGATAGCGTTTCGTCGAAAACATCATTGATTACTGATTATTACGTACATGTATCATTGATATTTTCATAATTGAATCTTACCTTGTTGGCACAAACCAAAATACTATTCATTATGACACTCAAAGGAACTGTTCAGAAAGCTCCAGCCGGATTGAAAGGATTCGATGCAGATACAGTAATGACAGAAGAGACTGCGGCAAAATTTGTTGCAGACGGTTATACATTTTGCGCTCGCTATTTATCCCTTGGAGAAGAATCTCATTCAGATCTAACTCCTGAAGAAGCCACTACTATTCTTAATGCTGGGCTAGCGCTAATTCCGGTGCAACACGTTCGAATGCCAGGGTGGAAGCCTGATGCACAGCTTGGTATTACTACCGGAGTTGCTGCGGCAACGAATGCACATGCCGTTGGGTTTCCGAAGGGTGTAAATGTCTGGTTGGACCTTGAGGGCGTGGCAGCTGGAACAGCTGCGGATGATGTTATAGGATACTGTAATGCTTGGTACAATGAAGTTGCAAATGCTGGATATGTTCCAGGTATTTATGTAGGCGCTGACTCTGTGTTAACTAGTGGGCAACTGTATGCCGATCTCAAATTTGCCCATTATTGGAAGTCGGAAAGTAGAGTTCCGGATGTGGAACGACGAGGATACCAACTTGTTCAACATTTCGAACCGAACCTCGTAAACGGAATAGGGATTGATATAGATAATACACAGAATGATAATTTGGGTGGACAAGTACTTTGGTTGAAGCAATAGCTATTGTCCTTTCTTATAGCATTCGTCCAAAATGGCTTTGTAAATCTCGGGATGATTATTGATGGCTGCATAATTCTCGAAAGCGTTTTCAAAATTGAAGCGTACGCATTCAAAAACATGCTCTGATTTTGCTGTTCCGATTTGCTTTTCGAAGCTGGGACGTAGCTCTAGTAGTTGTTCTTCAAGCAAAACTTTATCCGCATCACTCCAATTGCCAACGCTGCTGTTTGGATCACCAACTTCCTCTTTTACTAAGGAGGATTCATCGGGCATTTCAGAAGGGTCAAAAATGTTCTTTTCTGAGACACAGTCCATGGTGAGCGACGAGATTCCATCGTTGGGATCTTCCAGAGCTTCATCAAAATTGGTGTATGTATCTTCAAGTTTGGAAAGGATGCATTCAAATAGAATGTCTACTTCGATGGGTTCCATGAGTTCATTCATTGTACCCCGTGTCATTTCCAGACTTTCTTTGGCCTTTGCGATGTCTTGTTTGTCCCAATTGCCTTTGACGCTTGTACTTTCTTCTTCTACCGGATTCGGATTAAACCCTACGGCATTAAGGCAGTGTACGGAAATTGCTTGTATCGTATCGGAGCTTGTGTCCACCGCGTCTGGATTTTCAAAGGTTCGCTCGAGTTCATCGGCAATACAATCTATTAATGGATCAATTTGAGAGCTGTCCAGAAAGGCTTCAAAAACTTCTCTTTGAACATTCAATTCAGCAATTGTGCTGAGTTTGTCTTCTTTGGTCCAATTGCCTTTTGTTGAACTCTGACACCAAGCTGCACTATGAATGCTCAAACATAGAATCACAAGAAGAATTTGGTGCACTTTGGTCATAGATTAACTATTCTTATTCCTTAATAATAGAACTATTTCTTCACTTCCTATTCGTTCAACTCTCAGAAGTCATTGAGGTGCGGAATTAACTCCAAAACGTAAATGGTTGCAAATTCCGTGCATTTTTGTGAATCGAATAGAGATCAACCTTGTTCGAACTGAACATTAAAGGTGTCATCTAGGGAAAATTTTCCTTGCACTTTTTCCTCGCCAGCGGACAATCCCTTAATAGCGGTCGTTTTGCCTTTGGAGACTAGATCGTGCAATTGCTTGTCAGTGAGTTTTTTATTCATGAGCTCGAAGGGAACCTTGAATCCGCACGCCTTGAAGTTGGAGCAACCCACAGCCGTTTTCCCTTTTACCAATTTGTTGGATTTGCACTTTGGACATTCGGTTTCGCCGAAGTTGACCTCTTTTTTAACGCGCTTTTTTGGGATCGCTTTGGTTGCTTGTTCCGGCATCATGAAGGGGCGATGCGAATTGAAAATAACCTCGTCTGTGATTTCTCGAACCATGACGTATAATTCTTGTTTGAATACGTCCAAACTATATTCTCCCTTTTCAATTAGGCGCAATTTACGTTCCCAATCTCCCGTAAGTTCGGCGCTTTTCAAGAGTTCGTTTTGGATGGTATCAATCAGTGCGATTCCCGTAGCCGTTGCCACAATATTTTTTCGCTTTTTCGAGATGTACTTTCGACGGAAGAGTGTTTCGATGATGTTCGCGCGCGTGGAGGGTCGACCAATTCCGTTGTCCTTCATTAATTCGCGCATTTCTTCATCGTCCACCTGTTTTCCCGCGCTTTCCATAGCACGAAGTAAAGTGGCTTCAGTAAAGTGCTTCGGAGGAGAGGTTTTTCCTTTGTGAATGAAAGGTTCGTGTGGACCTTTTTCACCTTCCTCAAAATGCGGCATGATCTTGTCCGCTTCCTTGGCTTTGCTGTCTTGTTTTTGATCTGCGTACACTTCGCGCCAACCGGGTTTCAAGATCTGTTTCCCCGTGGCCTTGAATTCTAGCTTGTCGACTTTTCCTAAAACGGTGGTATTCGAAACGATACACGGTGGATAGAAAACGGCAATAAATCTGCGGCAGATGAGGTCATATATCTGTTGCTCAGGCAGTGAAATCCCTGAAGGAACAACGCCCGTTGGAATAATTGCATGGTGATCGGTCACTTTCTTGTCATCGAAAACCGCTTTGGATTTCGGAATGGGCTTGGAAAGCAAGGATTCTGTATATCGCGAGTAATACTGCATTCCACGAAGGATGTTCGGTACTTTTGGATGTAAATCTTCGGAAAGATACGTCGTATCCACACGAGGATAGGTCACCAATTTCTTCTCGTACAGACTTTGCACCATCTTAAGGGTTTCGTCTGCCGACATTCCAAATTTCTTGTTGGAATCAACCTGCAAAGAGGTCAAATCATAGAGTTTCGGATTCCCTTCTTTTCCTTCTTTTTGTTCGAAGGAGGTAATTTCAAAATCTTTGTTTTGAAGGTATTCCAGACCACCTTTGGCTTTTTCCTCCGAGGAGAGTCTTGATATTTGGCAGGCAAACTCCTGACCTTTATATTTTGTTTTTAACTCCCAGTATTCACTGATGTTGAAACTTTCTATTTCCTTGTGCCGCTGGACAATCATGGCCAAAGTCGGCGTTTGAACACGTCCAATAGATAAGGTTGACTTCCCCTGTCCAAATTTCTTTGTGAACAGGCGGGTTCCGTTAATTCCTAGCATCCAATCACCAATGGCTCTGGCGCTTCCCGCAGCATACAAATTGTCGTACTTGGTAGCTTCGTGCAGCTTTTGAAATCCTTCTTTGATGGCTTCTTCCGTTAGCGAGGAAATCCACAAGCGTTTCACAGGAGCTTTGCATTTCGCTTTCAAGAGGACCCATCGTTGTATCAATTCTCCCTCTTGCCCTGCATCCCCACAGTTGATGACTTCATCGCAGTTGGTGACCAATCGTTCTATGGTATTGAATTGTCTCTCTACCCCTTGATTTTGAATGAGTTTGATGCCAAAATTATCAGGAACAATGGGAAGGTCTTCCAATTTCCAGTACTTCCAATGCTCGCGATAATCGTGCGGTTCTTTCAACGTGCATAAGTGACCAAATGTCCATGTTACTTGATATCCATTGCCTTCATAGTACCCGTCATTACGTTGGTTAGCGCCCAAAACTTCGGCGATATCCTTGGCAACACTGGGTTTCTCGGCAATACAGACTTTCATGATTTGTTCTGAACAATAGGTGAGACTAAAATACGAAATCGTTGCCCCGGCAGGAGGTTAGCCGTAACGAACTTATCAACAAGATTTACAATTTTTGGCGCTTTAAAAATTGACCTACCAGCCTCTATATTTGGGCGGTTTTACACCTTTCAATCGCAGGTATACCATCATTTGTCCACGATGATGCGCTAAATGATTGTCGAGTAGATTCAACAAACGACGTTTGGTTGAAGCGCCGTAAAAAACACCAACCGTTTCTTTTAATTCGTAGCCTTCCATGGACTCTAATTCTGAG
Source organism: Flavobacteriales bacterium (assembly GCA_015665275.1). Lineage (GTDB taxonomy): Bacteria > Bacteroidota > Bacteroidia > Flavobacteriales_D > Crocinitomicaceae > UBA4466. The sequence continues at coordinate 18,221 of JADFAL010000008.1, read as the reverse complement.
ATTAGGTAGTCGAAAAGGGATTCGTATGATGTTATCAATTCTGCTTTGGACTCGTCTTTGAATTCAGGAAGTTCTTTAAAGCCCAATTTCTCCATTTGCCAATGCATCGTTGAGACAATATGAGTAGCTTGTTCGGAAAAGGAGTGCATGCTGTCAATTGGAACAAAACCATAGAATTCTTCGGGCATTGCTTCCAGAGTCTCGATGCTATAATCTTTGTTGTTATTCCATTTGATGACCAATTCATCGACAATCCAATCAAGACTGTCATCCTGAATTTGAGCATTGGGTTCCTTTATGTTCTGCGTTTTGCTTTTCTCTTCTTGAGAGCAGGATGCTAGGGTGATTGCGAATAGGGAAGCTAGAAGAACGAAATATAGTTTTTGCATGGCATTTGTTTTACGTTTTTGCACCGAAGTGCGATGCTTTGACGTAAATCATTTTTTTGTGTACTTCAGTACGATGAAACTTGCTTCGTGACGCTCATCCTTTGTTTGTTCCATAACGGTTTCAATACTCCAGTCTTTTAAGTTGAACTCCGGGAAGAAAGTATCCGCTCCGTAACGATGATTGATGTGGGTGATAAACATTTCGTTTACCGCATTAGCTTCTAGGGCCAGTCGATAAATTTCACCTCCCCCAATAATGAATACTGTTTTATCGGATTCGTTTTTGTACGCTTCCAAACATGCTTCCAATGAGTGATACACTTCGCAATTTTCAGCGGTGAAATTCGTATTTCTTGTCAGAACAACATTCTGTCGGTTCGGCAGAGGGCGGTACTTTTCAGGAATGGAATCGTAGTTTTTACGCCCCATTACAACCACATGATTTTGCGTTGTTTCTTTGAAGAATTTCATGTCGTTGGGAAGATGCCACATCAAGTCATTGTTACGACCAATGCCTCGATCCAAATCCATTGCTACAATCAAACTTACTTTCATGGTGTTACTGGGTTTACGAGAATTCCCTCGTTTCCGTAATTTACTTTTACAATGGAAGTCGTTCCAATACCTAAATCATTCATGTAATTTCTAACCGACTTCGCTTCTTCTGGATTGGCGCACATTCCTGAAATCATATGGTGCTTTCCGTCTTTGTCTACCGTTACTTGAAGTAAATCACCAATTAATTCGTTGTGCAACAAAGCTTCATCGCCGCCATCAATTTCCACCGCGTAATAATTTGTTAGAAATTGTTGGTAGAGTTCGCCTATTTCTGAATCCGTATCCACGATTCGTTCTTTCGCATTCAGATTGTGTTCCGCGAATAATTTTCTGCTATCTGCCATGAATAACTTATAGTGATTCTGGTTTTTGGAATCCATGAAATCAGTGAAAGTATTATACTCAAAGTCAGGTAAAATGTAATATTGCGTTACTTCTCCTTCTGATTTCTTCATTACATAGATCAAGTAGTAATGCGCTTCCTTAATAGAAATATCGTCGCCTTTTTTTTCTATTGTACTCCCAACCATCAGGCCGCCTCGTGTTGGACGTGTTTGCATGTTTGAAACAAAGTTCCCGAGCGACCAAACCGTCAATTTGTCTTCGCCGTTTACTTCTTTCTGCTCTATGGGTTGAACAACGTGAGGGTGTCCTCCAATGACCATGTCGGCACCTTCGCGGTAACACAGCTGCTCATACGTTTTTTGATATCCGTTTGGAAGGAATTTGTACTCCAATCCCCAGTGCATGTTGCAAACAATGTAATCTGCTCCCAATTCCTTTGCTCTAGCAATGTCGGTTTTGATAACCGTGCTGTCAATGTAATTAATAATCAAAGGTTTCGCGACCTCCAATCCGTTGGTTCCATAGGTGTAGTTCAACATCGCGATTTTCATCCCGTTTTCTTCCAGCATCAAAGGGTAATTCTGGTCGCGTTCTGCTTGACTTCGAAAGGTTCCGGTGTGCGCTACACCCAATTCGTCGAGCTTGTCCAATGTTCTTATAACTCCTTTAGCGCCGCGATCGCACGAATGATTGTTTGCTGTTAAGATTACGTTAAACCCATTGTTTACCAATGTTTCAACCAATTCGTCCGGAGCCGAGAACTGTGGGTATCCCTTGAAGGGTTTTCCGGCTAGCGTCACTTCTAGATTGGCTACTGCGATGTCGTATTCGTTTACAATCGGACGGATAAATTTCCACCCATCTTCGTAATCGTAGGAATCGTTGGTGGAATTTCGTGCAGCGTTGATTTGACCGTCGTGCTGCATGACATCGCCAACAAATAAAAAAGAGGTTTCATTGTTTTGCCCGAATGCAGCAAAACTAAAGAAAACTATAAGGCTACACAGCCACTGCGCCCTTGATATGCGGGTGCGGATCGTAGTTGATGAGTTCGAAATCTTCATATTTAAAATCAAAGATATTTTTCACTTCCGGATTAACTTTCATGGTTGGAAGCGGACGGAAATCCCGTGTTAATTGTAACTGGACTTGTTCCATATGGTTACTGTAGATGTGAGCGTCACCAAAAGTGTGAACAAAATCCCCAGGTTCGTAACCACAAACTTGAGCCAACATAATCGTTAACAAAGCGTACGATGCAATGTTGAAAGGAACGCCAAGAAAAGTGTCTGCACTGCGTTGGTACAATTGGCAACTTAGTTTGCCATCGGCCACATAGAATTGAAACAATGTGTGACACGGAGGTAAGGCCATGTTGTCTACATCGGCTACGTTCCATGCGGAAACAATGTGGCGACGTGAATCTGGGTTCTTTTTTAATGAATCTACCAATTTCGTGATTTGATCTATTGTTCCATCATTACCATCTGGCCATGAGCGCCATTGATAGCCATAAACCGGACCAAGATTTCCATTCTCGTCTGCCCACTCATCCCAGATTCGAACATTATTGTCTTTCAGGTATTGGATGTTTGTATTGCCCTGAAGGAACCAAAGCAACTCGTGGATAATGGATCGGAGGTGCAACTTTTTTGTAGTAACGCAAGGGAATCCCTCGGATAAATCGAAGCGCATTTGATATCCGAAAACAGATTTTGTTCCTGTTCCCGTTCGGTCTTCTTTAATCGTTCCGTTATCCAAAATATGCTGGAGCAGATCGTGATATTGCTTCATGAATGTAATGTTGTTTTTAACGCAATCTCGAATTTACGGTTTTTGCCAGAATGATGAAGTGCATTGTTGGTAAGTGATGTGAATGGTTGAAAAAATGTGAAGGGAGAGTTATGAGTTGGGAGGGTGGATGGTGGAAGGGAAGAGCAAAGCTTAAGGTCTTCGAGTCAGCGCCTTGCTTAGCCTGTCGAGGTATCGAGAAGCCGAAGTAGTTCGAAGTAGAGTTATTATTGAATTTTCATACCTTTAAAGCATGAAGCAGTTGTTGCTAGTAGGATTATTATTGACATCGGGATTGGTGTTCGGACAGAAGGATATCAGTTTGAAGAAGAAGTTCCGTGGATATTACGAGGGAACGATTCCGGAGTATTCGATGCAATCGAATGGGGAGTTACATTTTGTTAGTAGTGCTAACATTTCAATTACAATTGGTGCCGACGTCGTTCAGGTGCGCGTTGGAGATAACGAGATGATGGGAACCTACGAGGTTATGTTCAAAGCCGAAAAATATTTCCTTTTGGATGTTGATATCGACGGTCAACTGGCAAATGAGCGCATCATGGTCTACAAAAAAGGGAAGAAACTCTCGCGCGACGGGATGTTCCCACAGCCTGTGTCTACCTTGAAAAAGGTGAAGAAGAAAGATCGATAATCGTTCGATTTTAAATAGAATTCATTTACTGAATCGGAACTTTTACAGTAAACGTCGTTCCAACACCAAGGGTACTTTTGGCGCTGATGGAGCCTTTGTGCTTCTCGATAATGGTTTTTACATAGTACAACCCCAATCCAAATCCTTTGACATCGTGCACGTTTCCGGTAGGAACACGGTAAAATTTGTCGAATATCATCTTCAAATTTTCGCGTTTGATGCCAATACCGTTGTCTTCAACTGTGGCTACCAGCTGATTTTTATCACAACGAACAGTAATCTTAATCTCGGGCGGGTTTTTACAGTACTTGATCGCATTATCGACCAAATTGTAAAATACGTTCGACATGTGAACTGGGTCTACCGAGATTATAGGGTTTTCCAATTGCACATCTGTAATAATCGTTACCGGTCGACCTTCCTGATTGAATTCAAAATTGTCTTTCAATTCAGAGAAATACTCGGCAATATCAAACGGTTCCATTGATAATTCAATCTCGCTTTTGTCCAGTTTCGCAATACGAAGAACACGTTCTACCTGATTTTCCAAGCGTTTGTTCTCCTTGTAGATCAAACTAGCATAGCGTTGAATTTTTTCTGAATCCTGCAATGTTTCCGGACGCATAATCATTTCTGAAGAAAGTCCGATGGAGGATATTGGCGTCTTCAATTCGTGCGTCATATTGTTGATGAAATCGGTTTTTACCTCCGACAATCGTTTCTGTTTCAGGATTACGAATACTGTGTATCCAAAGAATATCAAAATCAGAATCACGATAAAGAAGAGATACAAATACGGTGATGAGGTGCCTATTTCCGGGACGACCGCCATATCAAATTTGTCTGTGACCTTCGGGAAATATACCGTGAAATAGTGTCCGTCTTTCTTCCAGTTCATATCTGGAAAGGTGATCTGTTTGGAAGAATCGATTTCGTAATGGTGTTCCTCATCATAGCGGATCAGGTTTCCGAAAACGATGGAATCGGTGTAGCAATCGTAAATTCCGTATTGGAAATTCTGATGCACGTTTTGATCGTACAACTCTCGTTTTAGAAGCGTTTCAAGATGATATGGATTGAGTTCCTCATTGATATCTACATAGAAATAATTCGATCGAATTCTGTTCACGGCGCCGTACAAATCAGAGCTATCCTTTGTCATGGTTGTGAGCTGCTGTAATACATTTCTTAGAGCGATATGCGTTTGCTCGGTGAAATGCACCATGTTCAGACTGTCCTCCTTTATTTGGATGGCCTGCTTGGTTTCTTGAATTTCGACGTTCTTAGCAAAAAGGGATTGTGTGTTACGAATCCATACAAATTGAATCAATAAAATACTGATGACTGAAACAATTCCTAACAGAAAAACAGCGTTGATGGTGCGTCTGCTCATAATTTAAAATTACGAATTTCTGTTTCGACGCATAGCGATTAGTTGCTTTTTATCAAATCGTTAACACTATTCCGCGATCAAAATTTTCCCTTGGTACGATTCAGATTTGGTACGAACAGAGATCAGATAGATGCCGGGTGTCGGATTTCTATCTAGGCGCATTTTGGTCGCTTGAAGATCGGGTGACAGTTGGCGAGATTCCGTCGCCAGAATAGATCCTGAAGCATTAATGATGGAGATTTCCACATCTTCTAATTGATCTACTTTGTAGAAGACTTCTAACGTGGATGAAGTTGCATCGAAATGATGGGCGTAGATAGCATTTCGCACTTTACACGTTGTAGCGAAAATGGTTTTTAGATAGGTTCTTGTTCCGTCGAAATCGACTTGTGACAGGCGGTAGTATCCTGTGGCAAATGCTTCTCGATCTACATAGGAATAAGCAAGTTCTGATAGAACTGTTCCCGAGCAATCGATTTGGGCAATTTCTTCAAAAGTGAAATCTTCATTAGCTCTTTCCAGAACAAAATAATCGTTATTCAATTCAGATAAAGTAGACCAATACAATTCAATGTTTTCATCGTTATCGCAACCCGCCCAGAAATCATTAAAGGTAACTGGAAGCACTGAAAAACAAGGTTGAGAAATCGTTGGGCAGTTTGTTGTTGGAGTTGTAACTGGGGCAATTGTATTGCTAAAAGTAACGCCTCCGGTAGTAGATGGCGAACCTGAATTTGCTATCGTGATAGTTGCAGAATTGTCGTTGCGAATATCATCTCCAGTGCCGCTAAACGTGCACTCGGAAATATTGAAAACTGCCGGACGACTGAAGCTTACGCGCCCCAGAATATCTGCTCCATCCGAAGCAACGTTATTTGTGAATGCACAAGTAGTAACGTTAATGGTTCCAGCACTCCCAGTACTTCCTAATGCCGTGTTGATTGCCAATGCGCCGCCGTTTCCAGATGAAGTGGCAGCGTTTGAATCGAATGTGCAATTGTTTATTGTTGCTGTTGATCCTCGTCCTACCGTAATTGCACCTCCATAATTAACCGAAGACGTTTGGCTTGAAGTATTGCTATTGAAGCACGAACCATCAATAGTCATTGTAGCACCATTGGCAATAAATATGGCTCCACCACCTTCTGAACTCGAGTTCTCGTTGTTTGAAAAGATACAATCGTCAATGTCAATCGTAGTGGTGGCATCTCCTGTAACTCTAAGTCCCGATCCTCCCTGGTAATCTTTGGTATTTGCTGAAAACGTGTAATTGATGAAATCAACATCGTTTCCGTTTCCTTCAACGTTCACACCACCGCCAGCAACACTGGCCGAGCCCGGATTACAACTTGAACCTCCACCGATGAAATCTACTTCCGATCCACCATTCACAACAATAGCGCTTGATCCACCACCTGGTAAGTTTTCATATACAATGACATCGTTTAGGGTCAGGTTGCTCACACCGGTAATCTGTATCACGTTGGCACCACCAAAGCCAAAATTATATCCGGTGAGATAGATTCCGGTAATGGTGATATTATCTCCTGTAATGGTTGCCCAACGATTGGCATCAACACTCGTTTGATTGTTATCGAAAATGGTTAGGCCGCTGCCTGCACCCGTGATAGAAATGCCCGATACGCTCAACGCTAGGTTAGCATCCAAAGCTTGATATGTTCCAGCGTCGACGAAAATCACATCCCCCGAGGTGATTGCGTTGCTTCCGGTTGGACCATAGGTTGTCCAAATTTCGGTCAACGATGCCTTCGGTGCTGCTGCGGTCAATCCACTGTTGATTGTTGCTCCTACAGCTGAAGTGTGAACATCGCCATTAGTGCTATTGTCATTTACGTAGTAATTAACCGCCCATCCGCTAGATGAAATCCCAACAAAAAGGGAAACAATCACCAATTTTTGAAAAAACTCGAAGTGTGTTTTCATACGTTTTATAATTCCGTTCACTTAGGTACAATTAAGATACGATTAAGATGCATATTCAAGACAAATTCCGTCCGGTTTTATTGAATCACTAAAGACTTTGTAACGATCCCCTCCTTTGTTGTTACTCGAACTAGGTAATGTCCTTCTTTCAATTCAGCCCCCAACTCAATGGTTGCTTGATGTTGTACTTTTTGAGACGACCAGAATAGCACTTGTTGCCCCGTATGCGTGTATACTGTTACTTCTTGAACAGCCGACTCTGATTCGATCTGAAGTTGATTGCCCTGAATCATCATGTTAATTTCCTGATCACAGTTCGATTGAGCACTTTGAACGCGTAAAACTTTAGTGGTGCCATCCGTGTCTACTTGCGAAAGTCGGTAGTAAACGACGTCTTCATTGTGATGCGGTATACTTGTTTTGTAGGTGAACTCCTGTTGCGAATTACCAATTGCTGGTATTTCAATAACATCTTCAAAGTGTTTACCATCCAATGATGCTGCTATGACGAAATGATCGTTGTTACGCTCAGAGAGTGTTGTCCATTCCAATTGATGTTCGTCCATTTGACATTCTACTTGAAGGCTTTTAAGTTCCACTGGAAGGGTGTTCGGATCGGTTGTAAAACTTGCCGCTTCCAAATAAACAACGCTGTCATAAGCGCCGTCGTCAGCATCTGCAATCATTAAACGAATGTGATACGTTTGTCCTGGTACCAAACCAGAATACGATGCAGTGAGAATTTGCGTGTTGCCATTCAATTCTGTTCCGTCAACGAATCCCAAAAACTCAGGCGTGGGTGTACTTGCTGTCCATGCGCCATTCGCTGCGATACAGTTCGCTGCGTTCGGAGCGCCTCCACTGGAACCAACGACGCCATCATTGACTGAATTAATCCCGACTTCTGCATTATTTGTTAGTCGTGCGATATTGATGGCGTCGTTTTGGTATCCTTGACCTCCCGTAATTCCTGGGCCACTTATTAGAAATGCAAACTTATCGTTGTAGGAAGAACAATTATAATTGATTGCGAAAGCGCTTCCTGATTGATCGTTGTACTCTTCTGAACCGAACATGTAGCGGAACGAAACGTCTGTTGAAACGGGCACGAAATCAAATTCAAGAACGGCTCCGTTGTAATAATTTTCTGGTGCAATGAGGTTGTCGATATCGGCATCTTGCCCCGCAGCGCCATTACTCGATCGTAATTCGCCCGCAGAGCCACTGGTATAATTTCGGGACATTTGAGCCACTGAGCCCGGGTTTGTTCCCAGAGACAATGGAATGTCGGAAGTGTTTCCTGTAGAAAGTACCACGCCCTCAGTGAACCCCATCGCCGCTTGCGTAGTAGTTGCTGTTGAAAAATACCCCATTTGATAGCGTCCGGAAACATTAAGGCATCCTCTAAATTGTGCGTTTGACACAGTTGTTCCACTACCTGTCGGTACCAGTACGCCATCAACAAGGGTATTTGCGTTGTAGGTTGTATTATCAATGGTAATTTGAGCATTTACCGGAGTGCTAGTCGCGATTAAAGCGATGCCAAGAGAAACCCATTTTAATATCATATTCTTGCGGAATTATAGTTCGTTTTCAGTTCAATTTAAGGCGAGAATATGGTGCCTCAAAAAATGATTGGCGAATTGCTAGAATACGTTGTGAACACCTATTTTGAGTGGTGAAATGCTACAATTTGGGGTAAATGGTTATGCTGAAATTTGCTCAATATCGAAACTTCTGGATACTGGCATTGCTTCCTTAATGAATTGCATTTGAACTTTATACGCCTGCGATTTGCCACCAATGGAATGCACATATCTTTTGTTGATGATGTACGATTTGTGAACCCGGAAAAATCGTTGTTTATCATCAGAAATTAATTCTTCGACTTTTTTCAGGGAAGTCCGTTGCAGTGATTTTTGCAATTCATTGTTTTCTGACAAATAGTAAGTGATTACGTAATTATCATTGGCTTCGAAAGCGATGATTTTACTCATCTCTATTTGGAGTAATAATTTTCCCGCATCATTTTTCAATTCAAACAGGTGAATCTTTGATGACGTTTTTTTAAGCTCCTTGTGCTTGGCAGCTTCTTTTGATTTCTGTCGAGTACCAATAACCTTTGCGGCACTGAAGAAAATCAGAGATATAACAATTACTATGGGAACAAACCATTTGGAAAGGAAAGAATCCTCGCGTTTCGGTTTTTTCTTTGATACGCGCTCTGCGGCTTCATTAATCGCGATTTCTTTTTCGAGTATATCGGACTGATGCACTTTAAAATCATACTTCTTCGAAGTAAGTCTGGCTTTTTTAATAGCTGCGAGTGCCTTATCAAATTTGCCCTGTTTTCGATACAGTTCAGCATAATGTAGATCTTGAAGAATTTGAGTTTCAGGATCATTGGCATTTATATATCTATCTACTTCTTCTAAGGTGAGGCTAGCGTCGGTGTTACGATCTAATCTTAAGTATACATCAGCAATGCCTAATAGTGCGTAGACAATTCCTTCGTTGTTCCGATGTTCTTTTTCTATTAACAGTGAACTATTAAAATTGATCAATGCTAGAGACAGACTGTCCATTTCGCGGTACATGTCTCCAATGTTAAATAATCGGATTGACTTCTGAAGTGGATTCTCCAATTGCTCTTCTAGATCAAGGCTTTGCTGGAAGTAAGAAAGGGCTTTCGAATAGTTCTCTTGAATTTGGTATACCGTTCCTATATTATTGTAGCAAGCAGAAATACGTCCAATATCATTCGCAGATTCGGCAACTTCTAAGGCCTTGTTGTAGAATTCAACAGCGGTAACATAATAGCCTTTGTTTTTGTTGACAATACCCAATATAGTGTATGCATTGATCTGTTGAATGGGGGCGTTGGCCTTTTTCCCAGCTTCTAACAATACATTTGCTTGTTCCGTGATATCAGGTGCATTTGATTCTAGCGCAGCAAAAGCTGATGAGTCGAGAAGGTAAAGTTCGTTTGTTTGCGCAAGGCTAAGCTTCGAAAAGAAGATCAGGAGAAATAAAATTAAGGTATTTCTGAATTGCACGGGATAAAATTAGAGACACAAGGTAATAAAAAAGCCCCTTCTGAAATTCAGAAGGGGCTCCAGTACATAATATTTTTAGAAGCCAGTTACACCGTTAACGGTAGTATACTTCAATACGTTTTTCTTCTCTGGGTGAATGCGAGAGAAGGCGGATTGCACAGCCAATGTTCCCTCATGGAAACCACACAAGATCAATTTCAATTTGTTCTCATAGGTATTAACATCACCAATGGCGTAGATCCCTGGGATGTTTGTAGAGTAATCCGTTGTATCTACTTGGATGGCGTTTTTCTCGATGTTTAATCCCCAATCAGCGATAGGTCCCAAACTTGGCTTCAATCCGAACAACGGAATGAAGTGATCTGTTTCCTTTGTGATTTCACCTTCTGTTTTGTGTTTGATGACGATATTTTCGACTTTTCCATCTCCACCAATTCCAACAACTTCAGCTTCCGTAATCAAGTTTACTTTTCCTTCGTCAGCTAAGTCCATTACTTGTTGCACAGAATCCAAATGTCCGCGGAACGATGAACGTCTGTGAACCAATGAAATTTCAGAAGCAATATTGTTTTTAGCAAGGAAGATCGCCCAGTCCAAAGCGGAATCACCTCCACCGGCAATTACACAGCGTTTTCCACGGTAGAAATTCGGGTCTTTAATAATGTATTCAACTCCTTTATCCTCGTAGTTTGTCAAGTTTTCAATAGGTGGCTTGCGCGGTTCGAATACACCCAAACCTCCAGCGATCATTACAATCGGAGCACTGTGTTTCGTCCCTTTATCTGTCGTTACGATGAATTCGTTTTCGGAAACTTTATCAATAGTAGTAGCTGCTTCTCCCAATGTAAAACCGGGTTTGAATGGCGCTGCTTGTTCCATTAAGTTATCAATCAATTCTCCTGCCAAAATAGAAGGGAACCCGGGGATATCATAAATCGGTTTTTTCGGATAAATTTCCGAACACTGACCACCAGCTTGAGGAAGCGAGTCGATAAGATGACAGCGCAGTTTCAACAATCCAGCTTCAAAAATTGTGAAGAGCCCCACAGGCCCTGCTCCGATAATGATAATGTCCGTTTTGATCATTTTGTTTAATTATTGAGGGCACAAATGTAACAATAAGGCGAGTATTAGTAGAGTTTCTTAGGATATTTTTCACCCTCAACACCAGTAGTATAGATGTGTTCAGACTGACGCGGAACTGATGGAATACGAGACAATTAGGGTAGAAATATTTAATTAGGTTTATGAGAGTGATAATTATTTGGAATGCGCTATTTCGGGGGACTTCGTGTACATTTTACTAAATTAGGGACATGAAAACTACTTGTACTCTTTTATTTCTTGCCGTATTCTTCGGCGCGTCCGCTCAGTGGACTCAAAAAACGAATTTACCAGCACCCGGACGAAATCATCCAGTGACCTTTTCCATTAATGGGATGGGTTATGTTACAACGGGTGGAAACGATGGTCCTCCATTTTATTACGACGACATGTGGAAGTACAATCCGGTAACGGATTCTTGGTCTCCGCTTGGTGATTTTCCTGGAGGAGATCGTTCTTTCTCATACGGAGTGGAACATGGAGGTTACGGTTATGTCGGTTTCGGTGCATGGGACAATGGAGTCAGTGTGACGTATTTCGACGATTGGTACCGATTTGATCCGATAAGTGAAACTTGGACAACCATGGCTACTTTTCCCGGTACGGCTCGAACGCATCCGGCAATGGTGGCAACTACGGACAAAATTTATGTAGGTTGTGGAGGAAGCTCGAATGGAGACATCAGAGATTGGTGGGAATACGATGTAGCGGGAGATTCCTGGACGCAGAAAACGGATTTCCCGGGTACTAGAAGGCACCACCCTTTCTACTTTTCTATTGGAGATGACGTTTTTGTTGGGATGGGACATCATCAGCAAAGCATTTTTGACGATTTGTACCACTACAATATTGAAAACGATACTTGGACACAGGTGGCATCTATTCCAGCAGAAGGTCGTGTGGCGGGAACGCAATTCGATTACAACGGAAAGGGATACGTATTAAGTGGTCAAGGAGAAGATCATTTGAATTTCAATACCGGAGAATTTTGGGAGTACGATCCTGTGAACGATTATTGGACGGAACTACCTCCGCACCCTGGATCAGGTCGATGGGCACCTGGAAGCTTTGTAATTGGAGATTCAATTTATATGGTTGGTGGCCAAAACAACGATATTCAGCCAGATCAGCGTGATTTGTGGTTGTTGAATTTTCAAGATATCGTTTCTGTAAACGAACTTTCGGGAGTGTCGACTTTTAACGTATATCCGAACCCGGCTTCTGACGTTATTAAGATTGAAACTGATATGGCGTTTGATAAAATCGAGATTAAAAACGTTCTCGGTGAAATGGTCTACGAATCGCCATTCGCATCAAGCGAACATTCAGTGGGAGGCCTGCCATCAGGGGTTTATATTGTCTCTGCCATCAATGATAACGAAACTATTTCAAAGAGATTCATTAAAGAGTAGTATCTTCGCGTATACAAGTATGAACTTGAGCAAGGTTGGATTCGTTCCATTTCGTTGATCGGTTGTGAGTAACGTCAGTTAGTTTCAATCGTAATTCAAATAGATCAATCGCTTTGTGTGTTTATAAAAATATTATGCAAGAAACATTCGTCCGTTTCAATGAAAAGGACAAACCGGAATTCTACAAAACCCTCAATCAGCGGGTAAATCAATATTTTTCTGAAAAAGGGATATCAAAATTTGGCAATGTTCAAATGGTGATAAAGTCCATTTTCATGTTTGCCCTTTACTTCACTCCTTTCATTTTAATGTTGACAGGAACGGTTAGCGGCACTTGGGGGATTTTAGCCATGTGGTTTTTGATGGGGATTGGTGTTGCTGGAATAGGTCTTTCCGTAATGCACGATGCGAATCATGGAACGTATTCTCAGAATACAACACTGAACAAATTTATGTCCATTTCACTGGTATACCTTGGTGGTTATCACATGAACTGGCGTATTCAGCACAATGTCTTACATCATACGTTCACTAATATTGATGGGCTTGATGAGGATATTGAAAAGAAAGGGATTATTCGTTTTTCGCCCAATCAAGAAAATAGAAAGATCTTCAAATTTCAAGTGTTGTACGCTCCGATCTTATACAGTATCTTAACGCTATACTGGGTTACTGTAAAGGATTTCGATCAATTGGCAAGTTATCATAAACGTGATTTGCTCAAGACACAGAAGCTTACCTTTGGAAAAGCATTGTTCCGAATCATTTTGATCAAAGTATTGTACTACGCTATTATCATGGCGTTACCAATTATGTTGGGAGTTCCATGGTGGTTGGTTGTAGCTGGATTTTTTATCATGCACGCTGTAGGTGGATTGATCTTAGCTTTGGTTTTCCAATCGGCGCATGTACTTGATACTACTGAGTTTGCTGTCCCTGAAAATTCTAGCGTAGAAAATAGTTGGGCAATTCATCAGATGAAGACTACCTCTAATTTTGCCCTAGGTAATATGCCTTTGACATGGTTTTTAGGAGGATTGAATCATCAAGTAGAACACCATTTGTTTCCAAACATCTGTCATATCCATTACCCAGCATTATCGAAGATTGTGAAGGAAACGGCGGAGGAATACGACATTGATTATTTGCAACAGAAAACATTTGCTGGAGCAATTTCCAACCATTTCAGGTTTTTGCATCGCCTAGGTGTAAATGCTATTTAGGAGGTAATTTGTCGTTTGGCGAATTCCCACAAAACAACACCAGCACAAACGGAAACGTTCAAACTGTGTTTGGTGCCAAATTGCGGGACTTCAATGATGTAGTCTGACATGTCAACAATGCGTTGATCGACACCGTTTACTTCGTTTCCAAATACCAAAACGTGATGCTCCTCCTTCGGGAATGTAGCTACGTCTTGTAGAAAAGTGGTTTCTTCTGTTTGCTCAATAGAACAAATCTTTTTCCCTTCCTTTTGCAAGGATTGGAGTAAGGAGACAACATCGTCCTTGTGTTCCCATTCTATGGATTCCGTAGCGCCCAAAGCTGTTTTTTGAATCTCGCGATGCGGTGGTGATGCTGTGATACCACAGAGGTACAGTTTTTCGACGTTGAAAGCATCACACGTGCGAAAGAATGAACCAACATTCGTCAAACTTCTCAAGCTGTCTAAAACAACCGTTACCGGATATTTTTCCTGTGCTTTGAAGTCTTCTTCGTTTGGGCGTTCGAGTTCCCAGAGTTTCAATTTTCGGTTCATATGGCAAAGGTAAACTTTAATCTACATCTTAACTCCTCTCGATTCTCTGTTGAGCGCGCTTCAAAGAAAATCACAGCGAAGAACTTAGCAAGAAGTGCATCGAGCAGAGAAGAGCTTCCGTTCTTCGCCCAGTTTCGTTAATTAATCTCGCATTTTGTGGATAACATCCGGCGCGTAAATTTTGAGCCGTCAAGCTACAGGTGTACTTTTATTCTTTCAATTCAATCCCTACAAATTGGCGAAAGCAGCAGCAAATAAAACGAAAGCTAAGGCTCCGAAGGAAACTCCTTTGATGAAGCAATACAACCAGATTAAAACGCGGCATCCGCAGGCACTCTTGTTGTTTCGCGTAGGAGATTTTTACGAAACCTTTGGAGAGGATGCTATTACGGCCTCGAAGATTTTGGGTATTGTATTGACCAATCGAAATAACGGTGGATCGAAATTAGAATTGGCCGGGTTTCCGCATCATTCTTTAGATACGTATTTGCCAAAATTGGTTCGATCTGGACAACGAGTCGCGATTTGTGATCAACTGGAAGATCCGAAAACGGTGAAGGGGATTGTAAAGCGTGGCGTTACCGAATTGGTGACTCCGGGAGTTTCGTTCAACGATCAGGTATTGGAAACCAAGAAGAACAACTTCTTATGTTCGGTGCATTTCGATAGAGATCAAGTTGGATTGGCGTTTTTGGATGTGTCCACTGGGGAATTCTTGGTGGCCCAAGGAACGCAAGAATATGCCGAGAAATTGATGCAAGGATTTGGTCCAACGGAGATCATCTATAACAAGCAGCGCAGTTCCGATTACGATCAAATGTGTGGGAATAGCTATTATTCTTTCCGTTTGGAAGACTGGGTATTCTCCGAAGATTATGCCTACGAAAGTCTCAACAAGCAATTCGGCACGAAATCTTTGAAAGGATTTGGGGTGGAAGACTTGGATTCCGGTGTAATTGCTGCGGGAGCCATTATTCATTACCTGTCCGAAACACAACACGATAAATTAGGTCACGTTACGGCCATTTCGCGAATCGAGGAGGATAAATACGTCTGGTTGGATCGTTTTACAGTTCGAAACCTAGAATTGATCAATTCGCCTCACGAAAATGCGACAACATTATTGGATGTTCTTGATCTTACGAAAACCCCAATGGGTGGACGATTGCTCAAACGTTGGATGGTGCTTCCATTAAAAGAACTAGATCAAGTTAAAAAACGTTTGGATGCTGTAGAATCCTTGTACGACGATCCGGAAAAAGGTCATGAATTGGCGGAGTGTCTTACTCAAATTAACGACATGGAACGCCTCATTTCTAAGGTAGCCGTAGGAAGGGTAAATCCGAAAGAGGTGGTGCAATTGTGCAATACTTCTAAGCATGTTATTACGGCAAAAGAACTGTTAGAAAACGGTTCCAACGAGGTGGCCAATATTGCAAAAGCCATCGATCCGTGTCGCGATATGATTGACTTGATTGAACGGACCTTGCAAGAAGATCCAGCGGGGCAAATTGGTAAGGGGAAAATCATTGCAGACGATTATAACAGTGAGCTGGATGAACTAAGAGCGATTTCGTTTTCAGGAAAAGATTATTTGGAGCAGATCCGAGTGCGCGAAAGCGAAAAGACCGGGATCACCAGCTTGAAAATTGGATTCAATAACGTTTTCGGATACTATATTGAGGTTCGAAACACGCACAAGGACAAGGTGCCGGAAGAATGGATTCGCAAGCAGACCCTCGTAAATGCGGAGCGTTATATTACGGAAGAACTGAAGGAATACGAATCCAAAATTCTCGGTGCAGAAGAGAAAATACACGTACTTGAAGGACGTTTGTATCAAGCCCTAATTGATGAATTGGCCCAATATATTCGACCGATTCAGAAGAATGCCTTTTTGATTGCTAAATTAGATTGTTTGCTCACTTTTGCTGAGGTAGCGAAACAACGCTGGTATACAAAACCAGAAATGAACGATTCGTTCGTAATCGATATCAAAGAAGGGCGACATCCAGTGATTGAAAGCCAGATGGGTGTGGGAGAGGAGTACGTTTCCAATAATGTTTATCTAGACAACGATACGCAGCAAATCATGATGATTACTGGACCGAACATGTCCGGTAAGAGTGCCTTGTTGCGACAAACGGCCTTGATATCACTCCTGGCGCAAATGGGATCTTTTGTCCCGGCAACCAAAGCCGAATTGGGCATTGTAGATAAAGTGTTTACGCGTGTAGGAGCCTCAGATAATATCTCTTCGGGGGAATCGACTTTCATGGTGGAGATGAATGAAACATCTAGTATTTTGAACAACCTTTCCAACCGTTCCTTGATTCTTCTGGATGAAATTGGTCGTGGAACGAGCACGTACGATGGAATTTCCATTGCTTGGGCGATTTCCGAATACCTCCATGAGCATCCGAAGAAGCGCGGGAAGACTTTGTTCGCGACGCATTACCACGAATTGAATGAAATGACCAATCGTTTCGATCGGATTAAGAATTTCAATGTTTCCGTGAAAGAAGTTGGAAAGAAGATTCTATTCTTGCGCAAATTGGTTGAGGGAGGAAGCGAACATTCGTTCGGTATTCATGTAGCTAAACTTGCCGGAATGCCGAAAGAAGTAATTGCAGGGGCCGAACATATGCTGGAGCAATTGGAGGCGTCTCACGATCTTTCCGAAACGGACAAAAAAGTGGGAGCGAAGAAGATAAAGAACAAAGAGGCCGTTGCGGATCTCGACAATATGCAAATGAGTTTCTTCCAATTGAATGATCCGGTTCTGGAGCAAATTCGAGAAGAATTGGTGAGCATCGATATTAATACACTGACTCCAGTAGAAGCGTTGATGAAGTTGAATGAAATTAAGAAACTGACGGGTGGATGAAGTGGTTGATTTGTGCTGGATTCCTAATTCTTTGTATACATCTACCATTTCAGGTGATCGGGCAAGAATTGCAGCAAAAAGTCAACGGAATTAGTATTCGATCTGATCTAGAACGCCGCTCAGAGAAAGATTTTCAATTCGTTGAAGCATCAAATGCATCGTGGGTTTCCTTTCAGCCATACGGTGTAATTACTGAAGATAGCGCAGGTGTAGATTTTGATATCGATACCTTATGGGAATGTACTTCTTTTGAAGGGTTGAAAAGTAATATTTCCATTTCTAAAAAGTTGGGGTATGCCGTATTCGTGAAACCACACGTAATTGTTGGGTATAAAAAGTCAGGAGCATGGGTTGGAGACTTAAAACTCGGCAGGGAATCTAATTGGGACAAATTGAAGTCTACCTATAGAGATTATCTTGTTCGGCTTGCGCAACTATCGGATTCCCTCGATGTCGATTTGTTAAGTTTAGGGACAGAGATTAAGGAGTTACCCTCTGAGGATTCTCTATATTGGCAAGAATTGATTGATACTGTTCGAACTGTTTACAGCGGTAAAATCACCTATTGCGCCAATTTCGATGCCTATGAATCGTATCCATTTTGGAGCCAAATGGACTACATCGGAATTGATGCCTATTTCTCCATCACCAATCAAAAAAATGCGGATTTGAACGCGTGTCGTGAGGCATGGATTCCCATTGCAAATCGAATCAAGAGAATTTCGGAAGAATTCGATAAAAAGGTTCTATTCACCGAATTTGGTTATATGAGTGTGGACCATTGTGCTCATCAGCCCTTTGAACAACAATCTGGAAATGTAAACTTGGTAGCACAGGCGAATGCGTATCGTGCTGTTTTTGATATATTCTGGAGGCAGCCATGGTTTGCCGGTGGGTTTTCGTGGCGTTGGTATTTTGAAAATGATGAAGT
>JADFAL010000061.1 GCA_015665275.1 Flavobacteriales bacterium | reverse complement strand
CTACCATTCAACCGTTGGAATTCAGATGTTGGATTGGTGTCTTCAGATGGAAAAGAAATCATCAATCTAACAGAAAGCGGATACGATTGCTACAGTCCGAAATGGATCATGGGGGGCGAAGCAATCCTTTGGATGTCTGGGCGAAACGGAATGAAAAGTCACGGCAGCTGGGGATTCCAAGATGATGCCTACGCGATGTTCTTGACAGAAGGTTCCTACAACACCTTTAACTTGTCTGAATCGGAAGCGGCGCGTCTGAACGAGAATGAAAAGAAAGACACGAAAGAAGATTCAGACGAGAAATCAAAAGACAAAGACAAGGATAAAGACAAAGATGAAAAGGAAGAGATAGAGCCACTGAAATTCGATTTAGAAAATGCCATTGACCGCAAAAAACGATTGACAATTCATTCTTCAAGCTTGAGCGATGCAATCGTGAAAAAGGATGGAAGCAAAATGTTCTATCTGAGTTCTTTCGAGAAAGGATATGACTTGTGGGTGCAGGATTTCAAAAAACGCGAGACCAAACTTTTGGCGAAAATTGGATCCGGACCTGGAACGCTCAAGTTCGATAAGAAAGAAGCGAATATCATTGTGATCACCAACCGTTCGATCCAGGTGATTAATGCGGAAAGCGGAAAACCAAAAGGCGTTTCGTACTCAGCAAAAATGGAATTGAATCAACAAGAGGAATTTGAATACATCTACAACCACGCATGGCGACAAGCCAAGAAGAAATTCTACGTGGAAGACATGCACGGAGTTGATTGGGATTTCTACAAAAAGGAATACGCGAAATTCTTACCACACATTACCAATGGTCCTGACTTTGCCGAAATGCTCAGCGAACTCTTGGGGGAGCTGAATGCTTCTCACACTGGATCTGGATCCCGATTCAGTAAAGAAGGTGGCGATGAAACGGCATCTCTTGGTTTCTACCCAGATTACGATTACGACGGAAAAGGAATCAAAGCGATTGAACTCATTCATAAAAGTCCGCTCTTGACGGAAGGTTCCCATGCAAAAGATGGAATGATCATCACCAAAATCAACAACGAGGAAATTGAAAACTTGTCGCATTATTTCCAATTGATGAATCATCAGAAGGGTAAAAACGTATTGGTGACCTATACAGTGGATGGAAAGGAATACAGCGAGGTATTTCAACCATTCTCTATGGGGTCTATGTACAATTTAACGTACGAGCGTTACGTGAAGAAAAGAAACGCTCAGGTGGAGGAATTATCTGGTGGAACCATTGGATATGTCCATGTGCGTGGAATGAACGATGCTAGTTTCAGACAGGTATACTCTGACGCCCTTGGTAAACATGCTGATAAAGATGCCTTGATTGTGGATACGCGCTTCAACGGTGGCGGTTGGTTGCATGATGATTTGGCGACTTTCCTAGGTGGAAAAATGTATGCAACCTTCTTACCAAGAGGACAGCAAATTGGTCACGAACCGCTTTCAAAATGGTTCCGCCCGTCGGCTGTATTGATTGGAGAAGGAAATTACTCGGATGCTCACGGCTTCCCGTTTGCGTATCGTGCTCTTGGGTTGGGAAAAACCATTGGGATGCCTGTCCCTGGAACCATGACTGCGGTTTGGTGGGAAACGCAAATCAACCGAGGAATCTATTTTGGAATTCCGCAAGTTGGAGTTCAGGATATGGATGGAAAGCTTCAAGAGAACTATCAGTTTGAGCCAGACATCAAAGTGAAAAACGACTACAAATCGGTTGCAGAAGGACGCGACAAACAACTGGAAACAGCAGTTGAGGAATTGATGAAAGACGAGTAAAGTCTGAAAACAAAAACGCTCCTCTTTCCAAAAGGAAGGAGAAGCGTTCGGTCATTTAACGGAAAAATTTATTGATTCGTGAAATGAGGGATTCTTTCGGCTCTTGTTTCGCCGTTCAACGTGTATTGTAGCAGGTAAATTCCTTGCTCGAGATTCGTTACATCGATTCGATACACCATTCCATCTTGCTCGAACGTCGGTATTTCGACCAAACGACCGGATTGATCGTAAACAGCAAAGTCCATTTCTACTTCGCTTTCTGCAATTGATTCTTCTAGAATAGTTACTTCAACAGTCACAAAGTTGGACATTACTCCTTTATTGATTTCAACTGTTAACTTTCCTGGATCAGACTTTCTCCAAGCTGGAGTTGCCATATCGCGAATTTTCCAGAACAAATCTCCTGGATCATTAAAAGCGACTCCTTCACAGTAATTAGCTCCAGTAATTAAGTAGTTACCATCGTAATCTGTATTCAGAGAGGTTGCCGAAAATTCAAACGGAAGATTGAAATTATTTACTTCAAGGAATACGCCTGGAGGTGTTGGTCCAACGTGGTTTCCACCATGATCGTAATGCACCATTAGTACATCTTGTGCCGAAGGATCACCCGGAGGCATAGCACACCAATAATCTTGTGCAAATGCAACGTGAACTTCATCTCTGTCATAAGCCACAACTGGACGTGGGAAACTCGGCATACAGAAATTAATTCCGTTGTTCACCAATGAGTTACCAACTAAGTTTCCGGATCCCATGAAGAATAGGCCCCAAACATCGTACATTCCTCCCATGTTATCCTGAGCTACGACAGTGTACAAATCTGGCCCTCCAAACAATTGATTTCGGTTCGCTTGAACACGTGGCCATTCCCATCCGGCTCCAGACGTTGGAACCACTACTGGTGGAGTCGTCATTGCTGCACCTCCTCCTTGAAGCACCGCGTAATCATAAGTCTCAATAACCAACTGACCGGCTTGCTCATACGTTAGTACAAGTTCTTTCGAATTATCCATAAGGGCTACATCTGGCATAGATCCTACAGCAGCCACTGGCACCAACAGACCTGCAGCAAAAGGTCCAATCTGGAATGCACACATCCAAATGGTTCCTCCCCAATCTTGCCAGGTAAGTACTCCATCACCTAGACTGTTCATGTCAATATTCGGATTCAATCCACCGGCAACACCATTGTTCATGTTGAGGTTATAGTTCACAGGAGTTACTGTAGCTAGATAATAATCATCGACCCAAATTCCTCCTCCGTTTTCGTAGGCTACTACAACCGCATCTGCGTTCGCATAATAAGCTACATCTGGATTTGCCCCTGGCTGATTATCGATATCCAACAATGCTGAAGTGGCTGCATCTCTCCATTGGATCCAATAATCTCCTGCGGGGTCGTCATAAACCACAGCATTCCAGTGATAGAAGGGTGCGATGGCAATCCCAGTATTTTCAGTTACTCCCCAAATCGGAGTGTCTGGATTCACAGATTGAATAATCTGCGCTGACGCACTTGCAGCAAACAAGCCACAGAACGCCAAAAGCGTAAGATTCTTTTTCATCTTTATTGATTTTATTTAGTTAATAGTAACGGTACAATTTGCGCGATTCGGTACCTGACCTTTTGGGGCATAACGCGCCCATAAATCGATTTAAATACTTCTTAGTATCAGAGGCTTACTCAAAGCTAAGAAGGATGAAATCAAGCGTCAAGAGTACATCTGCTGAATTTTACAAGCACATCTGCTCTACTTTTTTTACGAGTTATCACTTACGTAGAATCACTAAGTTGAGCAAATAAACCAGCGCAGGAAGGCCATGAAAAAGATCATGAATTGAGTGCAGAATATATTTTATATTCCACATGTATTTAGCCGATTGAACAACAGTCTCACTTGATTAGCGCGATTTCGTTTATTAGCGCTTTGTTCATCGTTTTTGATATGAATGTCCGCTACGGTTATCTTGAATCAAGATGCAATCGATATTGCGTTTGCTGTGCAATTCCTTGATAACAAAGTAAAGTAAGTAGCATAGCCGTAAAAAGGATACGATATACAATTTGAGTGGAATTAGTTGTATCAGATAGACTGGAATTCTTGGTTTTAGTCGGCGACGAGAATAGTACATTTTCAATAACTAACAACCTTTTTTAACTAGAGAACATGTAAAATGTCGAATATTTCACAATCAAGTTACACTACCTACATTTTTAACTCCTATTCCTATGAACAATAATATCATTGATAGAATCGTGTGTTGTATCTTGCCGACATGAAAGTTGTGGCAACTAATATTGGTGAAAAACGAACAATAATTTGGAAGGGACAGGAGGTAGTTACGGGCATCTTTAAATATCCCATTGACGACGGAATTGTTCTGGAAAAAACTGATGTTCAATCCGATAATGTTGTCGATAGGAAGTATCACGGTGGCATTGATAAGGCGTGCTATGCCTACTCTTCGGATTATTACGATCGCTGGAAACCGTTGCACCCTAAGCTGGATTGGAACTTTGGTATGTTTGGTGAGAATTTGACTATTGAAGGACTTGATGAAACAACCCTTTCCATAGGAGATGTCTTCAAGGTAGGAGATGCGATTATTGAAGTATCCGAACCAAGACAACCGTGCATGAAACTCAATGTCCGTTTCAACTCTAGCTTGGCTGTGAAACAATTCGTGGCGTTTGGTCATTCTGGAGTATATTTTCGCGTTTTGAAGGAAGGAAAAGTAAAACCTGGAGATGTTTTGGTATTGGAAGCTAAGGGAGAACCACAACTGATGGTTTACGATGTGTTTCAATTGATTTACGAGAAGGGAAATGATGCGTTGAGAAAAGTTGCAAAAGAGCATTCAGCGCTGGCAGAGGCAACAAAAGGGGCGCTGTAAACCCTATGAATAATGGAATATCGGAATATTCCGATTTAGATATATTCGAATATTTAGGATGTCCCATCGCATATTCGTATTTTTTATAATCTCGTTTACCATATTTTGTTTAACGTTTTTTCTTAAAAGTTGTACATTTACCCGGGTAAATTATACAAACGCTTATATGAAAGCTTTTTTATTGATAGCTACATTGTTCATTTTCAACACAGTGTGGAGTCAAAATACAGGAACGATTCAAGGAAACGCGAAGGACAAGAATACTGAAGAACCCTTGGCTTATGCCAAAGTGTTCGTTGAAGGAACACAACTAGGGGCCATAACAGATTTTGACGGAAACTATAGTCTAGAAGTTCCAGTTGGAACGTATACCATAGTAATTACAGTGAGTGGATACGAGCCTTCTAAGAAATTCAATATCCCGGTAAATTCTGGAAATGTGGAGACGGTAAACTTTGAACTAGAATCCATTACTCAAGAAATTGGTCCTATAGAAATAGTATACGACGAAAACAAAATCGCGAAGACGACAGACATGATAACGCCGCTTTCGGTACAAAAACTCACGTCCGTTGAGATTGAATCGAACCCGGGAGGAAACTTCGATGTATCGAAGGTAGTTCAAACATTACCAGGAGTTGGTGGTTCTTCCGGAGGAGCACAACGTAACGATATCATCATTCGTGGAGGAGCCCCAAATGAGAACGTTTATTATTTAGATGGAATCGAAATTCCGGTATTGAATCACTTCCAAACGCAAGGATCTTCGGGTGGTGCGCAAGGAATATTAAACGTTTCGTTTATCGAGGATTTGAAATTGAGTTCTTCAGCTTTCGACGCGCGGTACGACAATGCGTTGGCTTCAACTTTTGTAATCAAACAACGACAGGGGAACCGCGAGAAATTATCTGGAAATGCCCGTGTGGGGTTCACGGAAAGTGTACTTACACTCGAAGGTCCAATGGGGAAAAAGAACGATTTCCTAGTTTCCGCAAGGACTTCATATCTAGATTTCTTGTTCACACTTATCGACCTTCCCATTCGTCCGAACTTTTCCGATTTCCAATTCAAAACAACATTTCGCCCCGATAATAAAACAACCATTACAGCGCTCGGACTAGGAGCTTACGATCGCTTCAGTTTTGCAGCAACGCGTCAAGACAATGATGAAACCGAATTCTTACGACGCTCACTTCCTTTCATCACGCAATGGAATTACACCACAGGAGTAGCCATCAAACGTCGTGTGGAGGATGGATTCTGGAATTTGGCAGTCAGTCGAAATATGTTCGATAACCAACTAGACCAGTTCGAGGATGCTAGAAACGGAGAGGAGGAATTCCGTAACTTCTTGTTGGAATCGCAGGAGATTGAAAACAAATTCCGATTTGACTTTAATAAGTACGTAAAGGGATGGAAATACTCTTTTGGGGTAATGGGTCAGTATGTGAAATACAATTCCAACCTCTTCAATAAAGTTGCGGGAGCAGTTTTGGATTCGGCTGGAAATGAAATCGTTCCTGCTATAATTATCGAAAATGAATCGGCTATCGAGTTCTTTAAATACGGAGCATTCGGACAAGTTGCCAAGGAGTTTTTCGAGAAGAAATTATTGGTATCCGCAGGCGTTCGAACAGACATGAACTCGTTCACGGAGAACGGAAACAATCCATTGAATACCTTATCCCCCCGTGTTTCATTTGCGTATCACCTCAACAAAAAATGGGACTTGACGGCGTCTGTAGGAAGCTATTACAAAATTCCAACGTACACCACATTAGGTTTCCGTGATGCCAACAACATATTGCAAAATCAGGATTTGGACTACATTCAATCAGATCACTACGTTTTAGGAACACAATGGCTTCCTACCAAAGGGTTGCGTGTTACCGTGGAAGGGTTCTTTAAAGATTACAGCAATTATCCGATTTCTGTGGTTAATGGTATCTCTTTGGCCAATCAAGGGCAAGAATTTGGTGCTGTAGGAAACGAAGAAGTAAGCACAATTGGAGACGGACAGACCTACGGATTCGAAGTATTCGTGCAGCAGAAATTGGTCAAAAACATATTCTATGTAGTGAGCTATTCATACGTGCGCTCTTTGTTTTCTGGAGCAGATGGAGAATTGTTACCATCGGCATGGGACAGTCGTCATCTCTTCTCCTCTACTTTTGGATGGAACTTTGGCAAGGATAAGAACTGGAAATTGGGATTGAAATATCGATTTGCAGGAGGCGTTCCTTTTACTCCTTTCGATTTGGAGGCTTCGCAGCAAGTGTATACTACCACTGGAAATGGAGTACTTGATTTTGCAAACGTGAACACAGAACGACTACGCGCTTTCAATCAACTAGACTTCCGTTTGGATAAGATTGTAAACTTGAAAAAGGTGAGTTTTGATTTCTACATCGATATTCAGAACTTATTGGCATTCTCAAATGAAACGCCTCCGTTCTATACCTTCCAGCGCAATGAAGACAATACCGGGTTCGCAACTACGGATGGACAAGCTTTGGCTGCGGACGGATCAAATGCACTTCCTTTACTTATTCCAAATGAAGGAGCAACGGTAACACCAACCATCGGGGTAATTTTTGAATTTTAGCATCGATGAATTGGACATCAAGCAAAGAAGAAGCGCCGCTTCTGACGGCATCAATATCTGCTTTATCGACAGCTAAAGCTTCGGCATCTCCATACATCGGCATCTCGATAGGCTCGATGACCTAAGTTCTGGAAAGCGCTGGCACGAAGTCCGAATAAAATAACTCTGACTTCGAGATTTCGACGAGCTTAATCCAAAGGAGTCCCAGTCATCGCTAATCCTTATTTAACATTTAAAACTAAAGTCTCCCCGATTGTCCAGACTCCGATTCCTTAATACTCGTATTTGCTGTCAGGCGACCAAATTTGAAGAAGATACCCAGTCGAAACTCGGTAAACTGCCATTGATTTTGGCTGAAGGATAAATAATTTCCGTTTACCGATTCTGTGCGGTTCTGTGCTGGAAACAACTGATTTACTTCTACGAAAATGTTAATGTCCGGCTTGTCAAATTCTTTGGTCAGTCGAAGCCCCCAATTGGTTATTACGTTGTTTGTTGAGACATCTCCTCCCCATTTATTGAGAAAGAAACGGTTCATCAATTTAAAGTTATACGGCAAGCTAAATGTTAGGTAAGAACTGAATCCCAGCGTGATGTTGTCAAATGTCTCGCGCTGAAAAATCTCCGTAAATAGATAGGTGTTATAATCGAGCCAGAACGAATTCCAGCCATTTAACCACTTTAACTTGATTGGGGCGCTCAAACTCACAGAATAGGTTTCGTTCAAACGAGCGTTCCACGGGGTACTGCTTGTTACAAACGTATTTGGATCGACGAAAGTCAAAGTACTGGCAATATCATCGTAGCGGGAATAGCTGAAAGATACATTGTAAGCATACATGATATCGAATTCTAACCCTATCGTATGATTGTAAGAAGGTCGTAAAAACGGATTTCCAAATTGCACGTTCAAACTATCAAGAATTCGTACAAAAGGATCGTAGTTGGAAAAAGAAGGGCGATCAATACCTGAAGAATAGTACGCCGTTATAGCGAGTTTTTCTCCGGGCTCGTACATGACCCCTGCATTCGGAAAGGGAAGTAAGTAGCTGGAATCCATGAATTGTTGATTCAAAGATTGGCTAAATCCATCCAATTGTGTGTATTCGCCGCGCAAACCAATTTGGGCTCCAAATTTCCCCCATTTTTTGGAAGCCTGCGCGAACAATCCAGCAATTTGCTCCTGATAACTGTATGAGTTGGTAAAGATTGGATCTTCGACCCAAACACCATTTTGAGGGATATACCGATTAAACCGTTTTTCGTTAAAGAGGGCACTGACATCTGCACCAAACTCCAAAAAGAAATTGGAATCGATATAATGCTCATAATTCAATCGTAATTCCACAATATTTGGACGATCTCTCGATGTTGCAAGCGCATTATATGTTTCTTCTGTTTGCGATTGATTGTCTACAAAGTTCGTCTGAAACTCATTGTCACTGTAGGAATTTCGACGTGTATAATTCAAATTGGCTTCAAACGAGCTCCCCAACGTATCGATGTCCCAGGTATAGTTCATAAAGGCCCGGTTGTTCAACCACCTGTTCGTACTTGTAGATGCTCCTATTTGATTTGTAGTCAATACACTCTGACTGTAGTATTCGCGCTGGTTCGTTGAACTGTTATCTCTTGAGCTTCCGTGCCCTCCAATACCAATGGATAATTTCTGATCTTCCCTAATATCGTAACCGGCTTTCAAGGTATAATGGCGCCATAATCCCTGACCTTCATTTACATATTCCGAATTCGAATGAAGCGTGGAATCCAGTGTTGCAAAGTTGGAATTCCCGAAATTATAGCTTTGCCAATAGCTCAGTCCAAGGTTTCCGTTTACTGAAAGCTTATTCTTTTTCAAATTGAGGCCTACATTCAGTCCTGATCGGTACTTCTTTTGCATATTGATTCCGCCATTAGCTCTAACATGTGCGCGATACCCTTGTAAGGAAAAATCATTGGTATATACTTCGATCACACCATTTCCGCTTCCCTGAGCACGATATTTCGCCGATGGATTTGTAATAATCTCGATTTTATCCACTTCACTCGCAGGAATCGCCTGAAGTTCATCGTTCGAAATAATTGGCTGTCTATCAATTAAAATTAAGGGGCTTCCCCGACCAATAATTTCAATGGATTCGTTGTCTGGAGACGACAATCGCGGTGATGCCTTTAAAATGTCGAACAAGGTATTCAATTGCTCTAGCGTTGTCCCTTTCACATTCACAGACAAGCCATTCATCGTACGTTCGAAAACAGGTTTTTCGTAAACAACATTAATCTCATCTAGCAGTACATCTGCACTCAATACCACTGGATCGAATCGCATAACGGGTGGTTTCGCCACAAATGGAATAATCGTATCCACAAATCCGGGCGCCGTGAGTTTTATGTAATAATTCGCATCCTCTATGGCTTCGAAGTTCACAACAAACACGTTGCTATCAATAAAATTTCCTTTGACAAGACTAGAATCTAATGCATTATAGACCATGCCTCGACCTATTCCATAGGGTAAATCAACGGCTTGAACTGGAACTTCTACAATCAGTGACTGAGAGAAGCCAAATGCGCTAAGCAGCAACGCAATTATTAGCGAAAGAGTTTTCATTCGGAGAATTTGAGTACGAGTATAACGCAATTCTCTGTTTTGTCACAACTAAAAAGTGTTAATGGTTTTTTGAAAGTGCCCGTTAACGCAGGATTTACACAGTATGATGATTGAAATCAGTATATTAGCCGACGTTGTAAATCAATGTAAAATTCTGTTAATCGAAAGACACAACCCTCATGAAAAATCGTATTCTTTCCATTTTAGTTATTTCATTCATCGCATCTTTCTCATGGTCACAAGATTACATGACGCCAAAGAAGCTCATCGAATTGAACCGCGTTTCGCCTGTAGCTATTACTCAGGATCAATCGAAAATTGTTTACGCCGTTTCGAAAGTAAATATTCAATCCAACAAGAAGGAAACGAAATACTACATCATGAACCTCGATGGATCGGATGTAAAAGCGATCACAAATTTGGACGAATATCTCATTGATAAAAATATTTCCCCAGACGGAAAGCGAAAAATTGCGTCAGAAGAAGTGAAAATTCGCGATGTCTCCGGAAAAGATTTTTATCCGGAAATGGAGCAATCCAACATGATGATCTATAACTCCTTGAACTACCGCCATTGGGATGTTTGGGAAGATGGAAAGTACAGCCACGTCATGGTTTCAGATCTTGATGGATCGAACAAAATGGACATCATGGCAACAGAACCATTCGATTGTCCTCAAATGCCTTTCGGCGGTGAAGAAGATTTCATTTGGTCACCCGAAGGAGATGCCGTTTTGTATGTAACGAAAAAATTATTCGGAACAGAATATGCCGTAAGCACGAATACAGATATCTATCGTTTTGATATTACATCGGCCCAAACGACCAACCTTACCGAGGGGAACATGGGATACGATACCAATCCAGCATTTTCCTCAACGGGTACTTTAGCTTGGTTGCAAATGAAGCGTGATGGATACGAATCGGATAAGAATGATATTGTAATTCTTCGTGATGGCCAGCCGGTAAATCTAACCGCCAATTGGGACAACACGGTGCGTGAATTCCATTGGAGTAATGATGGTTCAAAAATCTACTTGACTGCCGCTGTTGAAGGCACGGTTCACCTATTTGAATTGGCAGTTCCAAAAGGTAAAGCAATGCCCTTGCCTCCAAAACAAATTACAACGGGTCAATTTGATGTTCGAGGAATTGTAGGACATGTGAAAGGAACCATGATTGTTGCCAGAGGAGATATGAATCAGGCTACGGAAATTTATAGTGTTGATTTGAAATCAGGTCAAATGAAACAATTAACGCAGGCCAATGATGAACTATATGCAAGCGTAAAATTGGGGAAAGTTGAGAAACGAATTACCAAAGCAACCGATGGTGCTGACTTACATTCTTGGGTAATCTATCCTCCAGACTTCGATCCGAACAAGAAATATCCGACACTATTGTATTGTCAGGGAGGCCCTCAAGGTGCCTTGAGCCAATTTTACTCTTACCGTTGGAATTTCCAATTGATGGCGGCACACGATTATATTATTATTGCTCCGAACCGACGCGGAATGCCCGGATATGGCGTAGAATGGAACGAACAAATCAGTAAAGATTATGGCGGTCAAAACATGGACGATTATCTTTCGGCAATCGACGATTTAGCGACAGAGTCTTACGTGGACAAAGAACGATTGGGATGTGTTGGTGCCAGCTATGGAGGCTATTCGGCATTTTATCTGGCTGCTATTCACAATGGTCGATTCAAAAGCTTCATTGCACACGATGGAATCTTCAATTGGAAAAGCATGTATGGAACCACCGAAGAATTGTTCTTCTTGAACTGGGATTTGGGCGGACCATACTGGGACAAAAACAACAAAGATGCTTGGGCAAGTCACACGATTTTCAATCCATCCGAACGCGTTGAAGATTGGGATACCCCAATCATGATTATTCAAGGAGGTTTGGATTTCCGAGTTCCCATTGGACAAGGATTGGAAGCATTCCAAGCAGCGCAATTGCAGGGGATCAAGAGTCGTTTGCTTTTCTTCCCAGAAGAGAACCATTGGGTACTCGATTATCAAAATAGTTTGATCTGGCATACCGAGTTTTATAAGTGGTTAGGAGAAACCTTGTAAAAGGATGTCGGAAAGCGGACGTCACTTTTTAGGAATCCTTTTCATCTACGTCTGGCTTCTTGTAAGCGTCTATTTCGGGTCAAGTGGATTTGGTGTTTTCGTTTCGTTCGCGCTGGAATTAATCATTCTACTCGTATTGTACGGGGTATCGCGAATAATCGATGGTTTTCGAAATCCCAAAAAGTACGAGAATCATCCATTGGCTATTCAAAGCATCTTTGTGGGTGGAACCATGATTTTTGTCCAATTCATGTTTGGCCGATACATACTATCCGAAACCGATTTGGGAGATAACACGCCTACCATTCCGGAATTGTTTTCCGAATGGCCACTTTGGATCGCCGGAGTTCTGATCCTCTTCTTCTATTTGCTCGGAGTGATTAAAAAACCGCTATCAAAAATTGTGGACGACATGCGCGATCGATTCTTGATGAATTTCGTCTTGCTCACTATTCTAAATTTAGGAGGGATGTTTGCAGTGATCAGTTTTGAAAATAAAGTCTTCGTTTATGTCCTCATGATTATGGTAATCGTACGTTTTATCTTTGAATTGCTTTTGTTTAAGCCGTTTCAAATGCATCGTAGGGAAGTGTGAGGTGGATTTCTATGTTCTATGTGTTGGTAGAAGACTGAAAGCGGAAGGAAGATTTTGGTTAGATATTTATTCCTAACTTTCTACTTTCAACCTTCTTCCAATTTGTCTCTCACCAAAAAAATACTCCTCACAGGCGCAACCGGAGCCATAGGAACCGAAATCCTCAAACAGCTGAAGTCACAAAACCGACTTTCTGAAGTGGTTGTATTAGTTCGTGATTCAAAAAAAACACGCAAAAAACTAAAGCCATTTGAAGGCCAAATCACACTTCACTACGGCGATGTTACCAAACCCGAGTCTCTCGCTGAAGCATGCCAGAACGTGAGTGTTGTTATTCATCTTGCAGGAATCATTCCGCCATTATCAGAAGACAATCCTGAGTTGGGACGAAGAGTCAATATTGAAGGAACTCGAAATTTGATAAAAGCCGTGGAAACGCATTCACCTGATGCATTTTTCATGTTTAGCTCCTCGGTAGTTGTGTATGGCGACAGATTAAAAACTCCGAATATAACCGTTAGCGATCCGCTGGAAAAGGTGCACAACGACCATTACGGTCTTGCCAAAATTGAGGCAGAATCGATACTTCAAAACAGTTCTTTGCGTTGGTCCATTTTCCGATTAACGGCAATCATGGGAATTGGAAACCACGAAATTTCGGGAATCATGTTCATCGTTCCCCTAGACACTCCCATGGAGATTTGCACGATTCGTGATACTGCCAGAGCCTATGTGAACTCTTTAGATCAGCAAGAACAGTTGGAAAGAACAGTTTATAATCTTGGTGGTGGTAAATCCTGCAGAATCAGCTACAAGGAATTTATGAGTCGTGCGTTCAACGCATTTGGGATGGGAGCAGTTAACTTTCCAGAATACGCCTTCGCTAGACAAAATTTTCATTGCGGTTATTATGCTGATGGAGATGACTTAGAAGAAATTCTTCATTTCAGATCGGATACTATTGACACGTACTTTGAACGGTTTCGGG
Organism: Flavobacteriales bacterium; assembly: GCA_015665275.1. Taxonomy (GTDB): domain Bacteria; phylum Bacteroidota; class Bacteroidia; order Flavobacteriales_D; family Crocinitomicaceae; genus UBA4466. The sequence goes on along the minus strand of JADFAL010000061.1, from coordinate 124,007 downwards.
CTTCTGTCCCTCCCCTCCAGCGCATCGTAACACGTCCTTTTGCCGGAATTATCAAGTGGTTCCTAACCCGCTTATCAAAACCTCTCAAAGCATACAAACAAGGAGACAAAGAGCGTATTAAATTCTATTTTGGAGTAATTGAAAAATGATGGATACATATTTCATAGAACTTAATTTCATTTGGATTGGTGTGGCCGTAATCACCTTTCTCTCCTTGATCATCTTCAACATTAGAGCACCTTACGGTCGTCACGCAAATGAGAAGTGGGGAAAGATGATTTCCAATCATTGGGGTTGGTTTTGGATGGAATTACCCGCATTTTTGCTCTTTCCAGTATTGACAATTTTAGGCCCAAGAGATAAAGATCTTCTGACATGGATTCTTGTTGGATTGTGGAGTTTACACTATCTCAATCGCACAATTATCTTTCCGTTCCGTTTGCGAACTCGAGGAAAGAAAATGCCATTGACCATAGTCTTCAGTGCCCTATTTTTCAATGGCATGAATGGTTTTCTCAACGGTTATTGGTTGGGGTTCCTTGCACCAAAAGACGGACCCGTTTCAATTCTAGTTATATTAGGAGTGATACTGTTCTTTACCGGTATGTACATCAACATGAGCACTGATAGCCGTTTGATTGCACTGCGGAAAAAACAAAGTGGATATCAGATTCCGCGTGGCTGGTTGTTCAAATACATATCCTGCCCCAATCATTTTGGAGAGATCATTGAATGGACCGGATTTGCTATCGCAGCATGGAGCGTTCCGAGTGCAACATTTGCCATTTGGACCTTCTGCAATTTGGCTCCACGTGCCTTGAATCACCACGAATGGTATCACGAATCGTTCGAAGACTATCCTAAAGATCGAAAAGCGTTTTTGCCAAAAATTTGGTAGCCCCCAAACATATCAAGGCATACAGGAGCACAGTCACCTCTCTTCACATAGATTTAGTAGAATCTTCACAGCACTATCTCTTTATTTGACAGAATGCAGCTATATTTAACAGCGTAACATACAAGCCATGAATAAAAAAGTACCCTCTGATATTGAAATCGCGCAGAATTGCGAAATGCGTCACATCAACACGATTGCTGAGAAGTTAAACCTTGATAGTGATCATTTGGAATTGTACGGCAAGTACAAAGCAAAACTTCCATTAGCATTGATAGATGAAAGCAAGATTGCTAAAAACCATTTGATTTTGGTAACGGCAATGACGCCAACACCTGCTGGCGAAGGTAAAACAACCACATCTATCGGCCTAACAGAGGGAATGAATAAGATTGGTAAACAAACGACGGTTGTTTTGCGTGAGCCTTCTCTTGGACCCGTATTCGGAATCAAAGGAGGAGCTGCCGGAGGTGGTTATTCGCAAGTAGTTCCAATGGAAGACATCAACTTGCACTTTACCGGAGATTTCTCAGCAATTGAAAAAGCGAACAACTTGCTATCCGCACTGATCGACAATAACATCCAAAGCAAAACACGCAGCTTGGGAATTGACCCAAGAACCATTGCCTGGAAACGCGTGATGGATATGAACGATCGTGCTTTGCGCGATATCACAATTGGCTTAGGAGGAACTGCAAACGGAATTCCACGTCAGGACGGATTCAACATTACACCCGCTTCGGAGGTAATGGCGATTCTTTGTATGGCAGAGAATTTCGAAGATTTGAAAACACGCCTCGGAAATATTTACGTGGGTATGACAATGGATAAGAAACCGATCTACGCGCGTGACCTGAAAGCTGAAAATGCAATGGCTATTCTTTTGAAGGATGCCATCAAACCGAATATGGTTCAGACCATGGAAGGAAATCCTGCGATTATTCACGGTGGACCATTTGCGAATATTGCCCAAGGAACCAATACTGTAATCGCAACAAAAACTGGATTATCCCTTTCAGAATATGTGGTTACGGAAGCAGGATTCGGAGCTGATTTAGGGGCTGAGAAATTCCTCGACATCAAATGTGTATCGGCCGGATTGAAACCCGAAGCTGTAGTTTTGGTAGCAACAGTCCGTGCACTTCGTCATCATGGAGGAGCCCACAAAGATGAATATAATACAGCTTCTGTAGAACGTGTTTCTGCCGGATTTGCCAATCTGGAAAAGCACATCGAAAACGTTAAGAAATTTGGATTGAATCCAGTGGTAGCTATTAATACCTTCCCAACGGACACGAACGATGAAGTACAATTGGTGCAGCGCAAATGTGAAAAAATGGGCGTGAAGGCAATTGTAGCTCGAGGATGGGCCGAAGGAGGAGAAGGAATGAAAGATTTGGCCGAAGCCGTGGTTGCAGAAATCGATGCTGGAAAGAACAATTTCAAGTCACTTTACGACTGGAACATTTCCATTCAAGATAAAATTGAAACCATTGCTCGTGAAATTTACGGTGCTGATGGCATAGATTACTCAAAACGAGCGATTGCAGATTTGAAAAAAATCGAGCAGCTTGGACTATCGGAATTACCCGTTTGTATGGCGAAAACGCAAAAATCTTTCAGTGATAACGATGCGTTGTTGGGCCGTCCGGATGACTTCCGAATCACCATTCGTGAATTCGAATTTGCCGCGGGTGCCGGATTCGTAATCCCAATTCTAGGAAACATGATGCGTATGCCAGGACTTCCTGCAATACCTGCTTCTGAAGGAATGCATATTGATAAGGACGGTAAGATTTCAGGGCTAAGCTAACCCCTTTCATCTTCAGTATTTTAAATGTTTTCCCCTCGGTTCTGAGTGAAAATGATACATGTACGCACAACGAGAGATTTGTACTTAAAATCTCGGTTGTGTTCCTTTCTGCACGTTTTTTTTCATAGATTAACGAAGGTTTATATACTGCTATTCATTGAAAACCGCCTAATCCGGAAACATTCGGCCCTCTTTTTCGTACAGGTTATTTCATCATTGCAGTTGCAAACGTTAAGACTATGGAAACTGGAAAAGTTACGAAAAGCTAATAGAGACGTTCGGCCTTGGATTATCTTGAGGATCAGATTGATATTTGGAACCAAACAGCCAAGTATAAAAATCAATTCTATCTCTTAAATTTAAGCCTGGCTGGTGAACTTAAGTTTGAAGACCTACACAACACCGCGAGAGGTATCAAGCATTTCCTTGCCGATGTGGTTCCTATTTCTTGGAATTCAAATTACACTTTCATTTGTTGCAATGAAAACAAAGGACCTTCGCTTGTTCATTAGTATGATACTAAGTTTGTTGGTCTCCGCATCAGTCATTTCCATGGTATATGTTGCAAAGTACGCCTAAAATCCAGCCCCAATCAACTTGATACTGGCGAGTACTAAAACGCCGGCAAGCACAAAGCGCAATACTTTGCCATTCAATTGCTGACTTCCAAAATATCCTCCTGCGAGACCCCCTATTACAGCGAGCAATACGAAAAACCATACGTCGGGTGAGAGCGTTAAGCCTGAAGTCCATTGACCTGCCAATCCCGCGGCAGAATTTACCCAAATAAACAACGCCGAGACAGCAGCCGCTTCTTTCACACTCCCCCATCGAAGCAATAAGATAACAGGGCTTAAAATAATGCCGCCTCCAATACCAATGAGTCCAGAGATAAATCCGATGGCTCCCCCAATGGCAAAGCCGAGCATTAAATGCTCTGGTGATCTCTTGAAAGACGACAATTTGTTTTCTCTCTTTTGCCAGCCAAGCATTCTTATAATCGCAAAAATCAATAAAATCCCCAGGATTATTTTATACACCCCTGAATCGATTTCCATAGTTCCACCAAAAAAAGATAGGGGCACGGAAACTCCTGCAAACACTAAAAATAGCCACCCATTAAAGTGTCCTGCACGTGCAAACTGAGCAAAAGATATTCCCGCGACAAAAAGATTCAAGAGCAACGCAGTGGGCTTCATTACTTCCGGGGAGAATGCAAACAGCGCCATTAAAGCTAAATAGCCACTTGCTCCCCCATGCCCAACAGAAGCATATAAGAATGCCACAAAAGGAAGTAATACCAGAAAAGCATACATGGAATCCACAAAGCGAAGTTATAGTAAAATCTATTCGTCTTTTTGTAACTTGAAAATAATAGGAAGTCCGCCCGCCATTCTAATTGGTTTTCCTTTATGCTCCAGTGGCTCCCATTTAGGCATTATAGAGATCAATCGAATGGCTTCCGCATCTAACAATGGATGTGCATATCTAGCTACCTCAATGTTACTTAATCTCCCGTCACCTTCAACGACAAAACGCATCAATACCTTTCCCTCTATCCCCTTTTCGATTGCCTCTGGAGGATAAATACAATTCCGAACAATAAAAGCAGCTAGCGAATCCATTCCTCCAACATATTCGATTTCTGGACCTCCGAATTCAATTACTTGAACCTTACCTGTACGATTTGGATCAATAATATCTGGGGCTTTCTCGGGCTTTGCGATTTCCTGACCAAGTGTGCCAAATTGAATAAAACAGAAAAATAGAAGCAATCTCATGCTATCATTGCATCAAAATCTATTCCAGAACGAACCATTCATATCAATTATTCATCATTCATCATTTCCACAACCCAAACTTGGACGTATTGAGTAACTTACTAACTCTAAAACTGCAATTTATGAAAGCCATCAAAGTGTTTACGCTTGTCGTAGCATTGGGAACTATCTTCTCCTCACATGCCCAAAAACTAGATATCCGAGATGCATTTCCAACTATTAACGACGGATTAGAATACCGTTGTATTGGCCCGTTTCGAGGCGGTAGATCCGCTGCAGTAACTGGTGTGGAAGGCAAGCCAATGTTGTTCTATATGGGTACTACTGGAGGTGGAGTCTGGCGCACAGAGAATGGCGGGACAACTTGGGAGAATATTTCAGATGGCTATTTCGGCGGGTCGATTGGGGCCGTGGAAGTTTCCAAATCACACAACAATGTAATTTACGTTGGAGGCGGAGAAGTTACCGTTCGAGGAAATGTTTCGCCTGGAACTGGCATGTATAAGTCTATTGATGGAGGAAGAAGTTGGATGCAAATCGGGTTGAAGAATTCGAGACATATTCCTCGTATTCGAGTACATCCTACCAATCCGGATATTGTATATGCAGCAGTTTTAGGAGATCTATTCAAGGATACCGAAGAACGTGGAGTTTACAAGTCAACAGATGGAGGTAAAACGTGGGGTCGAGTGCTTTTTGCTAACAATCGCGCGGGTGCCGTGGATTTAATCTTGGACCCTGTGAATCCCGAAGTGATGTACGCAAGCACTTGGAACGTTCGCAGAACGCCTTACGATTTCTCATCAGGCGGAGAGGGCTCACAACTTTGGAAATCGAATGATGGCGGTGAAACCTGGGAAGCTCTTTCAGAAAAAAAAGGAATGCCAGAAGGCACTTTGGGAATTATTGGAGTAACCGTATCTCCTGCCAATCCGGATAGAGTTTGGGCGATCATAGAAAACGAGGATGGTGGCGTCTTCCGATCCGACGATGGCGGTGAAAACTGGGAGAAAACGAATTCAGATCGAAGTTTACGTCAGCGCGCGTGGTATTACTCACGCATTTATGCCGATTCTCAAGATCCAAATAAGGTATATGTGATGAACGTTTCGTATCATAAATCAACGGATGGTGGTAAAACGTTCTCATCGCACAATGCACCGCATGGTGATCATCACGATCTTTGGGTGGCACCGGAAGATCCGAACCGATTGGTCATTGCAGACGACGGCGGCGGTCAGGTTTCCTACGATGGAGGCGAAAGCTGGACGACCTATATGAATCAGCCCACGTCGCAATTTTACCGCGTAACTACAGATGATCATTTCCCCTACCGAATTTATGGGGCACAGCAAGACAATTCTACAATTCGAATTGACTCACGCGCTCAATGGGGCATGATTGGAAATGACAACTGGGAATCAACAGCGGGGGGTGAAAGTGCTCATATAGCACCAGATCCAAAGGACAACGAAATTGTATATGGTGGAAGCTACGGAGGATTCTTGACGCGCTACAATCATCATACAGATATGAATCGCGCGATTAATGTTTGGCCAGACAATCCAATTGGATATGGTGCAGAAGGAATGCGCTACCGATTCCAGTGGAATTTCCCGCTATTCTTTTCACCTCATGATGACAACAAACTATATACCTGTTCTCAATTCCTGCATGTTTCCACCAATGGCGGACAGAATTGGGAAATTATTTCCCCAGACTTAAGTCGTAACGACAGCACCAAATTGGTTTCGTCCGGTGGTCCGATTACGAAAGACAATACGGGAGTTGAGTACTATGCAACCATTTTCGCCGCGCTGGAATCTCCATACGAGAAAGACTTGCTATGGTGCGGATCGGATGATGGCTTGATTCATGTATCTCAAGATGGCGGGAAGAACTGGAACAATGTTACTCCAAAGAAACTTCCGGAATGGGCCCAGATCAATAGTATCGAGGCAGATCCATTCAACAAAGGAGGGTTGTATATAGCCGCTACCATGTATCGCATGGGAGATTATACCCCTTACTTATATCATACGAAAGACTATGGAAAAACCTGGACGTTGATTACAAATGGAATCCCTTCTGAACATTTTACGCGGGTAATTCGAGCGGATCAGCACGTTGAAGGATTGCTCTATTGCGGAACAGAATTCGGCATGTATATAAGTAGTGACAATGGAACCAACTGGAAGCCCTTTCAACTCAACCTTCCTCCCGTTCCCATTACCGATTTGGCTTTAAAGGATAATGATCTAATTGTAGCCACGCAAGGAAGAAGTTTTTGGATTTTCGATGATTTGAATGTCATCTGGGACGAGATAAAGAGCCCTACAAAAGAAGATGAATTACGCTTGTTTTCAACGCATCCAACCGTTGGTTATGGTGGTTCCAGCCGAACATCCTTACGGGCCGGAACGAATCATCCAGAAGGAGTCCGTTTTTACTTCAATGTGCCTGACGGAGAAGAAAAGCTTACGCTAAAATTCCTGGATTCCGAAGGATATCTTATTCGAGTATTTACGACCAATGCAGGAGACAAAGACAATCAATTCGACGCAGAAACCGGTATGAATACTTTTGATTGGGACACGCGCTACGAAAAAGCAGATAAGTTTGAAGGCATGTTACTATGGTGGGGAACCTTGCAAGGCCCTAAAGCACCTCCTGGCAATTACACCGCCCGGTTAATTTCAGAAAGCGATAGTGTGGATGTTTCTTTCCAAATTCTTCTAGACCCAAGAACAGAAGGAACTGCTGAAGACCGGCAAGCACAATTCGCATTTCTACTACAGATTCGGAACAAACTAGATGAAACGCATGATGCTATTCGAGCAATGCGCGATTTAAAAGCTCAAATTTCTGCATTGAAGTCGCGGATAGATAATGATCAATTCGAGGCGGTAATTGAAGAAGGGAAACGTTTGGATTCATTGATGACAGATATTGAAAAAGTACTGTATCAAACCAAATTGAAAAGTAATCAGGATATGCTGAATTTCCCGATTATGCTCAACAACAAATTGGCACACGTTGCATCACTGGCAAGTATGGGAATTTATCGTCCAACGGAACAAATGATTGGTGTAGCGAAAGATATCACGGAAAAAATCGATGCGGAATTGGCGAAATGGTATTCGATTCAGCAAAACGATATTCCAAAATACAATGAGCTGATTCGTACTGAGAAAGTAGATGTCATTGGGGTTAAGAATGACTAATTCTGAATAATGAATTGTCAACAGAGAATAGGTTCTCACAACATTGCACGGTTAATTCGAGAACTTCCGAATAGTTCCAGTCAGGATCGTGATGTCTGGGCAAAACAAGTAGTCAGCAACGAAATTTCGCTTTCTGAATTAATTCCATTACTGTCTTTGGAGTACAAAGTCGCGTCGAGAACACTATGGTTACTCTCTCAAATTGCTTTGGAAGATCCAAACTGTATGCAACCACAGCTACCGGCCATTTACAATGCTTTTACTTCAAAACATATACGAGGAGGAGAAGCCTCCATTGTCAATCAATGGCTTATTTGTGGCGTACCGATAGAAATGGAATCTGTTTGCATCAATCAACTGTCCACCTGGCTTGCATCCAATGAAATCAACATCACGACGAAAACACGTGCGATTAAAGTCTTGCTAAGCTTAGTTGAAAAATATCCTGAGTTAAAAATCGAACTACGTGCCTACCTCGAAAGATTGCGTGAGGATAACGATAAGGCATTCAGTAAATTCGCTGAAGTGATGGAATGAAACTGTCTTACTCCACCACAAAACGCTCTACAACCGCACCCCTCCCGGTATTGATTAAGAACAAATAGACACCAGTTTCTAAAGATTCAAGTGAAGTCATCTCACTTTCAACCGCGTCTACAGTGAGCACATTTTGTCCTGATAGATTCGTCACTTCAATGGATACAACATCTTGATAATTCTCAACGATCAAATTCTTATTGCCATCAACATACACCTTGCCTGAGAGTACTTCTTCATCAACCGAAAGGAAAGAGCAATCCGACATGCCATCATACAATTCTGTAGCATTCAAAGCCGTAGACACACGTTTCAATGATTTGTTCGGACAAACCATGTATACAACGGGGTAAAATGTCACTTCATAATCTTCGAAAACGGTTCTGTCCCCCCCTTCTACCTGAAATATGGGATACGGTGTTCCTTCTAACCAATTTCCAGCTGTTACCCAAGCAGGACCAATTCCAATAAACGCATCGTAAAAATTGTACTCGTCGTATTCAAGAGCAAATACCATGACTTCATCCGTGCCATCGGGGCCATAGGTGTTGTACAAATCCTTCAGCGTTTCCTGTTGATGATACGCCCAACAACCAGGACAATGCGCAGCAAAAATCTCTACAAAACACGTTTTTCCCTGATCCAGGTAATCGTACAGATTATAAGTATTGCTGTCCACTATGTCTTCTAAAGTAAAGTCTGGAGCTGTTGAGCCATCTGCTAATTGCGCATGTGACTGTGCACTTAGGATCAATGCGAAAATGAGAAGTATATTTTTCATTGTTTTCATGCGTATTCGCTGATAAAACGAAAGTTACATCGATTTCTTGCTGCAATCCAAATCTTTAACATTCCTGTTGAACGAAATCTAGTATTGTACTAAAAAAGAATTCTTAACACCTCGTCTATTGCAATTCAAAATGAATGGGTAGACTAACCTGACTGCGCACCTTTTCGTTGCCGTGCTCTGCTGCAACCCAGTTTGGCATTTTACGGACACATGCTATCGCCCTTTCATTATAATCTTCGTCCATTCCCTTAACTACATGAACGTTGGTAATACTTCCATCCTTCTCAACAACGAAAGAGACATAAACACGTCCTGTAACTGTATGATTTTCCATAGTAATTGGTGGGTACTCTAAATTCCGACTTGAATAAAAAAACTCCCGCTTCGTAAGAAACGGGAGTCTGCATATAAAAGTTTATTCTGACTAATTGTTGAGGGCTTCTGCTCCACCAACAATTTCCAAAATTTCGTTGGTAATTGCCGCCTGACGAGCTTTGTTGTACTCTAGCGTCAATGTACGTTTCAAATCTGATGCGTTGTCCGTTGCTTTGTGCATTGCCGTCATTCGCGCTCCATGTTCTGATGCATTCGAATCCAACAACCCTTTAAACAATTGTGTTTTCAAAGACTTAGGAATTAAGTCATCTACGATTTCTGATTTAGATGGCTCGTAAATGTAATCTCCAGCTGATGCATTCTCATCTGCTTCTGCAGGAACGATTGGTAAGAATTGCTCTGTTAAAACCTCTTGAGACGCCGCATTGATGAACTTATTGTAAACGATTACGACTTTGTCCACCTTACCTGCTTCGAACTCATCCATTAAGAATTGAGCCAATTCAGAAGAACGCTCAAACGTCAAATCGTTGAACATGTCTTCCGCTGCTCCAATTCCATCTGGGCGGAAGCTTTTATCGCTGCGTTTGAAGGCATCGTTAACCTTCTTACCAACACTAATTACTTTCGTGTTGTATCCAGCATATTCGTCTTTCAACAAAGCATTCACTCGTTTGATAACGTTGTTGTTGAATCCTCCACAAAGACCACGATTTGATGTAATCGCTACGATGTAAGCATTCTTCACTTCACGTTGGTGTGAATATGCGTTTTCAGAAAGATCAAGCGTTGCGCTCAAGTTTCCGAGAATCTCCTGTAGCTTCTCTGCATACGGGCGCATTTGCGTAATAGCATCTTGTGCACGTTTCAATTTCGCTGCCGATACCATCTTCATCGCAGAAGTAATCTGCATTGTCGATGAAATCGAGGTGATCCGGTTTTTTATTTCTTTAAGATTTGCCATCTTATTTAATTATAAGTGGAAGGTAGAAAGTAGAAGGAAGCCTTCCACCTTCTACTTTAAACTTTTCTCTTAGTATTTCGCTGCCAATTCCTTAGCTACCTGTGCAAGAACATCTGTCTCAGCGTCTGTGTACTTTCCAGCTTTCAATGAATCTAGCGTATCACGGTGCTTCGCGTTCAAGTAATCAAGGTACTCGGATTCGAAAGCTTTCACCTTATCCACTGGTACGTTTTGGATTAATCCTTTTGTACCTACGTAGATAATCGCAATTTGATTCTCTACTGGGTAAGGGTCTCCTTCCATTTGCTTCAAGATCTCAACGTTACGTGCTCCTTTGTCCAAAACAGACTTAGTTGCAGCATCAAGGTCGGAACCAAATTTCGCGAACGCTTCCAACTCACGGTATTGTGCTTGATCCAATTTCAAAGTACCTGCTACTTTCTTCATGGATTTAATTTGCGCCGAACCTCCTACACGTGATACAGAGATACCTACGTTAATCGCTGGACGGATTCCTGAGTTAAACAAGTCACCTTCCAAGAAGATCTGACCGTCAGTAATCGAAATTACGTTCGTTGGGATATATGCAGATACGTCACCTGCTTGTGTTTCAATAATTGGTAGTGCTGTCAATGATCCACCTCCTTTTACTTTTCCTTTCAAAGATTCCGGAAGGTCGTTCATTTGTGCTGCAATCGCGTCATCGTTGATCACTTTTGCTGCACGCTCTAATAAGCGCGAGTGTAAGTAGAATACATCTCCAGGGTATGCCTCACGACCCGGCGGACGACGCAATAGTAGTGATACCTCACGATATGCTACTGCTTGCTTAGACAAATCATCAAATACGATCAATGCCGGACGACCTGTATCACGGAAGTACTCACCTACAGCAGCACCTGTCATTGGCGCGTAGAACTGCATTGGTGCTGGATCAGAAGCATTTGAAGCTACAACAACTGTGTAAGCCATTGCTCCTGCATCTTCCAATTTCTTAACGATTCCTGCTACTGTTGATCCTTTCTGACCAATTGCAACATATATACAGAATACTGGTTCGCCAGCATCGTAAAATTCTTTCTGGTTGATGATTGTATCAATACAAACTGTTGTTTTACCAGTTTGACGGTCACCAATAACCAACTCACGTTGTCCACGTCCAATTGGAATCATGGCATCTACCGCCTTAACTCCTGTTTGAAGTGGTTCGTTTACTGGCTGACGGAAGATAACCCCTGGTGCTTTACGCTCGATTGGCATTTCGAACAATTCACCGTCAATTGGTCCTTTACCATCAATTGGGTTACCAAGTGTATCAATTACACGTCCTACCAATCCTTCTCCAACTTTCACAGAAGCGATTCGTCCAAGACGCTTTACAGTGTCTCCTTCTTTTACTTCCGTAGAACGACCAAGAAGTACGGCACCTACATTGTCTTCCTCAAGGTTCAATGCGATTCCTTGTAGTCCACCATCGAACTCAATCAATTCACCGTATTGTACTCCTTTAAGACCATAAATACGTGCAATACCGTCACCAATCTCGAGTACGGTACCCACCTCTTGCAATTCAGCTTCCGAACGGAACCCTGAAAGTTGCTCTCGCAATATTGCAGAAACTTCTGCTGGTTTTACATCTGCCATCTTGTGTTGTTTTTAAGTGTAACGTGCTTCTCAACAAGTTCGAAGAACGATTACAAAAAATTATCGTGTTAAACGTTGTTTCAAATTATTAAACTGGCTGGAAACAGAAGCGTCTATTTGAACATCTCCCATTTTCACCACGAAGCCACCGATTAACTCCTCATCGATAACTTCTGTTATTTCCAAAGTTCCATTGACACCACTTTGCACTTTGGCAACGATAGCGTCTTTGGTTTTAGCATCCAATGCTGTGGCTGACACCAATGTCATTGGAACAATTCCTTTGTATTCTTTTACTTGTGCTTCAAATGCTGCTGCAATTGATGGTAAGTAACTCTCACGTCTGTTCTTCGTGATCAGTTCGACAAAAGACATGGACACTGTTTCAAACTGTTCAAAAACTTGTTTGAAGATGGCCAATTTCTTGTCTGCCTTTACAATAGGGCTTGCGATCAAGAGCTCGAAGTCACGAGTCTCGTTGTTCACTTGAAGCAAAAACTGCATATCGCCGAGCACTGAATCAACGTTCTTTTGTTCGATCGCTAATTCAAGAAGTGCTTTCGCGTAACGTGCAGCTACTTTAGTACTCTTCATGCTTTCTTAGTTCATGTTAATGTCTTCCACCAACTTGTCTGCTAAAGCTTTTTGCTTATCTGCAGACGACAATTCTCCGCGAACCACTTTCTCAGCGATTTCAATAGAGAATGCAGCTACTTGCGTTTTCAATTCTGAAATTGCTGCTGCTTTTTCAGCGTTGATTGAATCTTTCGCTGAAGCCAACATTTTGTTTCCTTCTTCTTTCGCTTTGTCCTTCGCTTCTGCAACCATTCTAGACGCTGTTTCTTTGGCATCTTTGATCATTGCATCACGCTCAGCACGTGCTTCTTTCAAAAGGTTTTCGTTCGACGCTTTCAAAGACTCCATCTCTTCCTTTGTCTTTTCAGCCAATTCCAAAGAGTCGGAAATTTTTTGCTCACGTTCGTTAACTGAGTCTAGGATTGGTTTCCATGCAAACTTGCGTAGCAAGAACAATAGCGCCAGAAACAAAACTGACTGCCAGAAAAACAACCCAATCGAAAATTCTTCTAATAATCCCATTTTTTACTTTTTTCTCTTTTAACCTCAAAAAGAAACCAGCACCGCAACCAACCGTTGCGGTTCCTGGTTTTCAATTCTAATTACGCAGCGAACAATGCAGCAAAACCGATACCCTCGATCAAGGCTGCAGCGATCAACATCGCAGTTTGAATTTTGTTAGTTGCTTCTGGCTGACGAGCAATCGCCTCCATAGCAGATCCACCGATACGTCCGATACCGATACCTACTCCGATAACAACCAATCCTGCACCTACAATAGTTGGAATTTCCATGATGTGTATTTATTTGTTGGTTAAAAAATTTACTTAATTAATGTGCTGCTGCATGTTCGTGATCATGCTCTTCAGCTGCCGCTCCAAAATACAATGCTGTTAACATTGTGAAAATGTACGCTTGTAGCAACGCTACCAAAAGTTCGATGATGTTCATAAAGAACGTCAATCCGATAAATGCTCCTGATGCGAAATAGTTGCTAAATCCATAAGCAGCTAAAATCAACATTCCAAGAACAATGTGTCCTGCCAACATGTTCGCATACAAACGAATCATCAAGGCGAATGGCTTAATAATAGTCCCAAGTAATTCAATTGGTGCTAAAACAATCTTCATCGGCCATGGAACTCCAGGCATCCAGAAAATGTGCATCCAGTAATCTTTCTTTCCTGTAAATGTTGTAATCAAATATGTCATCAAGGCCAATGCCGCTGTAAAGGCAATGTTACCAGTAACGTTGATTCCAAGTGGAGTCATTCCAGAAAGGTTCAAGAACCAAATAAAGAAGAATACCGTTAATAGGTATACCATATATTTCTTGTAGTGCTTCTCTCCTATGTTAGGACGAGCAATTTCATCACGTACGTAAATGATAATAGGCTCAAAGAACTTTGCTGCTCCTGTCGGTGCCAACCCGTTTTTGTATGAACGTGCTATTGAACGGAACAAGAAGAACATTAAGACAACCATCAACATCGTAACCAAAACATTCTTAGTGATTGAGAAGTCAAGCACCTCCACTCGCTCTGAAACGAACTCTTTCAATTCTTTATCCCAAACTTTTTTCTTGAGAAAATGTCCTTCGGCATCTGCCTGGTAAACCTTCCCATTGTTGTAATCCAACTTGAAGTACTTCCCATTAGAGGATGCCGTCTTGTGACCGTGACCGAACTTGGAAGACATAAAAAAGTGAATTCCGTCATCCCAAAGAATCACTGGAAGAGGGAAGCCGTAGTGCTTTCCTTCTGTTTCGTTTGTGAAAAGACCGAAATCATGCGAATCTTGCGTGTGATGAATTACGTAGTGCTTACGATGATTCTTTTCGCGCTCCGCTTTGCGTTCTGCCTCTTCTTCAGGTGTCAAGTCCTTCGTGTCATGATCAACATCGTGATCGTTATGCCCTTCAGAACTAGCTAAAACAGCCGTTGGCAACACCAAGGCCAACACAAGTAAAAATCTTACCACTTTTTGCATAATTGAGGATTTCTAGTTGTCTAAATCCGCCGCAAAAGTACATATAAAATTAGATTTGAAAAAAGAATGTTGGTAATTCTTTAATCAACGTTGAAAAGACGTTAGGAAATTAAAAAAACTACTGCTCTTTTAACATTTTCATCGCTATGAGCACTTCGAAGAGCATGCAAATCGCATACGGGATGAAAAATGCTGCAAACGCAGCTGATTTTACGGTTCCTTCCATATGCAAGTTCGGCTTAATTACTGCAAAGAAAATTCCAAACTTGATAAAACTGGAAAGCAAAAAGGTATACCCCAACTGTTTTGGATTGTTCTTCGATACCACATAAAAGCCCGCTAGGATTAATGCAGTTAAAATAAAGTTCATAGAATACGTCAGAAGCAAGGTGTTGAGCGCATCTTTTTGCCAAGAATTAACAGCAAAAAAATTGACAGCGAAGGCTGCCATCAAAACTACCGTAAGAATTCCTAGGTTTTTAATCAGAATCTTCATCCTCAATTTCGTTTAATCTGTTGACTTGTTTTAGGACGCTGTATAGCGCTACTACGACCGCGAAAATTGTTAGACCAATAGTCCACCATTTTTTGTCTGAAGGATAGGTAGCGTCCAGCCATCTTCCGATGTAGGCACCAAGAAAAATTGTCACTCCCATTTGAGCTCCAATCCCGGAAAGTCTTAGAAATCGATTTTTGGGACCTTTCGCTTTCTTCTTCTTGTCATTCACTAATACACCACGTTTTCTTCCGGTTGAGCCGCCGGTCTTGGCGTAACTTTTGATCCTGCATTGCTCATTTTACAATTACCGGAGAAGTTGGCACCTTCTTCTACCTGAAGTTTGCTAGTTGTGATCTCGCCTACAATTAGCGCCGTAGAACGAAGTGATAGCAATCCTTCTACTTTGATAAGTCCATCAACATTGCCTTCAATGTCGGCATCACCGCACGTAAGGTTTCCTTTGATTTGACCCGTTCTACCAATCACAATTTTAGCAGCAACAGTAACATTACCTTCTACTACTCCATCAATACGCAAATTGGATTCCGTGATCATATCTCCGATCACTTTGGATCCTTCCACGATTACGTTCAATCGATCTGGACTGTCTGGTGCTACTGCTGTACGTTTTTTCATGATTAATAATATTCTTTATAAAAGTCCTCGTATTCCTTCAGGCTCATTCGTTTAAACAAAGTTGCCATATTTTCTTTAGAGATCATGAAAATTTTAGCTTCATTAAGACTTTGTAGGTGCTTTGTCGTGTTTTTGAATGCTGTAATATAAGTGGATGCTTTGATTTCGTCTTCAAAATCTTTGATCATTACGACAGCCTGCTGATCTTTTCCGAACAATTTAGTATCCAACGACAAGCCTTCTAAATTGAAGTACTCGTTATTAAAAGAAGAAACTCTAGAAACCCCTGCTTGCGAAGAAACTCCTTCTGGCAGGAATACGATTACCCGCATCATAGCTCTTTCATCAAATTGATACACTCCAGAATTGTCTACGAATTCCACATTGTCTGAATATCCGTTATTGATGATATCGATCATTTCACGACCGCGTTCTGCTTCTTCCGTTTCAGGGTATTCCTCTACCAACATCTCCAAAACTGGTAACAACTTCTTCTTGTCGGATTCGGTTTTCCCCAAACACATTGCCTTCAACAACATGTATTTCGAACGGTAAATGTTTTCTGGTTCCTCGCCAATCACCTTGTCCGCTTTCGACATTACAGGGTAATACAGTGCTCTTTCGTAGCGCTCCAAGACTTTCACGTACTCCTGAATTGCCAATGCATCGCGTTCTTTCTTCTTGATGAAGTAATCCGGATCGCGCAGGTAATTTGCAAAGTCACTGCTTGGGTAATTGACCAATATGTACTGTTTGTAAACGTCTGCCTTCACGGCATCTTTGCCCTTTGCCATGTCGTACAGTTGGTATGCACTTAACAAGTCGTGCGGATCCGACATGATGTTCTTATCCAATGCTGTTTCGAATTGCTTGCGCGCCATTTCTGGCTCTTTCAATTGATCGTTGTAGATTCGACCTGCATCGAACAAGGCTTTCATCAATCGTGTATTGGAAGCATCCATCATGGAGTCCGTCAACGGCACAAAACTCATCAGATGATCGACGGTAAGTGTGTCTTCCAATTCCTGCGGCTCTTCGCCATCCACAATATCGCTCGTGTCAATATTAATGTTGATGTCCAGTTTATTGGATCTACGCCAATTATCTTCGTCTTCACGCTGTCCCCACAACTTTCGGAACTCTTCTGTTCCTTCACGCACCACTTTTGGGTTATTCCAGTACCATTTCGAACCGTTACCAACGTCGGCGCTTAAATTTTGATTCTCCTGCAACTCTCGTAACCTTTCAGCGTCTCGACGCTTACGCTCTTCTTCCGCTTTCTGAATTCGTTTGATTTCATCTTTCACAAACTTCTCACGTGAAGACTCATCCATCATGGCGATACGCTGAAGGCTATCTTCTCGACTAGCCGTTTCAACTGCTACTACAAGTTTTGCTAAACTCTGTGCTTTTCCTCTAATCCCATCCGCATTTGGATAAGCATCCGTGATTACACGTGCACACGTATCATAGTATTTCTGTGCTTGAACGTATTCTCTGCGGTCGAAGCGATAATCTCCCAATCGCTCGTAAGACATTCCTTTCTGACGTGTGTTCTTCGTAGAATAAAATGTGGATTTGTGAAGATTGTCAATAGCCGCTACATCGTTTCCTTCGTTGAATTCGATTTCAGCCAGAGCGTAATAAATTTGATCCTTGAACTCAGCGTTTTTCGGATCCTTCAACATTTTATTAAGGTCCTTTTTTACTTTATCTCCTGTTCCGAGAAAAGCACGTTTCAATCGAGCATTGAAAACCATTTCGTACTTCGCGCGGCCTTTAATGACTTTCGTAAAATGCTCCGTTGCTTTTTCTTTATCGCCTTCTTCCCCATACAATTGTCCCAAAATGAAGTGCACTCTTGCTACATCATCCTTGAATTGTGCGTGGTCTAAAGACGTCTCTAAATGCTCAATTGCTTTGGTGCGCTCGTCTTTCTCTAACGCCCATTGTGCTTTGGTTTTCTCTAAGTCAAATCGGATGTCCTTTGGCACTTTCGCCGTTTCATCATCTTCATCTTTTTTCTTCTTTTTGGCGTATTTGCTGGGCTTTTTCTTTGATGTTTCCTCATCATCACTTTCCTCGTTAGCAATGGCCTTATCAAGGTTGTCTAAGTTGAATTTTGCGTCAGTGAGATTTCCGGTTGCGATATTCGTTTTTGCCATCCATAACTCTCCGACATACAAAGATGGATCGTTGCTGTAGAATTTACGAACGAACTTGAAGCTCTTCATGGCTCCTTCGTAATCACGTCGGTAATAGGATGCTATTCCAATGGTGGTCCAATTTTCATCGATCCAACGATTGTGTTCTGATTTCTTTCGGGCTGGGCGATCGTTACTCGGCATTGAGTGATTTTGAATCACCTTTTTACATTTCACAATTGCCGTATCAATGGAAGGGTATAGTGCAGAAACTTCAGCTGTATCTGGAACCGGATCTATCGGTAGAATCTCATAATAATCTTCGATTCGACCATCGCGGTAACTCGACATTCCTTCATCGATGAGTTCATTTGCATTATACCAACCGTTGTAATGTGCGGTAAGACTATGGTAATTTCTGTTGATCCAGGTGTTTTTCTCTGTAGAACACCCGACGATAAATATCGTCATGATCGCCAGTAAGCCTCCTATTTTTGCCGTAGTTTTCATTTGTAACGTATCGTTCTTCTGGAAGAAGAACTCAAAATTGTTGATATTATTGCCTCTGATGCAAATATTTGCACTACAAAATTAGCGTTTCTTTTTCTTGCGAATAACAACCGCTGTGCTGTGCATACTATTCTTTCGCTTGTAGATCTCGATGTATTCGATCCAAGTCTCCATATAAACCTTCTCTTCCTTGGTCATATAGACACTTTCAATATCTTCATTCATGATGTAATCGGTGAAGATTTTCAGCGTTGTATTGCTCAAGGTAGAATCTCTTCCAAATCCATCATAGTATGCTGGCAATGAAGTGTGTACATCTTCGATAATATAGAGTCCTCCTTCGCTCAAGTGCTCGAACAAAAAGCCGAGTGAGACCTGCTGATGATCCATGTAATGACCTCCATCGTCGATAATTACATCAAAGTTGCCTCCAGATGAATCAACAAAAGTTTGTAAATCTTCACGATTTGCTTGGTTTGCCAAATAGGTATGAATACCCAGTTTCTCTACCCATGGCTTTTCTCTGATATCAATACCATACACTTCTGCACTATCGAAATAGCACTTCCACATTTTGTGCGAGGCGCCGTTGAAGATTCCAATTTCAAGAATTCTGTGCACAGAATCCTGCAATGGTGTTAGGTATCGATTGTATAAATCAATGAAATTGTGCAATGATGGTTGCTTATCTGTGTTGAAAATTTCCGATAATTCAATAAGATCTCTTTTGTGCAATGAATCGGGCAATTCTTGCAATGTAGGAGAACGTAAATCATTTAACTGAGCCTGTGATGCAAACACCAAAAGCAGTGCGAGTAGGGAGGTCACCTTTTTCATAAAAATCAAGCGATGTTTGTGAAGACTTGTTGAATGTCGTCATCGTCTTCGATTTTGTCCAACATCTTTTCAATATCCACGTATTGTTCTTCTGAGAATTCTGTCGGAGAAGTCGGGATGCGCTGCAAATTCGATTTCTTCACGTCAATTTCCATTGCTTCCAAAGCTTCTGATAACGAACCGAATGCTGTATAATCTCCGTACACATACACCATATCTTCAGAGGGTTCAATTTCTTCCAAACCGGCATCTATCAATTCCAACTCCATCATTTCGAAGTCCATTTCTTCGGTTTTCTCGAATTCGAATACTGCTTTGCGGTTGAACATGTATTCCAAGGATCCATTTGGTACCACTCCGCCGCCGGCTTTGTTGAAGTATGATTTTACGTTTGCCACTGTTCGGCCCGGATTGTCCGTAGCACATTCAACGATTACCAAAACGCCATGAGGGCCTTTTCCTTCGTACACTATTTCTGTGTAGTCGTCAGCATCTTTCGCATTCGCGCGTTTGATAGCCGCCTCGATATTGTCTTTGGGCATGTTTTGCGCCTTCGCATTTTTAATTGCGGTACGCAAGGTTGCATTCATGTCAGGGTCTGTGCCGCCTTCTTTGGCTGCCATTGTAATTGCTTTTCCCAGCTTTGGAAATAGCTTTGACATTTTATCCCATCGTTTCTCCTTCGCTGCCCTGCGATATTCGAATGCTCTGCCCATAGTTTACTTTATTTAGCTATACGTGCAAAAGTAAAAATTTGAAAATTGAATTTTTGGATTGTGTATCCGAAATCGACAATCTCGACTAAAATTGCAAGAATGAACCACGTCCTCGATCGCCAAAATCCTCATCTCCTCCATCTTCCAGGTATTCCATAATCGGTGTCTTTCCGAGGTAAATATCTTGAAGTCTGGCACTGCCTCCTTGCACGCGGACATGCACCGTAGCAAACCCTCTCGCCCTGCGCAAAGCATATTCACCGTCGGTTGCATAATCTTCCGTGATGAAGTATTTCCCAAGGTTATTCGGCATTTCTACATCTACCGTTTTGCGTCGGTACTCGCCACCGCCACCAAACATATCTCCAGTCACCATTCTTGTTACAGATCGACTGAATCCGTTCAAACGGTCAATACGTGATACCATATAATCTCCAGTTGACGGTGGTTCTTCTAAGGCTTCATCGAAGAATGCATAACCGTCTTGGTCCACATCAATGCTTAGATATACCGTTTCGCCGGAAACCCAGTCATCTTTGTCCGTTGGAATTCCACGTGTATCAATATTGACGCGTAGATAGTTTCCTCTAAAGAAATCAAAAGGGTCGTATCCTTCCATGCGGAATTTGTATAGTTTACCATTGCTCAAAATACTTGCAGATGAGCCCACCATGTAAATTGGAATAAGCAGCACTAAAACCGCATACCCAATAAATATCCATTTCTTTTTATTTTCCATCGATAGTACGTTTTTTGTTACGTTCAACTTGATCTACCTTCTCTTTGACAAACATGTTGATAAGGAAGAATACTACTCCAAAAGACATAAATAAAAGTCCCTTCCAAATAAAGCCCATGTCTACATCAAAGTATCGGATTGTAACTAGAATGGCTAGCACGAAAAGTCCAGAAATCATTTTCAAGAACCTTCCTTGTTCGCTTCCAGAAACCATTACCGTTACCGCCAAGAAGAATACGTAGGCATTCATAATAAGTGAAATGAGCCACCACCAGGTATCATTGAATACGAGGTCAATGAGAAAATCCAAAATCATTAATGCTATTATAAGTAGCGGAGCAAAAATCATCAACTTGTTACTATTCTCGTAATGATCTCTTGTCTTGAAGTAATTGTAATAGATTCCGCCAAGAACAACCAATAAAAGCAAGAAATAATACCATTCGCCTCCGTCATAATCGTCCATATTGAAGAAAGAGTCTCTGCGTAGCGTTTGCATTATGATGAAACGCATGGTTGCCCCGATAAGTAGTACTGCTATTCCAAGCTGTGTTAAGAAACTCATTAGTCGCAGTGAACCCAGACTCTTACTCGCAAAGCGTTGTGTAATTAAATAGAACCCGACATTGTATGCGAGCGCCCATACTAGCAAGTTTCCATCTACACTTGCCATCAAAGCTCCATAAATAGAAAAATAAAGAATGAGCGTTAAAAAGCGAAAACGCAAACTTTGTGCGCGCCCGTCTCGATTCATGGTCATGTAATAATGAGGCAACAACGCCACTATGAAAATCCAGAACCAAACGCTGTTTCCGCCGAAGTCTAACGTTCCGGTAAAAACATCTACCCGAATATCCAAGGCTAGATATAGCAATGCTAGCAACAAATAGAAAAAGGCAATTCCCGAGGCCCGTTTGATATAAAAAAGTGGAACTGTTGCGAATAACATCGTTAAAATGAAGTCTTCGTAATCGCCGCCCATGTGATAAATCCTAGAAATGGTAGCGATGGACGCTCCGATCATCAACATTAAGAATAAGGATGTCCCTTCAATCCACGCGGTTGAATTCGGATGTTTCGTGAGCATCCTGTAGTAAAAAAAGAGTCCGGCCACGGTAGGCATGAATCCTAAAGTAACTCGCAACCATTCGGGGTAATCGTACCAATTGTGCGATGAAATGGAGTAAACGCCGGCGGAAAAAATAATTGCGCCTAGCATTCCACTTAACACCAAAAACAGGTACCAAAGCGAGGGACTCTCCTCTCTACGAACATATTTTCTGATTTTACTGGCTTGATCGGTTGAAACGATCTCCTTTTCCTCAAGGCGATCGGCGAATCTGACCAGATACTCACTGACATTATCTAATAGTAGCATAGTGGTTTCTAATTTGTGCGATACAATATAACAATTCTGTTCAAACTGATTCTCAGTACTTGATGCGAATAGGCTTCCTAGCTACGTCTTTTTTTTAACAACTCTTTTTGATAACTGTTTCTTATTTCACATTGTTATTTGCCAATTCATTGGCTACATTTGAGAAATACTATACGACAACATATGCAAACTATACTCGTTCTTGGTGCCGGATTATCCTCTTCTTCTTTGATTCGCTATCTGCTGGAAAACTCTGAAGATCAACAATGGACGGTTCGCATCGTAGATCAGCATTTGGAAACAGTTGAGAGCAAAATTAACGGTCATTCGAATGGAGTAGCATTGTCGTTTAATGCACTGGATAGAAACGAAAGAAAGCCGGAGATTGAAAAGGCCGACTTAGTGATATCCATGCTTCCAGCCCGTTTCCACATTGAGGTTGCTGAAGATTGCATCGAACTCAAAAAGAGCCTAATTACACCGAGCTACATTTCTCCTGAAATGCGTTCATTGGATCAACAAGCAAAGGATGCCGGAATCGTTATTATGAACGAAATTGGCGTAGATCCCGGAATTGATCACATGAGTGCCATGAAGGTCATTGATGAGATCAAAGAACGAGGCGGAGAAATTACCAGCTTTAAATCGTTTACCGGAGGTTTGATTGCCCCAGAAAATGACGATAATCCCTGGAATTACAAATTCACATGGAATCCGAGAAACGTGGTTCTTGCCGGTCAAGGTGGAGCCGCATCGTTTTTGAGAAACCATCGATTCAAACACATTCCTTACAACCGACTCTTCGGAAGACTGGATTATATGTCCGTAGAAGGCTACGGTGATTTTGTGGGATACGCGAATCGTGATTCGTTAAAGTATCGCAGCACCTATGGTTTGGAGAACATTCCAACTATTTTCCGTGGGACCTTACGTCGCCCGGGATATTGCGAAGCTTGGAACGTTTTCATTGAATTGGGAATGACCGATGACACGTACAAAATGGAGGGCACGGAGAACATGACTCCCCGTCAATTTGCAAACACCTTCCTTCCCTATCACGCTTCCAAAACGGTAGAGCAAAAGTTCAAAGAATTTATCCGTGAGGACCGTATGCATTTGTACGATAAATTCGAATGGCTTGGATTGTTTGCAGATGAACCGATAGTAGGAATTAAAGATGCTTCACCAGCACAAGTACTTCAGAAAATTCTTGTCGATAAACTATCATTGAACGATGGCGATAAAGACATGATTGTGATGATTCACGAGTTCGAATTCGAATTAAATAACGAATCGCACAAGATTGTATCACACATGGTGAATATTGGAGAAGATCAAATGTATACTTCTATGTCTAATACGGTTGGATTGCCAGTGGCGATTTGTGCGAAGAAAATTCTTACGGGAGAAATTACCGACAAAGGAGTTACGCTTCCTGTTAAGAAACATTTGTACCTACCCATTCTCGAGGAACTGGAAACATTCAACATAAAGTTCATTGAGAAGGAATTGGTTTTGAACTAATCCTCACCTCGCTGTAACTGCTAAAAAGGCGTGAAGAACTATCCGGAAATAGCACAACTCGCCTCTCTTCGGAAACAATTCACTATATCTATTCAGGTAACTAATGCCGTTCTTGGCAGCAATTCTTGGTTCCCAAAAGTTCATGTGAACATTGGGGCTCAATCCTATGAAATGTACGTTGAGGATGAATACGAAGATTTCAAGATAGACAATCCGGATCTACATCTGTGCTTGATATTACGATCACTAGAGTTTTATAATGACTGCGAAGATTTTCTAGTTTGGTGTAAGCAATTGGGGGTGGATGTCGCAGACCCCGCTGCCAGAGAACACCATCTAGAACTTGGCGCCATTTATTCAGCTATCGAAAAACAATTGGGTACAATCAATAGTTATATCAACGATTACGATTTCGAGTTGAATGCAGGGGCCGCGCAAGTGTTGCGAGAAGAAGGTAAGTTATAGCTCGCTTGTGTCCACCCCCTCAATCCCCCTCCAAAGGGGGAAGCAGCTTACCGCTTAATTCATCATTCATTTTTTCTTATTCCTTATTCTTAAAACTATCTTTGCGTTTTTAATTCTATCATTTCAGAATGTCAAAAGCAAAATACACCGTTACAGCCGCACTTCCTTACGCCAACGGCCCCCTTCATTTAGGACACATAGCGGGAGTTTACCTTCCGTCGGATATCTTCGTTCGATTTCTTCGAATGAACAACCATGACGTTGCATTTATTTGTGGAAGTGATGAACACGGAGCTGCTATTACGCTTCGAGCAAAAAAAGAGGGAACAACACCGAAAGAAATTGTAGATAAATACAACGAAATCATTGGTAAGGCCTTCCGCGATTTTGACATCTCATTTGATATTTTTCACCGCACCTCAGCAGAAATACATCATGACACTGCCCAAGACTTCTTTAAAGTACTCGACGAAAAAGGACACTTCACAAAAGAGACCAGTCAGCAGTATTACGACCAAGAGTTCCAGCAGTTTTTAGCAGATCGCTACATTACAGGGACTTGTCCGAATTGTGGACACGAAAACGCGTATGGTGATCAGTGCGAAAATTGTGGAACTGCATTGAGTCCAACGGATTTGAAAGCACCGAAATCGACGTTGAGCGGAAAAACACCAATCATGAAGGAAACTTCACATTGGTACCTGCCGATGGAGCGTCACGAAGAGTGGTTGAAGGACTGGATTCAGGAAGGAACGCTAGAAGGAGTGCAACAACACGATCCTAAAAAATGGCGTAATCAGGTAGTTGGACAATGTATGTCCTGGATTGATAACGGATTGCGTCCGCGAGCAATGACGCGTGACTTAGACTGGGGTGTAAAAGTTCCGGTTGTAGGTGGCGATGGTAAAGTATTGTACGTGTGGTTGGATGCACCCATTGGATATATTTCAGCGACGAAACAATGGGCAGCAGACAACGATAAAAACTGGAAGGATTACTGGACCGGGGATCGAAAATTGATTCACTTTATTGGTAAGGACAACATTGTTTTCCACGCGATCATTTTCCCGATACTTCTGAAAGCGCACGAAGGATTTGTACTTCCCGATAACGTGCCGGCGTACGAGTTCTTGAATCTAGAAGGAGATAAATTCTCTACGTCAAGAAATTGGGCGGTTTGGTTGCACGAGTATATTGAGGCATACCCAGATAAAATGGATGAGTTGAAATACGTTTTGACTTCCATTGCACCAGAAACGAAAGACAGTGAATTTACCTGGAAAGAATACCAAACACGTGTAAATAGCGAGTTGGCAGATATCCTCGGGAACTTTGTGAATCGTGCATTGGTATTGACCAACAAATACTACGACGGAGCGGTACCGGAGCAAGGAAATGTAACAGCAAATGACCAGAAGATTCTGGACGAAGTTGCTGCCATTCCTCAACGCATTTCAAAGTTGGTGTACGATTATAAATTGCGTGAGGCTCAGGCTGAAGCGATGAATCTGGCACGACTTGGAAACAAATATTTGGCAGATACCGAACCATGGAAATTGGTAAAGGATGAAGCGAATTCAGATCGTGTGAAAACCATCATGAACATTGCTTTGCAAATTACGGCAAACCTCAGCATCGTTTTGAAACCCTTCCTTCCTGCTACAGCGAGTAAACTCTCCGCATTCTTGAATTTCGAATCGAACGACTGGACGAAAGCCGGCGCTTCTGATTTACTAGCTGCTGGACATGGAACAAGCAAACCCTCCATTTTGTTCCCGAAAATTGAAGACGAATTGGTAGAAAAAGAAGTAGAAAAATTGAATGCTACAAAAGCATCTGAAGCTGCGACTAACTTTCCACCGCAGAAGGAGGAAACTTCATTTGACGATTTCACGAAGATGGATATCCGTCTTGGAAAAATACTGGAGGCAGAAAAGGTGAAGAAAGCAGACAAACTGCTAAAACTCCTAGTTGATACTGGCATCGATAAACGCACCATTGTATCTGGAATTGCACAGCACTATTCACCGGAAGAAGTAATTGGGAAAACAGTTACTGTATTGATGAATCTAGCACCACGAAAAATTCGAGGCGTAGAATCTCAAGGAATGATTTTGATGGCTGAAGATGCTGAAGGGAACTTGAGTTTTGTGTCTCCTGAGAAAGATTTTGGACAAGGAGGGGAAGTGCGGTAATTTACCTATCTTTCTTTTCATGAAAAAGACCGTACTCATTCTTGCTGGAGCACTTTGCCTAATTGCATCGTGTCAATCAGAAAACAAGGAGAAACCGAATAAAAAGGAAGCATCCAAATCACAGGAACTCAAAGCTGAATCTAAGGAAACCGTCTATACTTCCGATGAGAATTCTCCAACCGAATACATGAAATTGGTTCCCGGTGACAACGGGGAACGACAATGGTTTTATTGGACCGATAAGAAGCCAGACACGGTAGAACTTGAGGTCAAAATTGTTGACGGTTTGGAAGCCGTCTATTTCAAAGGAGCGTCCAATAAACTGTATGAAATTGTTCAGGTATCAGACGGGTTTTCGCTTTTCCTAGGTGAAAAACGCCTTCAATGGTATCAACAAACAGATCCGACACCGACTGAAACGAAAGACTCGAAAAAAGTGTATACTGCCCGGGGGATTGGTGACGGCTATTTTGAGCAGGTTTATGTAACCACTGAAGATGGAACTATAAAAAGTATGGATGAGTTACCGGCATTTAACATGCTTCATATCATTCCTAGTTATCTGGAGCCAGACGGAATTGCTCGTTTTATGAATACCATCGTTGAAGACAACTTTGGACTTTATGGCATCTTTGAAGAATTCACGGGGGAAGTAATCTTGTTCTACGACAAAGAAAAGCGACACAAAGCAGCAACCTTTCAAACGAAGAATGGGAATGTAGAAGGAACGGCAATTGTATACACGCCGAAAGGTCGTGTTTTGGTCGAACGGAAATACAACAAGGGTAAGTGGATCAAAAACGTAAAATCTCCTGCCTGTGCCGATTGGCATTACAACCAAGATAGATCCAATTTGTCCATAAACGATTTAAAAAATGGGCAGTCCGTGCAAAACGGAGTTAAGATAATTTCATTGATCCCTTCTTTGCAAAGAGGAGCAAACTATGACGACATTTTAGATAAATCAAGCTATTCGCGACCATTTACGGTAAACGATAAAAAATACACAGGTAAGCTAATTGCCTACAACTGGACAACAAATAGAGAGGAGTTCCAGCGTTTTGAATTGAACTTTAAAGGAGGAATGTTGCACGGCGATATCAAGGTCTTCTCGGAGTTTTTCGGAATGACTTTGCATGAAATTTTTGATGAAGGAGACCTTACCGAAACTGTCTTTGTGATTAATACTGATGACATGGACGGTGTCGCAAAACCTATCATTTATTTCTATCCCGAAGGCACAACAGAACTCATTGTAACGTTGGATTTTGAAGGTGAATTGACGCATACGTATCCTAAGTATAAAAATGAATGGAAGGTGACGGCTCATCCTGACGGAACCTTGTTTGACGAAGCTGGTCAGGAATATTATGCATTGTATTGGGAAGGTGATAACAGCGAACCTTTTACGTTGAATGAAGGCTCTATTGTTACTGGTAAGGAGACAACGACCTTCCTGGAGGAATCACTCGAAACGCTCGGATTGAATCGCAGAGAAGCGAATGAATTCATTATGTATTGGTTACCGAAGATGGAAGATAACGCCTACAATCTAATTCATTTCTCAACAGACGAATATGAGGAGATGGCTGCGCTAGACATTCAACCTCAACCCGAGACGTTGATTCGAGTGATGATGGTTTTCCAGCCATTGAAATCTCCCGTTTCGATTCCAAAACAAGACATAGAGGCGCTTAGAAAAGAACGCAAGGGCTTCACTGTTGTGGAATGGGGAGGGAAAGAAGTGAACAGACCGAACCTCTGATTTTCATTCCTAACAATTTCTTGATGTTTGCTTCATTTCTTTGAAGAAAGAATGCTCTAATTTACAGCATGCGCAATTTGCTGATTTTTATCCTCTTTTTAGTTTCATCTAGCCAGCTTAACGCGCAGTTGAGTCGCTACCGAACATCTAATTCCTTCGATCCATCCATGGATTTTGAAGTCAACGAATACATCTACGATCATTTCGAAATTGGAGGTGGCGGACACATCTTTATTTTGGTTCCTGGCGGACATGCAAAACTGCGGTATGCACCTATTAATTTTCAGCGCATCAAAGTAATGGGAGAGATTCGTGGAGAGATCGTTACTGCACCACTTGCCGGTTGGAATTACAGTGTGAAGCTCGGTACTGGATTCGAAAATGGAGTGGGAATTCACTCAGGATTTGGTCGATCACAATATGTTTCAAGAGCCCTTGTCGATTCTGCTGTTTACACGAACAATTACCTCTATCAAAATTCTTTTGAATTCGGAATTCGCTGGGAAGGCATGCGCCGTCAATACATGGGCGGCTGTTCCGTTGAACATGAACTACGCAATACCTGTTTTTACCGTGGGCATTTCATTTACAGCAGGCGGATTGTGGGATTTTAAAGGCTGCAAAAAGGGACTCTCACCTTTAACCTTTGCCGCGATTGAAGGAATGATTCTGGTGCGTAATTATGCTTCTCGAAAGTATTTCGGGATTTCTTACGAGGAGTTATATTTTCGCGGATCAAGGGAAATCAAGTCAAATGATAAATCTCGTTTAGAAGCAATCGATAAGTTGTTTCCATTGAAAATATTCGACTTAAACTATGCCAAATTGAATAGTATGGAAACCGGTTATGTAACCCCAGTACCAGAAGTGATACCAGCACCAGACGTTCCGCTTACATATTCCTTTTCAAGTAATTGATGACATATCACCTCACAGACCAACAACTCTTAGAACGCTTCCAAAACACGGATTTCGTTTTAAAAACGCAGGCGCAAATCGCTAAGGATTTCGAACGTTTGGGTTATGAGACTCCTGACAATTTGAAAAATACAGCTTTGTCTTTTGAAGACCTCATTGATGCCGTCGCAGATATGCTGATTGACGTTG
Organism: Flavobacteriales bacterium; assembly: GCA_015665275.1. GTDB lineage: Bacteria > Bacteroidota > Bacteroidia > Flavobacteriales_D > Crocinitomicaceae > UBA4466. Next base: position 94,943 of record JADFAL010000061.1, on the reverse strand, counting down.
TAAAATTAGGTGAGTCTCAAACACTTCAATTACTGTACACCATCGATATTCCACAGCAGCAATTTCTGGCGCTCACCACCGACCTACATTTTCTAACCAAAGGTGCCGAACTCATTATAAAAAGAGAAGCTCAAAAAGTACACTTACGTTCTGTTTTATAAGAAGTAAAAGCAATTGTTTATTTTCCTGAATCCGAACTACATGAAAGGATCATAAATCATTATCTTAGTCCCTGAGAAACGGAGAATCATTATTAATTCAAACCTAAATTATTAGCGACATCATTCTCAAAATGCTAACCAAATCCTACATCTATGAGAAAACAATTACTCAAACTTACGTTTGGACTTTCCTTGATTGCTTTTGGACAGACTGCACAGGCTCAATGTCCAACAATTTTATGTGTTAGTGACACAACCGTAAGCACCGATTCTGCTGCATGTTCAGCAGTAATTAACTTTGCTTCGCCTCTTGCAACTGATACGTGCAGTGCTGGCGGATTTACATTTAACTACACTGGAGCACAACAAACATGGGTAGTTCCAGCTGGAGTAACAAGCATCAATGTAGACGCTTCTGGAGCTCAAGGAGGATCGAATTCAGCAACAAATGTAAACTACGGCGGTCGTGTTCAAGCAGACCTTCCCGTGACACCCGGAACAACTATCTACATTTATGTCGGTGAACAACCAAACGGCTTAACTGGAGGCTGGAACGGTGGTGGAAATGGTGAAACTTTAGGACAAGGAGGCGGAGGTGCTTCCGATATCCGTATTGGAGGAACAACCTTAACCGATCGTTTAATCGTAGCCGGCGGTGGCGGCGGTGGCGGTTTCTGGAATGGCGAGGAAGTCCACGGAGGACTCGGAGGCGGACTCGTCGGAGGAAATGGATATAGAACTAGCTATGTTGCTTCTCCTGGAGGAGAAGGTGGAACTCAAGCTGCATCTGGAAATGGAACCTGCATCTCATTGAACAACCCTGCTGTTTCAGGAGGTTTTGGATTTGGTGGTGTGCCCTCAGGCTGTGGTTGTGAAGGCTATGGTGGTGGTGGCGGATGGTACGGAGGTGCCGGAAGTGGAAACTGTCGCGGTGGCGGTGGTGGAAGCAGTTATACCGACCCTTCTGCTACCAATGTGATACATACACAAGGAAACCAATCAGGCCACGGATCGATTACCATTTCTTGGAACGGTGGATCACCAATTGTTACGCAAATCGCAGGACTGGCAAGCGGTTCAACTTTTCCCATCGGAACTACTACGAATACATTTACCGCAGAAGTCAACGGAACTTTAGATACCTGTTCTTTCGTTATTACTGTGGAAGATACGGAAGCACCTTCCATCTCCTGTACCGGAAATAACATTGAAGTTTGTGAAGGGGTCGCTGTTTCGATTCCTGCACCAGCCATGGCAGACAATTGTTCTTCGCCAACGCTTTCTTATAATACCTCCGGTGCAACTACAATTAGTGGTTCAGATTCTATCGCGAGCACAATATTCAACCCAGGTACAACTACTGTATGGTATATTGCCACAGACTCTACAGGAAATCAAGATTCCTGTTCTATTTCAGTGTTTGTGAACCCTTCGCCAACAGTAACATTAGCTCCGTTTAGCGTAGATTCTTTATGTAATTATAGCTCTCCTGTCTCGCTTCCAATTGGTACACCAACTGCAGGTTCATATTCTGGAACTGGTGTCAGCGGAGGAGATTTTGATCCAGCAGTAAGCGGCGATGGAACTTTCTATATCACTTATACCTATTCGGATTCCTTGGGTTGTACAGCATCCGATTCTTCTATGATTATCGTGCATGGGTGTGCAAACATTAATGAGTTAAATCCTTTCGATCAGTTGAGCGTTTACCCCAACCCATCAAACGGAGTATTTATCATTGCGACAAGCACGAATGCGGGTCAAGCAGACTTTGTTGTAACTAATGTTGACGGTCGATTGATTCATCAAGGTGCGTTTGAACTTGAAGAAAACCTGACGATTGATTTAAGTAACGAACCGAAGGGATATTACATCCTTCAACTTCGAAGCGAAACCGCAACAAAAAGCGTTACACTAATTAAAAATTAGAGGTAATTAAATACCATAATTGACGCCCGTTGACCTTAGTTGATGGGCGTTACTTTTATATCCAACAAGTCCGTTCACTGCCAACGAAAAAAAACCGTGTAATTATTACTTTTAGCCTTCAATCATCTGAAAAAAATAGGCATTCGTGCGACTTGTATACTTATTGACCGAATTCCCTCCAATTTGCCATCCTCAATTCCCAATCTTTCCCTAACTTTGATAATTACAACTTCCGTAAAGCATGGATAAAGTATCATACGTGGGAAATGCAGATGTAAATGCAATTGACCATTTGTACAAAATGTATCTACAAGACCCTGAAAGTGTAGATATTGGGTGGCAGAAATTCTTCGAAGGATTTGAATTTTCCAGAACGAGTTACGAGGACGGTGGCGTTCCCGAAAACTTCCAGAAAGAATTCAAAGTAATCAACTTGATCGATGGCTATCGTTCTCGTGGACATTTGTTCACTTCAACGAATCCGGTGCGTGAGCGGCGTAAATATGCCCCGACTTTGGATATCGCCAACTTTGGATTGGAAGAAAGTGATCTGGATACCGTTTTTCAGGCTGGAGAAGAAATTGGCTTAGGACCTACAACACTTCGTGACATCATTAAAGAACTCGAAGAAACGTACTGTCAATCGATAGGAATCGAGTACATGTACATGCGTGAGCCAGAACAATTGGAATGGTTCAAGAACGCAATCGAGCTAAAAAACCGTCCGAAATACGACAAAGAGACCAAACGAGAAATCTATCGAAAACTCGCCATCACTTCAGGATTTGAATCCTTCCTTGGTAAGAAATTCGTTGGACAGAAGCGTTTTTCGATTGAAGGTTTGGAAGTATTGGTGCCTGCCCTAGATGCTTTGGTGCAAAAAGGATCCGATAGTGGTGTGGAGCAATTCGTAGTCGGAATGGCACACCGCGGTCGATTGAATACATTGACCAACATTTTTGAAAAACGACCTCGAGATATTTTTCGCGAATTTGAAGGAAAAGAATTCGACATGGAGCAACGTTTCGATGGAGACGTAAAATACCATCAAGGATTTACCTCCAATATTAAGTCAGAAAACGGAAAGGACGTTACATTAACATTATCACCAAATCCTTCTCACCTCGAAGCCGTAAATCCAGTAGTTGGAGGAATAGCACGAGCAAAAGCAGATCAAGCCTTAGAGAACGATTATAAACGCATCTGTACCGTATTGATTCACGGAGATGCTGCCATCGCTGGGCAAGGAGTCGTTTATGAAACGGTTCAAATGGCGCAGTTAGACGGATACAAAACAGGCGGAACGATACACATTGTCACCAACAATCAGGTTGGATTTACAACCAATTATTTGGACGGGCGTTCATCTACATACTGTACCGATGTTGCCAAAACAACTTTGTGTCCGGTATTCCATGTAAACGGGGACGATGCAGAGGCAGTGATTCAGGTGATGGAAATCGCCATGGAGTACCGCCAGCACTTTAGCAGTGATATTTTCATCGACCTTCTAGGATACCGTAAATACGGGCACAATGAGGGGGATGAACCAATGTACACGCAACCAAAATTGTACAGTGCCATTAAAAATCACCCCAACCCAGCCAAAATCTATTTGGATCAATTGGTAGGCGAAGGCGTTATGTCGGCAGCTGAAGCAAAGAAAATGTCGGACGAATACAGCGCGTATTTGGAAGAAGAATTCGCGGAGTCAAAAACTCGCAATAAAGCGTTGGTATACGACTTCCTGGAGGATGATTGGAAAGGATATCGATTTGGTTCTGATGAAGACTTTCTTACATCTCCAGAAACAGGCATCGCTAAAAAACGTCTCCTGGAATTGGGACGAAAATTGGCCACACTCCCGGAAGGGAAAAAATATTATCGCAAGACCACAAAAGTCTTTAAAGAACGATTGGCTGCCATCGAGGAAGACCGATTGGATTGGGGATCTGCCGAAATGTTGGCGTATGCTACGTTATTGGTGGAAGGTCATCCGATTCGAATGTCGGGACAAGATATCGAACGAGGAACATTCTCCCACCGCCATGCAGTGGTGAAAACAGAAGATGCAGAAGAAGAGGTTGTGACCTTGAACATGTTGGAAGACGGTCAGGCAAACTTCTCTATCTATAACTCCTTGCTATCTGAGTACGGAGTGCTTGGATATGAATATGGGTACTCATTGGCAAGTCCAAACGGATTAACTATCTGGGAGGCGCAATTCGGTGACTTCTACAACGGAGCGCAAATCATGGTGGATCAATTTATCACAGCCGGTGAAGACAAATGGGCTACGCAAAGTGGATTGGTCATGTTACTCCCTCACGGATATGAAGGTCAGGGAGCAGAACACTCAAGTGGTCGTATTGAACGCTTCTTGCAACAATGTGCCGACACAAATATTCAGGTAGTGAACACATCAACACCAGCGAACCACTTCCATTTATTGCGTCGTCAGATGAAACGCGAGTTTAGAAAACCATTGGTGGTCTTCTCTCCGAAAATGATCTTACGTCACCCGAGTGCAACATCTTCATTGGAGGAAATGTCCAAAGGCGGATTCCAAGAAGTTATCGACGATGTAGATACGAAAGTAGCGGATATCGATACGGTAGCATTCTGTTCCGGTAAGTTCTATTACGAAGCAAAGGAAAAAGCAGCAGAACTCGGAGTTACGAATATAGCCTTTGTTCGTGTAGAGCAATTGTACCCACTTCCTAGACCGCAAATTGATGCGATTTTGAAAAAGTACAAAAATGCGAAGAACATTCTTTGGGCTCAAGAAGAACCAGAGAATATGGGGGCTTGGCGTTACATGGCAATGCAGTTGCGCGATTTGAATCTAACGGGAATCTGTCGTTATTCATCAGCAGCCGCAGCAGAAGGATCGCATGACTTACACAAACGTCGTTTGGAGCGCTTGTTCAGCGAATTATTTGAATACGGAAAAGCGAAGGTTAAAGCTTAAGGAAATAAATAATAAATAATAAAGAATGCAGAATAAGGGGTAATTGATAGACGTCTGGTCAATAACTAAAAAACGTCTCAATTCAATATTCATTATTCATTATTCACAATTACAGAAGTATGTCAGTATTAGAAATGAAAGTACCAAGCCCGGGAGAATCAATCTCCGAAGTGGAAATTGCTCAGTGGTTGGTATCTGACGGAGATTATGTAGAAAAAGATCAGGCAATTGCAGAAGTAGATTCTGATAAGGCGACTTTAGAGTTGCCAGCGGAAGAAAGCGGAACAATTACTTTGAAAGCAGAAGACGGAGATACAGTTGCAGTAGGAGCAGTGGTTTGTTTGATAGATACTTCGGCAGAACGACCGGAAGGATTCGATGCTCCAGCGGCGGTTGAAGAAGCTCCGGCACCTGCGAAAGAAGCAGCACCTGCGCCTGTAGCAAACAATGCAGCGACAGTTAGTCCGGATCCCGTGGCTTCGAGAACCTCAGCTACAAATTATGCAACAGGAACGCCGTCTCCAGCAGCCGCTAAAATAATGGCTGAAAATGGAGTTAGTGCCAACCATGTGAACGGAACCGGGAAAGATGGCCGTATCACAAAGCAGGACGTAGTTGCTGCAATGGCTGGTGGATTCTCTGCTGCAGATGCTGCAGGTTGGGGAGGAACACGCGATCAAAAGCGTGAGAAAATGAAAATGTTGCGTCGTAAAATTGCAGAGCGTTTGGTTTCTGTGAAGAACGAAACAGCCATGCTGACGACCTTCAATGAAGTAGACATGAAACCTATCATGGATCTTCGTACGAAATACAAGAAAGCCTTCGCTGAACACCACGAAGTGAACTTAGGATTTATGTCCTTCTTTACGAAAGCGGTAACAGAAGCCTTGAATCTGTATCCATCCGTGAATGCACAAATCGATGATAAGGAAATGATCTTTCACGATTATGCAGATATCGGAATTGCAGTTTCATCACCAAAAGGATTAATGGTTCCCGTTGTGCGCAACGCAGAGCAAATGACTTTGGCGGAAATTGAGCGTGAAATCAAACGATTGGCGATCAAAGCTCGTGATGGAAAAATCACTCCAGATGAGATGGCAGGAGGTACATTTACTATCACCAATGGAGGTGTTTTCGGCTCGATGCTATCGACGCCGATTATCAACCCACCACAATCAGCAATATTGGGAATGCACAACATCGTACAGCGCCCCGTTGCTATTGATGGGAAAGTAGAAATTAGACCAATCATGTACGTGGCCTTATCTTACGATCACCGTATTATTGATGGTAAGGAATCCGTAAGCTTCCTTGTGAAAGTGAAAGAAATGTTAGAGAATCCGGAGCGCATGATCTTCGGTTCAAAAGATCCATACGAAGTATTATTAGGACTATAAAAGTCCTGTGCAAGGAAAAATAAACCAGGCGTCGCGTCCCGAAATTTCGGGATTCGGCGCTTTTTTTGTTTGTTCAATCTCTTACCCTATTCATTCAAAAAACAAGTATGATAGATCAATTGGACTAAGTCCTTCTTTAAATTTACTTACTTTCGAATTACTACCATTTGAAAGAAACTACTACATGCGCTATCAACTTGTATTATTGCTTGCCCTAATTTGTCAAACGTCTTATTCTCAATGGTCCATCAATGGCACAGGTCTTCCTGCGGACAGTCATTTTGTTTAACCCAGATTACAATATTCAGCTTTTCACAATCGATTTTATACCCTCACACACCCAATCGATAATACACCCGGGTATCGCGTGGACACGATGTACCTAGAAGGAACCAATTGGGGAAATCTGGATACAAACTTGACCGAAAGCGTGTTTATTGCATCGGCTAATGGTGATCTCGTTTTTGTATCTGTAGACAACGGAAACCTTAAATTGACCGGTAAAGATCACCTAGGACAGCCACTTTGGACTTCGTCAACCTCTGGATTTGGTTTGCAATACAACAACTTCACAAGTAAGCTACTCCTGCACGAAGGGAACAATCAAGAATTATACGTGCAATACGAGGGGCAGGATACAACATTAATGTTCTCTTATGACAATAATGTTTGGACACACATCGGCGAGGCCAAGGGGCAACTGGACTTTTTAACTACCAATGAACTGATTGCGTTAAGTACGGTTGATGACCTGACTATCGGCTCTGAGACCAGAACCTATTATCTAGAAATGTACGACGGGAATAGTTGGATGTACCTTGATTCCGCAACGATTTCTGGAAATCCATACTGGGGACTCTCAGAACCTGACTTTTCAGTTAGTAAGCACGATGCAATATACATCGTGGACAACATTGAGCATGCTCAAACTGGGTTTTCAACGATTGAACTGTTCCTCATCAATCAAGGACAACCTGATTTTATTGATGAATACACTATTGGATTCGGTCAGGCTTTCAATTTGAGGGTTATCACGGACAGTCTTGCCGACCCCCATGTTTTCTATCACACATGCGACCTAGGCTGGAACGATTATAACTTCCTCTCATACGATGCAGAAACGAGGTTGTTAAAATATGGAGGGCAGATCTATTTCGGTCATCCAATAGAGCATCCAGTTGCATATGATCTCGCGGTAGATGAATTTAATTGTGTTCAGTTTGCTTATTCCTATCACACCGAATTTTTTGGAATGGCAGATTCAACAGTGGTCGAAGTTCTGGAATTATGCAATTGCGAATACGTTACATCACTCAATATCCTTACGTCACTTGGGGCAACTCTAAACTCAACGTTACAGAATTTGCCGATTATCAATGGCTTGATTGTGATAACAATTTCACTCCAATTCCTGGTGCAACAAATGCTACTTATACTCCAAGTGCAAATGGTGACTATGCGCTAGAACTTACAGTAAATGGATGTGTTGATACTTCCGATTGTGTCCAAATCACTTCTATCGGATTATCGGAAAACCCGCCTGGAGATGATCTTTTAGTATTTCCAAATCCAACAACGGATATAGTTAATATTATGCTCAAAAATGAAAGGCCATTGACTATTAAACTATCAGATCTCAATGGAAAAACATTGCTCTCAACATCTAAAGAAGCATCATTCGTGTTGGATCTGTCACGATATAGCTCCGGATTATACCTATTGCATCTTGAATCCGAACATTATTCCAGGACTTTCAAAATTGAAAAGCAATAACCACCAAGTTTTAAACGCCCGCTTCAATTACCGCGCCGGATGTAAACGATTTTGTGTCGTTCACATTTTTTACCAACATCAAACGAAGAACTTTGGTATTTTTGGGTGGTAACAAGCTCATGGAACCAAACGCATTCTATCAACAGCGTCTCGACGCGATTAACACTGATTTAAAATCCTTAAAATCTCATCTGCGCCTACTTGGGAGTTTGCGTTTAATCGTATTTATTTCCATTGGATTCGGAATCTATTTCTTCTTCGGTCAATGGGGATGGGTGTTGGCCACTATCGGTCTTGGGATTGTTACCTTCTTATTCCTACTCAATCGCTATGCAAATGTCCAACGAAAGTTCCAGTTTGTGGACGAACTGCGGAAAATCAACGAGACTGAAATCAAACGTTCGCATGGTGACTTGAGCGGCGCGGATACAGGCAACAAATTCATCTTTGAAGAACACGATTTCAACCAAGACATCGACTTATTCGGTGAAGGATCCTTGTTTCAATGGATGGATCGTACAGCTCTAAAAAACGGTCGTAAAACCCTCGCTGATTGGTTCAATAGTAACGACATTTCGGATATTGAAGAGAAACAAGAAGCCGTTCAGGAATTAAAAGACTGGGCAGAATGGCGCCAGGAATATACGGCTACAGCCGCCATGATTAAATCGGAAATGCAATCGGAAGATGTGAACGAATGGATGCAAAACCATACCGCATTTGTTCCGAAAATTCACGCGTGGTTTCCAATTGCCTTTTCAATTGTTTCCATAGGATTGATTGCAGTTTTAAGCGTAGGGCTTATCAACTGGATTCCTTTATTCATCTGGATGATGATCGGAGCATTTTTCACGAGTCCATATGTAAAGCGAGTAACGGAGGTCTATAACAAGACAAGTAAAATCGACGATTTACTCAGACAGTATTCTAAGTTATTAGCGCAGATTGAGGGTGCGGAATTCAAGAGTACTCGACTGCAAGGTTGGAAGAACGAGATCCTTACTAATGGAACACCAGCTTCCACTTCTTTGAATGAAATCTCAAAACATATTGAGGCACTCGGTAATAGAAACATCATGCTCTTCGGCATCATTGCCAACCTTTTCTTTCTTTGGGATTTGCGCTTTACCTATCGAATTGAACAATGGATCAAAGGTTTTGATGGAGCACTGGTACAATGGTTTGTGGCAGTAGAAAAGTTCGATTCCATGAACTCTTTGGCGAATTACGCATTCAACCACCCGAATTACATCTACCCAACCGTTTCTTCCGATAAGAAAATGCAGTTGTCTGCGAAATCATTGGGGCATCCGCTGCTTAATCCAGCGAAAATGATCACCAACGATATCTCACTAAATCAGGAAGATTTCTTCATTATTACAGGAGCCAACATGGCAGGAAAAAGTACCTTCTTACGCACGGTGGCTATGAATATCGTAATGGCGAACTCGGGACTTCCGGTTTGCGCTGAATCCTTTGAATATAGTCCTGTAAAACTGATTTCCAGCATGCGTACGAGCGATTCATTGGTCAATGACGAATCGTATTTCTTCTCAGAATTGAAACGATTGAAGTATATCGTCAACAAAATAGAGTCAGGAACCTATTTCATTATTCTGGATGAAATCCTCAAAGGAACCAACAGTGTGGATAAGGCGGAAGGATCAAGGAAGTTCGTTGAACGCTTGGTGAAATCAAAATCTACGGGGCTAATTGCCACACACGATTTGAGTCTGTGCACACTCGCGGACAAGTACTCTGAAATCCAAAATCACTACTTCGATGCAGAAATTGTCAACGACGAACTCTTCTTCGACTATCGCTTCAAAGACGGTATTTGCCAAAACATGAACGCGTCTTTCCTCCTCCGAAAAATGAAGATCGTAGAAGATTAACTCTGCAAATGGTTCATCCGATTTGGGGTGAGAAACTATTTATTCTTTCTTAAATCGATATTGCATAGAGGTTTCCTGAGGCAGCAGCGACCAAGCCCTTCTGACTCCCGACCCAATTCTCACACCGAAAGTGACCGCCCAGTCATACTTATTATTATATTTGTGACCACATAGTCACATTTATGGCAAAGAAAACGTTTTTGAACTTACCAGAAGATCGACAGAAGACCTTTCTAGATCGTGCATTTCGTGAGTTTACCTTGAACTCTTACGACGATGCCTCTATCAGTACCATTTTGAAGGATCTCGGAATGGCCAAAGGCAGCTTCTACCAATATTTCGAGAACAAACGCGCACTGTTTGATTATTTGACAAAACAGGTATTTGAAACAAAATACCAATACGTCATGGCGGTGAAACGCGAAGAATATGATTCATTTTGGAAGTACTCTAGAGCCATGTACGAACACGGTTTGGGTTTCGATCGTGACCATCCGCTGATGAGTAATTTCAGCTATTGTTTGAATGAGAATATGAATTCACCGACGGTTCAAGAAACTTTTTTAAAGTGGCAAAAAGAAGGTTTTGAAACGATCAAAACATTTGTGAAAGCAGAAATCGACGCGGGGAATTTCAGAGACGACATTCCATTGGAATCTGCAGCCATGTTCTTTATGAGTATGGGAAAACAAATCATTGACCAACTTAGAATGACCAACTTAAATGATTTCAAAGAACGTATTGAGGCAGGCCGTCCATTGCTCGCAGACGGTAACGAAGACTTGCTTTTCAATATCGTTGATCAGAATTTTAAGCTATTGAGTGCTGCGCTCGACAAAAAATGAACATTATGAACGGAATAGAAACACACAACCTTACCAAGCTCTACGGAGAACATGTGGGGATGAAAGACGTTTCCCTTGAAATTAAGGAAGGAGAAGTTTTTGGCTTTGTAGGCCCCAACGGAGCTGGGAAATCAACTGCAATTCGAACCCTGCTCGGTCTCCTACACCCCACTTCTGGATCGGGAACCTTGTTTGGTGAAGACATCACAAAAGGCGAAAAGGTACGCGCACGTATCGGTTACCTTCCTTCAGAAGTAAACTATTACGAGGAAATGAGTTCCATGGAATTGTTGGAATATCACATGCGTTTCTACGGGCAAAGTGACCCGTCGAAAATTGAAGAATTGGCTGCCTACTTTGAATTGGACCTGCAGAAGAAAATCACCGATTTATCCTTCGGGAATAAGAAGAAATGTGCGATCCTTCAATCCCTACTACACGATCCGGACTTGCTCATTCTAGACGAACCCACGTCCGGTCTCGATCCTTTGATGCAGAACCGATTTTTCGAACACTTGGAAGAACGAAACAAGCAAGGAACCACCATTTTCTTTAGTTCTCACATTCTTTCAGAAGTGCAACGCATGTGCGACCGGGCGGCAGTCATTAAACAAGGTGAAATCATTGCCATTGAGAACATCAACGAACTGATGGCGAAACAAGTAAAACGCGCACGAATCACCTTTGAAAATAAAAAGGAGATTGAGAAAATAAGCGGCATGAATGACCTTCAGTGGCATGGGAAAAAATTGCATTTCAACTACGTTGGAAACATCCGCCCCTTAATAGACTGGATGCAAACGCAGGACCTTCAAGACGTAACTCTAGATGAACCCGATTTGGAAACAATATTTATGAACTATTACAAACGTTGATATGAACTTGAACTTATATTTCACTGAGGTAAAACGAAATCGTAAAAACCTCATCACCTGGTCCTTAATTGCCGTTGGATTTACCGCTTTGGTCATAGCTATTTTTCCTACCATGGGAGACATGGGTAAAGACCTCGTGGCCCTAATGGATAAAATGCCCGCGGAACTATCAAAAGCCATGGGAATGGATGCCGAAACGTGGACGAACATTCTTGGTTTCTACAGCACGTACTACGGCATCTACATCATTCTGCTAGTTGGAATTTTCTGCATGTCTACCGGAGCCACCATTGTTTCTAAGGAAGAACGCGATCGCACATCGGAATTCCTATTGACACGCCCCTTATCGCGGAAACAAATCTTTAAAGAAAAGATGATGGCCATGTTGACATTAACCTTCATGATCTTCCTCATTCAAACGATAATTGCCATCGTTTTGGTCGCGATTTTCGGTTCGAATGTACGTTGGTCAGCCTTTGCTACGATGCACGTGCACGGACTCGTTCTGATTCTCTTTTTCACATGCCTAGGCGTTCTAATTTCCTTCTTCTTCCAACCCAAAAAGAACTTTATGGGAATGGTCGTCGGAATTATTTTTGGAAGCTATTTCCTGAATGCAGTTTCCAGGGCAGCTGAATCGATTGAATGGATGGGATACATCTCACCGTTCCGTTATATGGATTTCGATCCGCTGAACCCAGAGTATAGCATTAATTGGATTGGAGTTGTTGGGCTGTTGCTCATTTCCTCAGGACTTCTTTACGTCGCATTTCGATTGTTCGAAAAGAAAGATATCGCCGGGTAAAAATGGTGTAAACGCCTCTCAAACATGACGTAAGTCATTCTTCTATCAAATTCCTGTTCCTATTTTTAACTAGTCCGATTGGATTTGGATTATGCAATAATAAGAACGAACTCATGTACACTAAAGAAGAATTTCTTGAAGCAAGGAAACGTAAGGATTTGGTCCGCATTGCTGAAGAAAAACGCTATGACATCAAAAAAACGTATCCAAATTTGCGGTATGAAGAGGAGTTGAAAAGATTACAAGCCGAATTGGTGAACCTACAGCAATGGGTCGCTAAAAAAGGATTGCGTGTAGCAGTTTTATTTGAAGGGCGCGATGCTGCGGGGAAAGGCGACTCCATAAAACGATTTACGGAACATTTGAATCCGCGTTCGATGCGCGTAGTTGCTCTAGCCAGGCCTACTGAAATAGAACAAGGACAATGGTACTTTCGCCGATACATCAAAAGACTTCCAAACCCAGGTGAAATCGTTTTTTTCGATCGAAGTTGGTACAACCGTGCCGTTGTAGAGCCTGTGATGGGATTTTGCAACAAAGATCAATACAATCGGTTCATGAGCCAAGTGAATGAGTTTGAACACATGCTGTATGAAGATGGCATCATTCTTATTAAGTTTTGGTTTTCTATATCGAAGCAAGAGCAGCAAAAACGATTTTCCTCACGTTTAGAGAATCCACTGAAACTATGGAAATTCAGCCCCGTGGATTTGAAAGGGCAACAACTCTGGAAGCGCTATACCTTTTTTAAAGAGGAAATGTTTGCGAAAACGCATTCTACCTTCAGCCCTTGGATTATTGTCAAAACAAACGACAAACGCACAGCTCGACTGGAAAGTATTCGTTACGTCTTATCACAGTTTGACTATACAGGAAAGTCTCGATCAAAAACGACTTTGTTACCTGATCCCAATGTGATAGCACGTTACTACAGACAAATTGAACAAATAGATATCTAAGTCATGAAACAAGAAACTGAATTGACTGATGAAGATGTGGCTCTTCTCAACACCAAAATTGGTCTCAAACACCTATTTGCTGAAAATCGCGTGAATCTTGAAAAAGCTTTGCGCCTGACACGCTACGAAATACAACTCCGAGAATTACAGGCAGAATTAATCAAATTGCAGGAATGGGTGATTCGGAAAGGTCAAAAAGTAATCATTCTGTTTGAAGGCCGCGATGCAGCAGGTAAAGGAGGAGCAATCCGCAGAATCTCTGCACACATCAATCCCAGACATTATCGCATCGTCGCATTGCCGAAACCATCACAGGTAGAAGAAGGTCAATGGTACTTTCAGCGTTACGTGAAACAACTTCCCAAAGCCGGGGAAATTGTCTTTCTCGATCGAAGCTGGTACAACAGAGCAGTAGTAGAACCCGTAAATGGTTTCTGTACAGAAAAAGAATACGAGATTTTCATGGGACAGGTAAATGATTTCGAACGCATGATAGTTGAATCTGAGAGCTACCTGATTAAACTCTACTTTTCGATTTCTAAAGAAGAACAGGAGAAACGCTTTAAGGACATCAAGTCAAATTCACTGAAAAAATGGAAAATCACACCTGTGAATGAAAAAGCGCAGGAACTCTGGGATAAGTACACCGAATATAAGCTTCGGATGTTTGAACACACGGACCTAAAGGAATCTCCTTGGAAAGTGATTGACGCCAATAAAAAAACGGATGCACGCATTGAAGCGTTAAGCTACATTCTTGATAAGATTCCTTACGAAAGCGAAGATGCTGTACAAACAAATCAGGTCGCAACTTAGGAAATTAGACCGGTAAGCTTTTGGTATCTTTTTCGTCCTAGGTGTAACCAAAATCTGAATCATGAGCCTCCGATTTAACTTCAAAAATAGTTCTGGACTTGAGCTATCCGCACGTATTGAGCTTCCATCCAATCAGAAACCTGCGGCATTTGCCCTTTTTGCACATTGTTTTACGTGTAGTAAAGATTTGTCGGCGGTCCGAAACATTAGTCGTTCGTTAACCGAAGAAGGCATTGGTGTCTTGCGTTTTGACTTCACAGGATTAGGACAAAGCAGCGGTGATTTTGCCGATTCAAATTTCTCCTCCAATGTTCAGGATTTGATCTATGCCGCAAAGGCGTTAACTGAAGCCTATGAAGCACCACAACTCATTATTGGGCATTCATTAGGTGGAGCGGCAGCAGTTTTCGCAGCGAGTGAAATTCAATCCATTCGCGCTGTTGTTACTATTGGAAGTCCGGCGGATCCCGAGCATGTACAAAACCTTTTTCAGGAGAACATTGAAGAAATTGAAGAGAACGACAGCGCTTTGGTAAATATCGGAGGACGCGATTTCACTATTAAAAAACAGTTCGTACAAGACCTTCAAGATCGCGATATGGCAGACGTGGTGAAGTCGTTGCGCAAACCCATTCTCGTAATGCACTCTCCTCAGGATACTATCGTTGGTATTTATAACGCAGCGAAAATTTACGAGGCGGCCATGCACCTAAAAAGCTTCATTTCACTGGACGGAGCCGACCATCTCCCGTCAAAAAAGGAAGACTCTTTGTACGTAGGAAGCGTAATTGCAGGTTGGTCAGAGCGCTATTTGGATCTTTCTGAGAATGAAAAACTACGATCCGAAAATCAAGTTTCTGTACGTATTGGAACAGATGGGTATACAACCGATATCATGGCAGGAAAGCACGCACTCAGGGCAGACGAACCAGAATCGGTGGGAGGAAATAACTTCGGCCCCAATCCATATGATTTATTACTTGCTTCCTTGGGCGCTTGCACGGCAATGACCATGCGTATGTATGCCAATAGAAAACAATGGCCGCTGGAAGAAGTGAAAGTGCACTTAGAACGCAGCAAACGTTATGATGTTGATTCCGATCCTGACGCAGGAAACAAAGCTCAAATTGATCACATTGAACGCATCATTGAAATAGAAGGCGACCTAGACGAAACGCAAAAGAAACGATTGATGCAAATTGCTGATCGTTGCCCTGTACACCGCACACTGCACGGCGAAGTGGTAGTCGACACCACCCTAACAGATTGATTTAGTTCGGCGTCACTTCCATAAATGAATCCATCCGCTTATCTTTAGCGGTATGCGAACGGTTCTCCTCTTCTTTGCCATTTCAAGCATTCTCTTAGCGTGCAACAAGGGAAAAGACAACACCAAGTCTTGCAATGGATCTTCAACTCGGCGGGATGTCAAAATTTGTATTGACGAGGCCGCGAATCAAATCGATTTGACCCCCATTACTATTGATGTAGAAAGTATCGGTGCGTTGGAGGTTCCTGAAATTGATAAAAACGATCCACGACAAGAAGCGGAGAAAAAAGTATATACCATAACAGCTACCGTACACAAACTCAGCAAGCATCGAGATGGCGATTGGAAAGTAAAACTGACCAATGGAAACGACAAGTTCGTCAACTGCGAGAATCCAAATCCTGGCTGCTCGTATGCGAAAGAATCCAATTTTTACGATGCGTTTTTAAACGTTCGAGAATGGATCGAAGCGAACAAGAACGATGTGGTGGGCAAAACAGTTACCATCACTGGTGTTGGTTTTATAGATATTGACCACAAGTATCCTAGAAACGCAGCAGACAATGAAATGGAACTGCATCCAATATTGAGCATTCACTACTAAAATTCCATCTCCAACTGTTCGTCCATTGCTTCACTAGGTGGATTTTCAGCATCCAATTTCGACATTGAAATTCCCAGCAAGCGCACCGAATCTTTCACCGGTTCTTGGGCTAAGAGTTCCTTCACAATTGGGAAGAAATCCTCTTTCTCTGATACGTAACGATCAATCGTTTTGCTTCGCGTTTGAATCGTAAAGTCGCTGTACTTCAATTTCAAGGTGATTGTTTTCGCATTCACTTTTGATTTTTTCATGCGCCCCTCCAGCGTATCGGCGATGCGTTCCAAATGCTCCAACATAAAGTCTTCCTGAGAGATGTCTTTATCCAATGTTCGCTCCGCTGCAATAGATTTTCGGATTCGATCAGGTTTCACCTCGCTATGTTGAATACCTCGAACGATATTGTAAAAATGCGCTCCTGATTTTCCAAAATGTTCTTCCAGATATTCCTGAGAGAAGCGTTTCAAATCCATTCCATAATGAATGCCGTGCAGCTTCATTTTCTCAGCGGTTACCTTCCCTACTCCGAAGAATTTTCGAATGGGCAATTGTTCTAAAAAGGATAACACTTCTTCGGGCGGAATCGTTTTCTGTCCGTTAGGTTTGTTAATGTCTGATGCAATTTTCGCAGTGAACTTATTAATGGAAATTCCCGCCGATGCGTTCAATCCGACTTCTTGCTTGATGCGGTATCGAATTTCGGAAGCTAGCAAAGTAGCAGAAGGATGACCGATTTTATTCTCCGTGACATCCAGAAATGCTTCATCTAATGAAAGAGGCTCCACCAAATCTGTATAGCGTTGAAAAACTTCCCGAATTTTAATGGAAATTTCCTTGTAGCGTTCAAATCGCGGTGGAACGAAAATCAAATCGGGACACTTTAACGCCGCCATTTTCGAAGACATGGCAGAACGAACCCCGAACTTTCGCGCTTCGTAACTTGCAGCAGCCACAACACCACGTTCTCTATTTCCACCCACCGCTATTGGTTTCCCTATCAATTCAGAATTGTCCATCTGCTCCACAGAGGCATAGAAGGCATCCATGTCGATATGTATGATTTTTCGAATGGGGAAATCCATAGAACTATAAAAATTGGGAAATTCTATCTTTACCAAAAGTACCCACATGTTTCGATTTCTTCTTGTACTTACATTCCTTTTCTGGATAAATTTTGGGTTTTCTCGAACAATACCTAAACAATTGCCAGCAAACGACACTTTCCAACCGGCTGTTGCGCTTGAATCTGATTCAATTATTTCGGATACAATTACCGATTCGATTGCAGGACAAGAATTGGATTCTCCAGTGGTGAAGCCGAACAAGTCAAAGGAGGACGACGTTGACAAAGAGAGTGTAGGTTACAAAGTTGGCTACCAAATTGGCTCGTGGCTCATTCCTGGCCTTTTAATGGTTATTGTGACCATACTAATTGTCAAACGTTCACGAAGAAAGTAAGGTCGGAATCGACAAAACGTCAGAATTATAGCGTGTCACATTGGCGTTTTTATATGCATTTTGACAGACTTCTTTATCAAATTGAAAATGGATTCGTAGCACCGAATCATCAACGTCAAATTCAAAAGGTCACCTCTGTATTGTTCGATTAAATATTTTGGGGAAATTTTATTGATTTTTCATGTGCGTGCATAATTAGATATTCTAAAAAGAATTTCCTTGAATATCAATTAGTTACCACCTCATCCATTTCGTTCAAATCGCGTATCCTTTTGATTATCAATTGAGAAAATATGTTAAAAACCAATTAAGCATGTAATTTATTAGAGCAATGCGCGTTCTTATAAGTAACGATACGGTTGTAGAAACAGAAAAAATTGGCACACGATTTGAACTGTAATCAACAACTAAGTAGAAGTTAGTTTTCATAAGTAGTAGTAGTTTAGGTATTGAAAGGGAGGGACGCCAGTCTCTCCCTTTCTTCATTTATAAAAATGGTGGATCAGTCAGAGTGGAGAAAATAGCAGGCCCCTCCCCCCAGCTCCTCCAAAGTGGGAGGACTTCAAATACAAAACGAAAGAGTAATTTATTTCGCGTCATTAACGTCTCTTAACTACGCTTATACTTTCCTCACGCCACTCACCACAAAATGATGCTAAAAAAAAGTTAAAAACAATGCGTACATAATAAAGAGTCCCTACCTTCGTTGTATAAGTAACGATACGGTTGCGAAAAGCAGTAACATAATTGGCATACAATTTGAACTGTAACTAGCAACTAAGTAAAAGTTAGTTTTCATAAGTAGTAGTAGTTTAGGTTTTGAAAGGGAGAGGCGCCAGCCTCTCCCTTTCTACTTTTACATGCTAACGATCCGTATCGAGCAGATTGGCCTTTCAAAATTTAAATCCATCCATTTTTATAACTTGAAAAAAGCAGCCAAGACCTGCTTTACAAACAACCTTCACCAATCCACTAATAAACAACATTTTAATGCGCGCATAACTTTTTGGCACGGGATTTGAATTACTCTTATCAACTAAGTAGAAGTTAGTTTTCATAAGTAGTAGTAGTTTAGGTATTGAACGGGAAGGACGCTAGTCTTTCCCGTTCATTGTTTATAGCCTTTTGAATCTAATTCGATCGTTGTTCAACTCCTCCCCCTAGGCCCCTCTAAAAGGGGAATAAAATCCCTCCATACTGGCATGAGTTCAGTATTTTCCTGTACTTTTGTAGGCTGTATCCACAGCGAGATAAGCCCTTTATGAAGAACATTCGCAACTTTTGTATTATCGCACACATCGACCACGGTAAAAGCACTTTGGCCGATCGATTGCTTCAAACAACCGGAACCATTTCTGACCGTGAAATGCAAAATCAAGCATTGGACGATATGGATTTGGAGCGTGAACGTGGGATCACTATCAAAAGCCACGCAATTCAAATGAACTACACCCACGAGGGAGAAGAGTACATATTGAATCTTATTGATACTCCTGGACATGTGGATTTCTCCTACGAAGTGTCACGTTCAATAGCGGCTTGTGAAGGAGCCTTGTTAATTGTAGATGCTGCTCAAGGAATTGAAGCACAAACCATTTCCAATTTATATCTAGCCTTGGAACACGATCTTGAGATCATTCCAATCCTAAACAAAATGGACCTTCCAGGTGCTATGCCCGAGGAAGTTACCGATCAAATTGTTGAATTAATTGGCTGTAGCCCAGATGACGTAATCCCTGCATCCGGTAAAACAGGTTTGGGTGTAGATAAAATTTTAGATGCTGTAATCAATCGTATTCCAGCGCCGGAAGGAGACGAAGATGCTCCTCTAGAAGCCATGATTTTTGATTCTGTTTTTAATTCTTTTCGAGGTATTATTGCGTATTACCGCGTGAAAAACGGCGTGATTCGTAAAGGAGATAAAGTCAAATTTTTCAACACAGGGAAAAGCTACGGTGCTGAAGAAATAGGCGTCTTAAAAATGGACCTGAGTCCACAAAAGGAAGTGCGTGCTGGTGATGTTGGGTATATCATCTCTGGAATAAAGAAGGCCGCTGAAGTAAAAGTGGGAGACACAATTACGCTTTTAGACAACCCATGCCCGACTGCCATTCAAGGATTTGAAGATGTAAAACCAATGGTATTCTCCGGTATCTACCCAGTAGACACAGAAGATTACGAAGAATTGCGTTACTCCATGGAGAAATTGCAATTGAACGATTCCTCTTTGGTGTTTGAGCCAGAATCTTCCGCAGCACTCGGATTTGGATTCCGTTGTGGATTCCTTGGGATGTTGCACATGGAGATAATCCAGGAACGCTTGGAGCGCGAATTCGGGATGACCGTAATTACGACGGTTCCGAACGTATCCTACAAGGCATACATGAAAAAAACGCCAGAACAGGCACTGATCGTAAACAACCCTTCGGAATTGCCAGATCCATCTGGAATGGAAATGATCGAAGAGCCATATATCAAGGCACAAGTCATTACGAAATCGGAATATGTTGGTCAAATAATGACCTTATGTATCGAGAAGCGCGGTGAATTGACCAATCAGGTTTATTTGACGCAAGACCGAGTAGAATTGAGTTTCGAAATGCCAATGGGTGAAATCGTATTTGATTTCTACGATCGATTGAAAACCGTTTCTCGTGGTTACGCCTCGTTCGATTACCATCCAATTGGATATAAGAAATCAGATTTGATCAAAATGGACTTGCTTCTCAATGGCGAGCAAGTCGATGCACTTTCTGCACTCGTTCACCGCAGCAATGCCTTCGATTTGGGTAAGAGAATTTGTATCAAGTTGAAGGAGTTGATCCCACGCCAACAATTCGAAATTCCTATTCAGGCAGCAATTGGAGCCAAGGTAATCGCGCGTGAAACGATCAAAGCCCTGCGTAAAGACGTAACCGCGAAATGTTACGGTGGTGATATTTCACGAAAGCGTAAACTTCTCGAAAAGCAGAAAGCTGGTAAGAAAAGAATGCGTCAGGTAGGAAAAGTTGAAATTCCGCAGGAAGCATTCTTGGCAGTTTTAAAATTGAATGACTAGCAGGATTCAGTGCAGAAATGCGTTTGTTGCTTTAACAACTGTTCTGTTTCGTTTTCTTCATTGACAACTCAGTTTGTATGAATGATAGATCAGGTAATGAACATCAAATTCATGAGGTCGAAAATTTCCAACAATTAATTTCCGTTCCGTTCTCTGGAAACACAAATGCGCTCGCTTGGAAGCGCAGTTTAAAAGGTAACTTTTCCGAAATTGCTGATACAATTGAAGGTAGGGATGACATTATAGAAATCGGTCAAGACGAACTTCGCGCACTTGAACTAAGCGAACAAGGCCAGCTTGCGCGAAAGGTAATTTTAGAAGACCTGCAACTCTTAAAAGACTATGGCGCTGCCCCAGTTCTTAACTTGATTACGCGCTACGAAAGAGACGCTTCCTTTTTTCCAACAGATGTTTATTCGTTTCACGTTGATCGATCCCCTATTCCCACAGCTACATTTTTATGCACTTATCTTGGCGCATCGAGTGCTATTTTGCCCAACAAACAGGCGGAGCAAAAAATAGCAATTCCAGAAGTTCGTGCAGAACTTAAAAAGCTCTTCTATGGAACTGACGAAGCATTTGAAGCCTTCCTAGAGGAATATTTTTTTGATCTTCATTATCAAGAAAAGCAAGGGGCCCAAGCAATCAATTTAGGTGTGGGCAACTTATGGAAATTGGCAGTAGACCATCCAAAAAGTGAAGTTCTGCCGTGTATTCATCGCGCTCCAAATGAACAAAACGAAAAACGATTGCTGCTAATTTGTTGAAAATCCTGCGAAAGACATGATTATCGGAATTTAAGCTGAACCATTCTTCTATTCGTCCAAATCCTCTTGTCGCTGTAAGATGCAGTGATAGGTCAAACTTCCGTCGTTATCGATGTGATAGTTACTTACGAATTCCCATCCGTTTTCGTACATAAAGTTCAACGCGTCCACCATGCTGTTAAAGGAAGTGCGTTCTCCATTTAGATCCTAAATCGTTTGCTGGCGCCAAGAGAAATTCTGTCCGTAATCCACAAAAACTTTGATTTTCGTAAGGTTTACAAAACGTGTTTGCCCTACCAATTCTACGTATTGCAGATCGTCCATATCGTTGATGTCTAGGCCAACAACCACAACCTGTGAATTCCCAGAAAATGAGAACAATCCAAGCGCTACCGCTAGTAAAATCTTTTTCATAATAAGTTGTATTTAAGTTCACTTAAGGAATCGCAAATTTTGGGCCACGGTTCACTTTAACGCAAAAAAAGGGACGATTGCGCGCCCCCTCTTTTCTTTGCTTCGCTAGATCGCGTACTCTGAGTCTGACTTCAAAGTGGTCAGCGATGCATTCGGATGATTTCGGTAATCAATCCACCTTACTACTCAACTCATTCTTCAAACCATTCCATTCTATAAGGTGCATCTTTACCGTACCAACCGGTATCTTTGCTTTAATCAATACTGGGATGCGATTTTGATCTGCAGTAACCCAGAATTGTACATCTTCTTCGTTTTCGAAATAGCGCCCCGTTTGAACCACTGGCACAAACTTGTAACACTGAAATTCGCCCTTTCGAATTTTGATCTTCTCTTTTCCTTTATACTTGATTTTCAAGTCATAAATCTCATCGTCCATGAAACACTTGAAAGAAAACACTTTCCCTGGTTTCATTCCTTTCATATTCAGCGTACGTGCTTTGTAGAAAGACGAAATCATGTCTTGCATTCCCATGGTGATATTGAAATCCTTCTCTCCATTGTTCACCTTTTTCACATGGTGCTTAAAGGTGTAATTCTGATTGATCGTAAATCCTCCCTCGTCAACGTTTCGAACGAAGAACCAAGGCATCATTGATTTCTTATCGATATAACTCTCGTACACATCATTCACCTTGTAAATATTATTGAAGCTTCCGAGTGTTTTACCCGTTGCAACTACATGCTGTAATTCACGGCCTTGTCCTTTCTTCGAAGTCGATTTCACTTCTATCGTAGCTTCTCCGGCATCAACAAATCCGTAGGTAACACGATACTTTAACTTCTCCCCTGTTTTAAAGGAACTGTTTCTTACGTAAGGATACGTCGTAGAGGAGGAAGATGCGCTGCTCATCGCAAAAAGGATGGTGGCAAGGCCCAAAAAATATAGATACTTTTTCATCACTAACATTTTAACCGTTACCGGAATAATACAAAGGCTGTGCCAAATTAAACGCAAAAATATCCCAGGCTATTGTATAACCGACCTTACCAAACGAAAAAAGGGCTGTCTTATCCAGACAGCCCTCTTCGTATTTTTATTGGGAGTGATTACTCCTTAATCAACTTGAATTGTCTTATGAATTCATTTGATTGTAATTCAATTATGTAAGCACCTGGTGCTTCGTTCATTTCCATTGTGAACAACTGAGTTGTTTTACATTCCTCATCACGAAGAACTTTACCACTCATGTCAAGCAAACGAACATGTGCATTTTCCAATCCGGCTAGATCAACATTTACGAAATCACTAACTGGGTTTGGATATACCTCAACAGAGTTAAGAAGAATCGCTTCAATTCCAACTTCTGTAATCGTCACACAATCCGAAGTATCAACACATCCATCTTGCGTAATGATTACCGCAAAATCAGCGCTGAATGTTGGTGTAAAGTTGAAGTTTGTTTCACCTGTCATCACTGTATCTTCTGTACAATTGTACCACTGATACGTAACTCCTGGATCGTTGTTCGAAGCAAGAATTGTGATTCCATCACCTGCAAAAGAAGTGCTCACATCGATGTCTTCAATTACTACATCTTGTGTTTGTGTAACTGAGTTACCACAATCATCTGTGAACGTCCATGTTACTGTCGTCGTTCCCGGTGTGTTGATTGGGAATGTTACATCAGGAACACCGTTAATAGATCCAGCACAGTTATCTGTTGCAGTTGGAGCTGTTGGTGTTACGTCACAGAAACCAGTTTCAGTTGGCAATGATGTCGCATCCAAGATTGGAACAACGTTATCGTTAACAATGATTGTCTGTGTCACTGAAATAGAGTTACCACCTGCATCTGTTACACTGTACGTACGTGTTAATGTTTCCGGACATGTTTGACCGTCAGAAACTTCACCCACAAATGCAACTGTTGGTGTTCCACAGTTATCCGCTTCATCTGTTACTGATCCTGGCGTTGCCGTTGGAACATCTGAAATACACTGGACTGTCAATGTTGGTGGGTTACTCGCTGTCGGAGGCGTAACATCCGTAATAATTACATTCTGTGTTTGCGTAGTAGATAGTCCCGCGCCATCGTCAAATGTCCATGTCACTACCGTTGTACCTTGCGCTGTAATTGGGAAAGTCACATCCGGTGTTCCTGTAATCACTCCAGAACAAGCGTCTGTTGCTGTTGGAGCTGTAATCGAAGCTACAGAACATTCATCCGTTACATCCGGAAGTGATGTTGAATCTGCAATTGGAGCAGCGTTCGGAATGATTGTCAAATCAAGCGTTAGCGTTGAATCACATCCTAAGCTGTTTACCAATGTAAACGTCGGTGTGTTAATTGATGCATAGTAAGTGATACCATCAACCCAAGTTAATGAATCACATGCAGTAATTACATCTGTTCCAACGGTAGCATTACTAATCGTTAAATCCAATGTCACCAATGAATCACATCCGTTAGCATCTGTTCCTAACCAATCGTATTGTCCAGAAGTTGTATATGTTGTTCCATTCCAAAGTAACGAATCACAAGCCGTTTGTGCATCGATAATAGCTGTTGGGCTTTCAATTTGCTCTACGTTCAAAGAATAAGCACCTTGTCCAGAATTGTAACCATCAACTACGATGTAGATCAAATCTCCACCTGCGATACCAGCAGTAGCATTAAGGTCTAACTCAAGGTGTGAGTTTCCTCCTGAACCACATGCACCGAAGTTATCATCGTTAGTGGTAATAACCGTTGTACCGTTCGACGCATAAATAGTCAAATAGGTATCGAACGCCGAACCACACAATGAAACAATCAATGAATCTGTACATGTATCCAATGTGTACTCGTACCAAACATCAGGAGCATCGTGAGAGAAACCACCCCCTACAGACTGATCTGTAAAACATGAACTTGAGTTACCAGCATCAGACGCTGTAAGACCCGTCAATACGATCGGTGTCGTTGCATCATCTCCGTCAAATGGTAAACATTCAGTTGCAAATGTAATCGGCCCTAACCATGCAGTTGTGTCACCAACAGCACAAATCTCACGAACATAAGCATCGTAAGTTGTGTTGTCTGTTAACCCTGTTGCATTGTATGTAGAAGTTCCAGCTGTTCCTCCCATTGGCATGTTACCAGTTGGAACAATAGACACTTCCCAACCCAATTGCGTAACGTTTCCTGCTGTCCAAGATACATCTGCGGTAGTTGCTGTTACGTTGGCTACGGCCAAAGCAGCAGGCTCTATACAACTTGGTGGCGTACGAATCTCGAAATTCGTAACATGGAAGTCGAAATCTTCTGCATCATCGACAGTACCTTCTGTAGCCCAGATAGCGAACTGCACGCTTGTTCCTGTAATTGCAGAAATATCAAGTGTAACTGCGTCTCCTGTATTCGAAGGTGAATTTGAAGCGTCGTACGTTTCCAAGTTTGTCCACGTTGCTCCTCCATCAGTTGTGTAAAGCACTTGAACTTGGTCATCAGATCCCATCGTAATTGAACCTGTTCCATTATAAGTAGTTACTCCAACATTATATCTCAATTCATATCCACCGGCAGATAAATCAAATAACGGTGACAAAATCCATTCGTTCGAACCTGTGTTATACAAGTTCACTTTTGCTGCATTATTTGCACCACCAGCATTTACGAAATCAGTATGTCCCCATTCACCACCGCCAAGTGCAGTAGGTCCAGATGCTAGGTCACCATCTCCGGCTTCTTCCCAACAAGTTGGAACAAATGAAGCAAACGCTTCCAAATAATCCGGTGTAATAGTCGCACACGGAGTTGAAAAAGAGAAAGGGCCAGCCCATCCGCTTGTTCCTGAACCTCCACAGTCTGACTGTACGTAAAATTCGTAACCAGAGTCAGCTGTAAGGCCTGTCAAAGGCTCTGGATTGTTTGAAGTTCCAGCGATAGTCGGTGTTCCAGTTGGAGTAAATCCAGTGGCACCCCATTCAATGTTCCAAGATGTTGCCGTTCCGTTTTCTGTCCATCCGATATCTGCAGATGTAGCAGTAACGTTTGTCGCAACTCCGAAAGAAGGATCCGGACAACTGATCGGTACAACAGTAAATGCCGTTACGTCAAAATCCAAATCATTTGGTGTTCCCCATTGACCTACAGCAATGTAAACAGTGTTACCAGCGCTGATTGTGGCTGTAACTGTTTGCGAAACGGAAGATGATCCTCCAGATCCGATAGCATCCAATTCTGTGCTAAAGGTTGTGCCTGTGCAATCATCAAAAATTCCAATTCCATTCCACGAGTTTCGCGTAAAAATGGTCATTGAAATTTGTTCTGCTGTTCCTCCAGCGGTGTATTCGAACAAATACACGTCGTCATCCCAGTATGATGCGGTAATAGATGTTCCTGTTGGATTTATGTTCCAATCTTCAGGTCCTGCGGTTCCTGGAGTCGTTATTCCCGCAGCTGTATACCCATTCGATAACACAACAGCTGAACCACAGCCAAATTGAGCTAGCGCATTGGTAGCACTAAAGGAAACCGCAACACACAAGAGCATTAAGGTTTTAGTAAAATTCTTCATATAAGTTATAAATTAGTAATCGCGCGAAGGTACAACCGAAATTTTATCAGATACAACTGGTTTTTGTTAAAATTAGTAATCGAAATCATAAATAATTACATTTATCTGATATTCAATTCTTTAAAACGACGTGATTCGTGAAAATGTGATGAACGGTAAGGCACGAAAAATGAGCGACTTAACACTAAAACCGTATAGTTAATCCATTCGAATTTGAGGCAATTGCCAATTGTAGCGAACTGCAAATACCCGAAAGAGAATAACCAGAACTATGGTGATCGGGAAGCTGACTTCGGGAATTACACCCAGATAATCCAAGCCAAGATAGGCGGAAGCGCCAGCCAAAGCAGGTAATGCATACACTTCTTTTCGGAAAATCAGCGGAATTTCATTACACAACACATCGCGAATTAACCCTCCAAAACACCCCGATATCATACCACAAAGTATCGCGTATCCCGGATTAATGTTGTAACTCAACGCTTTTTCCATTCCCGCAATGGCAAAGGTGCCCAATCCAATAGCGTCAAACAGGAAGAACGAGGTACGAAAACGTTGCAATTGTTTGTGCAAAAAGAAAACGAGCAACACTCCAATAATGGTAATTACTACGTAGTGATAACTCTGCATCCACCCTACTGGATGTGACCCAATAAGCAAATCTCGAATGGTTCCACCGCCCACCGCCGTTACAAAAGCAATAATGGCAACTCCCATCAAATCGAAACGTTTTTCGCCCGCGGCTAATGCACCAGAAATAGCAAATACAAGGGTTCCGACAATGTCGACAACAACAACGATATCATCGGTTGTATAAAACATCAGATCACTACGTTCACAATTTTACCGGGAACCACGATCACTTTCTTAGGATCTTTTCCTTCCAACCATTTCATCGAATTTTCATTCGCCAAGACTTCCTTCTCGATTTGATCCTTGCTCATATCCAACGGGAACTCCAGCTTGAAGCGCATTTTACCGTTGAAAGAAATGGGGTATTCGTGACTGGACTCCACCAAATGTTCTTCGTTGAATTCCGGGAATTTTGCATAAGAAATAGTTCCGGCTTGGTTACCCAATCGCACCCACAATTCTTCAGCAATGTGCGGCGCATATGGGGAAACCAAAATGGTTAATTGCTCCAAAACATGTTTGTTATTACACTTCTGATCGGTCAATTCGTTCACACAAATCATAAAATTGGAAACTCCTGTATTGAAGGAGAATCGATCCAAATCGTCGCCTACTTTCTTAATGGTTTTGTGCAGGGTTTTCAATGCATCTTTGGACGGCTCGCCCATGTCCAAACTTACCTCGTTATTCTCATTATGGAACAATCGCCACATTTTGCGCAAGAAATTATGCACCCCATTAATTCCTTTAGTATCCCAAGGCTTGCTTTGCTCCAACGGGCCTAAGAACATCTCGTACATCCGAAGCGTATCGGCTCCGAAATCATCGCACAAGTCATCAGGTGTTTGCACGTTGTATTTTGATTTGGACATTTTTTCAACCTCGCGGCGCACTTTAAAAACATCCTCTTCTTCTTCAACAAACAACGCATCTTTAAATTCATCGCGCCATTCTTGCACTTGGTCCAAATCAAGTTCTTCTTGATTCTTCAGTGTATTAATATAGACATGGACGAGTCGTTTTGTCCAATTCGTAATTTCAATACTCCAATCCGCAACAACTTCAATATCGTTACGCTGACAAATGGCATTCATTAATATTTCCTTGAGGTCTTCCTCAACATCTTCTTGCTTTACACCTGAAACTCCTTCCGAAAGGTAAACCATTTGTTCAGCTCCAGTTTCTTCATGCGACTCACCCGAACCGTCAATATCCTCCATCCAGATATTGAATTCAAGTTTCACTTCTGTCATAAATGCACTATTCCCCAAAATCATCCCTTGATTGATCATCTTTTGGAACGGTTCCTCGAAAGGAATATAATCCAAATCATATAGGAATTTTGTCCAGAAACGTGCGTACAACAAGTGTCCGGTTGCGTGCTCAGAACCACCGATGTATAAATCGACATTGTTCCAATAATCTACTTTCTCACGTGCTACAAACTGACCCTCATTGTTAGGGTCCATATAACGTAGAAAATACCACGAGCTTCCTGCCCAACCTGGCATCGTATTATATTCCATACGATCGCCTCCGTGATAGTTCCACGCACTTTTTTCAGCACGCGCCAGCGGCGGCTCTCCATCTTCTGTTGGCAAATATTTATCTACTTCTGGTAGCGTAATTGGTAAATCGGCGTCCGATACCAAATGTGGAATTTCATCTTTGTAATACACCGGGAACGGTTCTCCCCAATAACGCTGACGAGAGAATACGGCATCACGCAAACGATACTGCGTTTTTCCTTTCCCAAATCCTTGTTTTTCAATTTCGTGAATCGCAGTTTTGATCGCCTTTTTTGCCGGCAATCCATTCAAGAAGTCCGAATTCGCAATTACGGCATCTTTCTCAGTATACGCCGCTTCTGAAATATCTACGTTATCGAAAATATTGATGATCTCAATTCCAAAGTGTTTGGCAAAATCCCAATCGCGCTGATCTCCACATGGAACTGCCATCACAGCACCTGTTCCGTACGAAGCCAACACGTAGTCTCCGATCCAAATTTGCACTTTCTCACCCGTAAATGGATGCACCGCAAAGGCTCCGGTATTTTGTCCGGAAATGTTTTTCACGTCTGATTGACGATCTCGCTCCGATTTCAAGGATGCTTGGCGCTTGTACTCGGCTACACTTTCTTTATATTCTTCTGTGGTAATTTGGTCCACCAATGGATGTTCAGGCGCTAGTACCATAAATGATACTCCGTAAATTGTATCAGGTCGTGTGGTGAAGACTTCAATTGGCGCGAGCTCGTTATTGTCCTCCCCCTCTACCCCCCTCCAAAGGGGGAAGATTACCGAAGCACCTTGTGATTTCCCAATCCAATTGCGTTGTTGATCTTTAATGGAATCGGTCCAATCAATGGTGTCCAACCCTGTTAACAGTCGTTCCGCATATGCTTTTATACGCATCGACCACTGACGCATTAATTTCTGTTCTACCGGATGACCTCCGCGTTCGGAAACGCCGTTCACTACTTCATCATTGGCCAAAACGGTTCCCAAAGCCGGACACCAGTTCACCCACGAATCAGCCAAATATGTCAATCGGTAAGACATCAAGACGGTGCTTTGTTCTTTTTCTGACATTGCCTTCCACTCCTCTGAAGAAAAGGTTCCTTCAAAATCATGTTCTGCGTTCACACCAGTATTCCCTTCTGCCTCGAAAATAGAAACCAACTCAGAAATGCGAATTGCTTTGTCTGCTTCTTTGTTGTACCAGCAATCAAACAACTGCTTGAAAATCCACTGGGTCCATTTGTAATATTCTGGAGAGGACGTGCGCACTTCACGGTCCCAATCGAATGAAAAGCCAATCTTATCCATTTGACCACGATATCGCGCAATGTTTTCTTTCGTTGTTTTCTCAGGATGCTGCCCTGTTTGAATGGCATATTGCTCCGCCGGAAGACCAAACGAATCGTATCCCATTGGGTGCAAAACGTTGTACCCTTGCAAACGCTTGTAGCGAGAGAAAATATCAGAAGCAATGTACCCCAGCGGGTGTCCTACGTGCAGCCCTGCTCCCGAAGGATAAGGGAACATGTCCAGAACGTAATACTTGGGTTTATCCGAGAAATCTTCTGCCTTAAAGGTCTTATTCTCGGCCCAAAACTCGCGCCAGTTCTTCTCTATTTGTCGAAAATCGTATTCCATTGCTTTCAGTCTTTTGAAGCGCCAAAGATAGTAAATGCAGACAGAAACAAACCACTTTGGAAGCGAGTAAAGACAAGGAATTCAGACCATTCAAATTCTGATGGAATTCGTAGATTTTCTTAACTTAGCTTTTCATGCGAAAAACGCTTTTCCTTTTTCTGGTTCTTCTTGTTGTACTTGGCTACAGCGCGCCAGCTCATGCTCAGTCGCAAGCAAAGGAAGAACAGCTAATTCGCGCAGTTACAGCAGCTAATTCCTCCCAACAGCGATTTGAATCCATGTTGGAACTCGGAGATTACTACAAAGCCAAGAATATTGATAAGGCCGATTCTCTGCGAAAAGAAATACTCACTGATAGCCGAAAATTTGAAGATTCTCTCCGGTTTTCCGCTTTGATGTACAGTGCAGAGGTGTATCTAATTCGCGGTGATTTGGATTCCTACTTCAGTACTATTCTTGCGTGTCAACCTTTTCTGAATAAGTTAAAGGGCGATAAAGTTCAGTTTACCATTTATCGACATCTTGGCTTCTACCACAGTAAAATGCAGGAATTTGAAACGGCGAAGTCCTATTTGAAACTTGCATTGAAAAAAGCCAAGCGCTTAAGAGATATCGCAAAACAATCTGAAGCGTATCGCCACATTGCCTTGAACTTCATGCGCTTCAATGAGAAGGACTCCTCCCTATTTTATGCAAACAAAGCCATTAACTCAGGGCGCCGAAGTGGAAACAAAACGGAACTTGCACAATCCTTTAATACCTTTGCGGAGATCTACAGCTTCTTCGGCCAAGCGGAATTAGGGGTTGCAAAAAATCTTGTGGCTCTTAATTTGGCTCAAGGAGCAGGGAATACCTTATTATTAGCTAGATATTGCAGGGAGGTGGGGGTTACGCAACGTGACATCCTCAATTTGGATGATGCTGAGTACTATTTCAGACGATCTCTGGGATATTCGCAAGCCATTAACGACAAACGTCAAATGGCGCTTGCATTGACGTACCTGGCAACAGTGCAACTGGATCGTGATCAATACGATAAAGCCGTCAAGAATGCCAATCGCTCCATCATTTATTTAACGGCATTGAACGACTTGAACGGATTGGGTTTAACCCACAATGTTCTTGGAATGGTGTACAAAGAGCAGGAGAATTATAGCGAGGCTTCGATCAATTTTAACCAAGCCCTAGTTTTTTACGAATCTGCCAGTAATAAGCAAGAAATTGCGGAAGTATACCATAACGTAGGAACCGTTTTTAAGGAACAAAAGCGCTATCAAAATGCACTGAAACACCTCAATCGTTCTATTGAAATTCGGGAACAATACAAAGCGAAAAGCCAAATTTATCAGACCTATCGCGTGATTGCAGATGTTTACAAAGAACTGAACAACAGCACTCTTGCGCTTGAGTACATGGAAAAGTATTTGGATTACGTCGACATTAATACTACCGTTCAAGCAGCAACGCGAATTGCGGAATTGAGCGAATCCTATCGATCTGAACAGCGCGAGCGATTGATTAATGACCAGGCAGATTCCATTCAACGACAGCGTCAGGAACGCGAGATGACCACCGCACGTTTGGAATACAGTCAACTCCGGAACAATTTCCAGATGTATATCATCATCGCCTTTATTATCATTATGGTGATGGCCGGATTGATCTTGTTCTACCGCTGGAATCAAACAAACATAAAACAACGACAGCGGGAAGCTGAAATGTCACAGACACTTTTACGAACGCAGATGAATCCGCATTTTGTCTTCAATGCCATGTCCGTGATTCAAAGCTACATCTATGACAACGACACCGAAAACTCGTCCAAGTTCCTTGTAAATTTCTCTCGTTTGATGCGATTGATTCTGGAAAACTCGCCAAAAGAGCATATCCCGATGGAAACGGAAATGGAGATTCTAAGCAAGTATCTCGCGATGCAAAAACTACGATTCCAGGAACGTTTTGAATACGAAATCGAAGCTGACGATGAACTCATTGCCGAAGCAGCACACATCCCACCTATGATTACCCAGCCATTTATTGAAAATTCCATTGAACATGGTCAATTGCACACCATTGAAGGTGGATTTATCAAAGTCTCTTTCACCAAAGTGGATAAGATGCTGCACATCACTATAATTGACAATGGTATTGGTCGTAAAGCCTCCAAAGCAAAAAAGAAAAGTTCTGCTCATAGAAGTATGGCCATGGAAATTACCGCAGAACGTGTGGAAAAACTGAACAAGAAATTCCGCACAGATGGATATCTACATATTGAAGACTATAATAAAGAGGAAAAAACGGGCACAAAAGTGTTAATTTCATTACCTTTCACTTCCAAAGCCTGATACGAAACATTACCAAATAATACGCATATGAAGAAGGTACTGATTATCGATGATGAGAACAGAACGCGAGAATTGATCGCCAAAATGATCGACTCTTTTGGATACGACGTAGAAACAATTCCGGAAGGAGAAAACGTGCAATCGGCAATCGCTGCCATCGAAAATCACCAGCCTGACATTGTATTTATAGATATTCAGATGCCGGACGGAACCGGGTTTGATGTGATTCGTTCAATAGAAGACAAACAATTCGAAGTCATCTTTATTACAGCGCACGAAGAATTTGCCATTAAAGCGATTAAATTCAGTGCCTTGGATTACCTTCTCAAACCAGTTGATACAAGCGAGCTTAGGGCGGCTTTGGAAAAAGCATTGTCTACAATTGATGATCGCAAGGAGGTTAGTCAATTCGAAGCATTACACAAGAACATTCAACCGAACGAGAAACGCAGATTGGTGTTGAAAACTCAGGAAAGCGTTCATGTTGTCGAGTTGGATCAAATCATTCGCTGCGAAGCCGACCGAAACTACACTTCTTTCTTTTTAAAGGACAACAAGAAGATTTTGGTATCGAAAACATTGAAGGAATATGAAACCCTTCT
The DNA here is from genome assembly GCA_015665275.1 of Flavobacteriales bacterium. Taxonomy (GTDB): domain Bacteria; phylum Bacteroidota; class Bacteroidia; order Flavobacteriales_D; family Crocinitomicaceae; genus UBA4466. The sequence goes on along the minus strand of JADFAL010000061.1, from coordinate 61,642 downwards.
TTCCGGACATAATTTCTTACGCGTTCAGCAATCACACCTCATTAACATTAACTACGTAGACCGTTACGACAAGAAAAATGGTGGTGCGGTAGTAATGAAGGATGGCTCTGAAGTACCTCTGTCCCCGGCAAAAAGAGATGCATTCTTCACTCGATTGGAGAATCTGTAAATCGAAAAATCATTCTAAATCCTTAAATATTCATGCGCAGGTACTGAATATTCATTCCACCTAAAGCAATCGGAAATAACTTCCTATACTTATGATAAGAAATAAGGAGAAATGTCAGGTAATTTTCTTTGAGTTTCACTTTGAAATATTAGAGGATTACTGCTTGGAGAGGCAGTTTCACTTTCTAGTTTGATTAAAGAGTATAACAGTTCTTAGCCTCTGTTTTAAAGTACGTTCTAAGGAACAAGGCTTAAAGAAAATACCTGATTTTTTTATTTCTTGTTTGAATTAAGGTTTTAACTACCTACTACTAATAAGATTGTTGTTACAACTACTACAGAAAAATTAACTTACTACTGACAGAAAAAGAGTTGACATTAATCAACTCTTTTTTTGTACCCTAAAGTTTCTGTTACTTCATTTGAATTTCATACAACACAGGTCGACTGGGTGATGCATCGTTCTCGAATGGCGCCACCTGAAGATTTAAGAGGTAATCGCCATCCTTAATAGTATCCTCAACGAAAATCAATTCAGTAATTGTTCTTTCGTGATTCGGATTTTCCGGAACTTCCCAGAAATCATGGTGAAAAGCCAATACTCCACCATCTGATTCACGATCTACTGAAGGAAGGTCAAGCAAGAGGTGCTTCACACCCTTTTCAATCAAGTAAGTGGCAATTTCACGCTCCAAATACGCCGGATTAGTATCCGAATAATTCAATACCTTCTTGTTATCCGCATTTGGCAGCGTTCTCAGTACAAGCGCTTCTTTGTGAATATCAATAGCCTTGATTTGATCCAAAGTGATTACGCGATCTTCTTCCCCATTATTCATTCGGAGCTCTGGCTCTATTGAAATTACTTGCGCCTCGAAGAAGTACTCATCTACGGTGTCATTAATCGAAAACACTTCTTCCGTAATATGCCCTAAACATTCTGTATGCGTTCCGTGTCCGTGTGGATTGAAGTAAATATTTCGGAAATTAACGGAACCTCCCTCTGTAACCGATCCCGTATAGTGTTCCGTCCGCACCGGTTCAAACTTGGGTGCATCAACATACCAAGCTCTAGGATTGCTAACGGCATCACTCAATCCAAGAGAAATATCCAATGGGTGCTTCGTGTCAATATACCGCTGATCGTCAAGGAAAAACTTCATTTTCCGAAGATATATATTTCCTACAGATGAAAAAATTACAATTATTTACCCTGTTTTTTATTACCATGGCATTTAATTAATATATTTGAGCACCTAAATTGATAGAAATGAAAAAAGCAAGCGTATTTTTTATGGCCGCAACAGCACTTTTTGTAGCCTCATGTTCATCTAGCGAAGAAGCAGCAGATGAGAATGGAAACGAAGAGAAAGTGGAAGCGGTAACGTATAAGCTAGATGCAGCGAATACAACGTTAACATGGCACGGTGAAATGAGTCCGGAATACGGTCATGACGGAACCATTAACGTTACTGAAGGATCTGTTACAATGATGGGAGATGCCTTAGAGTCGGGGTCTTTTACTGTTGACATGAACTCAATCGCAGTTACGGATGAAGGAATGGATGACATGAAGAAAGGATACCTAGCAGCTCACTTGATGGGAACTGCTCCGGATGAAGATCACCCACAAAACATGTTCTGGAATACTCCAGATTTCCCTGCGGCAACCGTAACGTTGACTTCATACGAAGATGGACAATTGGGAATGACATTGAACATCATCGGGAAAGAAGTTAAATCAACTGTTCCGGCTAAAATTAAAACAGAAGGTGACAAAGCAATGATTATGGGAGATTTCTCTATCAGCTTTGCAGATATGGGAATCCCAGGATTTATGGCTGACCCAGAGACTGGCGAAGGAATCAACCCTAACGTTGAATTCTCATTGAACGCCGTTCTTACAAAATAGTAGTAAGTTTCGTCTAAATAGTAAAGGGGGTTCATTTCGATGAGCCCCTTTTTTAATTCCCCTACTCAACAACCTGATTCCTTTCGTAACTTTGCCGTATGAAATCCGATTTCGAGAATATCATATTTGATTTTGGCGGCGTTATCATTAATATCGATTACGAAGCTACCATTTCAGCCTTCAAAGGTTTGGGTATTGCAGATTTTGAAGCCTTATATTCTCAAGCAGAACAATCAGATCTATTTGATGCGATTGAAACGGGGCGCATTTCACCGCAACATTTTATCAATGGCATTCTGAACTTGCTTCCTTCAGGTGTTTCACCCAATCAAGTGGTGCATGCCTGGAACGCCATGATTTTGGACATCCCTAAGGATAGAATTGAATTCTTAATAGAACTTGGGAAAACGCACAACATCTTCTTACTAAGCAATACTAATAGTGTTCATATCGATAAGGCCCTGCGAGAATGGAATACGAAATCGGACAGAGACATTAACACTGTTTTTAAGAAAGTTTACCTTTCTCATGAAATGGGCATGCGGAAGCCAACTGCGGAAATTTTTAAACGCGTTTGCCATGAGCAAGAACTAACCCCTTCGAAAACGTTGTTCATTGATGATTCAATTCAGCACGTTCACGGTGCAAGAGAAGCAGGACTAACAGCGCATCATTTACTTCCCGAAGAATCGATTCAGTCCATTCTTTCCTGACACAACTCTACCAACAAGCCGTGCGTTGATTTCGGGTGTAAGAAGGCAATTCGCTTGTTGTCTGCGCCGCCTTTCGGAGTCGTATGAATCAACTGGAACCCTTCGCCTGCCAAACGCTCTAATTCAGCATCTAGATCATCTACCTCAAATGCCACGTGATGAAACCCACCACGGTTCTTTTGCAAGTACTTGGCGATAGCCGAATCTTCATTCGTCGCTTCCAACAATTCTATCTTCGAATTCCCAACCATCAAAAAGGCGGTACGAACTCCTTCGGATTCTACTTCTTCTTGTTTGTAGCACTCTGTGCCTAAAAGCGATTCAAAGGTTTTTACCGTAGCATCAATGCTTTCAACGGCGATTCCAAGATGTTCAATTTGTTTTACCATGGCATAAAAAAACCCTGATGATCTTGCGATATCAGGGTTTCAATTTTTTGTTATTCAATCTATTTCTTGATGAACTTTTCGTTCACGTTGTCAAAGTTGATGTAATAAACTCCACGAAGCAAGTTCGAACAGTTTACAGAAGAACCTACCCCCTTCTTCACGATGTTTCCATATGCATCGTAAATCTCGTAACGTGTTTCGATCGCAACTCCGTCTGCAAGGAACTTAATCTCATTGCGCACCTGCGCTGGTGTTTTCGTTACTGTTGGAATATCAGAGGTGAATTTGATTTCGTCTGAAGTACGTTTCGTTCCTGAGTGATCTACTTGAACCACACGAACTGTATTTACTCCTGAGTGCGGAGAAACTTGGAATTCGTATGAATTTGATTCACCAGAACCTTTACCCTGAACTTCACCTACAGTTACCCACTTGTTCCAACGGTATTGTTCAATTGTAAATGGCAGCTTTCCTCGCTCCCCTTCCGTTGTCCAGATCAATTTACCGTCATCAGAGATTTTCATCTCTTTCACAGTAAATGTAGAACGCGGACGCAAAACCTCAGGATTTAAAATCTTTGGTTTACATCCTTCATTGTGCTCAATTACGATGAACACAGGTTCTCCAATTTCAATATTGAACATGGAGAAATCAATTTCAAAAGCCCCCATGCTCGTTCCTCCAGGCATGATATCTCCGTTTACCGTAACTTTTGTAGCACAGTAACCGAATCCTTCATCGTCCATTGGATTGGAAACGTATAAGTTTTTTCCTTGGTAAGTTCCATCTACAGACAACGCTGCGAAAACTGTTACGTTTAATAAGAGAAAGCCAATAAGTAATGTTAAGTTCTTCATTGCTAAAGTGAAATAAGTCAGTCGCGCTTGCTCGTCATTTTTGCCTTCTGAGCGTACTACGCTAAACATTGGCTGTAATTTCAACGACCAAATATAATACCTTTTTATTTTATAATTGGGTTTAAAAGGAATTATTTGGAATCTTTCGCGTTAATTTATTGTCAACACAAAATTCTTGCAATCTAACGACGAACTACGAATCACCTTCGATAGATTGCTGTTTTTAATAGATTTTTGTTATTCTTGTATATTATAATTGAGTCAATTAAGTACCCTTGTTGAATAGAATACCGCTCATCCTGATTTTGTTCTTTGTACTCTTTTCGTGCAGCGAGGAGGAGCGCCAGGAATTTGAGCACGCAGGTGGCAAAATAACGATGGCCCTTGACAATCAGCCTACTACATATATCCCTCAGCAAGTTGGAGACTTCTATTCCGCTACTGTTTTAAGCCAAATAACGGAAGGTTTGGTAGGCATTGATTCTAAGTCTTTAAAGATCGTTCCGCGCATTTCAAGTCGTTGGACACAAAGCTCAGATGGTAAGACTTATACCTTTTATCTGAGGAAAAACGTCAAATTTCATAAGCACAAAGCATTTAAATCTGAAAAAGATCGTGTTTTAACCGCAGCAGATGTTATTCGAAGTTTTGAGATTGGATGCACCAAGGATAAAAAAGGAGAGCCTTTAGCAACCTACAGCATGGTTTGTAAATCTTTGGTGAAGGGAGCCGATGATTTCCATGAGGGCAATGCAAAAAATATAGCAGGCATCGTTGGCAATGGGGATAAGGTAACTTTCCAACTAGAACACAGTGATCACAACTTCTTATATAAGTTGGCTCAGGTGAACTCTCACATTATCTCTAAGAAAGTAGTTGACGGTGGTTATGCAGGTGATATTATAGGAACAGGACCGTTCCAGTATAAAAAGGAAAAATCTAATCAGGATTATAAAAGTTTGCTGTTGGTTCGAAATATGGATTATTACCTAAAAGATGATGATGGTAATGCACTTCCTTATTTAGACGAACTCGAATTTCTCTTCCAAAGCCGTAAGATGGCGCAATTGGAAATGTTCGAAAATCGAAAGATTGACTTGATTAAAGGAATTCCGACCAGTCAGATTACAAAAATGATGCAGGGGCGTCTGAAAGACTTCAACAGGAAACCACCAAAACTCATTTTGGACGACAACCCACTTTTGGAAAGTAACTACTACCTGTTCAATATGCAGGACGAGCGATTCAAAGATCCGAAAGTTCGTATGGCATTCAACTACGCTATTAATAAGGACATTATTGGTAGTGACATTCTTCGCAATCAAATAAACGAAGTAGGTCTGTATGGAATCACTCCTCCTGTGCGACGCACTTTGAAGGGATATGATTTTAACGGAATTGGAGAATCTGGCTTCTCCTATGATCCAGAGAAGTCCCGACGCCTTTTAGCAGAAGCGGGATATCCTAATGGAGAAGGGTTCGGAACGGTTCAATTGCGTTACAACATCAACGACATTCATTCGGCTGTAGCAGATGAGTTCTCAAAGCAAATCCGATCCGTGCTAAATATTAATGTTAACATAGACGGTTCCACCTTCGAGCAACTTATATCAGATGCAGAAACAGGCAATGGTGATATTTTTCGATTGGGATGGTCAGCAGATTACCCAAGCCCGGAGTCATTCCTTGTGAATTTCTATGGAAAAAACGTACCAGACGATTTAAGCGAACCTTCCAAAGTGAACAAATCAAGGTATAAAAATCCAGTATTTGATGAGTTCTACGAAAGAGCTGCGGGTACGAAAAAACAAACGGATCAATTGAAGTTCTTCGCGAAAGCTGAAAAGGTGCTTCTTGGCGATCCGCCTCTAATTCCTCTCTGGTACAGCGGTGATTATGCGATCATCTATTCAGATGTCCGTAACTTCCATTTTAATTCGCTGAAATACCTTGACTTCACTTATGTGTTCAAGAAAAAGTGGACGAAGGAGGAATTCCTTAAAAAACATGTAGGAGACAAGTAGTCAAGTTGGCAAATTGCGATAAACGCAAGTTGTTATCTTTGCATTGCGTAATTCATGAATTGGCTTGTCCAATTTAAAAGTATGTTTGACGCACCAAAACTATTAAACTATATTTATGAAAGTAGCAATACTCCTGTGTATGCTCTGCAGTATCGTGGCATACGGTCAGTCTCCTACTCAATCGGTTCGCGGAAAAGTTTTTGATTCCGAAACCAATTTCCCTATTTACGGAGCAAAAATTCAAATTTTCACTAGCGATTCAACGCTAAAACTTCGAGCGCTTACAGACTTTGATGGGGCTTTTTCCATTGCCGATGTCCCTGTGGGTAAACACGAATTGGTATCTACATATCTTACCTATGATGCGAAAACAGTTACTATTGAAGTAACTTCGGGTAAGGAGGTTATCGTTCAGGTTCCCATGCAAGAAAGCTTCGTTGAGCAGGAAGAAGTTGTTGTAGAAGCAAGGAAAACCGGACAGGTTCGAAATGAATTGGCATTGATGTCTGCACGTCAGTTTAGCGTATCAGAATCCGATCGCTACCCTGGATCACGTTCCGATCCTGCGCGTATGGCATCCAATTTTGCTGGTGTTGGTGGTGCTGACGATTCCCGAAACGATATCGTAATTCGCGGTAACTCACCATTGGGTGTTGTTTGGCGCGTAGAGGGTGTTGATATTCCAAATCCATCACACTTTGCCATTGCAGGTAGTACAGGTGGGCCGGTGACCATTCTGAACAATAAAATTTTAGCGAATTCCGATTTCTTCATGAGCGCCTTTCCTGCCGAATATGGGAATTCTACTTCCGGTGTATTTGATTTGAAATTGCGGAACGGTAATAACAACATCCATGAGATGACGGGCCAATTCGGATTCCTTGGAACGGAATTACTTGCTGAAGGACCTTTGAACAAAGATGGAAGTGCTAGTTACCTAGTTATGGGGCGCTACTCTACCCTACGCTTGTTCGAAACGATAGGTATTCAAATTGGAACTGATGCCGTTCCTACGTATGGTGATGCTGCTTTCAAATTCAACTGGCGTTTGAAAAATGGAGGTGCACTTTCCTTTTGGGGAATGGGTGGAGCCAGCGATATTTCAATTGAAATCTCTGATCAATACCCATTGAACCTTTCCCAGAGTTCTCAATCGGAGGAATTGTACGGTGAGGGAGATCGCGATCAATATTTCGGGACACTCATGGCCGTTACTGGCGTGACTTTTAAAAAGCCAATCAACGAAAAAACATACTTAACTGCGACAGGGGCGTACTCTATCGAGCGGCAACGATCGAACCACAATTTTCTTTCTCGTCGCGCGTCAATTACAGCAGAAGGCGACTCTGTAGTAGACCTTTTCGCACCGGTTGGAGACAGCATCTATGAGTTGATGGCCTATACTTTCCAGATTCAGAAAGCGTCAGGTTTCTTCTCAATAAACCATAAATTCAACCGTCGTCATTTGATAAAATACGGAGTGAATGTGGATGCTTTTTTCTACAACATGCAAGATTCTGTGCTCCAAGCAGGGCATACAGCAGATCCAGCCAGCCATAATTGGGTGAACCGATGGGATTACGTTGGTGCAGCAGCATTAATTCAACCCTTTGTTCAGTGGAAATGGCGCATGACAGAGAACATGCAATTCACTGCAGGATTACACAATCAATACTTTACATTGAGTAACAGCTTTAGCATTGCTGAGCCGCGCGTTGGTTGGAAGTTGAACATGAGAAACGGACAATCTATTTCTGCTGGTGGTGGAATGCACAGTATGACGCAACCGATGTACACGTACTTCTATCATCAATTGGACCCTCAAGGAAACAAGGAGTACGAGAACATCGACATGGATTTCTCACGCAGCCTTCACTCGGGCGTTGGATATGAGAAAGCGTTCAAGAAAAGTTTGAACCTGAAATTGGAAGCCTACTACCAACACCTGTATAATGTGCCAGTAACGGTAGCTCCGTCTGCATTCTCATTGATCAATATGGGAAGTGGTTTCCAACGTTTCTTCCCGGAAGATTTGGAGAACACAGGATCTGGCCAAAACTACGGAGCTGAGATTACGCTTCAGAAATTCTTCGATAAATCGTTCTTCTTCATGTTCTCTGGAACTGTATTCAACTCTTTATATACTGGAAGCGACGGAATTGAACGTTCAACTTCTTACAACGGAAACTACATCTTCAACTTATTGGGAGGAAAAGAATTTCAGGTGGCTCCAAAGCATACAATCTCACTTGGATTCAAAGCAACGTACGCTGGAGGTCAATTATATGGCTTTGTAGATACGGCTACAACGAATCAGTTACAGGAAATTGTTTTCCTAGACGAGGGGTTCAATAGTCGTCAGTTCGCAGATTACTTCCGTTTGGATGCAAAAATTAACTGGAGGTTCAATGCCAACAAGGTAATGCACGAAATCGGATTGGATTTATTGAACATTACGGGTCGACAAAACATTCTAGGATTGGCGTATGCACCAGATTTGTTTGATTCCACTGCTGAACCAACAGCAGAGCGCTATCAACTCGGATTCTTGCCGCTGTTTTATTATAAGGCAGAGTTTAAGGTTCGCGGGAAGAAGTCGAAGAAATAAAGAAAATAACCTTTTAGGATCGTGATTTTAAATGAAAAATCCGAGAGAAAAATAGCTTTTTAAATCGGCATATTCCGATATGCCAATATTCGCATATTCGCAAAGCCAACTCTTTATGGGTTGGCTTTTTTGATTCAGAATGACTATTATTAGTCAACCATTTATTTACTGAATATGAGCAACACAACTCCTACGTGGCAAAAGACCACGCTTAACGATTATTTATATAAGGACGGAAACATTCCTGCTGGCTGGGAAGCCTTCTTCAATAATGCAAAAACGAAATCGGCGATTGCTGAAATCTCAAAAGGACTGACAGAAGCATTATCAATCAGATGTTCCATGCAGAACTCTAGATCAACAACTCATGCGTAGTTATTATTGAGTGTACCGTTAGCGTTTACCACACCGGACAACTCTGACAACCATTCGTTGGGCGGATATATGCAAAGAAACCAACTACCGTATTAAATTCGCCATAACCGAAACTTTGCTGTGCATAAGACGACGCATTGTTTGCTCTGGTTCTCACTTTCCCCTGACGAATCAGTCCACCAGACAGTGTGGGCTGCACAAATACATGTCGAAAGAATTCGAAACGTGGTGCAATGTGAACTGCTGTCCCTATTCCAGACATACTAATGGTGCGCTTGCTTTCTTGGCCGGCAAATCTAAAATCGTTATACGATAAAATCCCTCCTAAGCTAAAACCGAAATCGGTAGAAATTTTGAACTGATCTTTACTTCCGAAACGAAGCCATGTATCCACACGGTGCAACTCCAAACGAATGAAGTTCATCCCATCAGAATTCTCATAGTGAAATTTCTTTCGGTCTGTTAAAATCGGTTCTGCATCATATGTGCCCGACCAATTGGTAACATCGTCTACTCCAGGAGTTATCTCTCCACTTAAAAAGACTTCGTTATCGTCCGCGAAAATGTATTTTAAATGGTCATATCCAAGGGAAATTGCCCAATGATCTCTGAAGTTGTAGCCCAAACGAAGGTTGAATTGAGGCACTGTTAAATTGGACAAACGCAAGTAGTTGTTCGAACTCAATATCGCTTGCTCGTCATGTGCTTTCGCATTAGCCAGCGTGAAATCATATCCCGTACCAACAAATCGAATATCGCTATTGGTATAACGCGTTCGGTTATATCCCCAATACCCCCAAAGTGTTCCCTGCGCATCCGCATCCTTCTTCTTCATTCTTCTTTGTGCTTCCGCAGAATAGCTTCCGCCAACGAGTAATAATACGATCAATGTCCAACGCAACATGGTCTAATTATTTTGTGTCATTTTCAAAAATCCAACCTCTCTCTCTGTCAAATGGCGATACCTTCCACGTGGAAGATCTTTTTTCGTCAATCCTGAGAAAGTTACCCGATCCAGTTTACGAACCACATACCCCAACGATTCAAAAGTTCGGCGCACAATTTGGTTCTTTCCTGAATGGAGCTCTACTCCTACCTTTCTTCCATCCTCATCATCGAGGAATTCTGCAGCATCAAAACGCGTTGTGCCATCCTCCAATTTGATTCCGGCAGTCAACTGTTTCAAATGCACAGAAGAAACATTTTTATCCAACTCTACCTCGTAAATCTTTCCTGCTTTGAATCGAGGGTGCGTTAACTTCTTCGCTAAATCACCATCGTTTGTAAAAAGCAACAGACCTGTCGTTTCTTTATCCAAGCGACCTACAGGATAAATACGCTCCTTGCACGCCTTCTTTACCAATCCCATTACCGTTTTACGTCCCATTGGATCGTCCATTGTAGTAATGAAACCTTTCGGCTTGTTCAAAAGGACATATCGCTTTGTTTCCGCATTGATCGTTTCTCCGTCATATCGGATTTGATCTCCCGGCTTAACTTTGTGTCCCATCTCAGTGATGATCTCACCGTTGACAGTAACTACTCCAGTTTTTATCAATACATCTGCTTCTCTACGAGAGCAAACTCCAGCATTCGACAAAAACTTATTCAATCGAATTTCGTTGTCGTTGAAACTTGGTAATGGATCGCCTTTTTTCTTGCTATCCTTGAAGTCAATATACCTCTGTTTTCCTTTCTGCGTTTTGGATAGGTTAGGCTTCCCTGTGCGCGTTTTGCCCTTAGATAACGGGCGCTTGCTGGATTTGTTACCGGAATTGCGTCCTCCGGTGTTTCTTGAGTTCTTCACGAGCTTAAGTTTTGTTTTGTTCTTTCCTTCGGGCTGCGGTGCTAGCACCTGCCCTCACTCTTCAACTCGTTTTCGGCAAACGAGCCTCTTTTCACGAGCTTAAGTTTAAATATAATACGGCTCGATAATCGAGCGCGAGTACAAAGGTACTCTATTCCAAACGAAAACATACTGAAAAGGTTTCAAAGCGTTGGATAGAAGGCATTTTGAATGTGATCAATTCGCGTTTCATAGGAGTTATGAATAATTGATATAACATCGAATCGGACGTCCAAATCCAATTGACGCTCTTGAATATAGGCGTTCGCCGCTTTAATTAAATTCCGCTGTTTCGACTTCGTAATCGAATTCTCCGGTGCGCCATAGGATTCACTTTTTCTCGTTTTCACTTCAATAATGACCAACTCGTTTCCTTCACACGCAATGAGGTCAATTTCCTGTTTTTTCCATCTATAGTTGGAGTCCAAGACGCTCAATTCGAGATCTTTCAAAAATCGTCTCGCAATTGCTTCTCCCCGTTTCCCTAGTTCAATGTGATTCATATTATATGGTTAGTGGTTATAATAAGTTAGTAAGAATTGGTCAGAGTTTACATTAGGGGAATAATTAATTAATATAGCAAGCCTTTCATAATTAAGGAATTCGACGTAATTTGCACGCACTGCTAAAACAAAAATGCTATGAAAACTATCTGGTCCTACCTGCTGACCATGTGCGCCTTGTGCTTTCTATTTACAGCCAACGCCCAACTCACGGTCAACAATGGGTTCACCGCACAGCAACTTGGTAACAACCTTGCTGGAAACAATGTTAACGTATTCAATGCGACCATCACTGGCGATCCCGATCAATATGGTCAATTCGACTTTACCGGGAGTGGATTGGGATTAAACTCAGGAGTGATCTTGAGTACCGGAGATATTGCGGATGCAATCGGACCAAACAGTTCTGGTAGTACCTCTTCCAATATGGGAGGTGGCGGAGACGCTGATCTTTCTGCGCTAGCAGGATTCAACACCAACGATGCTGTAGTTTTCGAATTTGAATTTGAAGTTCAGGGAGATGAGATCGAATTCAACTTTGTTTTCATGTCTGAGGAATACAACGAATTTGTTGGATCAAACTTTAACGACATCTTCGCATTCTATATTTCTGGACCTGGAATTGTCGGTCAACAAAACCTTGCTGTAGTTCCCGGAACAACAACACCAGTTACTATCAACACGATTAACAACGGTTCGTTCTTCCAATATTATACGGATAACACAGGAAACCTTGTTGATGTTGAGTTTGATGGTTTCACCACTTTGATGACCGCCGCAAGAGATAGTTTGATTCCGTGTGGAATCTATACACTTTCCTTAAGAATTGCGGATGGAAGCGACAGCGCATACGATTCTGCCGTATTACTTCAGGAAAACTCATTAGTACAATCCAACATTTCGGCGACAAGTGCAACTTTCAGCGGGAACAACACAGCATTGGAAGGATGTATCGATGCTAGTTTCACATTCCAATTGGACAGTGCATTAACATCGGACGTAAACATTCCAATAGGAATTGGAGGTACTGCAACCAACGGAGTCGATTACTCACAAATTGATACGCTGATCACCATACCCGCCGGGCAGACCTCGGCCACCATAATTATCGATGCAATTGCCGATGGAATTACGGAAGGACAGGAAGTAATTGAGTTATACTATACGCCATCACCGTGTCAACCTCAGGATACTATCTTCCTATTCATAGATGACTATACACCTCTTGAATATCAAATTACACCCACTGACGTCACTTGTTTTGGCGCAGTTGATGGAATGGTCGATCTATCCGTCACTGGTGGATTAGCGCCTTATACCTTAACACTTACCGATTCAGCTACTGGGACACAGACACAGTATACAAACTTCCCAGTAACGGGGTTGGACATCGGAACGTACTACGTAGAAGTGATTGACGGATATGGTTGTTCAGCAGAAGATCTGGTTGCAGGTAACTTCTTCGATGCTGGTCAAACATTCCTTCCAGATGGAAATGGTGTATCATATACTAGTGATCTTACTATATCAGGATTCACAGTTGGACAAACCATTACAGATATTAACCAAATTGTTTCCATCTGTGCTACCATGGAGCACTCTTACGCCAATGACTTGGATATTGTTATACAAGCACCGAATGGAGCTCAGGTACAATTGAAAAATAACGGACCAACAGGAGGCGCTATTAACGCATGTAACCTTGGAGAACCTGTAGCATCTGGACCAGTAGATAACTGGAACAACACAGATATTACACCGGGTATTGGTTACGAATACTGTTGGAATGCAAATCCAAATTTTGCAACCATGAGTGCGATCATCTCGCCAACACCTCCGGGACCACCGCCTCAGTACACGTACACTACGCAAGTGGGTAACACATATACCGATTACTACCTTCCAGCTGGATCATACACGCCAGCGCAAAGTTTAGCTGGATTGCTTGGAGCACCACTGAACGGAACATGGACTTTGATTGTAACGGATAACTATAACCTAGACAACGGATACATCTTCGATTGGAGTATCAGTTTGGCAGCAGACATTCCGGATTCCGTATTTACAATTGAACAACCACCTCAACCAACAATCTCTCATACATCAGTAGACCCAGATTGTGGATTGAGCAACGGTTCTATCGACCTTACTGTAACAAATGGAGAAGCACCTTATACATTCCTTTGGAATACTGGAGCGACCACAGAAGACATCACAGGCCTTTCCGCAGGAGCGTACTCTGTTGATGTTACAGACAACGACGGATGTGTGCACACATATCAAGTCAACTTATCAAACAACGGTACATTACAAGTAAATGGCATAGTTACAGATGAAGTTTGTTTCGGAGAAGCAAATGGAGCTATCGACCTTTCTGTTTCAGGAGCTGCCAACCCAATCACGTATGCTTGGGATTCAGGAGCAACCACAGAAGATATCTCGGGATTAGTGCCAGGTACGTATACGGTAAACGTTACAGACGGAGCCGCTTGTCAAGGTGTTGCTTCATTTGCAGTAAACGCAGCACCTCAAATCAACATTTCCGCGAACCTTACGGATGAAAACTGTGGAGATGCAGAAGGAATTGTAGACATAACAGTGATTGGAGCAGTAAACCCAATCTCATACTTGTGGAGCAATGGAGAAATTACAGAAGACATCGACGAATTGATTCAAGGTACATACGACGTACAAATCGTTGACGGAAACGGATGTACTGCAGTAGACACTTTCTCAATCATAAACTTGGTTGGTAACTGTGTACCGAACTGTGACCTTGCCATTACAAATTCACTTATCGGCGATGAGGCTTGTGGGAATGGACTGGGGTCAATCGATCTAACAACATTTACTTCTTTTGGACCTATCTCAGCTAGCTGGGACAACGGAGCAACGACACAAGACATCTTTAACCTTTCAGCTGGAACATATACAGTTACGTTGACAGATAACGAAGGATGTCAAGTAGTACAGCCGTATACAATTTTGAACCAAACAGGATCTCTAGCAATTTCGGGAGTAAACAACACCAACGAATATTGTGGTAACGGACAAGGAGCATTGGATGTAACTGTTACCGGGGGTGCACAACCTTATTCTTTCGCATGGAGTAACGGAGCAACGACAGAAGATCTATCGGGTGTTTCTGCTGGAACATATACACTAACCGTAACAGACGATAACGGATGTATTGTATCAGTAACAGAAACGATCACTAACGATGCCGGAAACTTGGCACAAACATATGGAAACGCAGTTGATGAGATTTGTAATAACAGTCAAGGATCAATTGACATCATTATTGCAGGTGGTCAGCAACCGTACACATACGCATGGTCTAACGGATCATCAACGGAAGACTTGATCGGAATTCCAGCAGGAACGTACTCATGTGTTATTACAGATGCAGGAGGATGTTCAATCTCGACTCCGACGTACACAATAAACAACCAATCAGGAACATTGCAGTTTGATAACATTGACGTTGACAACGAAGTTTGTACCAATGGATTGGGAGACATCGAGCTATTTATTAGTGGAGGTGTTGCACCTTATACTATCCTTTGGAACACGGGTGCTACAACGGAGCAAATCTCGAACCTATCTGCTGGAACATACTCGGCCACTGTTACAGATGCTAACGGATGTTCAATGACAACAGGGAACTTGATCGTAATCAACGAATCAGGAAACTTAGCCTTGGTAGATGTAACGACATACAACGAATTGTGTGGAAATGGAACGGGTAGCGTGAACATTACAGTTTCGGGTGGAGCTGCTCCGCTGTCTTATCAGTGGGATAACGGATCAACTTCAGAAGATCTTGTGAACGTGCCAGCTGGAAACTACAACTGTGTTATCACAGATGCGAACGGATGTACCGTATTTGCAAGTGGAACAGTTCAAAACGATCCAGGAATCTTGTCCATCGACAACATTATTGTAACAGATGAAACTTGTGGCGCAGGAGACGGAGCATTGGATGCAATCATTTCCGGTAACACCAATCCAACTTCTTACGCTTGGGATTCAGGTCAATCGACGCAGGATTTGACAGCGTTAAACGCAGGAACGTATATGTTAACTGTAACAGACAACAACGGATGTACTGCAAGTGCTTCTGCGGTTGTAAACAATAACAGTGGAACGCTTCAATTGGTTTCTGGACAGGTTTCAAATGAAATCTGTGGCGGTGCAAACGGTGCCATCGATGTAGAAGTAGCCGGTGGAGTTGCGCCATTAACATATTCATGGGATTCAGGACAGAACACAGAAGATCTTTCTGGACTGACATCAGGAACCTACACATTGACAATTACAGATAACGGTGGATGTTCTATTACTGCCGGACCTTATTCAGTCAACAACTCTTCTGGAACATTGTCTGCAACTTTGAACAGTAGCACGGATGAAACGTGTTCCAACAACGGAGGTTCGATTGATATCGATGTAACAGGTGGAACCACACCTTATACCTACTTGTGGAACTCAGGACAAACTACCGAAGACATTTCAGGTTTGACTGCCGGAACATACACGTTGACAGTAACAGACGCTTCAGGATGTTCTGATGATGTAACAGTAACCATCGTAAACGATCCAGGAACGCTTGCAATCTCAGGTTTCTCTGTAACAGACGAAACATGTGGAAACGGTTCGGGAGCAATTGACATCACTGTAACAGGTGGTACACCGGGTTACAACTACTCATGGTCAAACGGACCTTCCTCAGAAGACATCACAGGACTATCTGCAGGAACATTCAACGTAACAGTAACGGATGCAGCAGGATGTCAAGTGAATTCTGGCAACATTGCAGTTTCAAATACTTCTGGAAACTTCACATTGGATGGAATTTTAGTGAACGATGAATCATGTGGCGACGGAACAGGAAGTGTGGAAATACTTAACTCTGGCGGAGTGCAACCAATTACTTGGGCATGGTCCAACGGAGGAAACAACAGTTCTATCTCCGGATTGAACGCTGGTTCTTACACAGGTACAGCAACAGATGCCAACGGATGTACAATCACTTTCTCGGCAACGGTAACTAACAATGCTGGAAGTCTTGCCGTAACTGGTATGAGTACCGATGCAACTTGTAGCGGCGCCAACGGGGCAATCGACATTACAGTAACAGGAAATAACCCTCCAACGACGTACTTATGGTCAAACGGAGCAACAACTGAAGATATCTCAGCGTTGAATGCTGGAACCTATACAGTAAACATCACTGATAACTCAGGATGTGCTACTTCATACACAACAGTAGTAAATACTTCAGGTTCACCTAGCGTTACTGGAGTTACCGTTACAGACGAAAACTGTGGTGGCGCTGATGGAGCCATTACCGTGAATGTAAATGGAGGAACAGCACCTTATACATACAACTGGACAACCAGTCAAACAACTCCATGTTGTACGTACACCTTGGACATGCAAGATCAAGGAAACAGCTGGAACGGTGCATCAATTGATGTACTCGTTGGCGGTGTGAACATTGGAAACTTCACTGTATTCGGTGGAGGTGCCAACACAGAAACCTTCTCTGTGTGTAATGGCGAATCTATTGAATTGATTTGGAATTCAGGTGCATTCGATAACGAAGTATCATTCGATCTATTGGATGCAACAGGTACCATCGTATTCTCACAAGGTGCCTCTCCAACAGCAGGAAGTCTCTACACTGGTAATGCAACATGTGCACCTCAAGTATTGAGTGGACCAAGCCTTACAGGATTGACGGCAGGAACCTATTCGGTTGTTATTACAGATGCAAATGGATGTCAGGACAGCACAACAGTTGTAGTGAACAACACTTCAGGTACACTTCAAGTAACCAATGCGAATGTAATTGGAGAAACGTGTTCTGATGCCAACGGCTCAATTGATCTTACAGTAACAGGTACAGCACCAATTACATATTCTTGGGACAACGGAGCAACAACAGAAGATCTTACGGATCTTGCCGCTGGACCTTACACCGTGACAATCTCTGATGGTGGTGCATGTTCATTCGTTCAAACGTATAACATTACCAACTTCGACAACGGATTGGATATTACAGCTGCGACCATTACGGACGAAGTTTGTGGTGATCAAAATGGTGCAATCGATATTACTACCGTAGGTGGTAGTGGACCGCTTTCCTACACTTGGAGCAACGGTTCTTCATCTGAAGATCTGGTAAATCTATCTGCCGGAACATACACAGTTACCGTTTCAGACGGATCTATCTGTACCGCGGATACAACAGTAACTGTGATCAATAATGCTGCTGGTATGGTACACACTGCTACAGTAATAGACGAAGCGTGTGGAAATGCAAGCGGATCTATCGACATATCAATGGGCGGTGGAGTTGCTCCATTGACCTATTTGTGGAGTAATGGATTCACCACTGAGGATATCTCAGGATTGACAGCCGGAACATACACGTGTATCGTTACAGATGACAACGGATGTATTTATAACATCTCTGAAACTGTTGGAAATTCCAACGGTGGAATCAACGTTACTGCGAACATCACAGATGAAGACTGTAGTAGTGGTGATGGAGAGATTGATTTGAATGCAAACGGCGGAACTGCTCCTTACACATATGCTTGGAGTAACGGTGCGATTACAGATCTAATTGACAACTTGTCCAGCGGATCGTACACAGTTACAGTAACAGACGCAAACGGATGTACCTTCACTGAGACTTACGTTGTGGCTAACGATGGATTCAATTACACAGCAGCCGTAACAGACGAAACGTGTTCGAATGGAAACGGAGCTATTGACATTACGATTCAAGGCTTCCCGAATCCGCAAGATTACACTTGGAGTACCGGAGCAACAACTCAGGATATTGCAGGGCTTTCTTCAGGATGGTACTCTGTAACTCTAGAAACTGCTGGCGGTGGTGGCGGATGTATCGTAACTGATTCCTTCTTCGTTGGAACAACTGCGGGAACATTGGTAGTCGACTCATTGATTGCGATCGATGAAAACTGTGGATTGGCAAACGGCTCGGTGGATGCTTTCATTTCTGGAGGAACTCTGCCTTATACCTACGCTTGGGATAACGGTGCGACTACCGAAGATATCTCTGGATTGACTGCAGGAACATATACATTAACTGTAACGGACGCAGCAGGATGTATCACATCGGCTTCGGTAACGTTGAACAATAACACCTTCGGATTCGGTATCTCAGGAAATCTGATTACCGATGAAAACTGTGGCGATGGACAAGGAGAAATCGACATTACTGTGTCAGGAGGTTCTGCACCATATGCGTACGCTTGGTCTAACGGTCCAACAACGGAAGACGTAACTGGATTGACTGCAGGAACCTACACAGTTACTGTTACAGATAACGGTGGATGTATCGTTACAGCAACATACACGGTAGGAAACAATACAAACGGATTCATCGCATCTGCGGTGGTAACCGACGAAACGTGTGGAGATTCTAACGGTGCTGTTGATTTGACAGTGCTTGGTGGTGTAACTCCATTGACATACAGTTGGGATAACGGAGCAACTACCGAAGACATCTCTGGTTTAGACGCTGGTACATTTACTGTAACTGTGACAGATGCAAACGGATGTGTGATCGACTTATCAGAATCAGTGGTTTCGTTCAGTGAGAACTTCGTATTGAACACGCCAATTGTGGTAGACGAAGTGTGTGGTGACACAACAGGATCTATTGAAGTGAATCCAACAGGAGGAACGGGAGTTCTAGATTACAGTTGGAACCCATCGAATCCATGTTGTTCATACACATTGAACATGTACGATCTGAACAACAACGGATGGGGAGGAAATCCAATTCCGGAAGTTCTAGTGTACATTAACGGATCGTTGTTCGGAAACTTCACTATCCCAACAGGAAACGGAAACGACTTCGCAACTGCTGAAATTCCAATCTGTACAGGAGATCTTGTAGAGTTCGAATACGTAGAAGCAGCGCAAAACCAAAACAATGTTTACGAAGTATTGGATGCAGGCGGAAACATCATTTTTACTGATGGACCAAATCCATTCAATGGAGTGGCATTTACAACAACAGCAACTTGTACGCTTCCAAATTCAAACATCCAAACGGGATTGAATGCTGGGTCATATCCAGTTACAATCACAGACGAAGTAGGATGTCAGATCGTAGATACCATTGTTGTTGGAAACAACACTAGTGGATTTGTCGCTACGGCAAACATCACAAGCGAATACTGTCAAGACGGACAAGGAGAAATCGATGTGACGGTAAGTGGTGGTGTAACACCTTATACGTACGCATGGAACAACGGAGCGACAACGGAAGATCTTACAGGATTGTCCGCTGGAACCTACTCAGTAACGGTAACAGATGACGCTGGATGTATGTTCGTTGAAACGTATCAAGTAATGGACAGCACTGGTGGATTCCAAATTGATAACGCAGTTGTTACAGATGAACTTTGTACAGACGGTGCAGGAGCTATTGACCTCACGGTAGTGGGTGGTCAAACACCTTACGGATTCACTTGGGATAACGGAGCAACTACTGAAGATCTCTCCGGATTGTCTGCTGGTCAGTATACGATTACAATTGTCGACAACGGAGGATGTCAGATTGTTGACTCATTCGTAGTGAACGATGTAAACAGTGGAATCACATTTAACAATGGAGTGATTACGGATGAGCAATGTGGAAACGCAGGTGGAGAAGTTGATATCACAATTTCTGGTGGTAACTTACCATACACATTCGCATGGGACAACGGAGCAACTACGGAAGATGTTACTGGCTTGACTGCCGGACAATACATCGTAGTGGTAACGGATGCTTCCGGATGTTCGGTAACGGATACCTTCAACTTGATTAACAATACGAACGGACTTGGAATTACCTCATTCGTAATTACTGATGAAGCTTGTGATAATCAAGATGGAATCATCGATATCACGGTAGCGGGCGGAACATCGCCTTACACGTACTTATGGAACACTAGTGCGACGACAGAGGATTTGACGGGAGTTGGAGCCGGAACATACGACGTAACAGTGACGGATGATGCAGGATGTATCTTCACACAAAACTTCACTGTGAATACAATCGGGACACCTATTGACGTGACAGATACTTTGATTGGAAATGCAAGTTGTCCAACATGTAATGATGGGTACATCGACTTGACATTACCATCTGTGGGCGATCCATATACGTATTCATGGAACACGGGAGCAACGTCTCAGGACCTCTCATTCTTATTACCTGGAACATACACAGTAACAATCACGAACACTTGGGGTTGTACAACAACTGAAACGTACGAGGTGAAAGATGTGACCGGGTTAGATGATTTATCGGCATTTGAATTGTTGGTATTCCCGAACCCGTCACAAGGAATCTTCCAGGTTCAGTTTACGCATGCAGGAACCAATGATCTGCATTTGAAAGTGACCGATGCTACTGGACGTATTGTCCGTGACCTCGGAAAACTTGAAGGTGATGAAGGATCCTTACAATTGGATCTGAGCAATTACCAAACAGGTATGTACTTCCTACAAATTGAATCTGCTACACGCACGATTCATGTAGAAAGATTAATTGTGAAACGTTAATCACTATCAGATAAATGGAAAGGGCTGGTCGTAATGACCGGCCTTTTTTTGTTGGAAGAGATTCGGAAAAACTATGTTGGTAAAAGGTGAAAGACATAAGGTGGAAGAATAATTTTAATTCATTTGACCCCATCCTTCTGCTTTCTACCTTTTGCCATTAGCCTATAGCATCTACTTTTAGCCTTCCATTACCACAAAATACATCCACGCAATGACAATATACCGCACCAACTTCCCGATGAACACCGTCAAGCACAAAGGCCAGAACCGAGACTTGAGGAACCCGAGGATGACCAACATCGGATCTCCAATGATAGGAACCCAGGCAATGAATCCCAGCCAGTAGCCCCAGCGATTCGAACGTTTTTCCCAACTATGAATTCGGTCTGTATTAATGCGAAATCGTGTTAACATTCGTTCGCTATTTGCCAGATATCCCAATCCATAATTAGTCATACCTCCTAGAAAGTTTCCAAGGGTTGCCACGGCGATGGCCAAAACCGGATCCATACCCAATCCGAGTGCTGAAGCCAAGAAAGCCTCTGACGGAAATGGAATCAAGGTCGCCGCCAAAAAAGACCCGAAAAACAATCCTACATACCCATATTCCATCCAATCGGCTGACATGCGACAAAGGTACCAATCAAAAAAAGATACGACGTTGGATTGAACTAATGGAAGATTAATCTGTACGGAGCCTCATGAAATACATCGTTCTGATTCTCTCATTTATCACCCTTCATTCATTTGCTCAAATGGGAAATCAGGCATTGGTAATGGGAAATGTAGAACGCCTGTGCTTACCGGATTCCCAACTCGTCATTCTCGATACCTTGCCCAATTCTTTAGATTCCTTCAATAGCATTTTCCTCTTTTCGAATTCTACTAGCTTTTTATCCGCTGAGGATGTGACTAAAATTGACTCGTTCGTGGTAAAAGGCGGAGGATTGTACAATGGGTCAGACAATTGGCCCTTACAAGCCGAGGCCAATCAGATGACGCAGAAAATGTATCGGAAAGAGAGTTTTGGGAACTACGAGGAAACCATTGCGAAATCGGGAGAGGCTGGAAATTTGGATTTGGAAGATTTGGATACCATCCCCGCCGGAAAAACAACATCTGCATTTCCAATGGATTATAGATTGAAAGTAGAGGCTTGGGTGGCAGATCAACCTTTAATTCTCTCCGGACATCATGGAAACGGTAGAATCGTCATTGATACAGGTTATTCGCGTTTCTATTGCGATATACGCGATGAAAATACCGATGCCATCTTTGAGCGCGTGTATCGATTTTTGAGGGGAGAGGTGGATTATCGATAGATTATGATCACGTTGGTGTCCTCTACCATTTGAGATCGTTTAGTATTTCATTAAGTTATGAGTTGACCCCTCCTTCTTGCGAATTCCGCAAGTTAATAGCATTACTTGCGACGACCAATTATCTTGAAGTGTAGATTCAATTTATATTTACATCATTACAAATGATCAACCAAGATGAAATCAATAAGGACCGTCAACAAGGCATTTATTCTTGCCATTATTATTTCTAGTTTTAATTCCATATACACCTACGCCCAAGATTCAACTAACTCTGTTGGAGTTAGGAAAGCTAAAAAAGCAATGAGGCACAACAAGAAAGTAACCAGACTCACCTATTTTGTGCATAACGAAGACAGCATCCATCAATTGTTCAATGTTACTTTAAGCGAAGAGAATGACCACGTTATTCTTCGAGGTTGGACAGTAGAGACCAATAATGAAATGATACAGGTTTACCAAAAACTAAAGGTTGATAAAAAAGGTAAAAAACTAAGCCCAGAAGAAAAACTGCTTTCAAACCAAGCGCATATTAGTGTCAAAAACTTTGAAAGTGAGAATGGTTTTGTAACGGTAGTGTTAGATTCGGTAATTTGATATACACTGTTTGACACATCAAAATCCAACAGAAATAATAGGTGGGTCTTGCCCGTAATCGGGGGAGTGGCTGCAGTTGGGCTAGTAGGGTTATTTATTAAAGGTATTTCAATTATTGTCTAATAAATATGAAATCTAAATACTTATTTACCATAGTCGCATGTGCAACGTTATTCTTAATACTTAGCTCTTGTGCTTCAAGTTTCCATAAAGTAAAGCATCGAGGAATACCTAAAATTCGGTTCCATCAACAGTCATCGGAGGAATTAATTAGTAATAATGCAGATATCTTGAACGAAGAAACTCCAGAAAAAGAGAACATGAAGGAGAGCGACCTTTACATAAAAGAAAGTCAAGACCTAGATAAATTCGATGATTCTAGCATCAGAGAGTCTCCAAACAAACAAGCTGAATCTAGACACTGCACGGACAAAAATTTGCTGGACGAAAACGTTCAAGAAGTACAAATCAAACTGGGAGAATCTGTCAATCAAGACAGCCAACAAAGCAATAAACTTCTTTTTACGTCGCTAGCCATCATTAGTGTTGGAATAGCGGTCTCTTTGATCGGCGGCTCTAATGTATTTGTCATTACAGCTGGTATTCTTCTTATTGTTATCGGATTAATCTTATCGGTAGCGTACTTTCTATCTATCGATAAAAAAGACAAAAAGTTGCAGAAAAAGAAACGTACGAATGAACCCAACAAAATAGCCACTGCCCTAATAATTCTAGGCTTCTTTTATTTGGTCGTAAGTATCTTAATGGTGGCACTAACTGCATATGAAGGAGTAGTTTTACTCCCTCTCGTAGCATTATTATGGTCAGTTATGATGATCGTTATGGGGTTCTTACGAAGACGTCAAGAAATTAGTCGCAAACAAAAACGTAGACTGAAAATTTTACTTGTTTTATCAATTCTATTTTTAAGTTTAATCAATTTGGCATCATTCGCATTAGTTGCGGTGTGATTAGGCTTTAAACTTGTAGACATATTTACAACTCCCCGAGAAGCTGTAATGTTTCTTTAGATGCTGCCTGTTCCGCTTTTTTCTTAGATGATCCTGAGCCGCGACCGAATTCCTGCTCATTAATAACCACGCGAACTTTATAATCCCACGCCGAGCCCATATTTTCTTCAGAAACAACTTCAAATTCTAATGGCAAACGATTCTTTTGGCTCCAAATGAACAGTTTCGACTTAAAATCGATCTCTTCTTCCAGAATTTGATTCAAATCGATGTATTTACGAAGAATGTGGTCGTTCAAACTTTTCTTGACCTGCAGATATCCAGCATCCAAATATAGAGCTCCTACGAGTGCTTCAAACGCGTTTCCTTCGATCGTTGACATCTTAATCGATCTACCACGATTGTAACGTAACACTTTACCAATTTCCATCTCTTCCCCTATCATGCTCAAGGTTCTACGACTTACTACTTTGGATTTGATTTTGGTCAGGTGTCCTTCGTCTTCGCCTGGATATAAGGTGAAGAGCATTTCCGCGATTACTGCATCCAGAATGGCGTCACCTAAAAACTCCAAACGTTCGTTGGAAATTTCGTCGTTGTTGTGCGCAATGGATTTGTGCGTTAATGCTCTTTGAAATAATTCCGGTCGTTTTGGTCGGTATCCGAAACTTTTCTCCACGAACTTGACGATGAGTAATTCATCTTCGCTGTATTTTTTTGAGAAAAATGGAAATAGTGCGAGCACTGTATTAACCGTTGTACTTCTTAACGACCACAGTTGTGTTATGTCCTCCGAAACCGAAGGTATTTGATAACGCGATATTCACTGTTCGTTTCTGAGCCTTATTGAACGTAAAGTTCATTTTAGGGTCAAGGTTCGGATCGTCCGTGAAGTGATTTATAGTTGGCGGTATCACATCGTTTTTCACAGCTAAAACACAAGCAATTGCTTCAATTGCTCCAGCTGCTCCTAACAAGTGCCCCGTCATCGACTTTGTGGAACTGATATTTAGGTCGTAGGCATGCTCTCCGAATACTTGCTGAATGGCTTTCACCTCAGCGACGTCGCCCAATGGCGTAGAAGTTCCGTGAACGTTCACGTAATCTACTTCAGAAGGATCAATTTCAGCGTCTTCAATTGCCGCTTTCATCGTATTCTTTGCTCCGAGACCTTCAGGATGCGGTGCCGTCATGTGGTAAGCGTCTCCAGACATTCCACCTCCGATAACCTCCGCGTATATTTTCGCTCCACGCGCTTTAGCGTGCTCGTATTCTTCTAAGATTAATGCGCCACTACCCTCTCCAAGAACAAAACCGTCACGATCCAAATCGAATGGACGTGAAGCTGTTTCAGGAGAATCATTTCGAGTAGACAATGCTTTCAAGGCGTTAAATCCGCCCATTCCCATTTCATTTACACAAGCCTCAGATCCACCAGTTACGATAGCATCACATTTACCCAAACGGATATAGTTGTATGCATCGATAATAGCGTTCGTTGAGGATGCACAGGCAGAAACCGTAACATAGTTCGGTCCGCGCAAACCGTATTTAATGGAAATATGTCCTGCGGCGATATCCGCAATCATTTTCGGGATAAAGAAAGGATTCAATCGAGGTGTCCCGTCACCTGAAAAGAAATCTTTGGCCTCGTCTTGGAACGTTTGAAGACCTCCAATTCCCGACCCCCAGATAACACCAATTCGGTCCGTATCCGGATCTGATTCCATCAGCCCCGAGTCTGCCATAGCTTCTGTTGAAGAAACCATGGCATATTGGGAAAATGGATCCAATTTTCTTGCTTCTTTTCTGTCGAGGTGTTCTTTTACATCGAATCCTTTGACTTCGCAAGCAAATTGTGTTTTGAACTTCGACGCGTCGAAATGTGTAATAGGAGCAGCACCACTCTTTCCGGTAGTTAGACCTTCCCAGTATTCAGAAACTGTATTTCCGATTGGGGTAAGTGCCCCTAGTCCAGTGACTACAACTCTCTTTAATTCCATAAAACGAATCGTTAGTTCAACAAAGTATTGTTATGTAAGTACGGGATTAGTTAGCGTTTTCTTCAATATAAGAAATCGCATCTCCAACCGTTTGGATGTTTTCTGCTTGATCGTCTGGAATAGCGATGTTGAATTCTTTTTCGAATTCCATAATCAACTCAACTGTATCCAAAGAATCTGCTCCTAGATCGTTTGTGAAGCTAGCCTCGTTTGATACTTCGCTTTCTTCCACACCCAATTTATCTACGATGATAGATACTACTTTTGATTTAACGTCAGACATTTCTTCTTTTTTTAAGGGTTAATTCAGCCGCAAAGAAAGCCACAAATTGTGAAAAGACAAAATTATTGGGAATAATTCCCTTGTTCGCCACTCTCGTTTGATTTACTATCTCCATGCTTTCTAAAAATAGCAGTTTTATGTGACTCAACTGAAAATGAGGCCGCATTAATTTGATTATTCCGAACATCCGCCTAACTGTTATCGAACAATCTATCGTTTTCAGTCCGTTATATGAATGATTAGAAGTGCTCTTGAATCAATTCGCTTTCCACCGGATTCCGCTGGATTCCAATTATGATATAGTAAACTTTGCAGTTTGTATATGATTTCGTCATCGAAAGCTGTTTCATTGAGGATTCTATAGTCTATGTCACCGAGCGAATTAATGTCGAGACGTAGAACAAGTTGACCTGAATACGTAGTTTCCAATTCTATTAGCGCATTGCGCAATTTCACTTTGAACGCTTCCATTCCGATAAATGGCGCTGCCGGAAAATCAGGAAAGTCAATTATTTTTTCCGCAATAGGCCGACTGACTCTTAATGGGTGCGCCACACGATCTTCCAATGCAACCCCTTGAAGTTCACGAATGCTATCCTGAAGCCGCTCATTTTCTTTCTGCAGTTCTTTTATTCTGTCATCTAATCGTTCGAACTGATCAACACTTTGTCGAAAAAGCGCTCCATATTGCTCAAAATGCTCGTTCAAGACATCGATTTCACGATCGGTCCATTGAATTTGCTCGTACATATCAATAGGAATGTGTCGCATCCAATCATCTTCACGGCAGATATATTTAACCGTGGTTTCTTCCGTAGCTAATAGCAACTCAGCACCTTCAACTTCATTCTCTGAAACTATGGCTTCAAAAATGCCTTCTCCCCTGTAGTCGGTTTCCAATGGAATAACTCCACTTTGGGTATGTAATTCTATTGATGGGGAATCTAAATCATGATACGTATATACTTGAAAAAGTACCTCTGAAGGTTTGGTCTCGCTCTTTTTGGCAATAGGCACTTCTATGGCAATGCGCTGATGAAACTTTGGTGCGCCTTTCGCATTCAATATTATTGTGTTACGATAAAGGCTGAAATCGTATTGGGAGATCGTTAATTTCGGGAAATCATAATACTCATCCTTAATGAAAACGGTATCCTTTCCTTTCAATTGATCGAAGGGCAAATACCGATCACGGAAGGCATAATCAGAAGTTAAAACCTTCCCGCCTACGGTAATTCGATCTGGATATATTGAAGTTCCTGTCAATCCATCCGAACAACGAACAATCAGTTTAAAATCCTGACCGAATACAGTATTACTGCCGAAAACAAGAAGCATCGAAAATACGGTTACAATTCTGATCATCTTTCTAAAGTTTGATAAAGAATCGAAAAAGATACAGCACAGTGACTTTTATCACTCGTAATATTCAATTACCGCATCCTTTGATTTACGCTCTAAATCGGGCACTTGAACGTTCTCGGCAGGATATCCCACAGGGATTAGGAGGAACGGTCTTTCATTATCTGGGCGTTCTAATGCCTTTGCTATGAAATTCATTGGAGTTGGAGTGTGCGTTAATGCTACCAATCCGGCATTATGCACTGCCATGAGGAAAAAACCAGCGGCCAAACCTACCGATTCGTTCACATAATAATTCTGGTGCTTTGCTCCATCTTCATCCAATTCGTATGGACGTTTCAAAACGATAACAATCCAAGGAGCGATATCAATAAATTCCTTTACGGCATCCGTTCCAAGCGGTTCCAAATCTTTCAACCATTCTTCGCTCATGCGTCCTCCGTAGGATTTACGTTCTTCCTCTTCGGCCAATTCACGCAACTTCGATTTTAATTCTGTATTGGATATAAGACAGAAAGTCCATGGTTGTTTGTGCGCTCCTGAAGGCGCCGTAGAGCCTGTCATGATGAGGTGTTCCATTACTTCTTTCGAAACGGGCTTGTCGGAGAAATCACGAACAGATCTTCTGGTATTCGCCCATTCGTAGAACGATTTTGAGCGCTCTAACATTTCTTCTGCATTATACTGGTCCCGTGTGTAGGGAACAAATGGTTTGTCTTTATCTATTTCCATGATTTATTGCGTTATCACGAATATACACATTGTCAGGTTTTCCCATTGCAACGTCTAATTCACTAATTTGTCAGTTCATGGAATCCTTACTTCACGATATCCAAAAATGCACTATTTGTAAAGATCATTTACCTAACGATCCGCTTCCTGTGGTGGGTGCCAGCGCAAACAGCAAAATACTTGTGGTAGGACAAGCTCCGGGAAGGTTGGTGCACGAAAGCGGGATTCCCTGGAACGATCCGAGTGGGAAACCGCCGCTTGGGCCATGTGGAATTCAGGATACTTTACTACATATTCAACGCACAGTGTTTGTGTAGGACTGTACTTATGCGTGCTTTCTGGAACGAATTACGAGCCGCCTTTTGTTCGCGATTATTTTGCTTCGATTGATGATCAGCAGCATAATGCATTCTCCGTATATCCAAATCCGGCAACCGATTACATTTCGATAAAATCGCCAGAAAATGCTACGTTTAGTGCAGTTCTTATCGACTTAAATGGTAGAACTGTTTGGGAAAGAAACAACGTTAGTTCATCAGAGAAAATAGATCTATCTTCTGTAGAATCTGGAGCTTACTTTCTGAACCTTCATTTCGAAGACCAAAGCGTACAATCCAAGCCCATTATTATACAATAGCTTACTGTTTCACAAAACGAATCCTTGCCGCGTGACCCAGGTAATTCTCAGCTTCTAGCAAAAGGAAATAGCTTCCAGCATTGAGGTTGGTAACGTTTAGGCTCAACTCAGAACTTGATACATCTTGCAATTGAACCAATCTTCCGGAAAGGTCTACAATTTGAACCCTTGTAAATGTCTCTTCGCTAGAAACATTCAAAATTGCACTCGTTGGATTTGGAGCTACCTTGATATTTTCCATCCAAATTTCTTCCAAACTGACTGTCTGAACCGTAATATCCGCGATCAACTCACATCCTGCTGCATCCGTCACTGTTACTTGATAATTCCCTGCACAAAGATCAATCGCATTTGCAGTAGTTTGAGATTGTGGATCGTTCCATTGGTAGGAATACGGCTGCACGCCTCCGCTTACAGAAAGATAAATGATCCCATCACAGTTATTTATTTCCGGCACTAGAAAAGTGCTATAAGTCATGGTTTGCGGCTCTGGAACAAAAACGCAATGGTTATCTATTTGACCTAAATCGTCGGTCACCTGAACACAGTAAGTGCCGCCAGATAATCCGGTTACAGTAGCCGTTGTAGCATTGCCAGCAGCAGCGTCCCATTGATACATGTACGGTGCTTGTCCCTGATTCGCATTGATGGTTGCCACACCGTCTGAAGCCCCCGCACACGTTGGCGCTTGTACCGTTGGGTACAGAGCTAATCCATTGCTTGTTGGATATGTCACCAATACTTCCAATGCTACCGGAAGGTGATCTGACATATAATACAAAGCCTTAACCATAGAATCTGGATACATGCTGTTGGGTCCGTTCAAAAGGTTCGTATTGAAATGATTTCCATCGTTCCCAACGGCATCGTAAGAATTTGAAATGTATTGCACATTATCATTCCCTAGCATGACATTGGAAGACACCAAAATTTGATCGAACCGATCATCGCTTCCTCCCTTACTTCCGCAGTCAAAGTTCAAACTAGTTCGTGTTGATTGCGTATGGATGGCCGCATATGAACTGTTGTTGTTCCAACTTCCCGGTGTGTTAATCGGATCTTGCAATGCCAATGGGCCCGTAATGAGGTTCTGATAGCCGGATTCGTTGGAACTATAAACGTTCAAGTCACCACCAAAAAAGACATTGTGATCTGTTGGTTGCGTAGCGAGGTAGTCCATCAATGCTTGTGTTTGAGCGGCACGGATGCTTGCATTAGAGCTGCTATTCCCCGACTTCAAATGGCTCATATAAACGTCAATGAACGTGGTATCGTAGAAGGTGGTAAGATTCGGATCGTTCAGATACAATACGTAATGATCGATATCTCTAGAACTCGTTGCAATTACATCCTGACTGTAAAAGATCAACTTATCCGAATTGTAGTACATCTGATTGTTCAGATTCCCTCCGTTTCCATTGGCATGCCACTGTGCCGATTGATAATTTGTAACGCCATTTACATTTAATGAACGCGTTAGAATGCTATCAGCTCCCGCTTCGGTTTGAATTTCGCACGCCATAAAGATGTCCGGTTGCAAATAACTCAGTACCTTTCTCAAAGTATCCGCCCGATTTGGAAGAACAGTATTTGTTCCGCAATCGTCTCGTCCATCTGGGAAGTTGAGAACGTTGTAAACAACAATTTTTACATTTTCTGTTTGAGAAATTGAAGCAAATGTAAGCAGCACAAACGCGATGGAGAGAAAGCATTTCATACTACAAAAATACCCCATTTTTAGATAGTCTCCCAATCGGAAATGCCCGTCACAGCTTTAAAACGGTTTAGTTGGAGAAAAGACGCTTGACGATTAGATAATAGACACGAGACTTGATTGTATCTAAGAATTGGATGTTTTCTATTCACTTTCGGAAGTTTAACATCTATTGGCGCATTCTTTTCCATTTTTTGGGTGCAGAATGATCGAATAATTACCTTTGCGGCATGCAAAAGAAACGAATTGCCATATTCGCCTCAGGTACAGGTAGTAACGCAGTCAATTTGATTCATTTCTTTCAAGGAGATGATCAGGTTGAAATCGCTTTTGTATTAAGTAACAAAGCGGAAGCGAAAGTATTGACCTCAGCCAAAGAATTGGGGGTAGATGCCTTGCATTTCAGTAACCAGCAAGTAGCAGATGGACAATTTCTGGTAGATCTTTGCAAAGAACACCGAGTTGATTGGGTGGTTTTGGCAGGATACCTTCGTTTGATTCCAGCAAAATTAATTCAAGCATTTGATCGTAAAATGATCAATCTACATCCTTCACTTTTACCCAATTATGGAGGGAAAGGAATGCACGGAAGAAATGTGCACGAAGCGGTGATTGCCAATGGAGAGGCGAAATCTGGAATTTCGATTCATTTTGTGAACGAAGAGTTCGATAAGGGCGAAATCATTGCACAATTCCATTGCAAACTAACACCGGACGATACAGTGGAATCGTTAGAGGGCAAGATTCGATATTTAGAGCAAACCTATTTGCCAACCGTTGTTCGCGGGGCAATCTTAAATCAATAAACACGTCATGACAGCATTTTTTGGAGGATTCGATTTGGTCGAGTTGTTTAAGGCGACCATGGTACTTTTTGCGGTAATCGACATTGTTGGCTCGGTTCCGATCATCATTCGTTTGAAAGAACAATCGGGTGAAATTCATGCAGGTCGCACCAGTTTGGTATCTATGTTTATCATGATCGCCTTCCTAATTCTAGGGGAAAGCATTTTGAAATTATTCGGAGTAGATGTTGGGTCGTTTGCCGTAGCCGGCTCCTTGATTTTGTTCTTTATGTCTATGGAGATGATTCTTGGGGTACAACTCTTTCGAGATGAGCCTTCCGGGAAAACTGCGAGTATTGTTCCGCTGGCATTCCCTATCATTGCGGGGGCAGGCTCTATGACGTCTATCATTTCATTGCGCGCTGAATACGAGAGCATTAATATTATTTTGGCAATCATTATCAATATTGCTTTGGTGTATTTGGTCTTGCGATTGACGAAGCATATCGAACGATTGCTAGGACCTGGAGGGATTGCGATTCTGAAGAAAGTATTCGGGATTATCTTGTTGTCGATTGCGATTAAGCTGTTTAGTTCCAACGTAACGACGTTATTCTAAAGGAAACCCGTGTTTAGGTGAAAAGTGGACGGTGGAAAGAAAGACATTTGACGCTCGAATCGAGAATACTGAACAAAAGATCGGACGCCCGGAGTAGGTTCTGGACCGCGAAGGACGCAAAGTAGTAATCGAACAAGTTCGATCTGGTAGATTAACTAAGTCTGGGGTCTTTTGTCTTTAAGCGAAGCGTTCTGAAGTCTTTTTCTAACCTGTTAGCGAAGAATGGATTTCTTGTATACTGTTACGGGTGAGCCGTCAAATAACTGCACCGATTCGGGTTCGAGGTACGTAAGTGCATGGAAGTCTGACCCAAAAACGGATGCAAAATCAAATGAGATATCGCTATCAACGGTTTTGTAAATATTCCACTGAGAACGATCGACTTCGTACACCGTACATTTTTCGTTATTGATTTGAGCTGTACCCCAATAGTGTTTCGAGAAAAGATGTTCCGGCGTGTTGGGTGCTATCGGTTCCGCTTGTTTATTGGTTACAACATTGATGTTATGCCAGTCTCCTTTTTTTATTCCGTAACGTGTGTGCAGATACTCTGAGTCTTCTGACCACGAATGATTCATTCTTCGAGTTTCGTATTTTTCCTTGTAGATTGTATTCGCTACAATGCTAACCGCACGTTTTGGAAAGAACAATTTCGGGAAGGCGACTTCTGATCTCCATTCATTTTCACCGATTTTCCGCTTCACATATAAACGCAAATTGATCTCTTCAAACGTTCGATGAAATGGGACAGGCACTTTCATCAATTTAGTATTCGAATACAGAAAAGCGACCAAGCTGACGTAACACTTACCTTCAAAGAGTTCCAATTCTGTCCCTTTGGGAATGTATTTTTTTATGAATTCAGGATCAACTACATAATTTGCTGAGATCATTCGTCCCCAATCCGTCTCTAAGAATATCTTTTTGTCTTTCCTTCTCCTCAAATCACTTTCTTTTCAATTCATCTCTCGACGAGTTAAAGTTAGAGTAAAGATTCTTGACTACAAAAATGAAGTTGATTTATTGAGATAAAATATGTTTCTAACAAAGTGTAAGATCGGGCGGCCGTGGTATTGGGTGGACCGCGAAGGGCTGCTCGAAGTACTTTGCCTTCGTCCGCCAACCGATCGTTGTATTCCAGGATCGCTTTGATCTTCCGAAATTGATTTTCTTCTGACTGGAAACATTGATAATTGATACAGAAAAGATGTTCTCTTCAATGGTAAATCCTCCAACAATGAGCATATAATATCCTCCTGCTGACAGAATGACTTTCTGATTTTTAGAGTGGATGCTTAAAAGATGATCGCTCATGAATATTATCGTTGAATAGGGCTTTTTGCTTGCTTTATAAGGGCTCACACTTCAAGATTTCGGCAAGCTCAATCCGTCAGAACCTCACATTTCGAGAGCCTCAGTGTGCGGGATTCTTAACTCAAATTCGGTGAGGAAACTGTCTATCGTCCTGGGGAAAATGATCCCGGACCGTTCTCTTGCCCTTCGATGATGCGCATTCCATAGGCGTAATCGCGTTCCTCGAGTACACGTCCACGTTTGTCGTAGATAATGAATTTGCCGTGCTTCAAGCCGTCTTTGTAATCCATTTCCTGAAGGAGTTTTCCACGCTTGCTGTATTGCTTCATTTTTCCGTGCAACTTCCCTTCCTTATAGTTTGACACTACTGCTGGAAGACGTCCTCCTGGGTGGTAAGCAATCCACTCGCCGTGCTTTTCTCCTTCTTTGTATTCTCCTGCCTCCGTGAGTTTATTGTCTTCCTGAGAATAACTTTCCGCCGGACCGTGCTCTTTGCTTTCCATGTGCTCACGATCCTTCATAATCTTGTCGTTGAACTTGTTCTTCTTTTTGAATAGCTTGTAAGTAGTCACATTTTTCAAACGGCCGTTTTCGAAGTATTCACGCCATTCACCGACTTTCAAATTGTCTTTGTATTCTCCTTCTACCAGTGGTTTTCCACTTGTATAGTATGAATTCCAATCGCCTTCTAGCTCTCCACTAGAGAACGTCGCCTTGTTTTTCAAATCGCCGGTATCCCAGTAATTGGACCACTCGCCGTTTTCGACACCGTCCATGTAATCGCCTTCCATGAGCAGGGTTCCGTCTTCGTACCAAGTTCTCCAGGTTCCGTTTTTTTCGTCTTCGGCGAAGGTTCCTTTCTTGAATTCGCCACCATTCTTGTAATAATATGTCCACTCTCCTACACGGTCTCCCATGTCATAGTTCGCGTAATACGATACTTCACCGGTTGGATACCAATACACCCATTTCCCGTGCTGCTCGTCTTCTATGAAAGATCCTTCCATATCTCGGTCGCCTTTGTTAGTGTACCAGGTCCACTTTCCGTCTTTTACTCCGTTCGAGTATTGCCCTTCGACATTCACCTGACCGTTGTCGTAATAATATTCGTAGTCGCCGTTTAGAACCCCATCTTCATAATTACTAACCTTTTCCAAATCTCCGGTATAGTAGAAGAATTCCCATTTTCCGTGCTTGTTGCCGTTATTGAAATCTCCTTTTAGCGTTGGATATCCGTAAATGCTGTACTCGATGAATTCCCCGTGCTTGAGCCCGTCTTGATAATTGTACCATTCTTTGGTGGCTCCTGTGGTATAGTAATCGGCCATTTCTCCGTTGCCATCTTTCACGGCTTGGGTGTGCAGTGAATCGGGGTAATAGTATTCCCAGAGGTAATTGTCTTCCCCTTTTACTTCTTCTACAGATTTTAAGTGACCATCACGGTAATAATATTCCCATCTTCCGACAGGATTGTTCATATCATATTCACCTTTTACTTTGATGTTGCCGTTCTCATACCATTCGGTATAAACGCTATCCTGACGATTCCATCGAAAGAATCCTTCTGTTTTTTTCGCTCCGTTATCGTAGTATTGCGTTACGTTTCCAAATAAAAGACCTTTGTAATAATTTCGAACCTCTTCAATATCTCCAAGGCGTGTGTAGTACTCCCATTTCCCGTGCTCGTCAGTCGTTTCGCACGATTCATCATTGCACGTGCTATCCTTGTAGTATTTACCACGCGAAAGCACCTGTTTTTTGTCGTAATCCCAGAAGGTACGTTTGGACTTCGTGAGGTTGTATCGACTGATTTCAACTTCTTGCGCCTGACTTCCGAAAGTCAACAAAAGGGAGAATATGAAGAGTATTTTTTTCAAAGGAGTTTGTTTACTAACTATAACTTCGATGCCATTACTTGGTTACCAATCCAATTACACCTTGCGTGATTAACACCAAGCCAAACCCGACAAAAACAATGCCGACTAATCGATTGAGTCCCATCAGCAATCTATGTGTTACCAAAGTACGAAGGCGTTTCGCACCAATGATTTTTAGAAAATCTATGGAAAAGAAGGTCACCAATATATAGGTCAAATATAAAATCATGGATGAATCCCGTTGTTCTCCATCCTCAGCGCCAAGGGTCATTACAGAGAACCAGTAAAACACAACCAACGGATTCATTAGATTCAGTAAAAATCCTTTGAGTGCAAGAATTATGTAGCCTGTAGCATTCGGAACGACCTCAAATTCTTTCGTTGCTTCCGTTTGCTTCACTTTTTTGAAAAAGTTATAAATGCCGTATACCACGAAAAGCGTTCCGCCTACCAATCGAAGAACGGAATTGTCATTTCCTTCGGCCAGTTCCGCCACTTGTTGAAAGAAAACGAAAGCAATAATGATATAAACGACATCAGAAAGGAATACCCCTAAGTCTACTGCCAATGCGGCCTTCACACCTCTACGGATGCTGGTTTCGAGGAGTACAAAGAAAACGGGGCCAATCATGATGCTGAGCAAAAGTCCGGTGGCAACGCCTTTCAATAATAGATCCATTTGTCTAGGGCTGATCTTCTTAACAAAAGTACGATTTCATTTAACTTTCTCCCCATCCACAATTCGCTTTTTATAAAATGTTTTCTACCGTTTCGTCGTAATTGCAGTAAGTTAATTACTTTTGTCTGCGAAGAGGAGAAATCGTATCATCGGCATTAAATAAATTATGAAACTCGAAGCAGCTAATAAAAAACTCGAAGCGATCATTGCAAGCGTGGAAAAGAATGGACTTTCCACCGACAACTTGATCGAAGATTTAAAGGAACTTCGTGAGTATGCTTTGAAGGAGCAAGACCCGTTGGTAACTAAAGTACTTCGACTGTGCTATGAATATCTTGGAGAGAACAGTGCTTTCGATATTCAAGCGCAATACGAAGAGGATGAAGAAGAGAATGAATATCCGATTGAAATTGAGGATACTGAAAACTTCCTTTACCTGATGAACTTGCTGAAAAAAGCAGATCATAAAATCAACAGAGAAGAAATTAAAGATTACCGTACGGCCTTGAAATTGGAGTTGTACTAGGAAATCTAACTCAGAATATTTGAAAAACCGGCGCTTCGAGAAACTCAGCGACCGGTTTTTTTATTTTCACGTCTTTCATTTCTTGATTTTCCAGCCAGGACTATTCCATTTCAGAAGAAAATTTTTACTTTTTAGAAATATTAAAACTTGCTGTCTATCAGTGTTTTAGTATTTGTAAATTAGAATAGTTCTAATTTTTTTTTCAATTCCTACCAACCATTTATTAAACAGGGACGTCTTAGTAGTGAATATTGAAATTCTGGTTTTTTCAATATTTGGTTTTATTTTCCTTGCAGGTACCTGAAAAGAGCTCCTACCTCGGACTGAAGTCCTTGAGTTCTTTTCAGGTTTTTTTTGTGCGATTGTATTTCTGCACAACCATCAATCCAAGCTTAAGATATTGACCCTTTATTACTCGATACGAAGACCTTCTTTAACATCTCAAGCTTCACCAATCGATTTTGGTATAAGACTAATACGCACTTTGTCAATTATTATTCTGACTTCCCTGTAACCGATGTTCTTCGATTACATTATGTAACAAACCAGAAATTGTTATGCAAGCATTATTTTATTCACTCCTTTCAGGGGCTCTCCTGCTATTCCCCTTTGTAAAAACCGCTCAAGGCCAACCCGTATTTTCTTACGAACTAAACGTGACTAACACCAAAGGGCAACCCGATTCAGGAAGGGAAGTCGTTTTTGTTGAAACAAGCACTTTTGAACGCCTCACCTTTAAAACCAACTCGAGCGGCCAATTATCATTAACCTTTGATCATGGTGAAATATGGTTAGGATCTGTTGGTGAAATGCGCAATTGCATCGAATTTGATGTCTCTTTCGGAGGGCGTGGAAATCGAACCATGACATACGATCCGGTTGCTTGGGAACGTGAGAATCAAGTACTTCCTGACCGCAGATCTATCGCATTCACAGAAGTAAATCAAACCCAACTCACTTCGCGAGAAAAACCGACAACAACAGAAACCGTATTGAATCTTGTTCTTCAAGATCAAAACAGAAGAAGTTATTCCAAAGTAGCTGTGGCCCTGGTATGTTTTGAAACTGCAACCAAGTATATTTCGAAAACGGACGGTACTGGAAAAGCAACATTTAAACTTCCGATCAATCAGAATTATGAAATTGATGTTGATGGTGTTGAGTCCTTGAAATATATGGACCTTGGATCGCGTGCTATGACCCAATCCATGCATATCATGTACCAACCACGCACCTTTACTGAGCAAAAAGACGATCGATTTATCGTTCAAAATGTTCCGAGTGGCACAAAACCAAGTTCCTCGCATGCCCGTGTAAAACTGAGCGTAAACAAAGGCTTCGATTCGGCTATTAACGAAGACGTGTATGTTCGAATGCTCCAATCGAACAAAGTATATAAAGCCAAAACGAACGATCAAGGCGAAGTGACATTTATGCTTCCAATTCGTGCTCAATACGCAGTGGATTTCAAATACCAACGTGGTGCCGAATTTATTGATTTGAGTAAGGTTAAGGGAATTGCTTTTCAGAATAAGGGGGTTAACTACATCGTAGATCCTAGATTGGCCAACATTGAAGAATTCATTCCTGGGGTAGACGAATTGGTAGAATACAATATGCATAGTTTCGTGAATGCCCAATTTCCTGAACCAACCGAAAACGATGTTGATTTTCAATTGAAATGGGGCAATAAATTCAATGAGAATTCCAAGGAAGCATTGCTTGAAATTGGAATGCGTGTGAAATCGAAAATGACTCGAAAATCGCCTGATCCCTTGAATGTTTGCTTAGTAATTGACCAAAGCGGTTCGATGTCTGGGGAAGATCGGATCGGTCAATTGAAGAAATCCCTCATCAAGTTCATTGAGCAACTAGATACGGATGATATGGTGTCCATCGTGGTCTTTAATGACGGAGCTACCCTTGCTGTTCCGGCCTCCAAATTAAGAAACAAGAATGCTGTTATTGACATTATTCACGCTATTCAAGCGGGTGGAGGGACAAACATTTACTCTGGCATGGTGATGGGATTTGAAGAAGTAAAAAAACTAAAAACGGCCAACTCTATTGATCGCGTGATTCTACTGACGGATGGATACGGAAGCACACCGCCTGAGGAAGTGATTGCAGAAGCTAAAAAACACATTGCAAGCGGAATTGAACTTTCGTGTGTAGGAGTGGGAATTGATTACAACCAAGAATTGCTGTCGCTAATGGCATCGGCAGGAGGCGGGTTGCTCCACTTGGCCTCAACATCGGAAGGTATTGAAGAGGTGTTTCAACGTGAACTTGAGAGCATTCTTTATCCAATGGCGAAAGAGGCACAATTAACGGTTCGCTACAACGACCAAATAGTGTACCGTCAACTGTACGGCTATGCCAACGAAAAGGTGACTTCGGGAAAAATGAATGTGGAAATCCCTCACTTATTTCCCGGTTTGAGTCAAATGGCTTTGGTCAAATTTGATCTTATCAATCCTACGAAAGCAATCGTTAAAGAAAAGGTAGTGGTGACGTTGGAGTACAAAGATCCTGTTACGCATAAGTTAGTGACCCTTGAAAAGAAAATTCACCCAGAGTGGACAGACGCAACGGGTGAATTGGACATGGCAATTGATAAGGAACATAAGAAAGTACTTGCGGTAGCTATCGCCAATCAGTCGTTAAAACAGATGTCGAATTCATTTGAATCAGGTAATAACGAGGCAGCAAAAGCTTCTCTAGAAAGTGCTATTGCACAATTACATAATTTGTTCCCGGATGCCACGCCTTCTGAGTTGCTTGCAGTAGTGGATCAGTTGCAAGTTTATGTTGATGCGTTCAAAATTCTAAAGGAACAGAGTAATTATTAGTTGTTGGTAGTGAGTTGTCTACAAAGAGGCGACAAACAACGCTCCTTTTCTACTTCAGTTCGGGATAATATTATGGAAAACCTAAGTATTCAGGTACTTTTAAATCGGAATATTCCGATATTCCATTATCACGATGCCTAGATGCGATTATAGCAATACCGAACAAGTTCGATATTGCTATAAACCGTTATTCCTCAAAGGCGCCAATCTGCTGATAACGCATTCCTCCAACAGTCTTGCTCAACTTCACTCTCACCGTTACCTCTTCTTCATTTGGATTCTTCAATAGAACTTTCTCCCCCTTGCTGATATACACCATTGCTTCACCTTTTCCTTCCAATCCAAAACTTTGCATTTGTTCGTTGGTTTCTTTATCCAATACACGCACTTCCATCTGC
This sequence comes from Flavobacteriales bacterium, assembly GCA_015665275.1. Lineage (GTDB taxonomy): Bacteria > Bacteroidota > Bacteroidia > Flavobacteriales_D > Crocinitomicaceae > UBA4466. The sequence continues at coordinate 21,982 of JADFAL010000061.1, read as the reverse complement.
TTGTTGCTCGTATTATTCAACTTCGCTTTAAAAGACGATTTTTGATATTCTCCCAGAACAAATTCCTGTTGAGCCGGAATAGTCACGTTGGCATTGTTTGAATTCGGCAGAACCCAAGTAAGGGAAGGCAGTGCGAAAAATACGCCACTCAATATCACGATTGCATAAAATCTCGCTTTCATAATTCTTTCGCTTTTAGTTTCTGAATGGCGGAACTTCTTCTACTCGTGCATAAGGATATGATGCAATCCGTTTGAGACTGTAATAGTTGTTCAAACCGCCAATACCGACATCGAAGATCTTGTCCAATCGAACGTATCCTTTATCATCCATGCTTTCCTCGGGCAAAATGATCTCTTGGATTTCTCCAATAATCATGCGCGTATCATTGGCTTCAATTAGGACTTCTTCTTTGAATTTCATCCCAATTTTTACGTAGCTTTCCTGCACAAACGGCGCAGAGAAATCATATAAATATTCTTCTGTTAACCCGCAACGTTCGAATTCAGATTCACCGTGATCGAATTTCGCTGAAGTATAATGCGACTTCTCAGCAATGGTTTCGTGTACGTGATTGATGGTATAGTAACCAGTTTCCCTGATATTATCGTACGTATTGCGATTTATTTCGCCCGTAGGACGGAGAATGAACCCCAATAGTGGTGGATTGCTCCCCAAATGCACGACCGAACTAAAGATACTGACGTTGCTTCCGTATTGTTTGGAGTACGTCCCGATCAAATTTGCCGGTTTAATTCCCGTAATTCCGTTGATCAGATTCAATCTTCGAACCCGATGCATCTCCTCAATGGACTTTCTGCTAACTCTCATAAACCCTAGTTTAAATAAGCGACTTTCAACTCTTCAATCTGTTCCTGCAGATGCTTTGCCTTTAACAATTTCGTCTTAGAGGCGGGAGGGTTCTGGATTCGTAACAACTGCGCATCTCGAACCAATGCTTCATAACGATCGGATAACTCATCTATCCGGCTTTTAAATTTGAAACGATACACCATAACTTTATTCTTTAGTTCCAGCGAATGATTGTCCTTAATAGGACTGGCCTCATTCCATCCGGATGTAATCCAAAAACTCTCTTTTTGTGGCATTTTCTTTGAATTTACCCCCGTAGAATGCCGTAACTGTTGTGGAATTCGTGTCTTCAATTCCACGGGAAGCTACGCACAAATGCTCAGCGTTGATCACTACAGCAATGTCTTCTGTTTCCAAAATTTCTTTGAGCTCATTTGCAATCTGATTCGTCAATCGCTCCTGTACTTGAGGGCGTTTAGCGAAATGACGAACAATGCGATTCAATTTGGAAAGTCCAATCACTTTTCCGTTCGAAATGTAAGCTACGTGCGCTCTTCCGATAATGGGAACAAAGTGGTGCTCACAGTTGGAGTACAGGGTGATATCCTTCTCCACCAGCATTTCATTGTACTTGTATTTGTTTTCAAACAGCGCCACTTTCGGCTTGTTTCTATCGTCTAGACCTGAGAAGATTTCTTCCACATACATTTTCGCCACACGATCTGGAGTACCTTGCAGTGAATCGTCGGTGAGATCCAATCCTAATGTTTCCATTATATCGCGGAATTTACGCGCAATGATAGCTTTCTTTTCCTCATTAGAAAGCAAGAAAGCATCTTCTCGCATGGGGGTTTCCAAAGACGTCCCAACATGTTGATCTCCTATCTCCTCAATCGTAAACCCACTCTCGCTCAAAGCACTTGTGCCATTAACTTGCGGGATATTCAACAATGTTTCGTTCAGTTTCATACAATTTAATTTTTAATTCAAGTTCATCGGGCAATTCTCTTCTCAACGTTTCAAAGATCACCTTGGCAATATTCTCTGCCGTTGGATTGAGGTTTTCAAAATCCTCAGTATCCAAATTCAAGTTTTTGTGATCATACTTCTCCACTACGTGTTCCCGAATCAAGTTCTTTAAAATCTTAGCGTCAATAACGTACCCCGAATCCTCATCAATGTATCCAACCACTTTTACCTCTAGATCGTAATTATGTCCGTGGTAGTTTGGATTGTTGCATTTACCGAAGATTTCTTGGTTCTTTTCATCACTCCAATGGGGATTGTGCAAGCGATGTGCTGCATTAAAATGTTCCTTTCGAATGATGGCTGTCTTGTACGTCATTTCCGTTGTTTTCAAAGCCAAGGTATAAAATGTTTAACGATTAATGAAATTTGTTAAACAAAATATGTGTTAAAAAATTACCCGGGTAAATGAATTGTACTCATTTAGACACGTCTAACTAGCAATACTTACAATAGGAAAAGAATCCTGAATCGGTGTGATGGAAGGGCGTAGTGGTATCATATACTTGCTCCAGAATGTTTTGCAGATACTTGGGAAAGGCAGCCACGGCGTCATTCAATTCGACAGATTTCGTATCTAAATAGAATGGTTCGCTTTTTCCTGAGACCAATGAAATGATAGTAGGATCGGCCAATTTTCCCTCGTTTTGCTGATATAGGAATGCATATTGCAATAACTGAAGTACGTGTTTCTTATTCGCCATGGTTTCAACAAACTGATCGGCATCAATATCCGATTTGCGTGTTTCTACATCCTTTTTATCTACCCGACCTGTTTTGTAATCTACGATTCGAACACGATCTCCAATTCTGTCAATTCGATCAATAATTCCACGCAATCGAACCTGTTTTACTTCGCCGTTTACAGTAACAGGAATGGTAGATTCATATTCCTTCTCTAATGCTTCGATGTATACCAATTCTGTTTGTTTGGAAAGGAAGGTAACTTCAGATTTCAAAAAGCGTTCTGTTAACTCCATGGCCATTTTATACGACAGCAGGTTCTTCCCCTTCATGAATGCCGACTCCTGTTGATTGAAATGAATCATGAATTCCTGATGCAATGTAATCGGATATTCCTTGAGCATTTTTTCAATGTCGAAAGAGGTGATATTTCTATCGGAACCAGCAAAAGGTTGATACAACTTCTCTAGTGTATTATGGATGAACGTACCAAAGGTGCTATGCTCTACCTCTTCTTCTACGGTAGTAGCCTCACCAAAATACATGACATAGCGGAAGTAGAAATCCAGCGGACAGGTCAAATACTTCTTCAACATGGAAGCGGAAGTTGATCCGGCAAAGAGTTCATCCAAACGCGCTATTAACTCGGGCGTTTTTGCAATTTCTCGGTGCAATTCTTCCTTTTCAGACTTCAGTGAATAGATCCGTTTGTTCAGATTTATATTCGGATTCAATCGGGCCAATTCAAGTTCCAATTGCATCAAATATCGACTCGGTTCGTTGCTTCCGATGGATTCATCGGCGCTGGTATAGGTCACCAACAATTCTTCACAATGGTGCAACAATCGGTAAAAGTGATGGGCGAAAATTCCTTGTTTCTCTCTTGGGGTTGGAAGTTCCAAGTAACGTCTTAAATCCATTGGAATTAAGGTCTGAATAGGATTCGTTGGTGGAAGCATCCCTTCATTCATTCCCAAACAGATAATCCTTTTGAAATCCAAGCCACGGGTTTCGAGCATTCCCATTATTTGTAATCCGTCAATTGGATTTCCGTGATACGCAATGCTTTTTTTAGACCAATGCTGCTGATACAACAACCGGAAGCTACTCAATTGCATTTTCGGTAACCCTTCATTGACGAGATTTTCCATCTCCAACAACGCACTATCGAAACATTGCAACATCGCTCTCTCGAAAGCCATGGTATCCATTAAGTTACCATACAATCGTTGGTTCATCTCGCGGAACAAACTCATGGCACTGCTCCAGTTTTCTTGCCAGTCAGTAGTAATGAGCGCGAGTAACTCTTTCGCTACTCCCTCTAGTGCGATTGAAGATACATTCAAGAAAATCCGATTGCGCTCGATTATTTCATGTTCCAGTTTGAGCTGCGCTGCTTTTTCTTCATCACTGCAAACAGCTTGCACCAATGGGTGATTCCAAAATGCTTGCAAATCCTGAAAGTAAATAGCCTGAGTTTTGAATCGCGCTTTGTTTTCTTGAATTCCAAATACCAAATCCACCCAAGTTTTGATGGACGTATTCCGAATGGGCAATCCCAAGGATATGTTCGCCTTTCCAATGGACTTCGGCAAGTTTTTCACCATAGGAGCTATCAAGGATTCGTCCGCCAGAAGCAAAACAGTATCGTTGAGTTCTTCTTTGGATAAGGTAGACAATGCCGTAGCAGCCACCTTGACCTGTCCGGTTTTTTGCACCGACTCAACAATATTCACATCCATAGTCTTGGTGGTGAGTACGTCTTGAACTCTCGGCAGTTTTGGTTCTTCTAAAAATTCCGAAATATCCCGCAAAAAAGAACCGGCTTCATGCGTTTTCTTCTCCAAGTAAAAACGATCTGCGTCTAACAAGTAATGACCTCGACCGTAGCGAATAATTTGTCTTACAATACTCATCTCTGCTTTGGACAAGGCATTGAACCCGGCGAAGACAAAATGACGTTCCTTATCGTCTGCAAACACCGGTTGAATGTCCTCAGACAATGCTTTGTATGCACTTCCCATGTAACATTGACTGCTTGCGTCTAGTTTCTTGTTTAGTGCATAATAGTATTCTGGCAATCGATCCCAGAACTCCATGAACCGTTTTTGACTCGGCGTTAATTCCTGCTCGCCAAAACTCCAATTTTCGATCTCTTTGATGTCGGCCAAATTCCGAAACACTTGTTTTGCATCGAGTAGATATCTATCAATCTCATTGAAATCCGAGAGTAAGATATTGCCCCAGTTGAGGAATTCTTCAAACGATCGATCTTCCTCGGTTTTGGCCTGTTCTAATTGGATTTCGAAAAGTGCTAGTAATGCGCGTGTTGAATCAATTACTGTTCGATTCGATAAGCTTCTCACCCAGCGATCCATGGTGATCATTTCAGGAGCCAAAATAGGTTTACCTGCAGATTCCACCAATGCTTTCGAGACGAACTTTCGCATACGCTCGGAAGGCAACACCAAGGTTACGTGCGCAAGATCTAACTCTTGTTCATTTATATATTCTGCTATGTATTGCGCGAATGTCATTTATACTTTTCGAGTCAAGAAATTCCAATACGAAGATTTATTCAATACCGAAGTTTTCGCCTCTGGATAACTCTCTTCAAACGATTTTGGGATCTTCACCATTTTTCGAGTCGCATAGCTAAACATTGAAGGATCGGCTTTATAGGCCATGAGGGTCTCTGCTCCTTTTTCGATGAAATCCATTTGTTGACGCGTATGCGTTCTCCAGAAATACAATTCCTTGTTCATGCCCTGTGTTCGAATCCACTTCACGCGTTCCGAAATCATGTAATTGCGCCACAATGCATCCAGGTCATTACGGAATTCTGGCTCTTGAAAATTCTGAATCAAAGCATTGCGAATTCCATTATCTTGGAAGTAAATACAATGCGTTTTCTTGAGCTCATATCGGTGTCCGTTGTGAAAAGATGGAAGTCGAATTAGTAAAAATGCCTTTTCGAAGAGATCGATGTAACGTTCGATGGTTTCGTTGTCAACCCCGCAACGTTGAGCAATGTCATTGTAGGAAATTGGTTCACCGCACTGAAAGGCAAGAATATTGAGCATTTTCATCAGCTTGTTGCCTTTGTTCACTCGATCTTTCGCTCCCAATTGTGTGTGCAAAACATCATCAATCATGTCGGAAAGATGCTTGGATGCGTTTTCCAAATCGCTGAGAACATTCGGGTAATTTCCGAAGATCAATCGTTCCTCCAACAATTCAACTTCGTGCGTCAATCCGAAATGTTTCGCTGCCTCACTAAACGAAGGCGCGTAGAGGGAAAACAACATCCCTTCAATTTTTAATGCTTCGCGAAGTTCTGGGTCCATCATTGGCGGATACGAACATGTTACGATTAACGTCGCATTCAATTCTCCAGTGAGTGTCATCTCTAAAATTGATTGAAGATTCGGAAGGAATTGCGCCTGTCTTAAAATCAAGATGGGATCGGCATAGTCAGAAAGTTGTTCGGGGGTTTCTTCGAGTGATTTTCGAACTTGTTTTTGCGACAAATCGATGAGAGAAAATGATTGCGTTTTCTCGGATAAAATTTGCGCTATCAAAGTCTGCTTCCCTGCTCCTTTCGGGCCTTCAATAAGCACCAGTTTGCTTTTAGAAATAGCTTCGGAAACGGCCCCGTGAATTCCGCGTTCGATCATGTTGTTGTTTTCCGTCGAAGATAGCTTTTTTGAAGTGATTCCCGCGTTTTACTGTTGAATTTTGCGTATTTCTGTGACTCCTCCCTAGAGGGAGGTGCCAAAGGCGGAGGGTGATTGGCTACACTTTTTTTGTATCTTTTAGATATGACCTACCATAATAACCACTACAACAAAAAACTACAATTAAAAGCTAGAAAACTTCGAACGGAATCGGTTTCAAAAGCAGAAAAACGACTATGGAAGCGAATCCTGAGTAGAAAACAAACCGGCGAGCGTTTTTTACGACAACGCCCAATTGATACATATATCGTTGATTTTTTCGCGCCTGATCTTGGGTTAATCATTGAGGTTGATGGAACTTCACATTTACTTTCTGGTCAATACGATAAACAAAGACAAATTGACTTGGAAGAACTTGGCTACAAGATTCTGCGTTTTTCCGAGGGAATCGTATTGAATAATTTGGATGAAGTGCAAATGAGGATTTCTTACACGATTCAATGTCTGAAAACTGAAATAAACTAACAATTGTCACCCTCCGCCTTCGGCACCTCCCTCAAAGGAGGAGAAATACCTTGCTTTGGAATTCAATTCCCTATTCCATTTTAAGCGTATCAAAAAAGCGAAACGCGCGGGGTGAATTCATGAACTTATTTCCTCCGACGGCTTTTAAAACGATAACATATTCCTCCGTGAGTAAAACACGCATCCAAGTCATGGTATTGTCCCAGTATTCTTGTCCTAACCCTTGGATGGCTTCCCCTCCATTTGCCAGTTCAATTTTCTCGTAAGGGCTTTCTTCTGGACTTGGTAAATACTCGGCCGCGGCGTCTTCCCAAGATTCAATACTCAAGCGATCGTAGACTTCTACCGAATAGGAATTCCCTTGACCAAATTCACGATAAATGCTGTTCAGATGTTGTGATTCATACAGGCCTATTTCCTGCGGTTTACCGGGAAATGAAATGGTCAATCCGAGTGAATCAACCGAATAAGGATACGAGCGCAGCGACTTCACCGCTTTTTCAGCGGGTGCTTTGTGCTCAGCGTAGGTTGCTTCTACCTTTCTTAGCTTGTACCCTCTTTTCCCAAGCAAACTGACTATTCCTTGATCTCCACCAAGATGTCCAGCGCCAACTGCACAAAAAACAGGTTTCTCAGAAAGAACTAATTCGAGACTATCAACCATTCCATAGTTTCTATCCGTGATCAGCTCTTTGTAATACTTCGGCATAATGGATAAAGAAGATTTAATGAAATCGTTAAGTCCGTAAATGTCTCCTTCCAAATAGAGGTCGACCAATTCGTCCTTACCCGATAACAAGGCACCAAATCTCCCCCCTTTAAAATCATACGATGAGTAATCAGACATATCAGGCCCCACACTCATTTGAAATTCGATTGTTTCTAATGGAAAGAACTCCTTTCCTGCATTGAAACAGTATTGCTGGAAATATGCATCGAGAAATTGCGGCATTCCATCTTCATCGCCATATGCAGATTTCCCCGCTCTTGCGTTGCTTGTATATGGTTTCCCGTCGCTATCAAACTTCAATTTGACATTTCCTTGTCTTGCATCGAAAGATTCGAAAATGGAGAAGATGTCCGTTTCCAATGAAATCACCTCCGCCCGATCCAACGCATAATAAACACTATCCGGTAGTTGGAACAAGCGTTTATCATTGGAATGAAAACTTCCGAAAAGATACGATTGGGTGCCGTTTTTTGCTGTCACCTCCCATAAAAGTGCGTAATGCTCTTGCTGTCCGAATGAAAATCCGGTGGCTAAAGTGAACAGTAGAAGGATCAAATTGTTTCTCATAGCACATCATTTGCATCAAAAAATGAGCCGCTCTATCAACTGATCTCCAAACGCATAGGGAATATACGCCAAATTTGGGATTTCTTTGGTAAGAATCACGGGAGTTTTTTTGCCAAGTGAAATTGAGCCGTGCGTTTCGGATAAATCCATGGCATACGCCGCGTTAATGGTAAGTGCATTCAAAGCTTCTTCGGGATTCATTTTCATCTTCACACACGCTAGGGACCAAACGAAACTTAAATTTCCACTTGGTGTTGACCCTGGATTGAAATCACTTGCCAAAGCTACGGGCAAGTCGTTCTCCATTAGTCTTCTAGCATCGCCAAACGGAATGGATAGAAAATGGGAGCAGCTTGGTAGAATGGTGGGCATGGTATTCCCGGACTGCAACGCCTTAATATCGGCCTCTTCCAATTCTTCCAAATGATCAACAGACAAAGCGCCCAATTCAACTGCTTTTGCGATTCCTCCCAGTGCTGAAAACTGGTTCACATGCACCTTGGGCTTCAATCCAATTTTGATTCCTGCTTCCAGTATTTCCGCCATTTCGGCTACTGAGAAATAGTTGCGTTCGCAGAATACATCGATGTAATCGGCCAATTTTTCCTCTGCAATTTTTGGAAGCATTTCGTTGATTATAAGATCGATATATCCTCGGTGATTTTCTTTGTATTCCGTTGGGAAGGCGTGCGCTCCCAAAAATGTCGCTTTGATAGCAATAGGACACGTTTCTTTCAATCGCTTGATGACGCGAAGCATTTTCAATTCGGTATCAACCGTAAGTCCATAACCAGACTTAATTTCCAGAGCGCCGGTTCCATAAGACATCAATCGTTCTACGCGTACTTTGGATGCTTCAAACAAATCGTCTTCGGACATTTCTGCCAATCGTCTGGCTGAATTTAAGATTCCGCCACCCTTAAGGGCAATTTCTTCGTACGAGAGGCCATTGATGCGGTCTACGAATTCATCTTCGCGCGATTTGGCAAAAACGGTATGGGTATGCGAATCGCAAAACGCTGGTAGTACAAACTTCCCTTCTGCGTCGATAACTTCTAGATCGCGCCAATCGGTAATCCCACCCCATTCCGACATGGGGCCGTACGCGATGATTTCACCGTCTTCTAGTGCCAAAAAAGCATCTTCAATGATTGGCAGATTTTTCATGTCTGCGCCTTTGCGAACTTGCGGTAGATCATCTCCGCATTGCACCAATCCTTTGATGTTTTTGATGAGTGTTTTTGCCATGAAGCAATGTTAATGAAAAAACTCGGATCGTATTTGTGGAAATATTTATGCGGCTGCTTTGCGTTTTGAATAAATTGAATATCTTTGCCCTCGCTCTATCAGAGAAAAAATGCCTGGGTGGCGGAACTGGTAGACGCGCTGGATTCAAAATCCAGTGCCTTCGGGCGTGAGGGTTCGATTCCCTCCCCAGGTACAAAAACCTCTTCGAAATTCGGAGAGGTTTTTTTGTTTACAACCGATACACGAACCATGTTTTACGTTTACCTACTTCATAGCGCAGTCAATGACAGATATTATATCGGTCAGACCAATAATCTGGAAAACAGGTTAGAACGACACAATAAAGGATATGTTAGATCAACAAAAGCGTATCGACCGTGGGAACTAGTATATCGTGAAACTTTTGATGACAGAAGGTTGGCTATGAGCAGAGAAACGCAGATCAAATCATGGAAGTCGAAGATTAAGATTCAGGAACTCATAGACGCGTCCCGATCAGAATCGGGATGCCTTCGGGCGTGAGGGTTCGATTCCCTCCCCAGGTACAAAAACCAGAGTGAGTGAGAGCGCGAGGCGCGATTACGACTCTGGTTTTTTTTCGCTCTGACAGTCCGACTCACACTTTTCAATTCAAAATTTTAGTTAGCTTAAGTAGAAAACCTACCTACTATGTTTGATTTTGAAAAGCTTATCATTTACGATAAAGCAAAAACATTTAATTCGGAAATCCGATCATTTATTCATTCCACTCAATTAAATCGTACAACCAAAGACCAACTAAGGCGGGCCTCTTTAAGTATTGTACTGAATATTGCAGAAGGTTCTGGTCGTTTTTCAAAACCCGATCGGCGAAACTTTTTTGTAATCTCAAGAAGTTCTGCATTCGAATGTGTTGCCATTCTGGATGTTTTACACGATGAAGGCGTTATCAGTCAAAATGCATTTCAAAAATTCTATGCTAACGCTGAAGAAATTTCAAAAATCCTATTTGCAATGATTAATAGATTTCAATTACCTCGGAAAGGTATTCCTTGAATACACCAATCGAAAAGAGATATACATCAGTACGAGGAGAATCCCCATAAAAAAGGTGACACCCCAAGTTCTTGTATGTTCCAGCGGATAAATAACCCTTTCTCCGACATCTTGTATAATGGAGCCCGGTCTATTGAGCAAATCCCAGCTGTTCCAGCGCAGATATCTCCCCAAATAAATTCCAAAGCTGCTCAGAAACAACAGTCCCACAGAAATAAACGGAACCCATCGCTTTTGAACTTTTGTAGCCATGAGCTTTTCCAAGTCCCATAGACTGAGGAACCCGAATAAAAGTCCAGTCCATGCGAAAGCGAGAATCAACACTAAATCAAACCAAACGGGCATGCTTGAACTCACATTCAAATGAAAAAGGTCGGTGAGAATGTAAGGAGCATTTGGAAAGAAGGCCAACCAACTCAATCCTATCATCCAAAGGATCAATTTTCTCTCTTTCCATTTGGGAAACACATGTAAAAGACTCGTGAAAAACCAAGGCATAAAAGCCAGAAACAAGTTCCAATTCAGAAAGAGGTATTTGTTTGAACCGGAATAACCGATTCTAAAAAGACTCAATCCAAAGCAACATAATGTTAGTAAAAACAGGTATCCTCCCTCTCGGACACGCGCATTCGTTCTCCATAGTTGTAGCATGATATTCAATAATTGGTTCAGGCTGAAAACGAGCGGAACAGCTTACAATTATGTCAAGCCGATAATTTTAAGATTTTTTGGAAACTTCACAAACCCAACAAATGCTCTTCCACCCAGGCATGCAATCGTAGTTCTTCTTCGAAACGCTCCAGAGAGCCAATTAACAAACTTCCGAATGGATTCTTAGCATAACGACCGCTTCTTAGCAACTGAATAACTTCGGTTAAAAAAGGTTCTTGATCCTCGTGAGAAATAACGTGTGTGTTTTCATCTAAATTTCCGGTAAGCACATGTGGATACAACACCTGTTCCTCATGCTTCATGTGCCACTGCATTTCCAAACTGAATTTTTGAAATAGATTGAATACTACGGTTAAAGCAGGTGAATTAGGGTATAATTTAATCAGACCTAGGAACTGTTGCTCAATCTTAGGTATATCACAGTCAAGGTATCGAACGTGAGACGCTCTGAGGTAATCAACTATTTCTTTGTTAGACCCATCTAATAAATGAACAGGAACATCAATAAATTGAACTGGATTTCTCGAGGAAGCGTAAGACATGGATAACAGATTAAGCGTGTTTCCCAAAAATAGGTGGATTTGCCCTTGGATGCAATACCTTGTTTCGGGTATAATTTTTTGATATTTTTCCAAAAAAAAAACCATGCTGATTAGAGAAGAACAAGTCGCTTTCTGTGAAAAATGTACAAACCGAAAGCCTTCCTTACAAGGACTTTTGTGCAAACTAACGGACGAAAAAGCAGCTTTTGAAGAAACATGTTCTGATTTCGAATTGGATGAGCAAGAACAAACCAATCTGGATAAACAACGACGTGACGCCGCAAAAGGAGATTATGTTGGAGCTGAAATTGAGGTAGGCATTTTAAACGGCGCGAATTATCGTTGGTTCACTTGCTATAATAGTTTCACTGGTGTGGTTCTTCGGTGCCTGGATTTACATGGATACCATATTCTTCTATCCTCCAGTTCTACTAGTTATTGGAATTATATCATTGGTTCGCGGAATTCGAGAGCAGAATGAAAAGAAAAGACAGAAAATGCGTGAAGCACTTGAGAAAGATGTCCTCGATTCCGAGATATAATATTTTACCATACCACTTTTGTGGTATTCTTTATTAATTCTTGGCGAGCCTTTAATGAACTCATCTTTGATGAAATCACTCTATACACTTGATTAACTGCTAATTAACTTAACACTCTTATTTAGAACAATTTTAAATACCACATTTATGGTATTGTGAGAACACAGCCGCATTCATTTCTTTGTGATCGTATTTCTGCAACACAAAAATTGAAAATGATGAAGCTTACCTATTTATCTTTATTTCTTGTAGCTGGTGCCTTGACATTTACCTCGTGTAAAAAGAAAGGATGTACCGATCCAACAGCGTTGAATTATGATGCTAACGCTGAAAAAGATGATGGTTCTTGTGAGGAAGATCTAGGTCCGATTTATTCAATTCCTACAACATTTACTTTCACAGACGCAAATGGAAATAGTACTGTGAGTTATCAAGGTCAAACGGATCGTTTGAATCAATTGAGCGAGATGACCGCTTTGATGGGAACGGGAACCTCAACTTCGGTTAATGCGCAAGACTTGAAGGACATGTACGCCAACGTTGGAGACAACGGGAACGGTTTATTCTCTTTCACTTCTACCAAACAATTGAAGAACAAAACCTTCGCAGCGGATCAAGCAATGTTTGAAGGATGGATGGATGATTTTGCAGCTGCAAGTCAAGACTTTGCTCAAACAGCGGCTTCCGGACAAGCAGGGACAGTTACCAATGGAACAGACACATATTTAGTTGATGCCAACGGAATTGAGCACAAGCAATTGATCGAGAAAGGGTTGATGGGTGCTGTATTCTTGAATCAGGCACTGAATGTATACTTCGGAGCTGGAAAAATGGATGTGGACAATACGACTGCGGAAGACCCAACAAACGGAGATTACTACACCGCGATGGAACATCATTGGGATGAAGCATTCGGATATTTCGGAGTGGATACCGATTTCCCAACAATCATTCCAAGCAGTTTTTGGGGGAAATACTGCGACAAGCAAGATGCCACATTGAACTCTAACGCAGATATGATGACTCAGTTCTTGACTGGACGTGCTGCAATTACAGGAAATGTATTAACGGATCGTGATGCTGCAATTGCCGCAATTCGAACAGAGTGGGAAGAAATTTCAGCGTTCCAGGCCATCACTTATATTGATGATTGTCTTGGGTACTTTGGTTCTGATCAAGCGAAATTTTTACATGCAGTGTCTGAAGCTTATGCCTTCGCTTGGAACTTACGATACGCACCTACAGAAACACGTCGTATTACGATTGCTGAGCACGATGCATTGATGACTTTGTTCCCAACGAACTTCTGGAACATCACAATTACCGACCTAAACAACATTAAGAACGCAATTCAGGCAAAATACTAAGAGTATGACAACGTTCAATCGACTTTCAATCATCGGCTTACTGGCTGTTCTCATTTTGGGAACGGCTGTTAGCTGTAAACCGGCCCCAGATCCAATACCGGAGTTTGACAAAGCATCTCTATTGGTGAATATTGCCGACAATCAAATTATGCCGGCACTAGATGATTTTGACGCAAAGATTGGAACGTTAGAAACAGACTATCTGGTATTTCAAGCCAATCCGAACGCAACAACTTTCGAAACGGCACGAAACAGCTGGAAGGATGCTTACATTTCGTGGCAAACGGTAAAGATTTATGATTTCGGCCCTATCCGAGATTATGCATTGAAAGGCGCAACGGGAACCTTCCCAACAGATACAACAAAGATCAATAACAACATTGCTTCAGGTTCTTATACACTTGGAACTGCGGCCAATGTTGATGCTGTCGGATTGCCTTCGTTGGATTACTTATTCTACCGCAACGACGCTTTGAGCACCTTAATGAATAGTTCCAACGCCATGCAATATGGTTTGGACGTGATTCAGAAAATGAAAACAGAAATCGCTTCAGTAAACTCACAGTGGACTTCTTATCGCGGAACGTTCATTGCATCTACCGGAACGGAAACAACATCGTCCTTCTCTGAGTTCGTGAATGAATTCAACCGTGATTACGAATTGGCAAAAAATGCCAAGGTGGGAATTCCAATCGGTAAGCAAAGTTTGGACATCGCATTGCCTGAATATATTGAAGCGCGTTATTCAGGAATCTCATTAGATCTTCTGGAAGCGAGTGTCGTTGGATTGAAAAATGCTTATACCGGAGGAACCGGAGTTGGTTTTGATGACTATTTATTGCACCTCGAACGCAGCGATTTAAACAATTCCATCATTGCGAACTTTGACGGGATTTTAGCCAAAATTGGAACCTTCAACGGAACGCTGGAGGAAGAAATTCAAAACAATTGGTCTGAGTTGAACGATTTGTACACGCTGCTGCAAGGACAAGTAGTGTATTTGAAAACGGATATGACTTCCGCATTCGGAGTATTAATAACATATCAAGACAACGACGGTGATTAATGCGCTGAGAGATAGACTTTCCTTTTACAAAGAGGTTTCCATTGCCCCACTAATTATTTTCCGAATAATTTTTGGGGCTTTGATGCTTTTTGGAGTTTTGCGCTTCATCAGCAAAGGCTGGGTGTATCAGTTGTACATCGAACCTGAATATTTCTTCGGATATCTGGGCTTCGAATGGGTGAAACCGCTGGACGGAAACTTCATGTATTTGCCCTTCATATTGATGGTTATTGCTGCCCTTGGAATTCTTCTTGGGGCTTTTTATCGTTTCTCAGCCTTCCTGTTTTTCATCTGCTTTACTTACGTAGAGTTGTTGGACAAATCCAATTACTTGAATCATTATTATTTTGTGAGTTTGATGAACTTCCTCATGATTCTTGTCCCAGCGCATCGCCGCTTCTCTATCGACAGTTGGATCAATCCAAACATCCGCCAAAAAACCACGGAACAATGGCACATAGGCATCCTAAAATTCCAGTTGGCTGTAGTATACATTTTTGCAGGAATTGCAAAGTTGAATTCCGATTGGTTGTTTGAGGCGCAACCGCTAGGAACTTGGCTTCAGGCACATCACAATATTCCTATCGTAGGTGGATTGATGCAAGAGAAATGGCTCGCCTTTGCATTCAGCTGGACGGGCTGCATCTACGATTTGTTTATCGTCTTTTTCCTCCTTAGCAATCGCTTCAGACCCTATGCTTACTTCTTCGTCATCTTTTTCCATCTGGTCACTTGGTACCTATTCCCCATTGGCGTGTTCCCTTGGGTGATGATATTCTCTACCTTAATCTTCTTTCACGAAGAAAAACATCAAAAATTTCTGCATTGGTTGGAAAGATTGTTCAACAAAGAGCGACCTGCGAAAACCTTAATTACCAAGCCACGTTCTACTTCAGCAGCCATGCGCTATTTCCTCATTGTTTTCATCGCAGCACAATTGTTGATTCCCTTTCGCTATGTTCTTTATCCTGGGGATTTATTCTGGAATGAGGAAGGTTTTCGTTTTTCTTGGCGCGTGATGTTGATACACAAGGAAGGATATGCAACGTTCTATCTCCACGACAAAGCAACCGGGCGCGAATCGGAAATAAACAACGCCAAGTTTTTGACGCAAACGCAAGAAGATCAAATGGCCACACAGCCAGATATGATTCTGCAATACGCACGCATCTTGAAAGAACATTACGACGGAAAAACACTGCATTATGGCGACTACAAATTCAAAATTGAAGATCCGGCGATTTATGCGCGCATTTATGTGTCATTGAACGGACGTCCTTCGCAATTGTTTGTCGATAAGAAACAGGATTTGGCATCTTTGCCGTATAATTTGAAACATCGAGATTGGGTGGAGCCCTTTCAGCCATGAAATTTTTGGTTCACATAGCGTTTTTATTGACCGCATTCTCTGGCTGGAGTCAGGAATTGTCGGGTACCGTTTTGGACGTGAAAGGCGGTTCCGTTCCTGGAGTTTTAGTTAAGAACCTGAACAACGCCGCTTTGTGCCGTACGAACGCAAACGGGTTCTTCAGAATAAATGGAAAGGTAAACGACACCCTTCGCTTCACCAGTTTGGGGTTCGACACCTTGACGGTTGTTTTTGACAAACAGGAGCAAACAGTTACGGTACGTGGCATTCAACAAATGGAAGACATCAATGTTACGCGCAAGCGATTGGCGGATTTCGATGTCGGATACTTACCTCCCATCAAAGGAGTTCAGATTTACACGGGAACGGGACAGATTATAAAATTGGATCGTCTCAATGGTGCGAAATCGGCGGCCAATCCAAGAGAGATGTTTGCGAAAATCCCGGGATTAAATATCTGGGAAAGCGACGGCGCAGGCATTCAAATTGGTATCGGTGGACGTGGATTGAGCCCGAATAGAACGGCCAATTTCAATACGCGCCAAAACGGTCACGACATCAGCGCAGATGCATTGGGATATCCAGAAAGTTATTACACACCGCCGTTTGAAGCATTGGAATCCGTAGAGATAATCCGTGGTTCCGCAGCTTTGCAATTCGGAACACAATTCGGAGGATTGTTGAACTTCATTATCAAGGCGCCACCGTCTACAACTCCATTCGAGTTCACTTCAAGAAATACAGTGGGAACCTACGGATATTTCGGAACCTTCAATCGCATTGCAGGGTCAAAAAATAGAGTATTCTACCAAGTCTATCATCAATACAAACGTGGCGACGGTTATCGCGAAAACAGCGCGTTTGATCAACATCAATTGTTTGGTCAAATTGGCTATCATCTAACTGATAAAACAAAGATCCGTTTGGAGTACACGCATATGAATTACCTAGCGCGTCAAGCTGGTGGACTTTCCGATTTACAATTCAATGAAAACCCGCAACAAAGTCTTCGTAATCGCAACTGGTTCAATGTGGATTGGAATACGCTTTCAGTCCATTTCGATCATGAGTTTTCGGAAAAAGCTTATTTGAACGTTCGCGCCTTCGGAATGCACTCCAGTCGAAAGACGTTGGGGTTTCTTGGGAAAATCACACAGCAAGATCCTGCTGGTCCTCGAGAAATGTTATCTGGAGATTTTCGAAATGCCGGAGTAGAAGCGCGTTTCTTGCGTCGCTATATTCCCAATCAAGGAAAAGATATTCGCGGTGCCGTATTGATCGGTGGGCGCTATTATCAAGGAAAAACAACGGCAAATCAAGGCGTTGCAACAGACTGGACGGATGCCGATTTCACCTATCAAAATCCAGATGATTTGGAGGGTTCTTCCTTTACGTATCCATCGCAAAACGCTTCCTTATTTGCAGAAAACATCTTGTTTCTAGGTAAAAAATTAACGCTGAATGCCGGACTTCGATTGGAACACATCAACAGCGGATCGGGAGGGTATTACAAACAATACCTCATCCACCCGGTCAACTTCGATACGCTCAACATTTACACGCGAACGGATTCCAATTTGGTTTCCAGACAGGTGCCTTTGTTCGGTGGAGGACTTTCTTACAAGGTTTCCAAGCGCACCAAAATGTATGCGAATTTCACGCAAAATTACCGTGCCATCAACTTCACAGATATTCGCGTGAACAATCCAAATGTTGTAGTAGACAGTATGATGCGTGATGAATATGGATACACTGCTGAATTGGGACTGCGCGGCATGAAAGATGATTTCTGGATTTACGATATTGCAGGATTCTACGTTTTCTACGGCGATAAAATTGGATTGGCGCCAAAACCCGGAACAGTGTTAAAAGAGCGCACTAACATCGGTGATGCCCGCAACTTCGGATTGGAAATTTTTAGCGAGTTTGATTTCGTAAAAGCCTTGACAGATTCCTCCGATCATTCGTTGTCTTTGTTCGTGAATGCCGCGTATATCAATGCGAAATACATCCGATCGAAAGAACCCAATTTCGTAGACAAGCAAGTGGAATATGTAAGTCCGATTATTGTGAAATCAGGACTGCGTTATCGTTATAAAAGTTGGAGTTTCCAAGTTCAGGGAAGTTACAACGCAAAGCAGTTTGCTGATGCGTCGAATTCTGTAATCCCATCGGGAGATGCCGTAATTGGAGAAGTGCCTGCGTATTACGTTTTTGACATGTCTGGACGCTATGCCTTTCCGAAATATTTTCAGGTTGAATTTGGAGTAAACAACTTCACGAATCAATCGTATTTTACACGAAGAGCAACGGGATATCCGGGGCCCGGAATTTTGCCGTCAGATGGAATCACAGCCTACGTGACCGTTCAATTCCAGATCAGTAAATAAGCGGAAGCCTGTCGGAAATAACGCGGAGGCTTTTCACGCGATCTGAAACCAATTCTCCATCTACTTCCATTTGAATCGTTGGATGCAATTCTTGAAATTCGATTTCAGACGCCGAAGCGTAGGTCAATTGCTTGTGCTGAATGTGTCGTCCATTTTTCAAATCGCCCAATTTCGAGGCGTACGTGAGTAGTGAAACGTCACCAACAATGGTAATTCCCAGATCGCCACTGCTCAAGGATGCTTCCGGATGAATCGTTAGTCCGTAACCAAAATCGCGGCCGTTACAGAACGCAATCAGAAGCGCTTTTCCTTTCCAAAGTTCTCCATTCATCAGCAGTTGAACTTTCCGCTTTCTGTAACTCAAGAACGCCCGAACAATCGCCATGGAATACGACAATCTGCCGCGCAATCCTTTCTTCCGTTGTCGGTCTAGAATTTGCACCACTTTCGCTCCAAATCCCAAATCTGCGATGTTGAGAAAAGCGCGTTCGCCTGCATCCAATTCCACCAATCCGTAGTCTACATGTTTCACATTCAGAGCCTCCAAGTTGTAAACGAATACTTTGGGGTCAAACGGATGCAACATGCGCTGAAAATCATTTCCGGTTCCGTCTGGAAGGACTCCAATCGCACAGCAATCGGGTTGTGTTTGATGCCAGCCGTTCAGGACTTCATTGCAGGTTCCATCGCCACCTACAGCAATCAATATTTGCTTGGATTGGGCCCAGTCTTTTGCCAACTCGATGGCATGTTTGGGATACTTGCTTGTGGCCACTTCAACATCGAGTCTGGGAGATTTTTGAGCCATAGCAATGGTGGTCAAAGCTTTTTCGCTCTGTTTCTTTGCACCGTTTACGATAAAACCGACCCGAATCATGTAGTCACAAAGTAGTCATTTCTATTCGGTAGACTGTGAAATGATGGATGGGGTGGCTTTTTAATTTCTAGTCCTCCCCCCGGCCCCCTCCAAAGGGGGAGTAGTTCAGACAGATCAAGCTCAAAAAATTCTAGAGATTTGATATACTATCTTCTTTTAAGTCATTTTCTGAATAACTAGTAAATTCACTTCCCCTTGGTCGCCCTTTAGAGGGGGAGTAGTTCAGACAGATCAAGTTCAATTAATTCTAGAGATTTGATACACTATCTTCTTTCAGGTCATTTTCTGAATAACGGGTAAATTCACTCCCCCTCTGGAGGGGGCTGGGGGGAGGACAGGAAGATGTGTTATCCTAGTTTTGTTCTATTTATAAATCGGTGGTCGCCAATCGAACAAAGAACATTTTCAATTCTCCTTTGCCTTTGGCTTGTATTTCACCGCGATCTTCAAAAACAAAGTCTGAATCATCCTTTAGCAATTCGTAACTGGACTGGCTAATATTCACCTCTCCAACGGCACCCGAACTTTCCATTCTGGAAGCTGTATTGACAGTATCTCCCCAAACTTCGTAAGCGAACTTCTTGATGCCAACAATTCCTGCCACAATAGGTCCGGTATGGATGCCCACTCGCATTTGGAAGGCAGGTTTATTTGTAGCCTTATTTTCAAGCTCTCGCCTGGTTATAAACGACTGCATTTCCAGAGCGGCTAGCGCCGTATTTTTGCCGAATCTGCACTTGATGTCAATCCACCCGCAGCCATATAAGCGTCACCAATGGTTTTAATTTTTTCAATGCCGTACTTCTCCATAATGTTGTCAAATGCTCCGAAGCAAACATTCAATTCTGCCACTAAATCTTGTGCACTTAGCTTTTCACTGGCAGCGGTGAATCCTTTAAAATCGGTAAATAGAATGGAGATTTGCTCAAAATCTTTGGCTTCGGCACTTCCTTTTTCCTTTAATTCAGCCGCAATATCGGCAGGGAGGATATTCAGAAGCAAGTTTTCAGAGCGATCCTTTTCCACTTGCAGCGTGGCTTTCGATCTTCTGATATAGCGCACTCGTGGGAATAAACTTCCGGCAAGCAACAACACAAAAAGTCCTCCGGCCATGAGCCAATTTCTAGTTCGATCCTTCTTACGGACCTCTTCGCGGTGATCTTCGGCAATGGCTCGATCTTTATCCACTTGATAGATACTATCACGAATCGTTTGCTCTGCAAACTCCATGCGTTGAATTTGCTGCGCCGTTTCTTCTCTATTTAATTCCTGATCTATCTTCTGGAAAGATTCCAGATATTCCAGTGCTACCTCATTGTTCCCTAGAGCTCTGTGCGATTTATACAAAAAATCACATGCCTCCTTTTGATCTCCCAGCGCATTTATTTCTTTCAGAATATCGTACCCAACTTCAAATTGTGCAATGGCTTCCGTGTAGGCTTCTTGGCGGTACTTGACAATCCCAACCCCTACAAAAGCCAGAGCTTCTCCCTGTACATCTCCTTCTACTTTTGCTGCGGCAAGCGCACGTTCAAAATAGTCGAGTGCAACTGGGAAATCGCCTTGAGCCGAATACACCCCGCCCAAGTTGGATAGTGAGATATTCGATACCCCATACTTGGATTTTTCTTCAATTGCAGAACCTTCCAGGAAATACTCTCGGGCTTTTGGGTAATCTTTTTTCGCAAAATAAACCGAACCAATATTGGAGAGGCTTTGCGCCATTCCGTTCTTATTGTCGAGCTCTTTGTTGATTACCAAACCTCGTTTGTAATAGGACAAGGCCTTATCGTGTTGCGCTTCGTCTGCATAGATATTCCCGATGTTGGTAAGGGAGGAAGAAATCCCGCTTTTGTGCTTGATTTCTGTGGCAATTTTCAAGCTGCGGTTCCATCGTTCCAATGCCCGAGTATTATCCCCTTTCACATAGTAGGCTACTCCTTGCACATTGTAGGCCAATTCGGTGATTCTTCTATCTTTTGTTTTCTTGGCAAAAAGAAGCAGGTCTTCTGCGAGTATAATGGCAGAATCTGGATTGGAATATACGTACCCATCCCAGATATAATCCAAATAGGCTTCTGATCTTTGTGCGTTCGACTTTGATGGATTCTTCCAGGTAGCAAAAGCAACATCAAGATCTGTTTGCGCTTGTAGGTTACTCGCAACGAGCAGCAGTACTAGGAGAATTCTACCAGATTTCATTTTTTCAAAAAGTCTTTAGGCTTGCCGTTGTGACGAATGAGAAGCATGCTTAAAGATAATTGAAATTGGTTTAATGGAAAACGTGCGGTTGGGCGGGGAATGTAGTTCGGGGCAGTCAGTCAATTGTAAGCTTCGAATTCACCGAACAGCTCGAACCACTCTTTTTTAATTGAATTTGCGGTGTCAAAGTTTTCCAAAGTAGACCTCTCCTGCTTCATTAGTAGTATAACTGCTTCCCATTCCGGTTTATTGTTGATCCAATATGCTCGTTGACATTTCAGGACGTTCGTTAGCAGACCCCCCTCATACAGATCTCCTTCGGCTAGGATGTTTTGAGACAGAACGTTTATAGCTAAGGGAATTAAGAAGGAAAGCCCAATGTTCTGACCAATCATTATTCTTAAATCTTCTGTTTCGAAATTTTGTAAAGGCTTCTTTCGGAGATCATGACAGGTGCGCACTAGGTGTGAGTCGTACGTTGGTGCGCCCCAAAAGTCATTTTCTAGTTGCTCTAATGTTTTTGAAGTGTTGAAGGTGGGTGTCATTGTGTGACGTCAGCAAAAAGTGAACTAGAACGAGCTTAAACTTAAGATAGAGGTTTAATATTTATTTTAACCTTTAAATCGACCAGAGATGGCAAAAAAGAAAAG
>JADFAL010000007.1:168149-210841 GCA_015665275.1 Flavobacteriales bacterium | reverse complement strand
TCAGTGTGAGTTAGTACTGTGAAGATAGGAAGAATAGCAGAAGAGTGATGGATACGAGATATGAGACTTTAGACTTTAGACTTTAGATTCTAAAATTTAGACTGTAGATTCTAGACTCGAGCCTTCCTTTCACTTGCTACTTAAGACCTTTCTTTAATTCATTATTCACATCTCGGCTCCGCTCGATGTTCGTATTACGTTATTCAATATTCAATATTCAAAAATATAACTCCGACTTCGAGAGCCTCAGTCATCGTTATTCGTTATTCGTTATTCGTTATTCGTTATTCGTTATTCAAAATAATCAACATTCCTCCAGTACAGTGGTTCCCGCAGATTGATCTCCATCTGTCCAGCGCCATTGTTCGTGCAAGCGAACCCTTCCGTCTTTAAGAATTTCTGGTGTCGATACGCAAATCCCAGAGCGTTCCAATCCTTTCCAATTAACTTGTCTGTACGTAAATGTGATGATTCCTTCTTCATCGACAGAACCGACGATCATACCTTCTTTGATATCTCCTCCAGAATACGAGCAAGACAAAACATCTCCTTCTTGCTGATAGTGAAAGATAAAATCGCCAGCTATTTCTCCGCTTCCTGAAGTCTCAACGACCTTGAATTTTTTGTTGTGATAGTTCATGTCAAAAGTTATAACTTAAAAATAGTCTTACTTTTGATTTTAAGCGATCAACGTAAAAAATTTGCATGGACTTTCCTTTTAGTTTTGGACAAAAAAGTTCACTACTTCTGATCTTTTTCTTTCATGGAGTATTGTTCTGTGGTTTGCTACTCTATCATGGAATAAAGAATTCAAGCAAGGCGCAAAAATGGCTGAGCCTTTTGTTATTTCTATGCGCGTTGTACATCTGCCCTTACATGCTAGGATATGCAAATTGGTATAGCCAAAGTTGGACACGAGAAATCCTATTCTTTTTGCCGCTCATGCAAGTTTTGGTTATTGGACCCGTGGTCTATTTTTATACGAAATCACTGTTAAATAAGTCCTTTGAATTTAAGAATATTGACTGGCTGCATTTTGTTCCGGGTTGCATTTACCTTGGATTCAGTTTGATTGTATTTATTACCGATAAGTTCATCTTAGATTCCTTCTACTTCTACGCGGACGGTCGCGATAAAGACCTCGCAGACTGGTATCAATTTTCAGGAGTTGTTTCCATGTCGATCTATCTTATTTTAAGCCTACGCTACTATTTAAACTACAAACAACGCATCTTTCAAACGGTGAGTTATGCGGAATCCATTCGCTTTTCGTGGATTCTTAATTTCCTCATTGCTTTTCTCAGCATTATTGTTTTGCGTGTCTTGCTCTTTGCCTTAAATCCGGAATGGGGCCAGTTTGGAAATCAATTCTGGCATTACCTGCTCTTTTCCGCGGTAATTTTCTACATTTCTTTGAATGGATATACCAATGCCGTTCGAAATTCGACTTTGCTTCAATTGAAGTTGAAAGAAGTAGATGTCTTTTTAGAGGAAAAAAAATGACGATTCCGAGACCACAAATTCTAAAATGCCCGAGTCTGAATTGGCCGATTGGAAAAAGAAACTTTCTGAACTTATCTCAAACGATCGCCTATTCGAAAATCCTAGATTGACGCTACTAGATGTTGCCAATGCTCTTGACACCACTACTAAAAATGTGTCGAGAATTGTCAATGAAGGGTTCGAAATGAATTTTAACGATTTCGTAAATTTTCACCGTATCGAAGCGGTTAAAAATCGCATTAAAAACGGAGAAAATCGTAAGTCCACACTACTTGGAATCGCCTTAGATTTCGGCTTTAACAGCAAAGCAACCTTCAATCGGGCATTTAAAAAAAGCACCGGAGTTTCACCTAAGGAATTCGTCGATTCACTTGTGTAAAATAGGTCTCAAATCAAGATTTGAAGCGATTGAACCCCATTTCTTCAGCAGATTTGCTCTAAAATAATACGCCACATGAAATTTATACTTATTGCATTTAGCGCATTTATCGGAGCAGCTGCCATCGCACAAGAAACATCTACTTCTAAATTGGATTCTGTTATCAATGCCAATGTAACTAACGATACCCCCGGACTTTTTGTAGGCGTTGTTATGAATGGTGAAATAATTTACGAAGGATATGGAATTCGCTTCCTATTCTGAGCGTTTCTTCCAGAAAATGGGGATGAATAACACTGCATTTTCCGATAACTATATGGCAGTTATTCCAGGATTGGCTTCTCCGTATTCCGATTGGGGCGATGGCAAATGGCAGCAATTCCCCACCTTGGTTAATGTGCACGGCGATGGCGCTTTGTTTACGACTTTACACGACCAATTAGTGTATGAAAAAGCGGTTCAAAACGCTACTAAGAATGATAACAAACTACTCATCAAAAGTCAAGCTCCAGTCCCGAATGCTACTGTTACTAACTATGGTTTCGGACTTGAATTTGGACAGAAAGTTGGATTCAACGCAATTCACCATGGGGGCGGTACCGGTTCCTACCATTCCCAAATGTATCGTTTCCCTGAAGAGCAATTGTCTATATTTGTGATGAGCAACAATGGTAACTTGTGGATGGACGGCATTGCAAATGAAGTAGCAAAAACCTTTCTTCCTGAAAAAGAACGTAAGCGAGTTTATCCTACGGAATTGGCAAGCAATCCGGAATTTGTTAATTCTGACGCCTTGGGCTATTATGCTTCGGCTGATGGATATATTATCTGCATTGAAGAGGCAAACGGAAAGCTTCAATGGCGAAATGCGACGAACAATCCTTATCCCTTGATTCAAGACGAAGCGGGCGTATATGCATTTGAAATTAACAGTCGACTGAAAGCAATTTTTACAGAAGACCGTGTTGTTTACTCAGTGGGATCTGGCATTGAGGAAGAATACGCCAAATTGCCGAAGTCCCAACTATCATCCAATGAACTATCCCAATTAACAGGGAAGTATTTTAGTGATGAATTAGATACTGGTTTTGAATTGTTCCTCAACGACGGGAAACTAATGGTTGCGATAGAAGAAGTTGAAGGTGCGGCCGAAGTTGAATTGGTGAATGCCAACAAGCTCATGGTAATGGACTATTTCCTGACCATTGAAAGAGACGGTCTGGATCGAGTAAGTGCCATTCGTCTTTCGTATGAACGTGCGGTAAATGTGCGCTTTAAGAAAACAACGGAGTTTAATACAAATTCTACGATAGAGACTGATTTCGGAACAATAAACGTAAGCACCGTCTATGCAAAAAACGGCAATTCGTCACAAGTACTGGTAACAGCGAATAAGCCTGATGGCAATGAGATTTGGTGGAAGCAATACGGCGGTAAAAGTTACGACAAAGCCAGCGCCATTATTGATGTGGAAGATGGATATCTCCTTGTGGGTTCAACCAGTTCTTTCGGTGAAGGAAACTACGACATCCTTGTCATTAAAATTGACGAGAAAGGAAAGAAGGTTTGGCAGAAGACCTACGGTAAGGTTATGAATGATTACGGCTATGATTTGGAAGTCACAAAATCAGGGTACATCGTGAAAGGAACTACACAGCAATGTGAGGATGCCGACAAACTCGTAGAAACTGCTTGCGATACGAATGTCTGGTTGATTCAGATAGATAAAAGCGGAAATCAACTTTCAGAAGATGTTTTGGAGCCGATAGCGCATTGATATTTAACAAGAAAAAACAGAAAAGGGGAATCTTTGGATTCTCCTTTTTGCATTTAATTATTCACCTATCTGTTAAGTCCTCCCCCTCAGTCCCCCTCCAAAGGGAGAAGCTACTCATAATCTGATAGTTCCAACCATCGAAATTCTTTCTCTTCAAGCTCAGAAACAACCACTGACAAACGCTCTCCAGATTTCATTAAATCTTCATTGGAAGCTTCCGGATTCGATAAGATCTCTGTCAATTTTGCCTTTTCGGTTTCCAACTTCTCCATATCCCCTTCCAGCGATTCGAATTCTACCTTTTCTTTGTAACTGAGTTTGCGCTTTACCACCTTTTCAGCCACTTCCGTTGGTTCAACGCGGCGTTCACTCGAAGTTTGATTGGACTTCTGTTCCTTTGAAGGTTGGTTCGATTCCTGACGTTTTTCCGCACGCGCCAACTTTTGCTGCTCTGATCGATAAGCCGTGTAGTTTCCAGTGATGTCCTTGAGTTCGCCTTCTCCTTTGAAAACAAACAAATGATCGACCATTTTATCCATGAAGTAACGGTCGTGAGAGACGACAATTAAACATCCTTGAAAGCTTCGGAGATAATCTTCCAGAACGCTCATCACAAAGACATCCAAATCGTTCGTTGGCTCATCAAGAATCAAGAAATTCGGATTCTCCATAAGTACGGTCATCAATTTCAAACGGCGTTTCTCTCCCCCGCTCAACTTGTGCACGAAATTGAAATGCATGTCTCGCGGAAATAAAAATTTCTCTAGAAATTGTGCCGCTGACATCTGACGGCCTTTCTCCAATGGAATGTATTCGGCAACGTCGCGAATGACGTCGATTACCTTTTTATCATCTTCGTAATCGGGTAAATCCTGATTGTAGTATCCAAAAACCACTGTTTCACCCGTGACAATTTTCCCTTTACTAAGCGGCTCTAGACCTAACAACATGTTCAGGAAAGTAGTTTTCCCCGTACCGTTATTTCCTACCACTCCTACACGTTCTTGACGTTTGAAAACGTAGGAGAAATCATTCAATATCTTCTTCTCTCCGAACTCTTTCCCAACCTTATGCAGTTCTAGAATCTTGGTTCCGAGACGCTCCATCTTAACTGGGATCTCAAGTTCGTCTTTGTCAATTCGTTGCTTGGCAACTTTCTTCGTATCATGAAACGCATCGATTCTTGCCTTCTGCTTCGTTCCTCGCGCTTTCGGTTGACGACGCATCCAATCCAACTCTTTCCGGAATTGATTCTTAGCTTTTTCAATCGTCGATAAAAGCTGATCTTCCCGTTCTGCCTTCTTTTCAAGGAAATACGAGAAATTCCCTTTGTATTTGTACAAGGTTTTGTTGTCCATTTCTAAAATGGTATCGCAAACAACTTCCAAGAAATAGCGGTCGTGCGTTACCATAAGAATGGTCGAATTCGATTTGCAAAGATATTCCTCCAACCACTCGATCATGTCCAAATCCAAATGGTTGGTTGGCTCATCAAGAATCAAGAAATCCGGTTCGGCAATCAGTACTTTGGCCAAAGCCACACGTTTCTTCTGACCTCCAGACAAGGTTCCTACCAACTGATTGGTATTCTCCAATTGTAATACAGATAGGATTTGGTTCACCTTCACTTCAATATCCCAAGCATTTAATTCCGTAACCGCTTCGAATGTCTTCGTGATCCCTTCCTCATCGTTTTCACTCATCGCTTTGTTGTACGCCTTGACTGCCTCTAATTCAGGGAGATCATGAGAAAACACCTCTTCAAAAATGGTATGATTCGAATCCAATTCATCGGATTGCTGCATGAAAGCGATCCGAAGGCCTTTGCGGAACACAATTCTGCCCTCATCAACCGACTCGTTGCCCAACAAACAGCGGAGCAGAGTAGTTTTGCCCATGCCGTTTTTCGCAACAATGGCTGCTTTCTGCCCTTGATCGATCCCAAAGGTTAAATCTTCAAAGAGCACGCGCTCTCCATACGATTTAGTTATTTCTTCAACAGATAAATAATTCATAATCAGAGACGCTTCAAAGAATCGAGAATTCGCTTGTCACGTTTAATTCCAGTATTTGCAAGGAATGCAAGTGGTAAGCCACAAATAAACACCCAATAAGGCAAGCCTACTTCTTGAGATGTAATTTTCTCATCAATCCAGCTGCTTCCTAAAGTTGCCATAAGGTAAACGCTCACTACAGAAACAAAATAAAGGTAGAATAAGGTCCTTCCCAATTTAAGCTGTCGATCTAGGTTTTTATACGACATAATACAAAGGAAAGCGAGCAATGTTAAACTGATAAAACCAATAAAAACGGGAATCATGTAGCCTTTTGGAACTACTTCATCAGCAGGGGAAAATTCAGAGGGGAGAAATTTTTTCCATTCCGGGTTTCTTTCCACACTCACTCCCCAAGCATTCAGGACATAAATAAATTTTTCCGAGTAAAATCGGATAAAATCCATCCCAGAAACGGCAATGATCTGAATCACAATGATGATTCCGAGGTAATATGTTTGAATGCGTTGTAACATGTAGAATTTTCAATCAAAGATAGTAACATTGCTACGATTATGAGATTACTAAAGAGTTTCGAAACTTTTTACATGAGAATTCGTAAATTCAGCAAAAACTCTGCAAAATGAATGTTTTAAAAGTTGCTTTTATTCTCTTATTCTCCAGTCTATTGTTCACTAGCTGCATGACTGGAAATTACGTATCCGAACCTACAGGAGAGCGCACAATTTCGCAAGCTCCAATGAAATTAAAACTTTGTGGCAAAGCGCAATACACATATTACGCGTACTCGAATTCAGCAGTAGAGATGTATCAGGAAAGCACCAAGTTCAAAAAGAAAGGAGACACCATTTATATGCGAACTCGTACGTATTACGGTGATACAAATGATATCTCCAAAGATTTCATGCCTCAGTTTGTTGTAATGGGAGACTCACTAAAGTCTTTGTCTTACGACATGGCATACATTAAGAAGAAAAAGTAATTCTTAGAGGCTTAGCAGCATATCTAGTAATTCTTGCTGCGGGAACATATCTGATTTATCTTTTCGCGTATTGGTGTGTGTCCACATACCTTTAGTTTTGCCGTAAAACGCGTCTGAATTAAACTCGAATCCTGCAGCCCCTTTTGCTCGAACTTCTTCAACCAGTCCTTTGCGAACATCAATATTGTCGCGATTTCCGATGTACAAAATAAGTTGACGCAAAGATTCAATTTGTGCGTCAGAATAGCGATGCCAGCGCTTCTTACCTTTGAAGGCTTGTGCTAGGGTTACAATTTGACTCTCATGCGCTGATACTCCTGCGTAGGTTTTATTTTGATCGTTGAGGTAGCTGAAATTACATACTTCAATTCCAACAGAATTGGTATGCATGCGCTGTGATCCACTTTTACCTAGATGCCATCCATATCCTCCTTCGGGAAATGCTTGAACGATTTCTCCGTCGTACTTGTTATCGTTGCCTTTTACAGACTGACCACCAAGTACAAACTCTGTTGCAACCGCTCCTCGGGAATCGCGTCCCCACTGACTAATTACATTGTATGGATTGTGCCAACCAGCAGTATGATGTAAAAACAAATACTCTTTATCCGTTGGACCTTTTTTGTATTCTCCTGCTGGAAGAAACTGTTGTTTGATCTCAATGGAACCGCTTCGTAAAACTTCTACGGGTTTTGTGTTCTCTTTCGGTTCTTCCTTTTCAGGGTTTTCCTGCAAATCCGTAGTAGCATTCAATACCTTTAAGGTGTTTGGACCAACGATCCCATCGGCAGATAAACCGTTCTCTTTTTGGAATTTCTTTACTTCAGTTTCCGTTTGTGAACCAAAAATGCCATCGGCAGGAATGCCTAACATTTCTTGAAGTTCTTTTACTTCAGCTCCTCTATAGCCAATTTTCAAAAGCATAATGTGTGTTTTTCAGTGATTAAGATTGGCCTAACTTAAAGATTCGAATTAGAAGAATCAAGAATATCATAAATATGCACAGGTATTGCACGGAAATGGTAAGAGGGATGGGAAGTTGTAATCCATAAAGGAAAATAAACGATCAGACTATCGCCTTCCACCCTTCATCAATAAAAACTACGGCTTCGGCATCTCGGCGGGCCCGATGACCTTATAGCTTCCACCAAAAAAAAGCTACAACTGAACTGCTTTGTTTCGAAGATAAAAATCAAGAATTGTCATGGCCGCCATAGCTTCTACAATAGGCACAGCTCTTGGAACAACGCATGGGTCGTGACGTCCTTTTCCTTGCATTTTCACCAATTCGTCTTTATTGTTGAGAGTAGTTTGCTCTTGAATTAATGTTGCTACAGGCTTGAACGCAATACGCATGGAGATTGGCATTCCATTGGAAATTCCGCCTTGGACTCCACCTGAAAAATTTGTCTGGGTACTGCCATCCTCATTGAACAGGTCGTTGTGCTCAGAACCCTTCATTTCGATGCTGGCAAAACCACTTCCGTACTCGAACCCCTTAACGGCGTTAATAGAAAGCATTGCCTTTCCGAGTTCCGCATGCAACTTGTCGAATACAGGTTCACCCAATCCAGGAGGAACATGATGGATTTCGCATTTAATGCTTCCCCCTACTGTATCCCCTTCCTTTCGAATTTCTCGAATGTATGCTTCCATCCGCTCCGCATCTTCAGGATTTGCGCATCGCACAGGATTGTTATCTATCTCATTGAAGTCTGGAGTTCCCTCCATGCGAACTGTTCCCACTTGATCTACATAGGCAACAAGATCGATGCCGAGTTGCTCTAAAGCTTGCTTTGCTACAGCTCCTGCGACTACTCTACAAGCCGTTTCTCTGGCAGATGACCGGCCTCCACCACGATAATCGCGATTTCCGTACTTCTTGTCGTACGTGAAATCTGCATGAGAAGGACGATATACATCTTTAATGTGGTCGTAATCTTTGGATTTCTGATCGGCATTGCGAATCACAAAGCCTATCGGTGTCCCGGTTGTTTTTCCCTCAAAAATTCCGGAGAGCAATTCTACCGTATCAGATTCCTTACGTTGCGTTACAATTGCCGATTGACCGGGTTTGCGCCGATCCAATTCACCTTGAATGGCTTCTATATCCAGAGGGATGTTCGCCGGAACGCCATCAATAACTCCACCAATAGCTACTCCATGAGATTCACCGAAAGTGCTTAGTTTGAATATCGTTCCGAAGGTTGAAGACATTGTTTATTATTGGCTGAAAGTAGAAAGCAGAAAGATTATTTCAACCTTCTACTTTCCGCTAGTTTTTATTTACAAATCGTTTCTTCTGTTACTTTTAAAATCTTGCGAACTTCATCCATGGTTGGGGCTTCCGCATATGTACGCAAAACAGGCTCGGTTCCAGAAGGGCGAATCATTACCCAACGATCATCATCAAAGAAGAATTTGAATCCGTCAATGGTTCCTACTTCTCTGACTTGATATTCGCCGAAACTCTTGTATTTGTCTGATTTACAATTCTCTATGATTTCTTGCTTTAATTCATCGGTAATGTGCAAATCGCTGCGCTCAAATTTAAACGCTCCAACGATTTCATATACTTCAGAAATCAAATCATCCAGTGTTTTCCCTGACTTTGCCATGAATTCCCAAATGATCAACCCCATCCAAATTCCATCGCGCTCTGGAATGTGCCCTTTGGTTGCAATACCTCCAGATTCTTCCCCACCAACAAGAACATCTTCTTCTACCATGATATCCGCGATGTACTTGAATCCAATTTTCACCACTTCACTTTCCAGTCCGTAATAATCTGCCATGACACCTACTCGAGGCGTAGTACTGAACGCTGTCGCCACTTTACCATCCATGTTCTTATACTTCTTCAAGTAATGAATCAATAACAGGATGATGTGGTGCGAATCAATAAATTCACCAGAACCGTTGTACAAACCGATACGATCCGCGTCGCCATCTGTGGCGAGGGCACAATCAATATCTCCACGTTCTTTGATGAAGGCTTCTAGTTCTTTCAAATTTTTCGCTATTGGCTCTGGCGCCTGCCCCATAAACGATGGGTTGTGCTCGCAATGCAAGAAATGCGTTTTCGGTAAAATACGTTTCAATGCATTCTGTCCCGATCCATACATTGCATCATATGCCAAATTCAAGCCTGAATTCTCAATAGCATCAATGTCGAAATTAGCTTTCGCATGTTCTACGTACATCGTTTCTAAATCAACGATTTCCACCAATGGGCTATTCATCGAGATTGATTTCAAATCAACCGAGTTCGTATCAGGAATGATGTCTTCAATTTCCTGCACTTTGCCTGGCGATAATGGACCTCCGTGATGCGATTTTAATTTGTAACCGTTGTAAGATGGTGGGTTGTGACTGGCTGTAATAACCACTCCTACTGAACACCCCAACTTTACGGCAGCCAAAGAAACCATAGGCGTGGATACAAATCCAACGGCCATTTTTACACCAATTCCTTCACTTATGAAGACTTTTACAGCCGTTTGAACGAACAATTCTCCAGCATAACGACAATCATGACCGATCACCACTGTTGGGTTTTCAAAATTGTCTTTCAACCACTTAGCAGTTGCAATGCTCACACGAGCAACATTTTCTACTGTGTAATCATCTGCGATAATCGCGCGCCATCCGTCTGTTCCAAACTTGATTTTTTGTGCCAATTTCTTTGGTTTTAAATTCACCTCAAATATAGTCAGGAAGCCACAAACGCCCTCGGAAATCTGGTAAAAATTGATCCATTCACTACTTAACCGATAAAGTCCAGTTTCGTTTCAGCTAGCAATAGAACGCCTTTCAAAGTCACCTGAATAGCCCGTAATTATGGTTTTTGGAGGAATCCACGTAACTACACTTCAACATATACCTAATTTATCAAGTATAAGTACGCAATTTATTTTTAAGTATTATTACCTAGCCCTCAACCTATATCGTATTGATAACGTGATAATTAAGACCCCTGAATTATTAAAGATCCTGAAGTGATATAAACTCTCCCAGTCGATAGCTCTGGAAATCAGCACCTTTCTTTCCATATATTACGAATCCATTTTTCTAAGAATAACTATTTATTCACTGTAGTGTCGGCACACACCACATATAACGCTATTCGCGCCCTGTTGATGGTAGCAATGCTATTCATCTTGCCTGAAGTTTCATTCTCTCAAAACGGGAATGATGCTTTGAAAAAAGATGACAAGCGATTGGTCTACACCCTCTTTGATCAAATCATGGAGCTTGGCTCTGCTATGAAAGATCAGTTGGAGACAAAAGCCACAACTGATTCTTCAAAAATTTACAACCCAGATTACAAGATGCAGGTTTTCGGTTGGCACGCTGATTTCATTGGGAGCGCCTACCAGGATTACCATTTCGAATCTTTGACTTCTGTTGCTTACCATGGGTGCCGGATCGTCCTGCGGGATGATGGTTTTATCGAATATGATTATGGCGATTGGTTCTCATCCAGTGTTCAAGGACTTATACACGAAACCGACGCTGATTCTTGCAACATGTTATTGGCACTTACTTGTGATGACAGCAATGCAATTGCAGAACTGCTGAGAAGTGAAGAAAATCGAACGCAGTGCATCAAATTTGTGAGTGACTTGGTTACAGACCGACCGAATGTTGAGGGATTGGTGATCAGTTTCGAAGGAATGCCTTTCAATTTGAAAGATGAGTTCAACCTACTTGTTGAACGCATGAAAAAATCGCTAGACGTATTCGACAAAGCTCTAGTAATTGCGATTCCACCAGCAAGAGGTCAGAACAAATACGATCTTAAAACCATCAATAAATACGCCGACCAGTTCGTAATGCTTGGGTATAATTATTACTACAGTGGTAGCTACAAACCAGGACCGGTCTCCCCGCTTAAACACAGCAAGGAATGGGGAGAACTGAATGTCCAACAAGGCGTTACGGAATACTTGAGTTATGGTGTTCCAAGAAACAAATTAATCGTCGCATTTCCTTATTACGGAGCCATGTGGGAAATCAAAGATTCGGGAAAAAGCAAAATCCAATACTCGTTCTACGGAAACCCTCCAATTAACGAAATCTTGCAGGACATAGAAGATTCAGAGGCACAGGATTCCGTAGTGTATGACGAAGTTGCAGCTACTGCTCAATGCACGTATACCCGTAAATCGGATGGGAAAAGATATGTCGTTTTCTTCGACAACGTTCAAGCACTAAAAGACAAATACAACTGGGTAAATGGCCAGAAATTAGCTGGAATTGGTATGTGGACCCTCGGATATGACGCGGGAGAGACACAATTCTGGGATCTTCTTGCCAATGAAGTCAATGTGCTGAAAAATCACGGACTCAATGAAGTAGTAAATGACTCCATTCCAGAGTTCAAGCCTCCACTTTCTGAAGCGGCAGCCAATGCAGACGTCCGGAAAATTTTGAAGTAATCGGAAGTTCAGATTGTGATCTTGTGTATTGTATTGTTTTTCGTTGTGCTTGGAGCTTTCCTTGCACTTACATCCAGTTCTATCTTCGATCGCTTGTTGATTCTCGAATTCCGAATCTATTTGAAAGTACTCGGCATTTTCCTCGCGTTGATGTTTATGCTTTTGTTCATTGCAAGTTTTGTGTTCCACTCAGATAGCTACATCGAAGATCATAAGTTGGATTTGCTTTCAAGCGAACGAGTGAAAAAACCTTTGAACAGCATAATGGTTATTGGAGTTATTGTGATTTCGGCATTGAGTTGGAAGTCCTTTTTACGCGTAAATAAAGATGTCCCATGAAATTTCTAGAAAAACTTCTGGCAACTGAATTCATGTGGATTATTTCTGCAGCTCTTCTCGCTTTCCCTTTAGGGCTGGTTGGTTTGGCATTCGTGGATATTCTCATTGATGATTACGACGCATTTGTAGAAGGCATAGACGATCAGGTGATCCTACTCTATTTGCTCATGGTGATTGTGTGTTTTATTGGGATTCTTCTCATGCGATTCACAAGATCGGCCGTAAAAGTACTGCTACAAAAAGAAGATGAAAACGAAGACGACGAAGAATGATTGATGAAGCACTACATACCATTTCAGAGCAACTGAATCAGTATTTGAAGTTGCGATTCGACCTTACCGAAAATATGGTCGCGCTCTCTTATCTGATAAATCAGGATGGATCTGTAGCCACAGAAGAAAAAAACAAAATGATTTTCTCTCTGTTAGATATTTCGGAAGAAGTGTACACCAATGGACCCGGACAATACCGCAATTCGCAGTTTGGGGAATACGTGGCGCGTCCAAATATGCATCTAAACCTTCAGGTTGGGTTCTTCGCGTATTTCAATCCGAGCAATTACAATGAAGCTTTGAAATTCACCTCAGCCGTGATTCAATTCTTTCATTCAAAACCTGCATTTACAGAACAGAACACGCCTACGCTGGCAGATAGAGGAATAGAAAAACTCCAGTTCGAAATGTTGCACTTGGACTCGAACACGAAAAACAATTTATGGGCAACGCTTGGAGCCAAATACATGCCCTCAATAGTGTATAGAGTTCGTGCGGTGTTAATCGAGGATGCTTCCGTTCAGGGTCATCTGGAAACAATTCGAACAATGGACATCGATATAAAAAAGAAAGACGCATGACAATTCATTACGGTACATTATTTCGATTAAGTATTGCTCATGACTTCTATCAGGGAGGTCCGGATCTTTCAATAGCTATTCGGCCGTCTTCTGATACGCACGCTTTGATGAACAACTACCGGATGATCTCTAGAATGAATCGCGGGACGTTGGAAGTTGGTGCAGAAGCTGAATTGGTGGATGGCCAATCGGTACTCTCCGATCGAATTCAAGAACCTATGGAAATGTGGTTCACTCTCCAATTAAACGACAATTATTGGGCGAATTATACTGATTTTCTTCCTGAGAACAATCAAGTGTACTTCTTCTCGAATAGTAAAACAAGCACGAGTGATGATGCTACCATACTCCATTCCGCAGAGCGTGTTTCAGAAGAAAATCAAACGGAGTTGATTGGAACAACGACTATTGAAATGCCCGGAGAATCTGAAGTGAAATTGATACGTTTATCTCTTACTGAAGAGGATCGAACGGAGGCTATCATAACCGTTCAAGATAAACAAGTTCTTCAAACGAAAAACCTCGACGAAGGCATCTATGTGCTTACGGTTGACGAAACGGAACGGAAATTCATCCACTTGAAGGGCAATGCCAATGCGCATGGAGCGATTCAAATTCTTGTCGATCCAAATAACGCTGAATACGCGCCAATTTTGGAGTCCGATTGGACTATGATTTCACCCGAATTCAAAATCCATTTCAAGAACAGAAGAACCGTATGGCGCTATCTCATTTCGAACAATTTCAATATTACAAAAAGGGATACATCGAACAATCCATCTGCATCTATTGGCTTATCATGCGCAGCAAAGAGTATTATCAAAACGATTCAAATGGGGAAATGACGTATCAAGAAGGTTTTGAATTTGCGACTGAGAAAATTCTCAACGACGAATTTGCTCAATTCATGAACGCAATATTTAATAAGGAAAACATTAAATATGAGTCCATCGTTATTCTTCTTGACGAATGAAATTATAAGAAAACCCCAGTTCTTACTTAAATGAAGCGGCCTTAGCTCCCATCACATCCGCCTCGCTTTCTAAACTCTTATTGTCATTCACAGGCGTTCCATTCACAGAAGTCGTTGGTTGTACGCGTCCCTGTTTTTGTTGTACAGTATGCCATGCCTCATGTGGCAAATGCTGTTCTTGACTAGGAGCAATATGAATATTCGTTCCTTGCGCATACGCATGTGCGTTCATTTGCGCTGGTTTTGACGAATTGTAATGTACACGTATATCGGAAACATCCACTCCCGAAATAGATTCAATACCACTCATAAGATTGTCTGGCATCCCAGTTTTATTCTCCTGTCGTTGGATTGTCTTGAACTTACCTTGAAGTTCATCATCGCCTTTTAATTGCGTTGTCTTGAATTTGCCTTGAAGTTCATCATCTCCCTTCAATTGCGTTCCAATAAACTTAGCTTGAAGCTCATCATCGCCAAACAATTGGCTGACAGAATTATTTTGCACTACCTCTGAATTGGCAACTGCATGAGAAGTAGAACGATTTTCTTCGCTGGACTTTTTCATGTGAATGTGTTTTTGTGTACATCAAGACAGTACAAGATTAAATGTACAAATAATACACGTAAAATCTGTTGAAATTGAAAGGTTTATGCATAAAAAAGGGCAGTTCATCTTGCCTCCGCTTGATGAACTACCCAGTCTTATTTTAGGAAGTCTACTACTTCTCGAAAGCGTTAATCGTTTTTTCGATGATTGCTACACATTCCATCAATTGCGTTTCCGTCATTACCAACGGTGGTGCAAATCGAATAATGTTTCCGTGTGTCGGTTTAGCCAAGAGACCATTTTCCATTAATGCGACACAAAGATTCCAAGCCGTATCGCTCTCCTCTGTATCATTCACAATAATCGCATTCAATAGACCGCGACCACGTACTTTCACTACAAGATCTGTGTTGTCGATAATACGCTGCATTTCATTGCGGAAAAGTTCACCCAAACGACGTGCATTCGCTGCCAATTCTTCATCACGAACTACTTCCAAAGCCGCAATCGCTACCTTCGCCGCAACTGGATTCCCTCCGAAAGTGGAACCGTGCTGTCCTGGCTTAATCACGTTCATAATTTCGTTATCCGCTAACACAGCCGAAACTGGATACGCTCCTCCTGAAATTGCTTTTCCAAGAATTAAGATATCTGCCCTCACGTAAGAATTTGGATCTTTCTCACATGTGTTTCCACAGCTACAATCACCACAAACAGCCAACAATGAACCTGTTCTTGCAATTCCAGTTTGTACCTCATCCGCAATGAATAAGGCTCCAGCTTCTGAACACAATTGTTGTGCTTTTTCAATATATCCTGCGTCTGGAACAAATACACCAGCCTCCCCTTGAATGGGCTCTACTAAAAATCCTACAACGTTATCGTTGTTCTTCAAAGCATCTTCCAGAGCTGCTGTATCGTTGTAAGGAATTCGAATAAATCCTGGTGTATACGGTCCGAAATTTTTGCTTGCCACAGGGTCGTTAGAGAACGAAACAATTGTTGTTGTTCTTCCGTGGAAGTTGTTATCACAAACGATAATTTGTGCTGTATTTTCAGGAACTCGTTTTACTTCGTATCCCCATTTACGACACAATTTAATTGCAGTTTCTACGGCTTCCGCCCCTGTATTCATCGGCAATACTTTGTCGTATCCAAAATACTCAGTAACGAATTTCTCGTAAGGTCCTAGTGCGTCGTTGTGGAAAGCACGTGACGTTAATGTCAACGTTTTTGCTTGTTCTACCATTGCATCCACAATTTTTGGATGGCAATGTCCTTGATTTACTGCAGAGTATGCTGACAAGAAATCGTAGTACTTCTTCCCTTCAACGTCCCATACGTGAACGCCTTCTCCTCGTTCCAAAACAACACCGAGCGGATGATAGTTGTGAGCTCCGTGCTTGTCTTCCATTTGCATCAAGTCTTTTGATGTCAATTTATCCATAGTAACATTCATGTTTAATGATGTTTTGAAATGTGCGTTCATCCCGGAGAACGCCTAATCCTTTCCTCATTCATAGGAGAGAAATCATCCGAGCGAAACAAAAATAATTTTTTGGACCGAGAAAGCCAATTTAAGCGCAATTAATGCTATTTTGAAATCGAAACTAATAGCAACTACAAAACACCTACTATGAAAGTAAAAATTCCCGAAGGGTCCATTCAAACAGATGACCTGAAAGCCAAACTAGAAGCCGAATTCCCTGACATGACTATTATTAAGCGCAACAAAAAAATGTTGGTTGCCAAAAGGTCAAATGTTGCCGGGGCTAATATTATAGTCTATAAAAATCGTGTGCAAATTGGTGCGGCATTCCCAACTATGGGCGGTCAAATGCTCTTTGTATTTAGTTTCTTACTACTAGGAATCCTGATTCCATTCATCGTTTATCTTGCTGCATTCCAACCGAAGCAAAAAGCGGTAGAAAAAGAAATAGGAGCTTTCGTTCAGAAAATGATTGAGATTTAAATCTCTCCTTTTATTAATTGCACTATTGATCCGTGTCGGAAGCCCCTACTTATCAACGAAAAATTTATTGTATTAGTGGACTTGGCGTGGATCATCGTGCCTTCCTGCGCATTACGATTGCCGATGCTGAGTTGATTCATGTTCCGTGGATTCCCGCTGAAAAGGGAGAATCCCTTCAAACGTATGCTAAGCGACTGTACGATCAAACGCAACCTGACTGCAATTATTCCATAATTGGCGTTTCGTTTGGCGGTATGATCGCGCAGGAATGGTCCAAAATTTCGGCACCCCGACATCTTATTCTAATTTCCAGCACTCATGAACCAAACCACCTAAGGTCGTTCCTCAAAGTTCCTGGGAAGCTAGGATTGAATCGTCTGTTGCACCCGTCAATTGCAGTATTTTTCTCTCCAATCAGCAATGCTCTCTTTGGTGCCAAAACAAAAGAAGACAAACACTTATTGAGAGCAATTCTTAGGGATACAGATCCTAAATTTCTACGATGGGCGACGGGTGCTTTACTGCAATGGAATTCAGAAGAAATAAAAGGCGCCATTTATATTCATGGACGCAATGACAAAATGATCTCAGCCCCTGAAAAGGTCGATCTAGAAACAGATGGTGGACATTTCACCGTATATACTCAGGGCGACGAAATATCCCAATTTCTGCACCGAATTTTAAAAGCAAAATCGAACTAAATGCTTCTGGACGAAACCTTAACCGAGGACGAAGAAATTCAGTTCTACATCGAAAGAAAACGAAACGGAGAAGATTATTCTGCGATTCGCAAAGAATTGATTGCCAAAGGATATTCCAAAGAGAAGGTGTCCATTATGATGCGAGAAATTGAGGATTCGGTAATCGCAACGTACCAAAAGAAAAAGTTTGGTCCCCCTCCAATAATGATTGCTGGATTCGTTCTAGGCACCATAGGATTGGTACTACTTTTTATAGGGATTCGCGGTATTCTAACGTACATTTTGATCTTTAGCGGCTCAGCTATGATCGCGGTTAGACGCACAAACAAAGGAGGAAATATTGAACGATCAAAGTGGAATCGTCGTTAACCGTTCCGGTAGTTCAAAACAACAAGGCGCAAAAAAGGCCCCTAAATCAGGAGCCTTTCATAATTTCTAAATGTAGGATTAGTCGATTGACGCTACCCCAAATTTGTTCGCTTTTCTCCAGATTCCCCAAATAATGAACTGAGATTCTTCCATTCCATATGTTACCTGAGGTACCAAATACGTTTCTGAATCACCAGAATCAACCATCGCTTTCTTATTGAACGATCCATCTGTATCAATCGTCGTGAGGTAAGGAATTCCTTTCTTAGGGTTCGCAAGTGCGCGCTTCAATTCATCTTCGCCGTCATCTTCATTTTTAAAGTGATCGTTGAACACCACGTACAAAACATCGTCTTTCATTGATGCAGCGTATGACCAGTACTTCATCATTTTATCGGGCAATTCAATCGATGCGAACATCATTGCTCCGCCAAAACCAATTCCGATCCCAATAGTTGAAGTGGAGCTTCGTTGCAACTTACGAATAGCGTCGCTTGCTACCAATTCTCCTTCCGCATCTAGCTTGAAGTACAAAATAGATCCGTACGTTGTTGTTGTCGTTGTTTGACCACGCTCTGTAGTACTAACTTGCTGGAAAAATTCCGACAAAACTGTCATGGAGCCGTCTTCGTGAATGAAGATATCGTTCATTGTGTACTGCACAGGAACACGGATTTCTTTCCCTTTGTCCTCCATTCGCGCTACATAACGCTTACCGTAAACGTTTCTCATGAAATCATAAGAAAATTCATTCGTCTGCATGTTCAACATTTCCATTTCCGAAGAGAAATCTGCTACGAACATACCGCTGTATCCAGAGATAAGGGAACTCCCTTTTTTGTTGTTCATGTAGTATCCAACCATTTTCGTTTGACCGTTGCTAGTGATCATTGTCGGTGACATGAAAATCATTCCGTCCTTCTTAATCTCTGACTCACCAAGCAATTCTCCATTGCTATCATAACGTCCAACTTCCAATCCGAAATCAAGAATTTTCAGAATTTTCGATTCTAATTTCTCACGAACAATGGTAAACGATCCGTCATTTTCTACTTGATGGTATGCTTTGTGGGTAACGTTCTCCGACTTGTCACTACGAATCTCGAATTCGAATTTCGATGTACTTACAACGCTCAATTCTCCTTCTAAGTTAATTACTAAGTTGTCAGAAGAGAACGTTAAACGATCGCGGTCGCTTCTGTCGAAGAATACCACTGCTTTTGTATTGTCAGGCGAGAATACCAAGTCTACCTTCGCATCTTTGGCTTTTTCGTCAGATGCTCCAGAATCATAAATTTCTTTGGGTGCACTCTTTTCTTTTCCGTTAATTTCAAGCGTCTGAACGTACAATTTGAAGGAGCGCGTTTTCTTGCTGTATGAATATAAAAGCATATTCACTTCATTACCAATTAAAGCTACATTGAGCATTCCGTTGACTTTTCCGCCAAGATCTGGAAGTTCGTAGTCAGCAGTATTGGTAAGTTTCATTGTGTTTTCGGCATACGTTTCAATGTAACGATTCTTTCCTTTAATGGAATAGGCTACCAATGTCCCATCCGAGGATAATCCCAGAATTTTCTGAATTTCTGATTTGCTATCAAACTCTTCTCCCCAGTCGATGTCCAGTTCTTGAGCACTTACTGAAAAGCCGATTAGTAATAGCGGTAATGAAAATAAAATTGTTCTTAACATGTGTAATATAATTTAGGTTATCGGCGGGCAAGATACCTATAACTATTCCACACGTATCACGAAAGAAGGATAAGATTATGTTTATGCATTTAATCAGTAAAACGCATGCACCTACTAATCAGTAAGTTGTGACAAATACTTAGTTAAAACAACTTCTCCTGTTTGGGATCTTCTTCTTCATCTTTCGAGACATCCCATTCCATTTTTTGCGGCTTTTCGTCTTCAGCTCCTTCAATTTCTTCTGTCTGTTCCATTGCCTCTGGCTTCACTTCCTCCTTCTCCACTTCAGGCCAGGGCTCATCGCCTTCAATAGCGTGATCCAGAATAATTTCCTTCACCTTAAGCTTAGTCACCTGATTTCCCTGCGCTTTCATACCCTTCACATCGATGAACTCTTCGAATTCTAAAATGGTGTCTGGTAGATTCTTTGTTGCTTTAAGCAGTTTGTTATAGACCACACGGAATCTTGGTTTGAATGCCGTTGAAACGGCGTCCATTGTTGATCCTTCGCCTTCTGAAATGAAACTTACTTTCTTATCGGAAGTCACTTCACACAAGAATTTCTTCCCGTAATGCAATTCCTTGTCCGCATCATAATACACGGTTGAAATTGGTCGGGCTGGATGCCATTTTTCGATATGCATCATGTCGTCGTCGAAGTGAGTTGCCAAGTCGAAACCAGACAATCGATATTCTCCCGTTTTATACAGCGTAAGAATTTTGTCTTCTCCCTTGAATTGTCCAAGGAATTTACCTCGACCTTCGTCGTTCAAACGTCCTACAACATCATCATACCAGATTTTACGGGCCGCCAGTGTAGATCCACCAACTTCTTTCTGAACGATCTTCGAAACGATTTCTTTCGTAACACGATTCCCACCTGCTCCACGACCCTTGATGAGCAGGTCACCCAAATCAACATCAAATTTCAAACGTTTCAAATGAGGACGTGCTCTCAGAACCACCGTTACCACTTCGCGCTCTCCGTTCTTGTGAACGTTAAAGTAGAGAAGCTTCGAACCTTTCGTTCCTCGAGTAAGATCGTATTCGGTATCTCGTGTAATAGACTTTACGTTGAAGCGCTTCATCATCGTCGATCCGCCCTTACCGTCTTGATACATCATGTGATATACCGTTCGCGTATCACCTCGCTTCCAAACATTGGCATAGATAATTCCTTTCCCTACGAACTTCTTGTCGGAGATTTTAGTTACTAGCATTTTACCGGTGGAGAAAAAGACAATTACGTCATCGATTTCTGAACAATCTGCAATGTATTCCGCCTTTTTTAATCCATAACCGATGAACCCTTCTTCATAGTCCACATAGAATTTTCGATTGGCGATAATTACCTTATTGGCATTAATGGAATCAAACGTTTTGATTTCACATTTGCGTTCTTTCCCTTCTCCGAAGCGTTTTTTGAGGTCTTTGTAATAGTCAATTGCGTAATCGATGAGGTTGGCAAGATTCTCTTTCACCACTCCCATTTCCGCTTCAATCTTCGCAATTTGTTCGTCGGCTTTGTCCTTATCAAAACGCGTAATACGAATCATTGGAATGCGTGTCAAGCGCTCAAGATCCTCGTCGACAATTTCTCGAATCAACTGCTTCTTAAATGGCTTAAATCGTTTGTAGAGGTATCCGTAAAGGTTTTCTCTGTCGCTGTACTCCTTGAATTCGATGTACATCTCTTCGTTGATGAAAATCTTCTCCAAGGTGGACATATGCCATTGTTGCTCGAGTTCTTTCAGACGAATTTCCAACTCTCTTTTCAAAAGTTCTACGGTAGTGTCCGTATTTACTTTCAAAATTTGAGACGCACCCATGAATCGGGGTTTGTCACCATCAATTACGGATGAGTTTGGCGAAATGGACACTTCACAATCCGTAAAGGCATACAGCGCATCCAATGTTTTATCTGGAGAAACGCCAGGTGCCAAGTGAATCATCACCTCAGCTGTTGCCGCGGTGTTGTCCTCAATCTTTTTAATCTTGATTTTGCCTTTGTCGTTCGCCTTAAGAATTGACTCAATCAAGGAAGTCGTTGTACCGTATGGCACTTCCGTAACCACCAGTAGTTTGTTGCTTTCCTTTTTGATTTTAGCACGGACACGAATTTTTCCTCCTCGTAATCCGTCGTTGTAATTGGAAACATCAATCATACCTCCATTCGGGAAATCTGGGTAGATTTTCACTCCCTTTCCTCGTAAATGATTGATCGATTGTTCTATAAGCTCCACGAAGTTGTGCGGCATGATTTTACACGCCATCCCTACAGCAATTCCTTCTGCTCCTTGTGCTAGAAGCAATGGAAACTTTACGGGTAATTGATCGGGCTCGTCATTTCGGCCATCGTAACTCTTTAGCCAGTTCGTTGTTTTTGGATTGAAGACTACATGCTGTGCGAATTTCGAAACACGTGCCTCGATATAACGCGGAGCAGCCGCACTATCTCCTGTGAGTGTGTTTCCCCAGTTTCCTTGACAATCAATAAGGAGATCCTTTTGTCCGAGATTCACCAACGCATCTCCAATGGAAGCATCACCGTGCGGGTGGTATTTCATCGTATTACCGATAATGTTCGCCACCTTATTATACCGACCGTCATCCATCTCCTTCATGGAATGCATGATCCGTCGTTGCACGGGTTTAAATCCATCGTAAAGGGATGGTACAGCACGTTCAAGTATTACGTACGAAGCATAATCCAAGAACCAATTTTCGTACAATCCGCCAACCGGAATAATATTCTCATCAACTACTTTATCACCAAACGCAGATCCGTCATCACTTCCTTCCTGACCTTCGTCATTCTCATCTGGATTCAAATCTTCGTTGT
Organism: Flavobacteriales bacterium; assembly: GCA_015665275.1. Lineage (GTDB taxonomy): Bacteria > Bacteroidota > Bacteroidia > Flavobacteriales_D > Crocinitomicaceae > UBA4466. The sequence goes on along the minus strand of JADFAL010000007.1, from coordinate 188,456 downwards.
CTAGCTTTTCGTCTTCGTCAGCCATATTTTAAGATGCTTTATCTAATTCGTTTGTGTCATTATCCACTGCTTCTTCCACACGCAGGTTATCAATAATGAACTCCTGACGTTGTTGTGTGTTTTTCCCCATATAGTAGGAAAGAATCGAATCAATGGAAGCTTCTTTCGAGAGCATTACAGGCTCCAATCGGATATCTTCTCCGATAAAATGTTTGAACTCGTCTGGTGAAATCTCCCCAAGTCCCTTAAATCGGGTAATCTCCGGATTCTTTCCGAGCTCTGCCATCGCTGAACGGCGCTCTTCTTCAGAGTAACAATAAATGGTTTTTTTCTTGTTTCTAACACGGAACAAAGGTGTTTGCAGCACGTAAACGTGGTTGCGTTTCACCAAATCCGGAAAGAATTGAAGGAAGAATGTCAACAGCAGCATTCGAATGTGCATTCCATCGACATCGGCATCCGTAGCGATTACAATATTGTTGTAGCGTAAATCGTCCATATCGTCTTCAATATTCAATGCGGCTTGAATAAGATTGAACTCTTCGTTTTCGTAGACTACTTTCTTCGTTAACCCGTAGCTATTGAGTGGCTTTCCTTTCAATGAGAAAACCGCTTGGGTATTCACATCACGTGATTTCGTAATGGATCCACTGGCTGAATCTCCCTCGGTAATGAAGAGGGTCGTTTCTTCTCGGCGATCATTTTTAAGATCCGTTAGATGTACACGACAATCGCGCAATTTCTTGTTGTGTAGATTTGCTTTCTTCGCTCGATCTCGGGCAATTTTACGAATCCCTGAAAGTTCCTTACGCTCCTTCTCGCTTTGCTTGATTTTCTTCTCAAGAATATCAACTACCTCTGGATTTCGGTGTAGGAAATTGTCGAGTTTTTCTTTGAGGAAGTTATTGATAAAAGTACGCATGGTCTCCCCTCCCGGTTCAATTTCTAGCGATCCTAATTTTGTTTTTGTTTGCGATTCAAAAACTGGTTCAATCACTTTCACGGCAACGGCTGCAACAATCGATTGTCGGATATCGGATGCCTCGTAATTCTTACCGTAAAAATCTTTGATCACCTTCGCTACCGATTCTCTGAAGGCACTTTGATGCGTACCTCCTTGGGTTGTATGCTGACCATTCACAAAGGAGTAGTAATCCTCTCCATATGTTTTCCCGTGGGTAAATGCTACTTCGATATCTTCGCCTTCCAAATGAATGATTGGGTACAATGGATCACCGTCCATATTGTTCTCCAACAAGTCTTTCAATCCGTTCTTGGAAAGGAAGTTTTTCCCGCTAAACTTGATGGTCAATCCTCGATTCAGGTAACAGTAGTTCCAAATCATTTTCTCCAAATACGCCGTTTTGAACGCATACTTTTTGAAAACAGTATCGTCTGGAATAAATTCTACATAGGTCCCATCAGGCTCATCTGACTTTGAACGCTTGAGTTCTTCTACCACATTTCCTTGTGAGAAGGAAACTTGCGCCTTTTCACCGTTACGTACCGAGTAAATCATGAAATGACTGGACAAGGCATTTACGGCCTTTGTACCCACTCCGTTCAATCCAACTGCTTTCTTAAATGCTTTGGAATCGTACTTAGCTCCGGTATTCATTTTAGAAACCACTTCCTGTACTTTCCCGAGTGGAATTCCACGGCCAAAATCGCGGGCAGTAACTTTGCCATCCTTCACAACAATATCAATGCGCTTCCCATTTCCCATGACAAATTCATCGATGCAGTTATCCATTACCTCTTTAACTAGAATATAGATTCCATCATCTGCAGACGATCCATCGCCCAATTTACCAATGTACATCCCCGGTCGGAGTCGGATATGCTCCTTCCAATCGAGTGAACGAATATTGTCCTCCGTATATTGATTTTCCGCCATAGTTAAGTGCTTTTCGACAAGCTTTAAAGTTAGCTAAGAATAAGTCGCAGAACGCACTGGTCGCTGAGATTTTATCCACCAATCGAGGTGGAAAACACTGTTGAAAACTGAGGAGTAAATGAAGGGGCTTTTTTGGGGGTATAGAAAATTTCCTTGCTTTAAGTGAGTGACTTTAAAGCATTACTGGCCATACAGTTACAACTGAAGACCAAAAACCTTCAACGCAAAAATGCGTTTTTGAAAGTTCAAAAATGCTTTTGATTCACATTTAGATTCCGTATTTTAAATAGTTAATAACTCAAAAATGCCCTCTCCCCCAGATCAAATCATTCGCGTCACGTACTTCAATCTCAATTACTTTAATCCAAACTTTTTCTATCAGGACTTCCACCAAACTGACTTAGGAATTGAAATTGAGTTTAAGAACGGAACATTCATTCATTTGGGATGGAACGGAAATCATCATCCAGAATTCCACAATACACCTTATGACGCTGTCAAATTGTTTGATAGTAATGAAAATTTCAGTCAAGTGGACGCAACAAAAGAGTGGTATTCAGTTAAAAATAAGATCATTGAAAGCGTCGAAGTTGACTTTGTAAGTGAGCAGTTACGAATACCAGAGAAATGTACTTTAAAATTCAAAGACGGTAGCTTTGTGCATATCGTGGTTTCAGAAAATGAATCAAGAATGGATGTGGCGCCAAGGCAAATGATGTATGGGAATTATTCAGAGTTCTTCGTTTTTATCAATCGCGAAACACCTCCAATTCGTCAAGTTCGTTTCAAATCATACAAAGAAGATACAGCTGAACATCCTGACACAAAGACCCCGGCTATCAACATTTTTCAAGCAAAAACTTTAGGAATGATCATGGTAATCATACCACTGTCAATAGCGATAATCCACTATATCATTAATAACATTCTCTAGCTTCGGATCCATCACTTCGCCCCATACACATCTCGGATCAATCCGAAAGCGGGCTTACCTTGTGGCGTGTAGCGCGCGTTTTTGGGACCAGAATTTTTCTCGCTTGGGAAGAAAGTCCATTTCCACAAGAAACCACCGGCAAAAAAATCTTCCTTCCAAATCGTTTCAAAGAAGGCCCGGTACCCATTGAACTGATTTTCCATGTTTGCGACCTTCGTTTTATCATCTTGCATGCCCGATACATTGTATTCACTACTCTTGAATCCGTACTCCGTAAAAATGATTTTTCGATCCCATTTTTCACTGTACTTCTTAAGGTTTTGCGTGACACCATCCCAACCTGTCTTTATGATTTCGAAGCTCGGTTGCTGTTCTTTGGAAACTGGAAAATAGCCGTCGATTCCGATATAATCCAAATCATCCCAAAATTTTACAAATTCGTAATTGTCCCAATTGGCGGCATACGTCAACGGACCGTCGTAAATTTCCTTTACCTCCTTGATCAATTGACGCCAGAAAGCCTCTCGTTTCTTTGCAGGGGATCGATACTCTGTTCCGATACAGAACAATTCGGCATCTACGGAATCAGCTACCTTTGCAAAAGTTAAAATATACTTTCGGTACGAATCCTCCCAAATCTTCCAATCCTCTTCATTGTCGAGGTCAAAATCTCCGGGCCATCCATCGCCCACAACCCATACATGCGGTTTAATCATTACTTTCTGCCCAACTGCGTGCGCCGATGTCGCGATAGATATTGTTCCTTCTTCCGTTTCTCCCCACCATTGATAACCGCTACCATATTGCACTTTGGCATCACCGCGAGCAGTAAAACCGTATGGTACCAATGAAACCCATTCCGCGTTCATATCATTGATACTGTCCATGTCCGTGGTATCGATCTCCTTGTTGGGCATCTCCAGATTTACTCCGGTCATTTTGCCTTCAGAATTAACCACATCTTTTGCCGGACGATAACCATAATCTGTCGCCTCTTGCTTGCTTGCGCAGGCTGCCGCACAAACTAACACTACTAAGAATACATACTTCATATCACTTCAATTACCTGTCCGTCCTCTACACATTCGGAGTTCAAAAATACTTCTTTTGACTCTTCTAAATGCTGCTTCCCCGAATCATATCTTGCGCTCAAATGCCCCATCAACAATTTTCCAACCTTTGCTCTTTTGGCAACTTCAGCGGCGTCTCTGGCAGTAGAATGTTTCGTAGCTTTCGCTCGATCTCTCAGCGCTTCAATAAATGTGGCTTCATGATACAAAAAGTTCACTCCCGCAACTGCTGCGACGGTTTTATCCGAAAGTGCTGTATCCGAACAATACGCATATGACTTGGGAGGCTCGGCTGCTTTTGTATAATCGAGATGCGAAATGGTTGTTCCGTCTTCCTCGATATCTTCACCTTTCTTGAGCCTATGAAAATACTCCAATTTTACTCCGTCCACCCTTGCTTTTTCCGCCAACAATGTCCGCTCTCGCTCTTTTTCTTCAATCCGAAAGCCACTGGTAGGTATTTTATGGACGAGCGGAAAACAAGCGACCGATACTTTATCATCTTCAAAGAGCACGGATGTTTCTTCTGGTTCAATTTCTCGAAAAATTAGGTCATACGCTAATTTCCCCTTCGCAACTTCCAACTGCATTTGGATGATTTCTTTCAATCCTACCGGTCCGTATATATGAATTGCCTTAACACGCCCCATCAAATGCATAGTACTCAAAAGGCCGACTAGACCAAAAAAATGATCTCCGTGGAGATGCGAAATAAATACGTGGGTAATGCGATTAAAGCTAACACCAAACTTGCGCATTTGCATTTGTGTGCCTTCACCACAATCTATTAAAAAATGACGATTTCTGCACTGAATGTATTGACTGGAAGGATTCCTGCGAGATGTAGGAACTGCTGCTCCGCTACCCAATATGGTAACTGAGAAATCCACTAGGCGATTTGTGCCATCGCTGCATCTTTGTCTGCTGCAAGATTCAAGACCTTATCCAACTGAGCAATGCTGATCAATTTCTGAACGTTGTCCTGTAATCCACACAAAACAAACATTCCGTTGGTATCCTTGCATAGACGATTTGCCAACAACAAAGCACTCAAACCAGATGAATCACAGTATTTGGTATTCGACATATCAATCACAATGTTATTGATACTCTTCTTGTTCAAAAGCGCCAACTCTGCTTTCAAACCGGAAGCATTGGAAGCGTTCAAACGTTCTACATTCAATTCAATGATTGCTGTTCCGTTATCTTGCGTTACCGTGAATTCCATGAGTTAGCTGTTTCTTTCAAATGTAACAATTTTTTATTGCCGCTTGATTTTTGACGCCAACAAATAAATAACGGCCATTCGAACCGCTACTCCGTTCTCAACTTGATCCAAAATAATTGCTTGTTCTGAGTCTGCGACATCACTTGTAATCTCTACCCCGCGGTTGATTGGTCCCGGGTGCATTACAACAATTTTTTTCGACAAGCTGTCAAGAATATCTTTGGTCAATCCGTATTGCATGCTGTATTCTCTAAGGGAAGGGAAGTATTTGATATCCTGTCGTTCCAATTGAATTCGAAGCATGTTTGCCACATCACACCATTCCAGTGCTTTCTGCAAATTGTGCTCTACTTTCACACCTAGTTCTCCGATGTATTTTGGAATAAGCGTTGTAGGCCCACACACCATTACTTCAGCCCCCAATTTCTGAAGACAGTAAATATTTGATAAGGCCACTCTTGAGTGCAAAATGTCTCCTACGATTACCACTTTCTTTCCTGAAACATCTCCCAATCGCTCGCGAATGGAGTATGAATCTAGCAATGCTTGTGTCGGATGTTCGTGGGTTCCGTCTCCGGCATTTATTACTCGTGCATCTACGCGTTCTGAGAGAAATTTCGCTGCTCCAGGGTTTGGGTGACGCATCACCACCATATCCACTTTCATGGACAGAATGTTATTCACTGTATCAATGAGCGTTTCCCCTTTCTTCACAGAACTGCTAGCAGCCGAGAAGTTTACGGTATCGGCTGAAAGTCGTTTTTCTGCCAATTCAAAAGACAATCTTGTTCGTGTTGAGTTTTCGAAGAACAAATTGGCAATGGTAATATCTCGAAGTGATGGTACCTTTTTAATTGGGCGGTTGATTACTTCCTTGAAAGCATCCGCCGTTTTGAAAATGAGTTGAATGTCATTTTCAGTCAGATTCTTAATTCCCGTAAGGTGATCAACACTTAAATTATCCATTGGTATCTGGTGTAAATAGCACTACTTTATCTTCTCCTTCGAGTTCTTTCCATTCTACTGAAACCCTTTCCGACGTCAATGAATCGACTGTTTTACCTACATAATCTGCCTGAATGGGCAAATCGCGCTGGAACCTCCGATCGATGAGCGTGAGCAATTCCACTGTTTGCGGTCGACCAAATGCCAGTAAAGCGTCTAATCCTGACCGGATCGATCGTCCGGTGTACAAAACATCGTCAATAATTACAACGTCTTTGTTTTCTATATCGAAATCAATATTGGTTGCGCTTGGAATTAACGGAATTTCTCTTCGGCGGAAGTCGTCTCGATAAAATGTAATATCCAGGTTTCCGCATATAACTTCATGCCCTAAGATTGCTTCCAATCGTTCTTTAAGACGCGTCAAAACGTTCACACCTCTGGGTTGCAAACCAATTAATACGGCGTTCGAGAAATCGTTGTGGGTTTCGATTAACTGATAACAAAGGCGATTAACGGTAAGTTCAACATGTTTTGCATTGAGAATTACTTGCCTTTCCATCGCCACAAAGATACGTGGAATTTTTAATAGAACGTTACGATCGTTAAAAGGAAATTAGTCAAATGTAAAAAGTGAAATATGAGTAGTTTAAATTGTAAGCTACGGTTGAAAGTGGAAGGTTTAAAGCTGAAAGATTGACTTTCCTTCCGCTTTCTGCTTTCAGCTTTCTACTAACAATGACTCTTACATCAAATTCTCTGCAAATGACAACACCTAACGCAACACGGTATCATTTAAAATCAATTTTCACCCCGTTAAATCAATCGTATTTACAGTTCACATTTTTCTCCGAAATCGAAGGCTAAAACCATGTATCTTGGTATTGGTTAGGTGAGTAGAAAAGAAAACTATCTCAGGTTTTCGTTTGTTTTTGGTTTAGGTTGCCTGATTTTAAATCCGTTCTTGCGAATCAAGGGTTTGAGATCAGGCTTCTTTTTTTCTGTGCATTTGAAATGAAAGCATTACCGCCATGAAACACCTATCTCTTTTACTTGCACTTTTTGTTCTTATCGGATGTCAACCTGACAATAAGAATCCGGACAAACGCCTTAAAGACAAAGATGTTCCTGTTGATTTTGATCTCGGTGAAGCAAAGAATGGAACCTACAAGAATAAATTCTTTGGATTCTCCTTTGTTTATAACGAAGATTGGAGTTTACAGAGTTATGATGACATGGAACGCATTATGCAGATGGGAAGTGATGCCTTCAGTGAAAATGAGAAGAAAGAACAATTGCTTGATGCCGCCAAAGTAAGAACCGCAAATCTTTTTGGAGTCTTTAAACATGACATTGGAAGTATTGAGTCCAATCCAAACATGTTAATGATTGCCGAAAACATTAAGCAATTTCCTAGTGTAAAATATGGCGATGAGTACCTGGAATTGATTCGAGAATTATGGGGGCAACAGACGCAATTAAAAATAAGTCAAGTTGGAACAATTCAACCTGTTAAAGTTGGCGGCAAAGAATTCTATAAAATGCAGGCTGAATTAACGATTCCATATAGCGGTAAAGCCTACCAAGACTACTATTGCATTGTTGATAAAGGATTCGCCCTTGTTTTCGCACTCTCTTATACCGAGTCGGAGGAACTAAATGAGTTGGAGGAAATAGTTAAATCTATGAAGTTCAAGAAGTCTTAACCTCCTTTCTTCTTTACCGAATATCCTTCTTTCACGAGAAGATCGTAGACTTTATCTCGCACATTTCCTTGAATAAGGATTTCACCGTCTTTGGCAGATCCACCTACTCCACATTTGCTCTTGAGCATTTTACCAAGGTCCTTCAAGTCGTCAGGATCCCCCACGAACCCTTCCACAAGCGTCACCTCTTTTCCTTTACGTTGCTTACGATCAATTGATACATACAATCGTTGCTCGCCAGAAGGAAGCGTCTCTTCAGATTCTTCTTCTTCGTAATCAAAATTGAAATCCGGATTCGTGGAATACACCACATTAGTCTTTTTCTTCTTCGCCATACTCTAAATTATAAAAATACGCGTCTAGTTGCTTCAATCGCATAGGAATGTATTGCTTTATTATAGCCATCTCCTGATCGAAATCATTGGCGTCTAAATACCCCATGCCATCCATAGGCCATTTATTTCTGTTCGCATCTACAAATGGTCGAACTTCCTTTTCATTCTTGTCAATCAACTCCAATAGCGCCTTTTCAGTGAAAAGTGTCTTCCTCAGTTCTAAATAGCGTTGTGTAAGACGTTCTGCGTATTTCGTTGATGGCATTTCTATAAGTCGCTTCAACAAAGGAACCTTCAAGCAATCCACAGGGCGATCAATTAAATTGAATTCGTAATTACCGTCCCGTCCAAATGAATGATCATAGTCCCACGGAATGAACTTAAACTGCCCCCCTCGCTCCTCTTTGTAGAGGTAGAAATTTTTAAATAACCCGTCATCATTATTTGTTAACAATAGAAGCAAATGCCAATCTAACAGATTATCCACTTGGATGTTAGTGAAACAAGTTAATTCGAAAGTTTCATCATCCGTATTGAAGATGGCTTTTTTAAACTCTTCCGGTTCGTCATTAAAATCTGCAATGGACTGTTTTGGAAATTTTTGCTGATAATAATTGTTGGGCTCTTGAACGTTCGGCAATCGTTCCTCAATAAATACAAATGGATCTTTAAACAATCTTGCGCCTTTGGGATTGGCATTATCGAAGCCCAGCCAAGAACCGTTGACTTTCTCCATAATCACGTAAAGTCCGAGATAATTGTCATTCAAATAAATGGGCAAATAATCGCATCTCGGTGCCTTATTCTTAGCATCCATAAGGCGAAAAATATCATAGCTTAGTTTATGCCTTTGAAACGTTTTGTCGATATAATTTGCGTTGAAGATGTAATCATCATTCATGGGAAGATCACCTAACTTCACTTGATCTTCAAACTCAACCGTCATAGAATGTTTCGGATACATACTTGAAATCCCACCACGATACTTTACCGCTGCCTTATATTTCTTTCCGTTATAGTGAATTTGACAAGGAAGCTTTCCACTCCAGCCAATAGAATCTGAATAAATCCTTATGGTACCGTCTTGTGCAATTGGCTCCTCCTTCCGTGGCTCCTTATTTTGAGAACCACATGATATCAGTGAGAACAAAAACAGAAATACAGCAAACCATTTGAACATAATGCGAAGATACAATTCTGGGAATCATGAATCTGAAATAACGAAGATTGATGATAAAAGCTGGAAGGTTAGAGATTAAAAGTAGAAGGTGGAGGATGTAAGGATGACTTTTTAGTCTGTAGGAGTTGAGACTAATTACAGCTTCGGACACTTCTTACAATGCAAAGCCTTTTTCTTGTACTTTTTACAGCACTTCTTTTTCTTTCCGCACAATTCATTCGAGCAAGGCACAAAGAATTGAGCATCTTGATTGGCTGTATTCTGAGTCGTTTGTATGTCCGAAAATCTCATTATTTAGATTAATTCTAAACAAATATAAGGCAAAAATTGATTCGATCTTCAGTGTAACTAGAAAAGAATATTCTGAGCTACTCGATAGGTATTTGCATGCGCCTCTACAATGTCTTTTATATGCGGACTGTAGCCTCCTCCCATGGTGCACACCACCGGAACCTCTAACTGTTTCACCGTCTCAAAAACAATCTCATCTCTGCGCTTACAACCGTTTCGAGTCATTCCTAACTTTCCCAATTTATCGGTTGCAACAACATCAACGCCACATTGATAGAATACAAAGTCAGGAGTTACTTCTTTCAAAATACTATCGAGCGAAGCCTCCAATTTGTACAAATAATCAGTATCGCCAATGGCGTCTTCCAATTCCACATCGAGATTTGAAGTTTCTTTTTTTAATGGATAATTATTCTTTCCGTGCATGCTGAAGGTAAACACTTCTGATGTGTCTCTAAATATTTCCGCAGTACCGTTTCCTTGATGCACGTCCAAATCAACAATAAGAATGTTTTGGACATTTGTAGCATCCAACAGCCATTTTGCGGCAATTGCCTGATCGTTCAATAAACAAAACCCTTCTCCGCGATTAGTAAACGCATGATGTGTTCCACCTGCAATGTTCATCGCCGCTCCTCCGTTGAGAACACGTTCCGCACATGCTCTCGTCCCCCCCATGATCATTAGTTCTCTGCTGATCAGTCGTTGGTTATGAACGAATCCGGAAACGCGTTGTTCTTTCGGGGAAATTTCCAATCGCTGCAATCGTTTCAGATAATCGCTATCGTGTACTTTTAAGACATCTTGGAGATCGATTGATTCTGGGCTAAACACCTGTTCCTCTGAAATAGTTCCTTCGTATAAAAGTTGCTGAATTAACAACTCATACTTTTCCATGGGAAATCGATGGTTCTCCGGAAGCGGATGGACGTATATATCGTTGTAGGAAACCTGAAGCACTTAGCGCTTGATTCGAGGCAACGTTACTTCGAGAACGAAGAGCGTTTGCTCATCATTTAGTTCTGCAAAACGACTTCCAAGTGGCCCTGACTTCATTCGAGTTGTGATCAACCCTAGACCCGCGCCTCCCTTAGCACTTATAAATTCATTGGATAAGACCGAGAGGTATTTTTCCTTCAGAACAGCTTCGTCTAAGTCGTTCAATTCATCTAGGTACGATTGAATCTTCTGAACTTCAGAATTCGTTACTATGTTGGCCATATAAATCTTGTACGAATCTTCGTCGGCTGCAATAATGAGAAACGCCAACTGTTCTTCTTTTTCATCCTCCTTGCCATGCAGACGGATATTTTGAAGACCTTCCAATAAAATGGAGAACATGCGCTTAATTACGATGCGTTTATCACCTTTGGAAACTAATAATTCCTCTACTCCATTCGACAGTGAACCAACAAGATCTTGTGAGAAGGTTCCATTATGAGAAACGAGAATTTTACGGTCTTCGTTATTCACTAAGTCATCATGCGTCTCTTTAAAGAGTGCTCTAATCTTTTGTGCAACCGTGTTCAAAGTCTCATTCATAGTGCGTAATGCGCTTCAATATCAACGCAAATTTACAACGTATTATTGTAAGATCGTTACGGTTCCTTCATACTTCTCCGTACTACTCGCATCGTTTGTTTCGATAATGTAGTAATAAGAGGCTGCCGGCAACTGTGCGCCGTTAAACGTTCCATCCCACATGTTATTGTTATAAGGGTCACTTGAACTTGCATTGTGCTCAAACACCTTATTTCCCCATCGGTTATAAACAGTTACTCGACTGTTTGGATATACATTATCCAGTCCAACGATTTCCCACGTATCATGTGCACCATCCGATCCCGGAGTAAATGCCGTTGGAATAATCAACTCTTCCGGTGTACAATCGTCAACGATAACTAACTCAACAGAATTGTTCGGACAAATACCCGTAGTTGCATATTCTATATCCAGCGCCTCATTGTATGAAGCTCCTGTAACCGTTCCTGTTGTCGGATCAATAGTTGCAGATGTCGCAGTTAAAAGTGAGAAGGTTCCTCCCGCTGTTCCCGTTAAGGTAGCGGTTGCCCCATCACATGTAGGATTCAAGAAGAACGATGCATCATCCAACGGATCTACCGTCGCGTTAACCGATGCAATCGAAGAACAACCGTTCCCATCCTCCAACTGAATGTAGTACATACCCGTCAATACTCCGGTTGGTGTAGATAATGTTGCTGTTGCTCCCGCGTCTATCCAATACGTCAAGGTTCCCGGATCACTTCCTGCCGTCACAATCGCAGCATTTAAATCAACTGTATTTGGCTCACATACCGGAGATGGATCTGTTACAACTAAGTTCGGCGTTGGATTCACAGTCGCTGTAACCTGCCCAGCACTCTGACAACCATTACCATCAGTAAGTGTAATAAAGTACATTCCTGATCCCACTGCTGTAGGAGTTGGAACCGCTGTACCCATTCCGTCAAAGTATGTGAATGTTCCCGGATCACTACCTGTAGTTACCGCTGCATCAGTCAAATCTACCAATGCAGGATCACAAACGGGTGCGGGATCTGTCAACGCGATAGTAGGCGCTGGATTCACCGTTACGTTTACCGGCTGAATTGCGGTACAGTTACCATCATCTAATTGGATGTAATACGTGTTTGTGGTATTTACCGCGTTCGGAGTTGCAAGTGTTATTGTTGCAAGGTTATCCGTCCAGTACGTTAATGTTCCTGGATCACTTCCCGCCGTTACAGCTGGATCGGTTATATCCACTGTCAATGGATCACACACTGCCACCGGATCTGTAATTACAAGATTCGGAGCTGCATTCACTGTTACTACTTCCGTAGTAGAACATCCATTGGCATCTAAATATGTGATTGTCGTTGTTCCTGCTGCAACCGCCGCAACCACACCTGCATTATCAATTGTAGCTACCGATGGATCTGAAGATGTCCAAGGTGTTGTTGCGTCCGGAGTTCCCGAACCAGTTAATGTGTTCGTAGCGGCTACACAAATTGGAGCATTTCCTGAAATTGTTGGCGTTGCATTCACAGTAATCGTTACTGTATTTGAACAACCATTGATGTCTGTGTAGGTAATGTCCGATGTTCCTGCTGCAATACCCGTTACGTTTCCTGCATTGTCAACTGTCGCCACACCTGTATTTGAAGACGTCCAAGGTGTAGTACCATCAGGAGTACCTGTTCCTGTTAACCCTGCCGTTGCACCCGGACAAACTGAAGTTGGCCCTGAAACGGTTGGCGAAACATTAATCGTAATATTAAATGACTGCTCTGCGGTACAAGCATTGCTTAAGTCATTAATGTACATCGTCATTGAAGAGGAAATCCAATCACTTGCACTGTAAACGGTTCCAGTTCCTCCCGTTCCAGAATAATAAGACTCATTTCCTGTTAATCCGGTACCCGTGATTGTTGCCAACTGAACGCTATCACATGCCGTTACATTAGCCATTGGATCCAGAATTGGCGTAGCAATAACCGAAACAGTGTATGTATCCGAACAACCGTTATTATCCAAATAAATGATAGTGGTTGATCCGGCAGAAACACCCGTAACGTTTCCGAGATTATCTACCGTCGCAACTCCAGTATTGGATGAAGTCCAAGGAGTAGTACCGTCAGGTGTTCCTGTACCTACTAATGCAATTGATGCTCCGGCACAAACGGATGTTGGTCCCGAAATCGTTGGTGAAGGGTTCACAGATATTGCGAACGATTGCTCTGCCGTACATGGATTGCTGAGATCGTTAATATACATGGTCATGGATGCAGTAATCCAATCTCCAGCAGCATATTGAGTTCCCGTTCCTCCTGTTCCTGAATAGTACGCTTCGTTCCCTGTTAATCCAGTTCCGGTAATAACTGGGAGCTGAATACTATCACATCCAGAAATATTCGCCTGTGGATCTAATACCGGCGGCGACGTAACTGTAATTGTTGTTGTTGCCTGATCTGAACATCCATTAATGGTATCAGTCACCGTTAATGTTACTGTAAATACCCCAAACGATGTATACGAATGTACTGGGTTTTGAAGTGCTGATGTATTGCCATTTCCAAAATCCCAGAACCAGGTATCCGGTAATGTTGAGTTGTCGGTAAAGAATACTACTTGTGGAATTACACACCCTGTAACTGGATTAGCTGTGAATGCTGCCGTTGGAATTGTTTCGATAACTACATTGAAGGTTTCTTCATCAAAACAACCTCCGCTAATATCGTAGGCATACAATGTAATACTCGAGGAAATCCATTGGCCTGCGGTGTAAATTGTTCCTGTACCTCCCATTCCATCATAGTAGGCCTGACTACCAGATAAATTTGTTCCAGCGATCGCAGGTAATTGAATACTATCACAATCGGACAAATTAGGGATTGGCGTAATATCTGGAGCCGCAATGACAGTTACCGCGTAAGTTCCCGAACATCCGTTTGCATCTAAATACGTAATTGTAGTTCCTCCGGGCACAACCCCCGTTACGTTCCCCAAATTATCCACAGTCGCAACTCCGGTATTGGAAGACGCCCATGGTGTAGTTCCATCCGGAGTACCTGTTCCTGATAATGCAATAGTAGCTCCCGGGCAAACCGAGGTTGGACCAGAAATAGTCGGTGAAACATTTATGGTAATGGTGAATGACTGCTCAACCGTACAAGGATTGCTAAGATCATTCACGTACATCGTCATGGAGGAAGAAATCCAATCGCCTGCAGTATACATGGTTCCCGTACCACCCATTCCTGAGTAATATGCTTCGTTTCCTGTCAAACCTGTTCCTGTGATAGGAGCCAATTGAATGCTATCACATCCAGTAATGTTCGCTACGGGATCCAATACTGGTGCGGAAGAGACATTGATTACATACGTATCTGAACACCCATTCGCATCCAAATAGGTAATGGTTGTAGTTCCAACCGCTACTCCTGTTACGTTCCCTAAATTATCTACTGTTGCTGCACTCGTATTGGAAGACGTCCACGGTGTCGTTCCATCGGGTGTACCTGTTCCTGATAATGCAATGGTGGCTCCTGGACAAACAGAAGTTGGACCCGAAATGGTCGGTGAAACATTTATTGTAATTGTAAATGATTGCTCAACTGTACAAGGATTGCTAAGATCATTCACGTACATCGTCATGGAGGAAGAAATCCAATCGCCTGCAGTATACATGGTTCCCGTACCACCCGTTCCTGAGTAATACGCTTCGTTTCCTGTCAAAGCTGTTCCAGTGATCGTAGCCAATTGAATGCTATCACATCCAGTAATGTTCGCTACAGGATCCAAAACTGGTGCCGCGGATACATTCACAACATACGTGTTTGAACAACCATTGGCGTCTAGGTACGTGATTGTTGTTGCTCCTACTGCAACCCCAGTTACGTTTCCTAAATTATCTACTGTGGCTGCACTCGTATTGGAAGACGTCCATGGAGTAGTTCCATCGGGTGTACCTGTTCCTGATAATGCAATGGTAGCTCCAGGACAAACGGATGTTGGACCGGAAATAGTCGGAGAAACATTAATTGTAATGGTGAATGATTGCTCAACCGTACAAGGATTACTAAGATCATTTACGTACATCGTCATGGAAGAAGAAATCCAATCGCCTGCAGTAAACATTGTTCCTGTACCACCTGTTCCAGAGTAATATGCTTCGTTTCCTGTTAATCCAGTTCCTGTGATCGTGGCCAATTGAATGCTATCACATCCGGTAACATTTGCCACAGGATCCAAAACTGGAGCTGCGGATACATTTACTACATACGTATTTGAACAACCATTGGCATCTAGATAGGTGATTGTTGTTGCCCCTACAGCAAACCCTGTTACGTTTCCTAAATTATCTACTGTGGCTGCACTCGTATTGGAAGACGTCCAAGGAGTAGTACCATCTGGAGTGCCAGTTCCAGTTAATGCAATTGTTGCACCCGGACATACAGAAGTAGGGCCAGAAATAGTCGGAGCGGCATAAATTGTTACTGACTGATTGCTTGAGTTTGGACATGGCCCCGATGTTGTATACGTTACCGTGTACGCTCCTGGCGTTGAAGCAGAAACATCAATTTGACCTGTGCTTGTATTAATGGAAAGTCCTGGAGTTGAACTAAAAGTTCCTCCACCAAGTCCTGTTACCGTAGGTGTTGGGTCCGCTGCATCCGAACAATACGTCGCTGATGAATAACTAAACGAAGCGTCATCCAGTGGATTGATTGTAACGAAAACAGAATCGAGAGCAGTACATCCACCACCAACATCCAATTGAATGTAGTGCCAACCTCCGCCTACACTCGTTGGTGTCAGCTGGGAAATAGTAGCTCCATTATCTTGCCAATACGTTAAGGTTCCTACATCACTTCCAGCTGTAACTGCTGGTAATGTAATATCAACAGTTGCCGGCGCACACACTGCCGCTGGATCCGTAATCACTAAGTTCGGTGATGCCAAAACCGTTACCACAACTGGTACTCGGAATGTACCCGGACAAACACCCACCCAGTAGGTAGTTGTTGTTCCCGGAGAAACGTTGTATGATAATTGGTTGGTTTGACCTGCGATTGGAGATCCGCCATACTGAACGGTGTACCAATTCAATGTTCCTGTATATGAGCCATTCACTGTAACACTTGGCGAGGCCATTTGTCCAGCACAGATCGTTACGTCATTTGGAATTAAATCATAGTACGGTGCAGTTGTCAAAGTATCTCCCGCGGAACCATTCGTTGCTCCGTTCGGAGGGAATTCTGACAATTGTGTTGAGGTAGTGGTTCCAGCGTTTCCGGAAATCACCGAAGTTGTTGGAGTTCCGCTTGAGTATCTAACAATACCTCCAGAACCCGCTCCACCAGGACCTCCAGCCTCGTTTGCTTGAAATGCATTTACTTGAAGGTTTTGATCACCTCCATCTCCACCGATTGCGTCAATAGAAACCGTTCCTGGGATTGCAGCAGCATTTTCGATGTAAACCGTTCCTGCTCCTCCACCTCCACCGGCACCATCGTTTCCACGATAAGCGTTAAATCCTAGAGGTAGATTTAATGGGTTTGAGTTCTCTCCTGCACCTCCATTTGCTTGAATGCCTCCACTTCCGGTAACAGTTCCGTAATTCACGATGTAGACAATTCCGCCACCGCGACCACCATCTCCACCTTCACCGGAATCTTGATCGCCGGCTCCTCCACCTCCTCCAAAGAAGATGCGACCAGCGTCATACGCCAAGGGATGTCCTCCCCAACCACCAGCATTCTTACGACCATCACCACTCCAAGCGGCTTGATTTGGTCCAGTAAAACCAGCATTTTGATTGCTCTGTGAAAGTGAGTATCCTCCTTGTCCAGCACCACTGGATGCAGTAATTGTTGGATCCTGACCATATGCCGCTGCATATCCTGCTACGGGGTTACCTCGGCCATTGAATGCTCCAGCACCTACTTCAGCATTGGATCCACCTCCACCGCCGGAGTTCACGAATCCACCTCCCCCACCGCCATTGGCGATACCAGAGACTCCATATCTTGAGTAAATTAAATCATATTCTACGTGGTACCCACCGATGCTTTCTCCTTTTTCTGAACCTTCAAATCCTGAAGGCGAACCTAAGAATCGGTCACTACCCTGTCCTCCTGTATTGGCTGCACCGGGAACAAAATCAGTATCTAATTGTCCACCGCGGAAACCGTATCCGGAAGCGGTGATTGTTCCCCCTGCGCTCAATGTTAAAGTTCCATCAACCTCCAGAGCGACAACACCTCCTGTTGTTCCATCCCAAATATCAGGAACCACGGCAGCCCCTCCGTTCACAGTCAAATCATCCAATCTCGGGATTCGAACAATTTGTACTTCATCGGCTGCTGTATAGTTGTAGGTAAGACCACACGTAAGATTGATCGTACCTCCACCAGAAGTGCTGAGTACCTCAACACGCTCATACCGTCCTGAGTTATTGTAATTCGTTACTTGTCCAAATGTTTCGGGAGTTGTACCAAACCCCGAATCAAAATACGATTGTGGCCATGTATAACTTCCCCAACCTGCGACTACGGGGAAGAAGTTGACATCCACCGTGGCTCCGTGCATTTGAACTATCAAGATCAAATCACCTTGCTGAAGTGGAGTTCCTCCGAACGCGCCTCCGGTCATCGCATTGTTTGCCACTGAAATTGATGTAGCTCCAGCCGTTGCGTTTACCGTAAGATTCGTGTATGTATTAAGAACCTCAGCTGCCCCAGTAACGGTGTAACTACCGTCTTTTGCGCGTTGTGCATTGGCATCTGAAATGAAGAGAAATCCTAGTAAAACAAGGATGTAACGTAGTATCGTATTCATAGTCTCAGTTTGGTCTGCTTGGTACGTAGACGAAAATACTGAAAAAATGGTTTGTTTTTACGGCAGTTCAATCATCACCTTTCCCAGAATTTTGCTGACGGCTGGGCATATTTCGGCGTTTTTTAGCGTCAAATCCAAGACCTGATTCATTCGCTTACGATCTGTATGCGGATACTCACGACACGCTTGAGGTCGAATGTCGTATATAAAGCAGGTATTATCGGGTTGTAGAAAAGTACAAGGTGCCGTCTGCAGCACCCAATCTTTGTCTTCGTCTTTTCTTAGATAAGCGTTCTCGAATTTTTCAGGAGACATTTTGAGTTTTTTAGAAATTCTTTGAATGTCTACATCTCTGAAAATAGGACTCGTTGTCTTGCAGCAATTTGCACATTTTAGACAATCAATTTCCTCGAAGGCTTTGTCGTGTTGGGCATGGAACACCTGGTCCAAATTTTTCGGTCGTTTTTTCTTGATTTTACGAACATATTTTTCTCGTTCTGCCTTGTGTAGATTATGGTCGTCAAGAAGGTTTTGGTATTCCATGGAGTCGAAGGTATCCAATTTTGATCATAAAAAAAACCGGCGCTTCGAGAACCTCGGCGACCGGTTTTAAAAGTATTTTGATATTGGCTTCTTAAAACGCTCCTAGCAATTTTAGCAAGAAGTATATAATCACAACGAGTACAAGCACAGATAAAATCCATCCGAGTGTACCTCCGATAAGTGAGATTAGAGCTAGGATTACCAGTACCAGTAGAACAATCAAAAGAATGTTCAAAAGATCACTATTCCCTCCTCGCGCCGAAGAACGAGCTTTCTTCTTGAGTTCTTTCTTGGAAATGGTTTGCTCCGAACTTGAAGTTTCGTTATCCGTCTCGAAATCTTCCTGAGGATGTGCTTCATTAAATGTTGATTCTTCGCCGCGAACAGGCGCGTCTAGGGACTTTCCGAAAACGGGTTTATAAGCTTGAGATGACTCTGTGGCGTTTGCGTCATTTTCAGACTTAGGTACAACCATGTCGGCATTTTTGTCTTCCACTCGATTTGAAACATTCGTAGTTTTCTTTGCTTTCTTTTCGACTGACTTTACATCTTCAAATGCGATGCTTTCCCCTTCCTCTTTCTCCACTTTAGAAGACTTCATGTTCCCCTTTTTGTTAAAATGGAACCCTTTGTTGTATTTTCTTTTCGAAATCAAGCGGTTGTTTACAACGTTGTTGTTGGTGCCACAAGACGCAAATACAACTGCCAATGCAATCAGTAGGTTTAGGCTTAATAACTTTTTCATTTGTACTTTTTTAGATGTTGTTATTGTATGACAACGAATTGGCTTACTATCCCTATTCGTTGCTTATTTATTGTTTAAATCCATTGCACGCAGTGTGTTAATCATCAACGATGCAATGGTCATTGGACCAACACCTCCCGGTACTGGAGTGATGAACGAACATTTTGGTGCTACCTCGTCAAATTTCACATCCCCCTTCAATGCCCAGCCTCGTTTTTTAGTTGCATCGGGAACACGCGTTGTACCTACATCGACGATAACGGCTCCATCTTTTACCATATCGGCAGTTACAAATTCAGGGCGACCGATTGCTGCAATAATAATATCTGCTTGCTTCACTACCTCAGGCAAGTTCGCCGTTCGACTGTGAGTTAAGGTTACGGTACAGTTTCCTGGGCTGCTATTTCTACTCAACATAATAGAAAGTGGCGTTCCAACGATGTTACTTCTTCCAATAATTACACAATTCTTCCCTGAAGTTTCGATGTTGTTTCGTTTCAGCAACTCCATTATTCCTGCGGGTGTTGCTGGCAAGAATCCAGGCAAGGAAAGCACCATGTTTCCTAGGTTCATCGGGTGGAAACCATCAACGTCCTTTTTTGGATCGATTGCTTCCGTTACCTTCAACTCGTCGATATGGTCTGGCAAAGGAAGCTGTACAATAAATCCATCAATATCCGGATCGTTGTTCAATTCATTCACCTTGTGCAGCAATGCTTCTTCGGAAATATCTGATTGGTATTGAATGAGTGTGCTCTGGAATCCAATTTCGTCACATGCCTTCACCTTCGCATTCACGTAGGTCAGGGAACCGCCATCACTTCCAACGAGTACCGCTGCCAAATGAGGGATTTTTTTCCCGTTTTCCTTTCTTTCTTCTACTGCTTTTCTGAGTTCGGCGCGAATCGCTTCTGCCGTTGCTTTACCATCTAGGAGTTGCATGCTGTAAGGTTTGTTTTCTTCAAAGATAGAAGAACCTTTGTTTTATAACACACATTTATTAATGATTTCCTCTTCTATTAAATGCCGTATATTTGAGTTAAAAACATAGCATGAAACGATTTCTATTTGTCATTTGCATTCTTTGTTC
>JADFAL010000007.1:43817-168139 GCA_015665275.1 Flavobacteriales bacterium | reverse complement strand
CACTTCAAGTGCACAATCTATTGAAGGAACAGAATTGGGGTTGGAAGGAACTTTTGGTGGATCTAATCTTGGTGGCTCCTTTGGTATTGGCGTCAAATACGGATGGAAATTTGGTGAATACTTCATTGCTGGTCCTTCGGCGCGATACCAAAGAACATGGTTCCAAGCTGGTCTGAATACGGCTTCTCCTACATCTGGCGGGTTCAATGTTTTTGGAGGTGGTGGATTTATTCACGCTCGCTTCTTTAACGCATTGTTTGTAGGTGCTGAAGCCGAACTATTACGTTCTCCGTTATCAGGTAATTTGTTTTTAACCAATGGAGGGAATTGGTCTCCAAACTTCTTTCTTGGTGGTGGATTCTCAATGGAATTTAATGAGACATGGCGCGTCAATCTAGGTATTCTATACGACGTTATCGATCATCCGAATTCTCCATTGCGATTTCAATATAGTACGCGAAACTCTCAAGGAGTCTTACTTCCGATTATATATCGAATCAACTTCTTTTTCCCGATTGGGGACTAACCGTTTGGGTAATAAAAAAACCCTGAGATCCTTTCGGATGTCAGGGTTTTCTAATATTTGTCTTCTGACGATTAACGTCTTGGTGGCGCCAAAGTACCTCCTGGTCCTTTTTTAAAGAATTCGATTTCGAAATCTAAAGGTTCAACTCCATAAGCACTTGCTGACGGAACGTACAATCTGTACTTACCACCAACTTCCATTGATTGGAAACCAATAACCCATCCTTCGATCAAACTTCCAATCGCAAGGTTTGCCTGAAATTTCCCATCTGGTAATTTCTCAGAAGTTTCTTTCACGTTTCCATCAAACTGACGCAGAACGTAGCTTGCTTGAACGTCCTCACCAATTACTGGTTTGCCTCCTGTTCCTTTCTTAATTGTTTCAAGATATATTCCTTTGTCCAACTCTTGAATTCCTTCGATTGCTTTGATTTCATCCCAGCGCGGTTTGAATTCTACTTCCTTAGAAGCCATATTTTCAGTTCGCAATCGTTCTGCTTCAGCATTAAAGCTAGCTTGAAGTCCTTGGAAATCCTCGTCAGAAACGCGTTTCGCCTTTTCGTTTACACCATCAACGAAACCTGCTTCCATTTTTCCAAGGTTGACAAATTTTGTAGGACCGAACGGCTCAAATCTAGTGTACGCATCATTTGCCGTCAGAATACCGATACAATTACATCCTTCACTGGCTTTCGAGGCATCAAACGTAGAACCGTCTTGAGACCCTCCCATCATACCTTGAATGCTTTTGTAGCATTCCGCCTTCTCGTCGTTAGAAATTGCACGGAATCCGTTCTTATACCCTTCAATGAACTTTGCTTTGTTCTGAGCAAATTGAGACTTATTAGGATTCTGAGGGCTCATTAATGAGTTACCTGCTTGATACCCCATATAGTATGACCACTTGTCTTTATCTGTTTTAAGTTCAACTGGTTTTTCCTCTTTCTTCTTCTCTTTTTCTTCGTTACCACACGCCACCAATGTGAGTGAAAACAACGCCATCATCAATACGTACTTCATTAGTTCATTTCTAATAGTTCAACGTCGAAAATCAAAGCCATGTGTGGCTCGATTGGTCCACCTGGATGCGGAGATGCTCCGTACGCCAAATCTTCTGGAATATACAAACGGTATTTTGCTCCTTTTGGCATTAACTGAAGTGCTTCTGTCCAACCTTTGATCACTTGATTCACACCAAATGTAGCTGGTTCTCCGCGCTCTACAGAACTATCGAATACAGTACCGTCGATAAGTGTTCCGTGGTAATGTACAGTAACTTGTGTTGTTGGCCCTGGCTTCTCACCTGCTCCTGCTTCAATTACTTCATATTGTAATCCGCTTTCTGTTACAGTTACACCGTCTTTCTGACCGTTTTCTGCAAGAAATGCTGCTCCTACTTCTTTGTTCTTTCCGAATTTCTGTTCGCTAATTCCAGTTAGGTACTTCTGGATAATTGCGTTTGCTTCATCCGGAGTGTATTTCATTTGTTTTCCTTGGAATGCGTCGGTAATCGCTTCTGTAATAACTTCTGGAGACAATCCTTCTAAATTCTGCTGTAAAAGGCTCCCTCCTAAACTCATTCCTACGCAGTAACTTACTGCTTCTAATTCTTGTGACATCTAGTGTGTTTTTTTGACAAAGATAACTTTTGAGTTAGGAGTTAGGAATTCTTAAGTTAGGAATTATGAATTGGAGTAGTTAGAAAGTGGAAAGTTGAGAGTAGAATGATGGTTTTCGAGCCTGCTGAGATGTGAGTTATGAGTTGGTGGAAGGTGGAAGGCGGAAAGTGGAAGGTGGAACAACGGTCATCGAGCCTGCTGAGATGTGAAATGAGTAATTTAGCGATATGCGGTATCTATTGATAGTATTTGTATTGATTGGGATTGTGCTCGGGTGCGACCAATCGGAGGCTATGAAAAAGGTGAAGGAAAAACCAGAGAAAACGTCAGATTCTATTCATCATTACGAACCCAGTCAACCGATTGCCTTTTCACATGCCGTTCATGCAGGCATAAATGACATCGACTGTAAATATTGTCATAACAGTGTTACAGAAAGCAAAAGCGCAGGACTACCGAGTGTAAACGTGTGTAAGAACTGTCATAAACAAATCAAAGGTACAACGGAAGAAAGTCAAAAAAAAATCAGTGAGATCTATGAAAAAGCTGGTTGGGACGGTGAACAGTATACGAGCAAAACAACGCCCATCGTCTGGAATCGTGTACATGATTTACCCGATTCTGTTTATTTCAATGGAAATAGTCTTTCTGATGAAGCGTTGGCCGCGTCATTTTCCCACGCAAAACACATTCAAGTCTCAACAATTGATTGCAAATCGTGCCATGGTGATTTCACCCAAAAAGACGCTAAAGACATTGAGTTTAATGAATCTCTTTGTTCAAAATGTCATTATTGAATTCGCTGCTATCCTAAAGTATTCTCCCGTCTCCCATTGTAATAATACGGTCGGTTCGTTCTGCAAAATCCGTGTCATGCGTTACAACAAGTAATGATAACCCCTGATCTTGTGACAATGATTTAAAAATGTCAAATACGTTATCGGCATTCTTGCTATCCAGATTTCCTGTGGGCTCATCTCCCATAATTATCATAGGATCATTTATAAGCGCCCGAGCGATTGCCACGCGTTGTTTTTGTCCACCGGAAATTCTACTTGACAATTTAAGGGCCTGATCCTTTATCCCTAATAAATCTAGCTTTGTCATGGCATCATGCTCAATTTCCTCAGGAGATTTGATTCCCAATTTCTTTGCTGGGAGCATCACATTCTCGAGTACCGAGAATTCCGAAAGCAAGTAATGAAACTGAAATACGAACCCAATTTTCTCGTTGCGAATCATTGACAACTCATCTGGTGTTTTGGAAGTAAGCAACTCATCATTGATATAAAGTTCGCCTTCGTAATCCGTATCCATGGTTGATAGAATGTAGAGTAATGTCGATTTGCCACACCCCGATTTCCCCATGATAGAAACAAATTCACCGTCATCAATCCCGAAGGAGATGTCTTTCAAGACGTGAAATTCCGTAGGTTTTCGGAAATACTTATTGATATTTTTTGCTTCTAGTGCTTTTGACATATTTATTGTCCTCGAATGATTTCAACCGGATCGATTTTCTGCGCTTTTCTCGACGGTAAATACCCGGCAAAGAATGTCGAAATAAGGGCAAAAACGATTCCAATTACGTAAAATGCTGGATCAAAGTTTATCGGGTATGTTTTAATGGTTGGAAGTGCCTCCGTATCAAATGGGATATGACTAATGAGCAAAGAAACGCCATACCCTAGTAGCAAGCCTAAAGCGCCCCCAATGAGGCCTATCAAGATTGCTTGACTGAGGAATATCATGCGTACATCCCTTCCAGAAAATCCAGTTGCTTTTAAAATCGCGATGTCATTCATTTTCTCATAGATGAGCATGTTGAGAATATTATATATTCCAAATCCAGCCACAATCAATAGCGTTATGGAAACAGCGTATGAAATTAAGTTTCGGATAAATGATCCAGTTTCGAACTGCGCGTTGGCCTCCTGAACGGTTACGGCCTTGATATCAAACAGTTTTTCTAGATCTCCTGCTACCTCTGGAGCATCTTCCATATTGTGCAACTTCACATTGATGTCGGTAATGAAATGAGTAGATTCTCCTCTCAGCCGCTGAGCCGTCTTCAGGTTGACATAGCTTTGAACCTTATCAATATCTGCCAATCCGCTTTGATAGAAACCAACTACCTTTAAAGGAAAGACCTCGCCAGTTACGTTTGAAATCTGCACCATATCCCCTACTGAAATAGACAGAAGTTCGGCCGCTCCTTTTCCAAGAACAATGGCGTTATCATTAGTTGCCAAACTTTCAGGATTTCCCTGAACAATGTAGTCATCCAGATTATACAGTTCAACCTCTTTCATTACATCGACGCCTTGCAACGAGGCATTTAATCGTGTAGACCCGGCTAAATAAAACCCTTGTGCGCGAACTACCGGTGTAACACCTCGAACATTTTTTTCTTCTTTCAAAAAAGACATAATGGCGAGTGCATTGTGGATTCTTTCCTGACTTTGTCTCGGTTTAACGGATTGCACCATTTGTTTGTGCTGATTGTACTCGGCCGACTTTTCTATCGGTTGCACTTCACTGGGCTCTATTTCGTTGTATAAACGCACGTGCGGTGTCCGATTCAGAACTAAGCCATCCAATAGTCCATTTAGCCCTGTCATAAAACTCATCATGATCACATAGGCGCCAATTCCGAAGGTTACCCCTAATGCAGCTACGGCGGTTTGCTTTTTCCTGGAAAGCAGATGTGTTTTTGATATAGAAAGAATTACTCCGAGTTTCATTCTTCCTTCAATATTCTAGTTCCTGACTTTAGTCCAGATACGATTTCTATATGACTGAGACTTTTTACTCCAGTCTGAACACGTTTCTTTCCATTTGCTGTCAATACGTATTTATTGTCGATAAGATATTCTAGCGGAATTACTACCACGTTATCAAGTTTGTTTATAACGATGTTTCCTTCTCCTGATAATCCCATGAATAATTTCGGTGGGGCTTCCTTGAAGAATCCTTCCACCTCGAAAGTTTGGGTCTGTGCATCTAGTTTTGGTGAAATGTGACTGACAATTCCTTTGAATACTTGATTCTTGTATGCTTCCAGAGAAATAACAATTTCCTGTCCCAGAACTACTTTCGTAACGTCCACCTCATCGATCCGCATCTTCACGATAAACCTTTCCGACGAACCGATGATCATCACTGGTTCTTGTACCGAAACAAATTCTCCTGTTTCCTTAAACAGATCGTAGACAATTCCTGACAGTCGGTTTCTCACCAATGCATCATTCGATCGCGAAAGACTACTGACATAATTGTTCTGAGCTTGATTCAATGCCGTTCTCAAATCGCTGTTTGTGCGCGTCAAACGATTTTTGAGCAGACTATAGCGCGTTTTCGAGGATGAATACATGACTTCACTCTGTGAGAATTCCGAATCATTCATCAATCCTTTTCGATGCAATTCTTTATTCTTATAATGGTTGATGGAATCTGTTCGCATCTTCAATAGTGCGTCGTTCAATTCGATCTTTAAATCGTTCACGAGATTGACATCTCCATTGTAATTACTTCTTGCAATATCCAAAGACAAACGGGCATTCGATGCCGTTGAACTAGACTGAACATCGCGCACAGCGAATAGTACATCATTTGGAAAAACCGAATCTCCTATCTCAACAAGCAATTCATCTATGTATCCCGAATTGAGCGCATTCACTCGATACAACTCATCGGGTTCAATAACAACGCTGGAATACACCGATTCTACGATCGTTTCTTTCTTGACAACGTATCCCTCTTGTTCGTCCTGACACGATCCAAGAATTAAGAATAAGGGAGTCGCACAAGCTAAAAATTTGATCCACATACTTCTATCATTTGTTTTACGAAAGTATGGGTTGTTGGGTCTTTATTACATGACTTGTGTCAGGATTTAACCAAATATTCGTTTGAAACGGACACTTCGCTTAACGAAGCATCCAGCGCATTCTCTAAATCTTCCCAGATATCTTCCACATGTTCCAAGCCAATAGAGAGTCGCACCAATCCGTCAGAAATGCCAACTTCTGCCCGCTGTTCTGGCGTTAATTTCGAATGCGTTGTAGAAGCGGGATGCGTTGCAATGCTTCGTACATCTCCCAAATTTGCCGTCAGAGAGAATAGATTTAATGCATCGAGGAACGTTTTTCCTCCTTTGAGCCCTGATTTTAATTGAAAGGTAACAATACCGCCACCCGACTTCATTTGTTTCTTCGCGATTTCGAAATGCGGATGCGACGGCAAAAACGGATACTTCACAACCTCCACTGCCGTATGATTCTCGAGGCGCTTAGCAATGGCGATTGCGTTATCACAATGACGGTCCATACGAACGTGCAAAGTTTCCAAAGACTTACTCAAAGTCCAAGCGTTGAACGGACTGATTGCTGGACCGGAATGGCGTGCAAATGCCTTGACCTTATCGATGATCTTTTCACTTGCCAAAATTGCTCCTCCAAGCGTTCTCCCTTGCCCATCAATGTACTTCGTAGCGGAATGAATAGATACATGTGCTCTGTGTTTGAGAGGCTGTTGGAGGTACGGCGTGGCAAAACAATTGTCTACTGCCAAAATGAGGTCTTTCGCTTCTGCAATTTCCGCCAACTTCTCTAGGTCGATAATATCCAATGCGGGATTGCTTGGAGTCTCCACATAGATAATTTTCGTATTAGATTCCACCGCATTAGCGAATCCGAGATAATCGTCGAAATCGACGTATGTTGTTTCAATGCCCCATTTCGGGAAAATTTCGGTAAACAATTTGTGCGTAGACCCGAATACCGATCGACTGGAAACAATATGATCTCCGGAGTTCAAAATAGCTCCGAAAAACGAAAAAACGGCTGCCATTCCTGTTGCTGTTGCCCATCCGGACTCAGCCCCTTCCAAGGCCGCCAATTTATGAATCAACTCCTCCACATTCGGATTGGCGTAACGCGAATACACGTGGCCTTCTTTTTCCTCAGCAAATTGTGAGCGCATGTCTTCGGCATCCTCAAAAACGTAACTACTCGTCAAATAAAGTGGTACGGAGTGTTCGTTGTTATCAGTTCGCTGGTACTGCAAACGGATGGCTTGTGTTTCGGCGTTTTTAAACGTTTTCATTTTGTACAATTTCAAAAGTGATGTCGATGGATTCCTTTAAGGAGGCGCTCACCGAACAATATTTATCGATAACCAATTGAATATTTTTCGTCAATCGACTGGCGTCAAGATCTGGATCCAATTCAAATTTCATGTGGATGTTTTCAAATGGAGAAGGCGTTCCATCTACTCGGTTCGCTTCTATTTGAATATTGAGCCTGTCCGGATCAATTCGTTGTTTTTCAAGGATCAGAATGAGGTCGATTGCCACGCATCCAGCAACTCCGGCCGCCACTAATTCCATTGGGCGCAGTCCTTTGTCAGTTCCACCGATATTCGCAGCAGCATCGATAGTAAGATGGGCTCCAACTTCGTTTTCTACGTCGAAATGGAAGGGTTTTTTGGATCGGGTGAATGCTAGTTTCATTTGTTTGTTTTTGAATGAGTAAATTCTTTCAAGAAGGACATCGAGCCTGTCGAGATGCACTTCTTGAGTTATCCTTCGCCTTTCATCTCGACAGGCTCGATGTCCGGCGAAAACTAAAACTACAAATCAATAATCAAACAGTCGTTTCTAATAGTTCTTCCGAAATTTTCTGTCCTAGTTTTTCGATGTGCAGTAATTCGTCTGGAAGCACAATTAGACTTAGGTTTTCTCGCCGGTTCGGATCGAGTTGCTTGAACTCTTCGAAATGAACCCATCCGGTTTGATACGCGTAATCTTTGCTTTGATACACTTCATCCACAGAGAAGAATGGAATTTCGTCGAGAATTTCCGGGTAACGTGAGCCTGCGTAGACTTTCAAGTAAAAATCTCGGCTGAACTTTGCTTCTCCATCTTCCGACTTTCGGTACTCGTACTTGTAATCAAATTTTAAGGCAGAAATGTCAGATAGTACGGCGCTTGCAGTTGGATGACTCCCGGCTCCTTTACCAATGAATAACTGCTTGTCAGAGAACAATCCTTCTACGATTACCGCATTGAATTCATTGTTTACTTCGTACGCAAAATGGCTGGAATCAATGAATTGGGGTGCAACGAACCCTACCACATCATTGCCAATTTTTTCGGCGCGGGAAAGCAATTTGATGCGATACCCCTTCTCTAAGGCGAACTTAACATCTTGTGGACGAATGTTCTGAATTCCAATGTTCAGCAAATCTTTCGGATCGATATCTAGCCCAAACGTATGCTTGAGCAAAATTGCTAGCTTAAATTTAGAATCATAGCCTTGCACATCAAGGGTTGGATCGGCCTCAGCAAATCCCAATTCTTGAGCATCTTTGAGCGCCGTTGCGTAATCAATTCCTTCATTTGACCTAGTGAGAATGTAATTCGTGGTTCCGTTTACAATTCCTTGGATGGAACTTAACGAATCGTTATTGTAGTATTCCTCGAGATTTCTCAAGATAGGAATGGAACCAGCTACCGCACCTTCATACAATATTGAAACACCGTATTTCTTCGATAACTCCAATAACTCTGGCAAATGTTCCGCGATGAGTTTCTTGTTTGCCGTCACTACGTCCTTCCCTGCTGTAATGGCACTTTTGACAATTTCATATGCCGCCTCACTGTCATCGATTAACTCAACAACCAAGTTAATTTCAGGGTCTTTCAAAACCACATCTCTGCTGAAAGAAAAATTCTCTTGTGGAATGGAACGTTTCTTATTTGGGTTTTTTACTACGATTGATTTGATGTGCGCATCGATCAATTTGGATTGATTCAACACTTCGTACAATCCGGAACCTACACATCCGAATCCAATCAATCCTATTGTTAATTTCTTACTCATTTTCTATTGTTTAAAGTGGTTATCCTAATCGTTGAATTAATTCATGTTTCCGCACAGTTGAGCGAAATACCGTCGGTTTGTGCTTTTTAAAATTGTTGAAGAGAAAATCTTCCAGAATGTTGGACAGCTTCTTTGTTTCTACTAGGAATCCGTCGTGACCATAACTGCTTGAAATTTCCGCGTATTCGGCACCGGGAATGTGATGCGATAGGAACTTTTGCTCGGATGGCGGAAACAACTGATCAGAACCTATTCCAACTACAATTGTTTTCGCACGCACCAATTGCAAAGCTTCGGTAATGCTTCTTCTACCTCGCCCAACATTGTGACTGTCCATCATCTTCGTAAGGCAGACATACGAATAGGCATTGAACCTTCGTACCAATTTCTCGCCTTGGTATTGCTGATAACCCGCTGCCCGGAAATTGCCCAAACTTGCTTGATTCTCATCGGACTGAGTTTGTCTATAAATTGTTGGAGATCGATAACTCAACAAGGCAATGCTTCGAGCCGCGATCAAACCATTTCGACCTCCGCTAATGTTTCCGTTTCCGTACGTCGCATCTGCCTTTATTGCAAGACGCTGACTTTCGTTAAAAGCAATTCCGTAAGGCGAATGTTGTGCATTGGTAGCTATCAAAGCGAGGTTTTGAACCACTTCTGGCTGTTCTATGCTCCATTCCAAGGCGTGTTGCCCTCCTACTGAACCTCCGATGAGCAAATAAATCCTATCGATTTTCAGCGCTTTTCGCACCGCTTCGAAAGCATGCTGAGCGTCACGTGTTGTGATCAGCGGAAACTTGTCTAACAGCGGACGTTTGTTTTCCTGCGGCGTTGTTGGTCCGGTAGAACCGTAGCAAGATCCAGGGGCATTTACACAAATGATGAAGTATTGATCTGGGTTGAAAAGGTGATTCGCTCCGAACAGTCCGCTCCACCAATCAAGCACATTTGTATTGGCTGTCAAGGCATGGCACACCCAGATTACGTTGTCTCTTTTCTCGTTCAGTTCTCCAAACGTTTGGCAGAAAAGCGCTAATTCTGATATGGTTTCTCCGCACTCTAAGCGGAAATTTTCTAAGGTAATTAATGGCATAACGATGTAATTTTGGTGCGTTCCCCAAAGCGAGAAATCACGATAATCATTCGATCCTTATCGGATCAATAATTGAGAATGGGAATTAGTGTTGCATACAGCAACAGCAACAATAGCAAGTCGCTAGTGCGTTTGGTCGAGTCCGTTTCGACTTAATTCCCGAATGATTGTTTTGAACGTTTTTCATCTCTTTTCATTTATATTCCTCCGACTTCATTGTCAGAGTCAGGAATTGGCACCGATTTTCCAACCCGTCTGTTGACGGACTTATAGTTGGTTGCCAGAGGATCACAGAGCCTGTCTCTACCCTCTTCTTTATAAATCAAGATCCACCGTCGTGGCCATTGACTGCACAAATCTTTTAAATTTGTTTTTGAATTCGCAAACAATTTCCCAGAAATATTTTTTCAGAGACACAATGAAGTCAACAAAAACGATTCGAATAACCATTATCAGCACCCTGATTATTAGCGTGTTATTCATCATTAGTTATTTCTGGTTTATCAAGCCGATGTACCTGAATAATTTGGACCAAAAACGAACAGTTTCATTGGAAAATGAGCAAATTATTCGGTTTGGAAAGTATTCGGACCAAGGAAAAGTCTTTAGCATAGAACTTGAAATTACCGGAAATGCGAAGTCCAACGTCGACATCTATTTATCGAATGAAAAAGGACCGCAACACGCGGCTGCCGTAAAGGGGAAAAATATGGAATTCACCTACAAAAATGACTGGTTTGGAGATAGTTGTTATATCGAAATTGTACCACGGGGTAAGGAAGGTGGTAAGGTCGATATCAGTTGTCGCTTTTTAGCTCTTGAGAAATAATTGAATCATGGATCAGCTACTTTTGAGACAATTGAAAGACGTGCAGGTCCAAGCACAGAAACTGCTGTCACAACATGACGAAAATCAAGACTTAAAGCATTTTTCCGACTACTGCAGCGAGTTAAAAAGGTACATTCTGAAAAACTATGAATCCAAGGATGTCCGTAAGCTCGCTGATGAGGTTCCAGATATTTTTCACGTGGTAGTCAAACCTTATCCGGCACCACTAATCTTTCTGATTATACTCGGGATTATTTCCGTTGGGATATCCGTTGCAATTTACCGTAGAGCGTCTCAATTCGAAAGGCAGCGTCAAATAGAAAACAACATTCATAAAGCAAAAGGAAAGTTCGCTAGTATCGAATTCTTGCTAAAAGCAGAAGCTTAATCACTTTTCGAACTCTGCATACATGGCATTGATGTCGAAGATTTTCGTTCCAACATATTCCTTACCCAGGTGAATCAGTTTAGAATCTTTCTCCAATAACTTCAACGATGTTGCCAGATTACTTAACTCAGATTCCACTTCAAGTTTGGCCGGTCCATATTCAGGCTTTTTCCGATATGCGGCGTATGCGATATCGGAACTCACAATATTGAGGACCTTCACGGTTACTGTTGATTGATCTTTTGAAGCAACGGCTATTTTGGCTCCTACGATTTTGCAATTTGTCACTAATAAATTCGAGTTTTCTCCTCCGGACACGCCTTTATCTCCCGAATTAATGATGGTGCAATTATCAATTGTACAAGAACTACCTGAGAAATCAATGCAATCGTTTCCGGTATTCTTGAATGTAGATTCCGCAACTCTTCCTTGACAGAAATCAGCGTCATAACCATCCGAGTAAGTGTTCTCAACCAGGCAATTTGACATATTCACGCTGCATCGAATTGTATTCAGACCATCTTCGCAATGATTGTTCCTAAATACACAATTCGATAAATTCACCGGCCCATTGTAAAAAGTAACCGCACCAGTCAGTCTCCAATTGCCTTCGGTCATGGTACCAAGGTTATCAAAGGTGACGTATTCAAGTTCAGAAATTCTTTGACTCAAGCATACGAAGCCCTGTGTTTGTTCGCTTGTACCGCGAATAATAATCGGATTTTCTTTCGTTCCCAAAGCCTTAATCGGTGCGTAGGAAACTATATATGCTCCTGGCCCCATAATAATTTCTGTCCCAGCTTCAATGATCAATTCCTTTGCATTGTCTATGATCAATCCCTTATTAATTTGCTGCATCCCCGACAAAACGACCTGTGATTTTTTAGGCTCGCGATACTGCTTATTCCATTTTGTTTCTCTCTCTTTCGCCTCTGGCCATTCTTCTGGATTACATTTAAAAACACTGTCTCCGCAATTGGCTGCTCGGTAATGAATTCGTCTTGGCTTGACTGGGAAACGAACTGTTTTTGAATTCCCTTTACCGAAAGGTTCTAACCTAACAGGAGTAATCGGAATCATTCCTATGCCGTCTCCTTTTACGGTATAACCGATCACTTCCAATGCATGCGAATGGTAATTTCGAAGACTCATTTGAGCCGAACTATCCGCATTGTATTCTTCTAGATTGGATTTTAACGCTATTTCCGTGTAGATGAAGTTTTCCGGCAACGTTGGGAAGTAACCTTTAAATGTAACTTCAGGCCTGACCTGTTTCACCTGATTTAAGTTCTCTCGAATCCACTTGCGATTGAATTCAAAATGATCTCGGGAGATTTTCACATTGGGATATTCCTGTGCCAATAAATCCTCCGTTTGTTGGATCTGCTTATCCAACTTCTTGTACATGTCTTTTAAAAAATTGGGATCGGAATACTTCCTCAGATAATAGGAATACCTACTTCTCAGTTTATCATCTTTCAAAATACCTCTGGCCATCACGTATTCTTCATCATCCGGATGCTTCAAGGAGACGATGTCTTTGTTTTTGACAAGAAGATTCAATTCCATGAAACAATCGAAGGCAATTGGCTCGAGTAATTGTGTAATAGGGTTGAAATAGAAACGTTGATTGTGCCACGTAAGCCCATGCTTCCCTCCGGTTATTTCAAGCAGCGCCAGATACTTCGCAGTCGCTTCGATGTCCATGTATTCACCAACATTTTCGGCACCCGAGCGATACTTCTCCATAGCCGATTGCGCCTCCAAAAACTGAGCGTACAAGGTCGGGGTTCGTTTCGTTCTTCCCTTCTTGAAAACTGTGATCTCAGCGGATTGAATAGCAGGCGCTCCAACGTGTTTTCCGCAGGCCTTCGTGTTCTTGTTAATTGCCCACATACCCGATTCGTCGAACTTCATTATTGGACCTTCACGACGTTTTCGAGATTCAAGCAATTGCTTGTCAAAATGCTCTTCCATGGCATAGACACCGTAATTTTTGCCATTAATGAACACTGGAATCATTTCATACCGCGTGGTCAGGACATCCTCTTGTTCAAAAATTTGATGTGCAAACCATTCCATTGCATAAGACCGTGTCTGAGGGTGTTGAATCGAGAAGGTTCTGAGTCCATCGAAAGCAAATCCGTCTCCCATTTTTATGCGATAGGATACTTTGGAAGTTTCCAGATGATCGGTCCAATCTCCCTTCAACCGCAATTCTACGGGAGCCCTTTCTCCGTTTACTTCGACGTACGCTTGAACGTATTCTTTCTGTTCAGCGGAAATGATTCCTTGCCGAAGGGCTTGCTCTTGAAAAGTATCCAATGAATCCTGTGCCGAACTTGGAATATGAATTCTCAACGCCTTATCCCCTTTCGCAACCTTCGGTTTTTTCGCATTTCGATACACGTCAATTTTGAAATCATCAAAATATACGGCTTCCGCTTGAAGGTTATAGGCAAAAATCTTCACCATTTTAAAATCCTTCTCAGCAACGAACATGGTCGTTAATTTGCTCCAATTACCCTGAGTCTCTCGGATATGTCCACTTGAAACGCTGTTCAAATGATCGCCGTCAACGCCAATGACCAGCGCTCCTGATTTAGCTTCTTTATTTCGCCAAACCTCAGCAGTAATCACCGCACCCTTTTTAACGTCCTTTAGTTGGTATTCAAATCCGTATGCATTATTATCATTCAGCTGTAATGAATATTTGCCAGAACGGGATTTTTTGGAAGAACGTGCACTCGCTCCATTGAATTCCACCTTTCCTTTACCCAAAAGTTTATCTCCTGACACCTTCTCCACATCACAATAAAGATGGATAGGTTTCTTGGTGTCGGTGACATCAATCGTAGGTTTGGAGCAGCCAGTGACAATAATTGCCATGACGACTAACACGTGCAACAGTCGTTTCATTTGGACGCAAAAATAATGCTTTCGATACAGATGGAGTTTTCTATCTCAAGGTTGATTTATTTGTACATTTAAGCCATGAAGCTTCAAAACGTTGCTTACTCACTCATTATTACCGCGCTGGTCATCTTATTGCTCATCGTTGCGGAACCCATCATTCTTCCTTTTGTTATTGCAATTCTCATCTGGTTTGTGGTGAAAAAAACACGAAATCTGATCGACAGAATCGGATTTTTCAAGCAATACATTCCCCGATGGATAAAGACATTACTGGCCTCGGTCGTGATTTTCTTTGGACTTGTTTCTGTAGCGCGTTTGTTGATTTACAATATCGAAGTCCTTAGCTTTTCTTATGAAGATTATGCGGCGAATATCGCCTCCATTGGAACTCAAATAGAAGCACTTACTGGTCTTGATTTGCAAGAACAAATGGTTAGCGCCTTGAAATCCATTGAAAGTACAGATTACCTAACTGGACTTGTGAATTCTATTTCAGGGATATTGGGGAATATGGTCATGATTGTATTCTACATCATATTCATATTAATTGAAGAATCACTTTTCGAGGGCAAATTAAAATTGATTGCTGCAGGCTCCGAACATCCGGAAAAGAGCATGGAAACATTAGCGAAAATCGATAAAACGATGTCACGCTATATTGGATTGAAATCCTTGATTGCCTTGTTTACCTCTGCACTTGGGTTCATTGTATTTTATTTTGTTGGGTTGGATGCTCCAATTTTCTGGGCGTTTTTACTTTTCATGTTCAACTTTATCCCAAGCGTTGGGCCGATTTTAGCTTCCCTTTTACCAGCACTATTCTCGCTACTTCAGTTTGGAGATTTCACAGCATTTTTGATCATCGTAATTTCTTTGACATCTATTTCTGTACTAATCGGAAACTTTTTGGAACCGAGATTGATGGGCAATACACTAAACATTAGCCCACTAGTTGCAGTACTCTCTTTGGCAGTTTGGGGTGCACTTTGGGGAATTACAGGGATGCTTCTCAGTGTTCCAATTACCGTTGCACTCATCATTATTTTCTCTCAATTCCCGAATACACGATCCATTGCTATTCTACTTTCTGAAAAAGGAAGAGTTTAGTTAGTAAGTAATAGGGAATAACGATGACTGAGGCTCTCGAAGTCAGAGTTATGAATTCCAGAATTAAGCATTAAGTTGCTTTCCATCTTCCGAAGGATAGTTAATTCTTATGTTTGGATCTATCCCTTTCCTTGTGATACACAGTCCTTCTCTCGAAAACAAAACAGCCTTGTTTTCCCCATGTTTTATCCTTTTCAATCCTTTTGCCCTCTGCATTATAAGCCGTATGAAAAATCTTATACACGGTGGTAGTACTATTCTGGTATCTACGCTTTACTTTCCTAAGGTAGATGTGCGTGGTGTCTTTTTCGTAAGACGTATCACATGAGTGTACCACCCAACCAATCCCTCTTTGGGCTTGACTTAAATTCAAAAAGAATAAAAATGTAAGAGTGACGAAATGCTTCATCTTAATTCAAACTTTGAATTAAGATCGTGAATATTTTTTTATTCGAGGGCTCGTGTTACAAATCAAAGTGCTCTTCAACCTTATCTGTGATGTAGCCTCCAATGGCCAATGACGCTGTTGCAGCTGGCGAAGGAGCATTCAAAACGTGAATAGATTTCCCGTGATATTCAATTCGGAAATCATCTCTTGTATCGCCATCTTGACGTAACAATAAGGCACGCACTCCCGAACGTCCGGGTTTGAGGTCATCCATGGTCAATGATGGAATCATGCGCTGTAATGTCTTCAAGAACAATTTCTTCGAGAAAGCACGGCGGTATTCATTGATTCCGAACTTCATGTTTTTGAAGAACAGCTTCCAAGTTCCATTGTAAGTTAAAGCATCCCACGTATCTCTAAATGAGAAATCGGTTTTCCCATACCCTTCTCTCTTGAAGGTGAACACAGCATTCGGTCCACATTCGATTTCTCCGTCTGTCATTCGTGTAAAATGCACTCCAAGGAATGGGAAATCTGGATTGGGAACTGGGTAAATCAAATTTTTCACCTTGTGTTTTCCTTGCTCGGTCAGTTCGTAGTAATCTCCACGGAAACCTACCACTCTTTCTTTCAATTTCACACCGTCTTTCTTTGCCATTCGATCGGCTTGAAGACCAGCACAGAAAATTAAGTAACGCGCTTCGTAATCTCCTTTATTGGTGAAAAGCTTCGCCGTTTCTCCAGAAGAGTCAACATCTTCTACTTCGTGCTCCAAACACAATTTACTTTCTGGTTGAATTTTCAAAGCCAACTCTACCATCTTCGCCGTCATCCCACGAAAATCAACGATTCCTGTTACTGGAACCCAGATTCCTCCGATGGATTCAACAAACGGTTCGTGCTCTTTCACTTCTTCTGCTGTAAGTTTCTTGATACCCTCGATTTCGTTTTTCAGTCCTGTTTCGAAGATTTTATCCATGTAAGGCAATTCTGCCTCGTCTGTAGCCACAACTACCTTCCCGCAAACATCGTGATCGACACCATGTTCGGCACAGAATTTTACTAACTCCTTGCGGCCTTTAATACAGTTTTGTGCTTTCAAAGATCCTGGAGTGTAGTATAAACCAGAGTGAATAACACCAGAGTTATGACCTGTTTGATGATCGGCAACGAGCGCCTCCTTTTCAAACAAAACAATTTTCTTATCTGGATGTTTTTGTTGCAGTTTATATAGCGTTGCAGCTCCAACGATTCCTCCTCCGATAATTGCTATATCATACGTCATGCTTCGGGATTTTACCTAATTTGCGTTCAAAATTAATCAAAGAGAGCGTTGAACTCACAGAATACTTCGAAATTATCGCGCCCCTACTTCGAAAATCTCAACGGACTAAGGGCAATTGGTGCGCTATCGGTCTTTGTATTTCATGCATTCCTACTGGGAAACGAGATCTGGGGAGACTTTTATCAATCGAAGTATTTCCAGATTGCCGTGCAGGTTTTTAGTAAGGGGAATTATGGTGTAAGCTTGTTCTTCGTACTCAGTGGCTTTCTAATTACCTACCTTTTATTACACGAAGCAAAATCGAAAGGTGCGATTGGCGTTTTTGGATTTTTCATGCGTAGATTGCTTCGAATCTGGCCGGTATATTTCATCGTCGTTGGCTTTGGTTTTTTGATCTACCCGCAGCTTCCATACGGCATAGAAACCACCAATTCCGGATGGATGTACGCCTTTTTTCTCTCGAATATAGAAGAAATTAGAAATGGATATCGAGATGCTGTAAATCTGCTGACAATTACGTGGTCCGTTAGTATTGAAGAACAATTCTACATGGCTTGGGTGGCTCTTATGGCAATCTTTCCTTTCATGCGCAAGGCCAAAGGTTTTTTTCCGTACCTAATTATTTTGGCGGCTGGAAGTTTGGTTTTTCGATGGATTTACGTAGATAGTTTCAACACACTTTATTATCACACATTTGCCGTGATGAGCGATCTCGCACTTGGCGGAATCACAGCATACGCTTGTTTCCATTGGAATTTTCAAGATCACATTTCCAACGTTCAAAAATGGCTGAATGTATTGATTTATGTACTGGGACTAGGAATGATCCTCGGAACGCGCAAGATTTTTGTGGGCGACTTCATTGTTGTGGAAAAGCTAGTTCTCGGTTGTTTCTTTGTGTACGTTATTCTGGACCAAACTTTTGGAAAGCACTCTTTCTTCAAGGCTGACAAAATTCCTACTTTCTTTCGAATAGGTACAATTAGCTACGGATTCTATATGTATCACTGTATTGTGATTTACTATGTACAGCAGCTATTTCGTGAAATGGAGTGGACCGATAATCCTGTTCAGTTCGTTCTCTTCTTTATCATTTCGCTACTGATTACAGGAATTCTGAGTGTTCTAAGTTATCGATTCATCGAACAACCGATTCTAAAGCTCAAAAATGCATTCTAACCTTACTTCTGCTCTACAGGATTAATTGCTCCCATTGGAAGTAAATTATGCGTTGGCTCGTAATACGGACTGCGCTGATACAAAAAGTACAGTTGCGCCCAAGTTGATTCCGCAAATTCTGGATCGCTTTGCTTCTTTACTTCGAACTCCTTTTTCAAATGTGCATCATTCTTTAAAATCTCCGCCGCTACGTCTTCAAAAACATAGGCAGAGAAGTACTCTTTTTGCTGTACGTAACTGTCGAAATAATTCCATGCGAAATAACTATCCGGTGCATCGGGAACCAAAACAGACACTATGAAACGTCGATTCGCCTGATTCATAGGTATGATCACATCTCCAGGTTTTACATTCACATACATTCCTTGCAATTCGCTTGCAACATTTCGGTGTAAAAAATGTCCTTCATACGGCTGATTTCCACTTTCAAACGAGGCAATTCGGAATTGTGAGGCGTAAATTCGTTCTTCCGCATCAGCAAATCGCATTTGAACATTATTTGCGATCAACCGCTCAATTACTTCTTCACACTGTCCTCCAATGAAAAAGTACGGAGGAATGTCAAAAGAGTCCTGCGCTGCGTAATGATTGAAGTACGGTACCTCTTTCTCAAATGGCTTGTCGCGGTGGTATTTTAAACGCGGATCGCCCGTCACTTCACTCGTTGGATACGAATGTTCAAACCCTTTGAATAACAAAGGAATGCTGTCGTTTTGAAGTTGATAATTATAGTAAAATGTCGACATATTCATGTCCCATTCCTTTGCCTCTTTTCTGTTCAGTTCAATGACTTCCCTATTTTCCGATATCCAATCAATGGTAGATGTTAAAAAGGCATGAGTTGCCTGAACACGTTGCGGGAAGGGCTTCAGCATGTGCGTTTCGGTTGTAAAACTAATGGCATTGAATAGTGAAGCATATCCCATTGCATAGCGCGGAAGATCATTGAACACCTCAATCCCATTGTCTGGGACAGCCTTTCTGGTATGCACATAAGGTGTCAAATCGAAACCTTTTTCCGACGACAATTCATGGAGCCTTGGAATCATTTCATCGTGCATGAAGTGCGCGAGTGATGGAGCCATACGCTCTCGTACCGAAGCGATATACGTCATTGTGTACTGATAATCTGCACCGTTCGAAACGTGCGTATCTATAAAAACGTCTGGATCCAGCGCATGATAAATTTTGGCGAAAGTCCACATGTTTTTTGAGTCCATCTTGATGAAATCGCGGTTCAAATCAAGATTCTGAGCATTTCCTCTGAATCCATACTCTTCTGGCCCCACTTGATTTGCTCTGCTCGTACTGGATCGATTCATCATCCCTCCTACGTTGTACGCTGGAATAATTGCTACGGTCGGAATTTCGGTGGGTTTCCCGTTTTCAATCCAATCGTGAATCCAAATTAGACATGCATTAATGCCGTCTGGTTCTCCCGGATGAATGGCATTGTTAATGAGTATCGTTGTTTCGTTCCGAGCCTTCATGAAAGAGTCGGTAGAATCGTGAGCCGCATTTATCAGAACCACATAAATAGGCAAACCATAGTCGCTAGGCCCCATTTGATACAATTCAATTTCAGGATGTTCGGCATCCAAAGCTTTGTAGATTTCAATCAATTCAGGGTAAGTCGGGCTGGTATTTCCATCCCATTGTGCATTGGAAGTAAATGTCAATCCCAACAAACAAGCGAAAACTAAATGCTTCATAAGTACGTTCTATCTGATCCGAAATTACGTAATTTTGGCCTATGCGAATTGACATTCTCACGATTCTTCCCGATTTGCTTCAAGGTCCTTTTTCGGACTCGATAATGAAGCGTGCACAAGACAAAGGACACCTTGAACTTGAGGTTCACGACATTCGTGCCTACTCAAAAGACAAGCACAAAAAAGTAGATGACTATCAGTATGGTGGCGGTGCCGGAATGGTAATGACTATAGAACCGATTGCTGCCGTCATTGAAAAATTAAAATCGGAACGCGATTACGATGAAATCATATACATGACTCCCGATGGAGAATTGTTGGAGCAGTCGATCGCTAATGAATTTAGCTTGAAAGGGAACCTGATGATTCTTTGCGGACACTACAAGGGAGTAGATGAGCGGATTCGTGAACACTTCATCACCCGTGAAATCTCCATTGGATCTTATGTTCTATCAGGAGGAGAATTGGGGGCTGCTGTTTTAGTCGATTCCGTAGTTCGTTTGATTCCAGGTGTTTTAAACGATGAGACTTCTGCGTTAACCGATAGCTTTCAAGATGATATGTTATCTCCCCCAGTATATACAAGACCTCCAGAATACAATGGTTGGAAAGTACCCGAAGTATTGCTTTCAGGTGATTTTGGAAAGATTGAAGCGTGGCGAGAGGAAAAGGCAATGGAGCGTACGCTAAACCGACGTCCGGATTTATTGAAAGAAGATGGAAAAGGCAATTGAAGCGTTAAGAAACGGAGGGATCATTCTCTATCCTACGGATACAACGTGGGCTTTGGGATGCGACGCAACAAACTTGGAAACTTGCCAACGGTTGGTTCAACTCACTGAAAATTCAGAAGGCATGATTCTGCTCGCAGACGGCTTCCCAATGGTACAGAAATACATTCCTGATTTCCCGGAAGTATGCTATGACTTAGTAGATTTTGCAACAAGACCACTCTCTCTAATTTATCCAAAAGCGAAAGATCTTGCAGCGAATGTTCTCGGTTCAGATGCATCGGTTGGAATCCGAATTACAGCGGATACAAACTGTCTCAAACTAATTCGAAGCATCAGAAAACCCGTAGTAGCGACAGGAATTCCATCGGGGCAAGGCTGGTTGTGTCGAAAGTTTGCAGACATTCCTGAGGATATTATTGAGCAAGTAGATGCCTTAGTTGAACTCCGACAAAATGAAAAGATGAAACCGCTGTCTCAAATCATAAAAATTGGCATTGGAGGAGAAGTAAAGGTGATGCGAAAATGAGCGCTTATGCTAGAAATTAGACCTTCATGCGAAAACTGCGACAAAGACCTTCCCAATGGAAGTTCCGAAGCGATGATCTGCACCTTTGAATGCACGTTTTGCTTAGATTGCGTTGAAAAAATACTGCATCATGTTTGTCCAAATTGTGGCGGTGGCTTTGAAAAGAGGCCGAATCGCCCAGAGCATTTATTGGAGAAATATCCTGTTTCAACAACAAGAGTATTCAAACCCGTTTCGAAATAAATTCTTTTAGACTTCGTTCGTGGTTCAAATTTGAATCACTATGAAAACTATTATTTGCATCCTTTCAATATTTATCAGCGTCAGTTCGATTTCACAAATTGTTCCTAAATCTCGATTTATTGGAGGAA
Source organism: Flavobacteriales bacterium (assembly GCA_015665275.1). Taxonomy (GTDB): domain Bacteria; phylum Bacteroidota; class Bacteroidia; order Flavobacteriales_D; family Crocinitomicaceae; genus UBA4466. The sequence continues at coordinate 146,580 of JADFAL010000007.1, read as the reverse complement.
GCGTTTCAATGTATTATGCCAAACGATCAACTCTAAATCTCGATGAGTTTAATACACGAATTAGTCCTCAATTTGGGAAATTCTTATCTGAGAAGTGGTCCATTCAAAGTGGTTTTAATTACCAATATCGATCGTTCGAAATCAAAAACGAATTTGACGGTTCTATTGCTGTTAAAAACCGTACAAATGTTTTCGGAATCAATATTGGTGCATCGAGATACATTCCTATTACGGATAAATTTTATTTTACTCTGAACGCTTTTGCTTCAGGAAATTTTGCGCTCACTGAAAATATCGAACCAGAAACTTCGAATAGAAGTAACATTCCAGTTAATATAGGCGTTGGTCCAGGAGTTACATATTTCCCTCATCCCAGATGGATGGTCCAAGCCAATTTCGGCGCACTACAATTTCAAACGAATTTCAACGATTTAGTAGAACCAGACATTTTTGTCGGTTTCCAGTTTTCAACATTCACATCAGGAATTAGTGTTAGTTACATCCTTCGTCCAAGAATGAAGCGTGTAAAGGAGTAATCTGTACTTTTGCGCCCATGCAAGAACACCCCTTGGTTTCCATCGTAATGGCTGTAAAAGATACCGCACCTTATCTCCACGCCTGTTTGGATTCTATAATTGCGCAGACCTACCAAAATTGGGAATTGATTGCAGTTAACGATCACTCTTCTGATTCCACTCCTCAAATTCTCAAGGAATACGCTGAGAAAGATGCCCGCATTCGATACTTCGATAGCGACCAACATCGATTGATTCCTACCCTGCAAGTTGGATACCGACACGTTCGCGGAACCTTGTTAAACCGCATGGATTCCGACGATAAAATGCCCCATGATAAGATTGAAACTTTGGTTAACGAATGGCAGAAATATGGTAAAGGACATGTCATTGCCGGCGGAACAGAACACTTTGTTGATGAAGGAGAAGTAGGTGATGGATTCTTGAAATACGAAAACTGGCTCAATAACGTTGCTGCAAACAATTTGCATTATCAGGAAATTTACCGGGAATGTGTAATCCCTTCGCATTGCTGGATGCTGCACAAAGATGATTTCGATGCCGTTGGTGCTTTTGATCCAGTGATATATCCGGAAGATTACGATTTGTGTTTCCGTATGTACCGACATGAATTGAAGGTCATTGGAATTGATAAAATTTTGCATCACTGGCGCGATCGATCCAACCGAATTTCCCGAACCTGGGACGAATACAAAGACAATCGTTACTACGATATGAAATTGCGATTCTTCTTTGAACTCGATAGAGATTCTGACCGTCCACTAGTCGTTTGGGGAGCGGGAAGAAATGGGAAAGACCTAGTGAAAGGCATCACAGTATATGAAAATGGCATTGAGTGGGTTTGCGATAACGAGAAAAAAATCGGTAAGGATATTTATAACATTCGCATGCGTCATTTCAGTGAGATTCCTGATCTCGATAATCCACAAATTCTAATTGCCATTGCTTCTCCCGATGCAAAAATTGAAATCGAAGAACAACTTCGTTCTTGGGGGAAAAATCCAATTCGAGATTATTGGTTCTTTAGTTAGTCACGGCCCGATCCATTTGTAGAAAGTGTCGCTCGTTGTAGCACAAAATGAATTCGTATGCTTCTGGTATGTTAAAGCGAACGGTTGCACCAACAGCAGAATTGAACTTCTTCATGGAGATAGTCCGTGTTCTATATGTTTCAACCTACTCTTTCAACTCGTTCAGAATCCCAGATAATTCTGAAAGAATCCTTTCTGCATCTTCAATGGTCAATTGCGATACATCGAAAACCGGTTTAAACTTCTTCGTAGTCTTCATTTTGAATTTAATCTCGCCTTCTCTTGGAGGAAAACGTTTGATCAGAAACGATGGAATTGCCGAAGCCTTGAATTCCGAAGGAATATCACTTGCCCCTTTCAAAGAAAGCGCCATATTCACTTTGTCTCGATACGCTTCATGACCAATAACCATGTGCTTTGCTACTTCAATTACACTCCATGATTTCGGATTCGGACGTCGCGTCAATTCCTCTAATGACAAGGATTGAAACTGCACCAATTGATTCTCCAATGCGTTAATGCGTTGAATTTGAAATGCGGGTTTGATAAATGTGCTCATTTCTTTTTTCTACAAAATTGATATATCGTGTGCTTTGAAACGTTGATCTATATCAAGAAATATGAATTCAATCTTTTACTCAAGTTGGAGAGGTTGATTGATTAATTAGAACTATGTCCGTCTTGAATTATGTAGGTTCGTTAACCCCATGGAATATTGGAATATCGGAATATCGGAATATTCCGATAAATTGATATTCCTAAAAACTTTAAGTAACTTTTATTCGATCATTTCTTAATCCATTCTCTCTATGTCAAGATATTCGTTTTCGCATTCTACTGAATGTTTCCGGTGTCATATTGAGATAAGATGCCAGATATTTCTGCGGTACTGTCAGTAATTTTTCAGGACACCGCTTCATGAAAACATCAAAACGCTCTTTGGCATCCATTGTAATCAATTCAACTTCTCGCTGCACGCGTCCGATAAGCAATTCTTGATGAACTACTCTTCCCCACTCGTTGAACTCGGGATACAGTTCAAACAGCGAGTCGTACTGTGCTTTATTCATTCGAAGCAATTTGGAATCGGTCAACGCTTCCAAAAAATAATGCGACCCAGATGCCTTCAAGAATGAATCGTAGATACCAGAGAAACGTCCATCAAAAGAGAAACCGATTACCTTCTTATCTCCATTCGGAGTGAGAATGTATACTGCTTGCACCCCTTCCAGAACGACATAAAAATAATGTTCTACTTGTCCAGATTCCGTCAAGAAACTCCCTTTCGAATACTCAACAACCTCCCAGAATTCTAGAAATTCCAGATGGCGATCTTCTCCAATCTCCAATGGACGAAATGCATTCTTTATGACCTCGTAGTGCTCTTTCATTTGGTAATTCCCAGGAAGATTTCGATGTGCGTGTTGAAGTCTCGCATGTGCGTCATATTAGGCATGTGCGCTGAGCCTTTTACTGTTTTCAACTTGGCATTCTCACCAAAATACGCTGCTAGTTTCGTTCCAGTTTCCAAAGGAACCACCTTGTCTTCTTCACCCCAAATAAGTAAAATAGGCATGTCAAAATTGTATTCACGCTTACGAAATTCCTCCATATCATTAAAAAGAGTCGTGATCAAATTCCGTTTGTCCTCCAAATTGTATGCATATGATTGTTTATGGAACTCTTCTAGAAACCGAGCAGGAATATTGCGCTCTTTCCCGGTTGCTAAAAACAACAGTTTATTCAATCCTTCTGGTTCCGTCGGCACAAATAATTCTTCTATCGATGGTGCTTCAAAGTAATCCTTGACCTTTTCAGTATCGCTACTGTCTGCAAATTTTGTAGGCGTATCAAAGAGCACCATTTCTGTAATCGTCCTATCTGTTTGGTTTGCGAACTCCGCACTGACCAGCCCTCCATAAGATACCCCCATCAATACACAGGTATCCACTTTCAAATGATCCAAAAGTGCTTCCAGCGTTTCCACTTGTCCGGCTACAGAATATTTGGTTGAATCTGGAACTGTTCTGCCAAAATAGTTGAGATTCGGCGCTATTACCCGGTATTTCCTCGTAAGTAATTTCACCTGTTTGTACCACTGATATTTTGTAGAAGCTCCAAAGCCGTGAACCAAAAGTAATGTTGGTTTGGTTGAGTCGGCTGAATCCCAGAATTCAATTTTCGCTCCCGTTTTAACTTCATCGAATTGCAAATGCATTCCTGCTTTTCGCATCTTATTGTTGAGATGACGTTCGGCTATTTTGTATGTCGAGCAAGAGATGAGTCCCATTAGTATAATAAAAATGGACAGCGATTTGAGCATGTTTAAATCTAACAAAAATGGAAGAACAACGTAAAAGTAGACGTGAATATCGTACTATTTCAATGTTGTAATCTTGCTTTATAACTATATTCCTTATATAACCATTTGATTATTTAGCAAATTGGATTTCACTTCCCCTTCTCGAATGAAATTCTTAACTTTTTTAGTCATCCACGAACGACATCTTCCTCCCCTGCAGGTTTCCATGTGGAAATAATCAGGATTCCTTTATCTTTGCACCCGCAATGTCGATGAACTATAGCTCATATCTGCAACATCCCGTTTTCAAAGTCGCTTCGCAAATTATTACCGAAGAAGGACTGGAAGCCTATGTTATTGGTGGATATGTAAGAGATCTCATACTCGACCGACCATCGAAAGACATAGACATTGTTGTTGTAGGAAACGGATTGGAACTCGCAGAAAAATGTGCCAAAAAACTCCGCGTTAAAAAAGTTTCGCTCTTCAAACGTTTCGGTACTGCTCAGTTTGTCTATAAAGATCTTGATGTTGAATTTGTAGGAGCTAGAAAAGAATCCTACCGAAGTGATTCCCGCAAACCGGTAGTTGAAGACGGTTCGTTGCAAGACGATCAGAACCGTCGTGATTTCACCATTAACGCCCTAGCTCTAAGTCTACATCAAGATACATTTGGTGATCTCATTGATCCTTTTGGAGGTATGGAAGATTTGGAAAAGGAAATCATTCGAACGCCATTGGAGCCTGCAAAAACGTACAGCGATGATCCACTACGGATGATGCGAGCAGTTCGATTCGCTTCTCAACTCAATTTCAAAATTGAGCGCAAAAGTTTAGAAGCTATTTCTGAGAATGCACATCGTTTAGAGATTATTTCCCGCGAGCGCATCATGGACGAATTCAACAAAATCGTACTGAGTGACACACCGTCGCGTGGGATCAAACTATTGAATGCAACGAAATTACTGCACGAGTTCTTCCCTGAAATGGTGAAATTACAGGGAATTGAAAATCGGAACGGCAAAGCGCACAAGGACAACTTCTATCATACACTAGAGGTGCTCGATAATATCAGTCTTAAAACGGACAACTTGTGGTTGCGTTGGTCGGCCATTTTACACGACATCGCCAAACCTCCGACGAAACGTTTTGATGAAAAAGTGGGTTGGACATTCCACGGACACGAAGATTTAGGAGCACGAATGGTCCCAAAAATCTTCAAGCGATTGAAACTTCCTCTGGATCACAAAATGAAATATGTGCAGAAATTGGTTCGATTGCATTTACGTCCCATTGCATTGGTAAAGGGATCTGTAACGGACTCAGCAGTTCGTCGATTGCTTTTTGAAGCGGGAGATGACATTGAAGATTTAATGCTCCTTTGTAATGCCGATATTACCTCGAAAAACGAATTCAAAGTAAAGCGCTACAAAAAGAATTTTGAAATGGTCGAGCAGAAACTGCGTGCCGTTGAAGAAAAAGATCGCGTGCGAAATTTCCAACCACCGGTTAGCGGAGACCTCATCATGAAAACCTTTAGTTTGAAGCCGTGCTATGAAATTGGGGTTATAAAAGCGCGAATCAAAGAGGCAATTCTCGAAGGAGAAATCGAAAACGACGCGAATCAAGCCTACGAATTAATGCTGAAAATCGGCAAAGAAATAGGATTAAAAATTTCTGATAAAGCTGCACAATAATCCTTAAATTTGTCGGCTTATATTTTTGCAAGGAAACCATGGCAGGACTAAAATTTCGTGTACTTCTAGACACCAGCGATTCGAATGAAATCTTCCGTGATATTCTTATCGATGCAACTGCCGATTTCGAAACATTTTACCGCGCAATTTTAGATGCTTACCATTTCTCGGGAGATCAGATGGCTTCCTTCTATATGTCAAATGAGAACTGGGACAAAGGCCACGAGATTTCAATCTTCGACATGGCGTTCGGAGAAGACCCGGATCAAATCATGCCTAGCGTAATGAAGACGTCCTTCCTGGCAGATTATGTTCAGAATGAAGATCAAAAAATCATCTTGGTTCACGACTTTATTCGCATGTGGATTTTCTTAATTGAATTAATCGAAGTTCAAGAAGAAGGTCCAGAAAACCCAAAAGTGGCGCTTTCAGTTGGAAATGCTCCAGCTGAAACATCCAAAACGGGCGAAGAAGAAATTAGCTTTGAAACGGAGTCTGAATTTGAGGGTGAAGAAGACGGAGATGAATTTGGATTCAACGATTTCGAAGACTCCTACGATTATTAGTCATGGAAGTACTTCCAAACGATCCAATCGGCCAAGCAATACAAGATTTTGTCTCAAATGATTTCGATGAACATATCATCGTTTCTTCCGAAATCTGTGATGATGATATCATTCCTGTAGAAATGCTTTTCCGATCGTACGATCAAATGCCAAAAATTGAACAAGTTGCTCTATCTCTCTGCAAAGGAAAGGTACTTGACATTGGCGCTGGAGCTGGAATTCACGCAAACTATTTGAAGAATAAGAATTTTGAAGTAGATGCTATCGATATCAGCCCCGGAGCCGTGAAGTACATGCAAAGCAAGGGAATCTCGGCAAGACATTCGAATTTTTATAATGAGTCCGCAGGAAATTACGACACACTTCTGTTATTAATGAACGGCATTGGAATTGCGGGATCTTTAGCGAATTTAGACACTACTCTGATCCATGCAAAAAAGCTGGTAACCGATCATGGAAAAATTATCTGCGATTCCACTGATATCAAGTACCTTTACGAAGATGAAACTGGCGGAATGTGGGTAGATTTGAGTAGTGAGTATTACGGAGATTTTCATTTCCAAATGCACTACAAAAATCACCAAACTGAAGGTTTTGATTGGCTTTATGTAGATTTTGAAAATTTACGAGAGGCTGCTGAAAGAACCGGATGGAAAGCAGAGAAACGATTTGCAGACGAAGACCACTATCTAGCCGAATTAACGTTACTATGAAATATCTATACCTATTATCGACCTTGCTGATTTTTACAAATTTCAGCTGTTCTCAATCGAACGACTCCAAAAATTCCGAAGGCGAAAAATCGAAATATGAAGAAGGAACCAAGAATTCCTTGCTTTGGATGGTGACCAATGAAAACTCTAAAGACACCGCATTCGTATTCGGTACAATGCACCTAATTCAAAAGGAGTACTTCTTCTTCCCTGACTTTCTAAAGAATATCATTAAAGAATCGGACAAAGTAGTTCTTGAAGTTGGTGATGAGATCAACAATCCATTGAAAGCAATGGCTTTATTGCGATTGGAAGATGGGAAATCTTTATTCGATTTCTTTGACGAAAAGCAAACAGACAGTATTCTTGATTGGGCAGAAAACGATCTTGGTATGACTGAATCTATGTTTACTATGACTTTTGGCCAAATGAAACCCTTCGCCGTAGTTTCGTTGGCATCTGCTGAGGATATGTTGAGTGATTCGGAATCTTATGAGCAGACGATCATGAAAATCCAAAAGGAAGCCGAAATCCCCTTGGAAGGTCTTGAATCTTTAGAGGAGCAAATGAGCATATTTGATGATTTAACAGAAGAAGAGCAAGCAACGATGGTAATGGATGCCATTCGAGGAGGAGACGAAGCGAAGCAGCAATTAGAAGACATGCTTAGATTGTATCGCGCGCAAAACATCGATTCCATGTATTTGATGATTCATGACGAAGGTGACGTGATCGCCGATAAGGAAAATGAATTCCTTACGAAACGTAACCTGAAATGGATCCCGCGTATGGAGGAACAAATGAAAGGAAAACGCGTGTTCTTTGCAGTTGGTGCGGCTCACCTTGGCGGAGAAGAAGGAATTTTGGAATTACTTCGTCGTGAGGGATATAAGGTAACCTCTATCAAACTATGATTCGAATCCTTAGCATATTATCTATCGGACTTGTACTCCTCTCTTGTGGAGAGACCTATTCGAAAGAGGAAAAAACGGACTTCGACAAACGAATCGAGCGATATCTGAAGAAGAAGAATATCAAATGTACCCGTTCATCGTCTGGTTTGTATTATAAAATAGTCGATCCCGGAGAAGGTGATCTAATAAAGTTGAAAGACCGGGTTAGTTTTACCTACAAAGGGACTTTTTTGAACGGGAAGGGGTTCGACGAACGACAAGAACCTGTTGAATTTAGCGTGCAGACATTAATTGGAGCGTGGAAAGAGGTAATGCTCTATTTGCGTCCAGGGGGAAAAGCATTTATTGTAACTCCGCCGCAATTAGGCTATGGGGAACACGATTTAGACGACATTCCGCCAAACTCCATTTTAGTGTTTGAACTCGAGGTGAAATCGGTCCTCTAGAATTTATCAACATTTCCTAACATTCGTTGTCAAATCAATTTCTAACAGTTATTTTTGAGAGCATTATAAACAGGAAAAAACATCGCAAAACATGAGCGTTTTAGTAAATAAAGATTCAAAAGTAATTGTGCAGGGGTTTACCGGTAGTGAAGGAACTTTCCACGCTGGTCAGATGATTGAATACGGAACCAACGTTGTTGGAGGAGTTACACCAGGAAAAGGTGGTCAAACGCATTTGGATCGTCCTGTTTTTAACACTGTCGCAGATGCAGTTTCTAACACTGGAGCAGATGTGTCGATTATTTTTGTTCCACCTGCATTTGCAGCGGACGCAATAATGGAAGCGGCAAACGCAGGAATCAAAGTGATTGTTTGTATCACAGAAGGAATTCCTGTAAACGACATGGTTCGCGCGAAGGAATACATTTCAGGATACGATTGCACTTTGATCGGTCCAAACTGTCCAGGAGTTATTACCGCAGGAGAAGCGAAAGTGGGAATTATGCCTGGATTCGTTTTCAAAGAAGGAAAGATTGGTATTGTTTCTAAATCGGGAACACTGACTTACGAAGCGGCAGATCAAGTTGCAAAAGCTGGACTGGGAATTACAACAGCTATCGGAATCGGTGGTGACCCAATCATCGGAACTACAACAAAAGAAGCTGTTGAATTGTTGATGAACGATCCTGAGACAGAAGGAATCGTAATGATCGGTGAGATTGGTGGTAACCTAGAAGCAATTGCTGCTCGTTGGGTCAAAGAAAATAACAAGAAACCCGTAGTTGGATTTATCGCAGGAGAAACTGCTCCTAAAGGTCGTACAATGGGACACGCTGGAGCAATTGTTGGTGGAGATGATGACACTGCAGAAGCGAAAAAACGCATTATGACTGAATGTGGGATTCACGTTGTGGATTCACCCGCTCAGATTGGTGCTAAGATGGCAGAAGTATTGGGTGTTACTGTTTAATCATTGGTACAAACATAAATTTATTGGAGTGGCGATTTCTTTGGAGATCGCCATTTTTATTGAGTGTTGGTGAATTCCGCCAAAAAGCTTCAATGCCAAAATGCGTTTAAGAATCTTTGCATTTACTAGGAATTGCGTTTTTCTTTAATTATTTTACTCAGTCCCCCAACCTTTCCCAATCCCACCACGTTACAATAGCACTACAGACATGGAAACTTGTTTCTACTCCGATTCAATTGGGTTTTGAATCGGAGTTTTTTTTGGCACATTCTCTGCAATCATATTGGTATATTTAAAACCAGAAACGACAGCACATGAAAAGCCTACTTTCCTCCGGATTTATTGTTTTTGCGCTCACATACTCCTATGCCCAACCCAACAACGTAATTAACGCCTACATGCATTTGCAAGAAAAGCAGTTGGAAGATGCGAAAGAGGACATTGATGCCGCGAGCGAGCACGAGAAAACGAAAGGCCATGCTAAAACATGGTATTACCGCGGTAAAATTTATATGGCTATTTATAACGATATGATTTCATCCGGTACCGAATACGGAATGAAAGCGGAAAATGTACTTCTTGAAGCATCTAAATCTTACAAAACAGCACGCGGATTGAATACCGACCGAATTGATAAAAACCAATTGGATCGCGAATATCAGATTATCGGGAATTACATTTTGAACGAAGGTGTCTCCTTGTATAATGACAAATCGTACACCATGGCATCAACACTGTTCAAGGAAACAATCGAAGTTCAAAAAGATTTTGGAATAGTAGATAGTTTGGCCATGTATAATGTAGCGCTAGCAAGCGAAAGAGGAGCCAACATAAGTGAAGCTATTGAGTACTACCTCAAATGTGCAAGAATGGGCTACAATTCTGATATAGCATATCATTCTGCCGTAATACTTTACAAGGACCAAGGAATCACAAGTGAAGTTATGAAGCTCATTGACGAAGGATTGTCCAGCAACCCTCAGAACGTTAATTTATTGATAGCCAAAATTAACATGCTTCTCTCGAACGAAGACGTAAATGGCGCCTTGTTCACCATCGATCAAGCACTAGTTGAAATACCCGATAACCCGGATTTGCACTTTTCGCGTGGGACACTGCTCGAAGGCTCTGATATTAATGAGGCAATGAAGTCATACGAGCGAGCGATTGAAATCAATCCGAATCATGTAAGTGCACTTTACAATCTCGGAGCTGCATATTACAATCAAGCAGTTGACCTTCGCAACGCAGAAGAAGCTACGAATGAAACGGCGATTGAAGAATTGAAAATGTCTCGTAAGTATTTACAGCGTGTCGAAGAACTCTCTCCTGGAAATGAAACTGTATTGAGTTCATTGGCGGTCATTCAAGAAATACTTCAGGATTAATCCCTAGTCGATTTGATCAAAACTTATTTCAACTGGAGCACCGGAAAAGACTCTGCTCTTGCGCTGCATCACCTTCTGAAGGACGAGAAGTTTAAAGTTGACCAACTCTTAACTTCGGTCAACTCAGCATACGATCGCGTGACCATGCACGGGTTAAGGCGATCACTGATGGAGGCTCAAATCAATGGGCTCGGGATTCCATACAATACAATTGAACTTCCTGAAAATCCAGACATGGAAACCTATGGCAAGCTCATGTCGGATGGGGTTCAGAAACTAAAAGATCAAGGATATACAGTCGCCGGTTTTGGCGATATCTTTTTAGAGGATTTGCGAGCATATAGAGAAAAGCAATTGCAGACTCTGGGAGTTGAATGTCTTTTCCCGCTTTGGAAAAGGGACACTACTGAATTGATGGAAGAATTCCTATCTCTTGGTTTCAAGGCCATTGTTATTTGCACAAACGGACAGCTACTTGACGAGTCCTTTGTCGGACGTGAGTTAGATGCATCATTTTTGAACGATTTACCTGAAAACGTTGATCCCTGCGGAGAAAATGGGGAATTTCATACTTTCTGCTACGATGGCCCCATCTTCAAAAAGCCCATCTTGTTTAATATTGGCGAGAGAACCTATCGTGAATATCCTGCGCCAAAAGAAGGAAAAGAAAAGTACGGATACTGGTTCTGTGATTTACTGCCTAAAGAATAAATAAGAGCTTCTCGACATCGCTCGAAGACCTTGGTGCATCCACCCTATCTACTCAGCATATTCGCTACTCTCAATTCATCGATCGAAACCGAGATGATACAGATTCCCCTTCCGTTCAAAATTGATTTCCCACTCGTAATCATCTGAAACTGTCACTTCTCACTAAAAATTAGGTCACTTAATAATACTTCTTAAATTAGACTTAAAATAAACGCACGTGGCAACTACGATACTGAAAACAGACGGACTCTCGAAGACCTACAAGGGCTTCAAAGCTGTCGACGGTTTGAGCATCGAGATTCAACCCAAAATGGTATTTGGATTACTCGGACCGAACGGAAGTGGAAAAACAACAACCCTCGGGATGCTTCTAGGAGTAATTCGACAAAGCTCGGGGTCTTTCTCTTGGTTCGAAAATGGAGATTCGGATGAAAACAGAAAGCGTATTGGAGCATTGCTGGAAACGCCCAATTTTTATCCATACTTAACGGCTGTTCAGAATCTGGAAATCACTGCAAAAATCAAAGACATTCCCAATCCTGGACCAGAGATTGAACGTGTATTGAAGGAGGTTGATTTATACGATAGAAAAGACACCAAGTTCAAGACCTACTCTCTCGGAATGAAACAGCGATTGGCCATAGGTGCTACATTGTTAGGAGATCCTGAAGTTTTAGTTTTGGACGAACCCACAAATGGTCTGGATCCGCAGGGAATCAAAGATATCCGCCAACTGATCATTAAAATTGGCAAAGAAGGAAAAACCATCTTGATCGCATCACATATTCTCGATGAAATTGAAAAAGTATGTACGCATTGCGCCATCCTTCGAAAAGGTCAACTTATAAAAACAGGAACGATTGCCGAAATTATTGGTAACGAGGATGTACAATTGATTAAGGCGCATGCAGAAGACCTAGAGAAGCTCCGATCTTTTGTCAATCAAAATAACGCATACAGCATTTACAAAGACGAAGGAAATACTTTCATTGTTTCTGCTGCTCATGGCATGAAGGCCGATGATTTTAACAAACACTGTTTCGACAATGGAATCATATTGAACGAATTAGGTGTATTTAATGAAACCTTGGAAGATCAATTCCTACAAATTGTAAAAACGTCATGATGAAACTCGCTGCTATTGAATGGATGAAGTTGAGACGTCTCAGCACAATGAAGGTGATTCTTCTAATTTATGCTGGACTCCTACCAACTATATACTTATTGTATGCCTACCTTCAGTTTGGTCCCTTCCACGTTACTGAGGACATTTACCTTTTTCCGGATGTTTACGCAATGATGGCATGGACATCAAGTATTTTTAACTTGATAATTGGTGTAATTATAATTGTGTTTACGTGCAATGAAATTAAGTATAAAACACAACGACAAAACGTTATTGACGGATTAAACAAGAGAGAAGTCATACTCTCAAAGTTCATCGTTGTCTTCGGAATGTCGTTAGTCATTACACTATATACGTTCTTGCTTGCAATGATCTTCGGGCTTATTAACGGTGGAACAAGCGTAATTGATGGAATTGAACAAATTGGCGTTTATTTCGTAATGACTTTGGGCTATTTTGCATTTGCATACTTCTTCGCAAACCTTGTTCGACTTCCCGCTCTTGCAATTATTTTATATCTCGTTTCTACTACTGTGGAAGAGATTATCGGGTTTATTGCGATTCAAGAATACGTGCAATTTTTCCCCTTAACCACCTTCTCTAACTTAGTTCCTTTTCCTACAGTAATACTTCAAAAAAGTATAGGAATGGAGGCCCAAGCGCAAGCGGATGCCACCCAGTTGTTGTCTCAAGGGGGACAAACCTTATTGGCGTTCGGATATCTTACAGTATTCGTTGTAGTATCATACCTAGTTATTAAGCGGCGCGATATTTAATACCGAATGGACGAAGCTCACGAGGAAATTCTTGCTTTTCGATGGGAGAGGATAAATCGTCGTACATCAATTATTTTACCTCGGACCCGAAAAAACTTGATAGACTCCTGCGCTGTATTTATCAATTAGAAGCCTATCCAATAAAGGAACATGGTTCATGGATGCTCGTCCATATCCTGAAAAGTAAGAAAGTCGATGGGCGGCCATTTTATAATGATTTATTAGATACTCTCTTTAAAACCGACAACCAATCAGTGCTGCGGAATGTTGTGAATTGTATCATGGAAATTGGCATTCAGGAATACCGGGAATCGGAATTCATCGATTTACTTCTTGGCTTTATCAATGACGCTCCCAACAAAGTCGCACTTCAGATGTATTCCATGCGATTGCTCGTGAAGTTTTGTGAAAAATACCCTGAATTAATCACCGAAGTACGCGAAGTCATCCACCTCAATAGCGAGGGCAAAACGGCAGCGTATAAAGTTGGAATGCGCGATTTTGACAAAAAATTCGCTTAGGTTTCCTTCTTATTCTTACTTCTATTCCTTCCACGGGAAAAATTAACACATTTTTTTATTCACCCGATAACACCCGATATCAAAGGGATTCAAGGCTAAAATCATGTTTGCCAAAAATAATTTATAGTACTATGTATTGCATAATACATTTTTTTACACATATCTTTGTAATGAGATAGTACTATTCGTAATTACACGAAACAAAAAAAGTAAGAAGAAATGAAGTTGGAAAATACAAAGGCTCAAATGCGGAAGGGAATTCTAGAGTACTGTATTCTTTCGATTCTCGATCAAAATGAAGCTTACCCATCCGAAATACTGGATGCGCTCAAAGAAGCAAAGCTGATCGTAGTTGAAGGAACACTTTACCCCCTCCTCACCCGCTTGAAAAACAGTGAGCTATTAACGTATCGCTGGGAAGAATCTCCATCAGGTCCTCCCCGCAAATATTACTCCCTAACTAAAATGGGGAAGACATTTTTAGAAGAATTGGACGGTACCTGGACTGAGTTGAACTCAGCCGTTATCAAAATCACGAAAAATAACCAGAAATGAAAAAGACAGTATCCGTAAATATCAAAGGCACGAACTTCCAGGTGGAAGAGGATGCTTATGAACTGTTGCAAGATTATATAGATCGTTTGACGGCAGCTCTGGGAAATGAAGAGGGAAGTCAAGAAATCATAGAAGACATCGAACTACGCATTGCAGAAATCTGTACCTCAAAGCTAAACGATTCCAAATCCGTGGTTGAATTGGCTGATATCGAAGAGATTTTGAAAACGCTTGGAGATCCTAGCGATTACGTAGAACACGACGCAACAGAATCCAATCAATCGCAATCATACCAATCAACGGCATCTACCAGTGGAAAGGGAGAACGTCGCTTGTTCAGAGATCCAGAATCATCCATGCTAGGAGGTGTTTGTGCAGGGTTTGCCAACTATTTTGGAATTGATGTAGTAATCATGCGCGTGCTTTTCGTTCTATTACTCTTCACAGGAATCGCTATACCTATGTACATCGTTCTTTGGATAATCGTTCCGAAAGCAGAAAGTACAATTGACCGGCTTCGAATGAAAGGGCGCCCAATAAATGTGGAAACCGTGAAGGAAGAGGTAGATCAAGCGGCAGATCGTGTTCGCGCTGGTTCCAAAAACCTAGCAGATCGTGTTCGAAACGATGTTCATTATAACAAACGTATGAGCCGCGGCAAGAGAATTCTACGCACAATTCTAGGTTCAGGATTTATCTTCTTTGGGTTCATTTTCCTCATCAGCTTCATCATCTTTTTCCTTCAAGGGTTTGAATTTCTACCTGTAAAAGGTGACGGTGGGTTCATGTCCATAACGGAATACGGTGAATTGGTTTTGAATAGCCCAGGAGATGTACAATGGATGTGGATTGGAGGTTTAATGGGAGCGATTAGTGGCATTCTATTCCTTTTCTCTATGGGAATATTGTTAATCTTCCGATTGTTCAACAAATGGACCAAACTTGCCTTAGGCGGATTGTTCGTGATCGGTTTGACTGGTAGTATAATTTGTGCCGTAGCTGGAATCAAAGCAGGACGTGATTGGGCTTCAGAATCAAAAGTTACAAAAGAAGTTTATGCTTTCGAGGCAGATCAATTAACGATAATTCCAACTTCTGGAAGCTTCAATAAGAGTTCTCGTACAAAGGTTCATAATACCAGAAACATTGGATGGTTCGGAGTCGAAGGAAAATCTTTGAGTAAATATGGCGTTGACATGCAATATGTGAAATCACCGGATACTTTATTCCATATTACTAAAGTATATAGCGCGTGCGGATATTCTCAGAAGAAAGCTGAAAACCGCAGTAGAAACATCCAATACAGAATTGATGTTCAAGGTGACTCCCTGTTTATGGATACGAAGTATTTATTCCCTAAAGAAGATAAATTGCGTGGGCAGGAAGTAGGCTTGCTCATTGAAATTCCGGAAGGTAAGTCCGTGTTAATCGACAACCGCATCATTCGATTGGGCGATGATCACATGCATAACGTCAATGGACAGATTTACCACGAGGAAGGAAGAGTAAAAAGCGATGGTCGATACGAGCATGGAGATCATGACCATGATTCCGACCACCATGAAATCAATATAAACTATTAGCGTTGTTACCATTTTCATAAGTACAGTTTTAGGTTATTAGACAACAACAACGCTAGCGGTCCGAGATTCTCGGACCGCTTTTTTGTTACTTATTCTTTTGAGCGCATTATCCTATCAAATCGAAAAACCAAAATCATGAAAAAAACCGCATTCATCCTCAGTACTTTTTTTGGAAGTTTAACCCTAATTGCCATTCTCTTCAAAATAATGCATTGGCCTGGCGCAGGAATCGGATTAGTCGTTGGTGTAGCAGGGTTCGCATTGATTGGACTGCCATTATTGGCGGTGCATCGATACAGAAAAACTTGATCCGTACAGTTCTAGTTAGGTAAAGAAAAGCGTTGTTCATTCGAATGGCGCTTTATTTTTCTCGTTATTTGCTCAAATCATGCCCAAGTTTGACATTTCGCGAATTAGAAAATTGTAAAATTCTAGGAATTGAAAAATATTCTTCTGAACTTGAATAATTATGCGTCTTCAATTCATCCTGCTTCTCTCAATCCCACTCCTTTCCCTCTCCCCTTCCAAAAAAAAGGAAATCAAAAACTTCCACAAGGTAGATGAGCAAGTTTATCGCTCTGCTCAACCATCCAAATCAGAAATGAATTGGGCCAAAGCGAAAGGGATCAAAACCATCATCAACCTTCGAAATGTAATAGACGACAAACAAGAAATAAAA
Source organism: Flavobacteriales bacterium (assembly GCA_015665275.1). Classification (GTDB taxonomy): domain Bacteria; phylum Bacteroidota; class Bacteroidia; order Flavobacteriales_D; family Crocinitomicaceae; genus UBA4466. Next base: position 130,066 of record JADFAL010000007.1, on the reverse strand, counting down.
GGAACACGCTTAACGCAGATTCGTATTCCTCTTCAAGCTAAAAAACTGACCTACGACGACATAGTCATTACACTTTCCGCTATTAATGCGGCTGAAAAACCAGTGCTGATTCACTGCCTTCACGGATCGGATCGAACCGGATGCATGATAGCTGCTTACCATATGTACAAAGGGATGGAGAAGCAAGAGGCAATCGATCAATTCATTGAAAAGAAGTACGGATACAATCGAAAACTCTTCCCTAATATCTTGGAATTATTGGAAGATCTAGATGTAGACCAACTCAGCAACGATCTTCGATGAAATATTAAATTACTTCGACAAAATGGTTAATTTTTATCACCAAACAGCGGTATCATTCATTTATTGTTTCAAAGTTTAAGGAAAACACATAACTTTGCACCCAACTAACTGGTGACGCGCATACAATACTGCTCATCGCCGAAAACGCTCTACTTATGACAGTCCTACTCAGGAGTTTATTACTTATTGGGGTAACTTTGTTCTCTCGTAACGTAATGGCCCAACAGGATACTGCATTCTGGTTTGCTGCTCCAGAAGTTTCTGCATCTGCAGGTGATACGCCAATATTCTTGCGCTTCATGACTTATGAAAACGCTTCAGATGTCTCTGTTTCCTTACCTGCTAATGGAGGATTCACACCCATTTCTTTAAGCATCCCTGCGAACTCTGTAGATAGCATCAACCTTACTTCTTTTCTGGCGCAAATTGAAAGTCCAGCAGGAGATGTGGTAGCTAACAACGGAATCCGAATCACGGCAACAGAAGAAATTAGTGCGTTTTACGAATTAAGAAGTACCAGTAATAAAGAAATTTTTTCACTCAAAGGCAATAAGGGCCTCGGTGACAATTTTTATACACCATTTCAGAAATTTTGGGACAACGGATCAACCACTCCAGCATCCTTTTCATCTATTGATATTGTAGCCACGGAGAACAATACTACTGTTCTTATTACGCCGCGCACAGCAATTATCGGACACGTGCAAGACGTGACATATTCAGTAATACTAAACGAAGGAGAAACCTATAGCGCCAGAGATGTAAATGTCACAGCAGCCTCTAGTCTTGCAGGGTCCATAGTTTCCTCTGACAAACCTATTTCAGTAACACTTTTCAGCGGTGCACTTACCAATGGAGGTTGTACAAGTACAGTTGGAGATCAAATTACGCCTGAAAACTTCACCGGGCGCGACTTCATTGTTCAAGGAGCAACTGGGGGAAATGATCGAATTTATATTCTAGGTACTCAAAACGGAACGAACATTACCATTGAAAACTCAACAACTACAAATGCAGTAATTAGTTGGGGAGAAACATTTGAATTGGCCACAACAGATGCCATCAACTATATCAGCACAAACAAACCTGTTTACGTTTGGCATACCTCCGGTTACGGATGTGAATTAAGCGGCGCTCAGGTTCCAAATTTATTATGTGCTGGAAAATATAGCAGCGCGTTCACAAGAACCTCTACCGATTCAATTGGATTGGTTTTATATACCAGAACTGGATTTGAAGGACAATTTGCGTTAAACGGAAACGGCACCTTGATTCCAGCAGTTGCTTTTAATCCAGTTCCTGGTACTTCTGGCGCATATCAAGCGGCGGTCATTTATTACAACACGATCGATGTTCCCGTAAGTTCGTACAATGAGGTAACCAATTCAGGTGACATCTTTGGAATGGCTATAATTGCAGGCGATAATGGAAATGGAAGTGGCTATGCCTATCTTTCTGAATTCACTTCTTACCCATTTATTGATGCAGGAATTGATTATACCGTTTGTGCCAACACTACACTACCCATAAACGGAACCATTGGTGGTGGAGATGTAACGGGCGTTTGGAGTACAAGCGGATTCGGAACATTCAGTTCAGCGACGAATGATCTTAATAATATATATGTTCCGAGTGCATTAGACACGTTGATTTCACCCATCAATATTATTCTCACCACAACCGGATCTTGCCCCGTTTTAAAGGATACCATTGTTTTAGAAGTACAAACGGCACCAATTGTGAGTGCATCAGCAGATCAATCGCTTTGTGAAAACAATGCAATTGCCGCACTAGCTGGATCAATCGAAGGAGGAGCAACCACTGGATTCTGGAGTACAAATGGAACAGGAACATTTCTTCCTGACAGTTCTTTTCTGGATGCACAATATGTTCCTTCCGCGGCAGATATTACAAATGGCACCGTCGAGTTGGTATTATTATCGACGAATGTTGGATCGTGTATTCCTGAGGCAGACACAATGTACATTACCTATACTCAGGGGGCAACAGTCGATGCCGGTCCGGTAGATACCTTGTTCGTTTGTGAAAACAATTCGCTCGTGAGTTTAAGTGGTGCAGTTAGCGGAGTTACAACGAGCGGAAAGTGGATCACTTCAGGAAATGGCATTTTCTCTCCAGACAATCTCGACTTAAATGGAACCTATCAGCCAAGCTTCTCTGATATTTCATCCGGTGGAATATGGATCTACCTAGAGTCAACAGCCAATCAAAACTGTAATGCAGTTCAAGATAGCTTCTTTGTTCAATTCACCCCAGCGCCAACCGTAAACGCAGGCGCCGGAATACTCTCTTGTTCGAATGATGCAGCAGTTATATTGAATGGAGTTATCGGTGGGGCTGCTACTACCGGTGTTTGGACTGGAGGAACAGGTACCTTTACAGCTGATTCTACAGACCTCAATGCAGTATATACCCCAACGCCTGCTGAGATCTCGAACGGATTCCTATTCCTTACATTAACTTCTACGAACAATTTAGGATGTGTAGCCGAAACAGACAACGTACAAATTGAATTCATTGCACCGCCTACGGCGAACTTCAGTGTGAACGATGTCTGCCTGAATGAACAAACAGTATTTACGGATTTTTCCAACACTGGATTTGGAGCAATTGACACATGGCAATGGGACCTCGGTGTTGCCGGTGGCACTTCAGTCAATCAAAACGATGTATACACATACACAACACCAGGAACCTACGACATTGAGTTAATCGTAACTTCTGTTCATGGCTGTTCAGACACCATTACACAACAAGCAGAAGTATTTGATATTCCAGTGGCTGACTTTACCTATACGGCAAACTGTAACAACAATCAGGTAGTGGTGCAGTTCAACGATGCCTCAACAATTTTGAACGGAACTCTTAATTTCTGGTTCTATGATTTTGGAGGTCAAGGAACCTCGGCAACAGAAAATCCACAGCAGATCTTTGCTTCCAATGGCGATTTCACTGTTTTACATTATGTAGAATCTACTGCCGGATGTCGCGACTCGGTGATCAAAACGGTAAGTATCCCACCTTCTCCTGTCGCTGATTTCTCATACAACACAAACAACGGATTAAACATCGGTGCGGTATTCAATTTCATTAACACTTCTACAGACGCTACCATTTACGATTGGGACTTCGGAAATGGAAACACTTCTGCAGATGTAGATCCCAATAACACCTATTTCGCAAACGGAAATTATTTGGTAACGCTAGTCGTGGAAAACGATTTAGGATGTACCGATAGTACTTCTGAAATCATTTCAATAAATACCGTAACAACCGAAATCAATACACTTATTCCGAATGCGATTTCACCGAATGGCGACCTTCGAAACGATGTGTGGAAACTGGAATTCCTCGACTTACTGTTTCCAAATGCCCGTGTTGAAATTTATAATGAATGGGGACAGTTGATCTTCGAATCAGATGGTTATGACATTCCTTGGGACGGTCGATTCAATAACGAATATGTGCCAGATGGGACGTATTACTACATCATCGATCTGAAAGATTCTGGGGATCCCGAAACAGATATTTTCAAAGGAGCATTGCTCGTACTTAAAAATAGAAACTAATGAAGTCGAATTACTTACTCATATTATTCGTTCTCGGCTTTACCTTCACAGGATGGAGTCAGCAATTGGCAGGATATTCGAATTTCCTGATGAACGATTATTACTTCAATCCGGCGATAGCGGGAAGCGAAAAATTTCATGAGGCTAACATTTCGTACCGAAATCAATGGGTTGGTTTTGACGGAGCCCCTACATTGATCATGGGAAATTTCATGGGATCTTACAAGAATGAAGGCAAAGTCGGTTACGGTGCATCTGTAATTTCAGAGCGAAAAGGAATTACAGGAAATACAACCGTTTACCTGAATTATGCCTACCATTTTAAGCTATCAGAGACCCTAAAACTTGGATTGGGAGTTCAGCCTGGGTACATGCAACACCGTGTTCGCTTATATGATGCAATTGTAGCCGATGCCGGTGATGAAGTGTTGACTGGAACAATTTATTCTGCCAATGCCATCGACGTAAACGCAGGATTCAATCTGCACTCTCCGAAGTTCTTCATAATGGGCTCGTTCCAACGTTTATTAGGACGACAAATCCAATTCACTACCTACAACACCAATCTTGATTTCCATTATAATACGATTGCTGGGTACAACTTTAACTTCAAAAACAAGAAGAAAAAGAACAATCAGATTCAACCAAGTTTAATGGTTCGTTATGTACGTCCATTACCCGTTCAATATACAGCCATGTTGCGTTATACCTTTGACGACAAGTATTGGGCAGGATTGCTCTATCGATCGGATGATGCCATTGGACTTGCAGCCGGAATGCGAATTAAGGAACGTGTGAATATTGGATACAGTTTCGATTACACACTTTCCAAATTGAGTAATTATCAGTCCGGTTCACACGAAGTAATGCTATCCTTTGTACTCACGAAAAGAAAGCAGTCGTTGGATGATGAAGACGACGAATTGAACAAGAGCATTTTGGAGGAAATCCAAAAAGACATTGATGATCGCGAAAACGAAAAGAAATAAAAGAAAGTAGCTATGAAACGAATGAAATACGTCCTACTGCTTTTAATGTTGGCAAAAATGGCTTTCACCAATGTTCAGGCACAAGTAGATACCACATTCTGGTTCGCCGCACCGTGGGTAACACCAGATCATGACAATAATATACAGATGGCCTTCCGAATTTCAACACTCGGAGCGCCAGCAAACGTGCGGATTCAAATGCCAACTGCAACGTATGACACTACATTTACTGTGCCCGCAAGTGGATTGGTTTCCGTGGATCTGAATCATCTTGTGAATGATTTGGAAAGTGCTCCTGCTGATGCCATTCTGACCTCAGGATTTAAGATCACATCCGACGAATTCATTACAGTTGTTTATGACTTTATCTCGGATTTGATAACCATTACCCCAGGTACTCCAAACAATCCGGAAACATACTCATTGAAGGGACAGAATGGAATGGGAACCGAATTTGTCACTCCTTTCCAAACAATTTGGAACAACCGGGATTTGACAAACGACAGAAACGGTGACGGAACTGTAACAGACCCTAGACAATTCTTCTCGGTGGTTGCAACAGAAGACAATACTACCATCTGGATCACACCAAAATGTGATGTTGTAGGACATCCAGCAAACGTTACCTACTCAGTGACGCTTCCCCTAGCAGGAAATGTCTATACCTGTGAAAACGTAGTTATGACAACGAGTAATCCGGGAAGTAGCTTAAGTGGCTCCATTGTCGTTTCAGACAAACCCGTTTCAGTCACTATCAACGATGACTCCGTAAATCCATCAGGCGGTGGAGGGTGTTTTGACTTAATGGGAGATCAGATTGTACCAACAGACGTTATTGGAACAGATTACATTGTAAATATTGGATTCCTCAACCCAGGATCAAACGAATCCATTTTCATCATTCCGGCCGAAAACTTCACCAATATCACAATCGATGACGGCGGAGTGACAACGACTTTGGCCAATCAAGGAGAAACGGTTCAATACTCCATTTTGCAACCACTGACATCCATAACTGCGGATAAACCGGTATATCTGGTTCATATGTCTGGATACGGTTGTGAGCTCGGAATGGCTATTCTTCCACCGCTCAATTGTGCCGGCTCAGATGAGGTGTCATTTTCAAGGAATAACAACCAGCAGTTCCTTTTGAATCTGCTTTGTGAATCAGGAGATGAAAATTTCTTTACACTTACAGGTCCAGGAACAGGAACCGTTAATCCTGCATCATTTAACCCGGTGCCGGGAACAGGAGGTACTTGGGTAGGTGCACAAATTGATTTCAGTACCGCCGAAATTCCGAGTGGAACACAAAATACAATCTCGAATTCCGCTGGCTTCTTCTCGATGGGAGTAATTAACGGTGGATCAACTACCGGATGTCTGTACCACTACATGTCCTCCTTCCAACGTAAAGTAATTACCAGAGCTGGAAATGACACAACCCTTTGTAGCGCTGAAAATCAGGTACAACTGAACGGAAGCGTGACCGGTGGGACAACGACGGGAATCTGGACCGTTCTCGACGGGACAGGCACATTGAACACGCCATCGAATTTAATAACTACGTATGATCCAAGTCCGGGGGATTACACCCAAGGATTTGTCACCTTTGTTTTGGCATCAACTGGAAACTGTGAACCTGCATTGGACACTATGCAAGTAACTTATGTACAATCACCTGAGGCCAATGCAGGTCCAGATGATTCGTACTGTAAGAATAACGTAGGTGCAATTCCCATTAATGCTACAATTCAATTTGCCTCGGGAGGTAGTTGGTCTGGCGGATCTGGCGGGGCCTTTGGAAACTCAGGAAGTTTGAGTACAACCTACACGCCTTCTCCAGTAGATTTGGCAGCAGACAGCGTTGCGTTGTATTTCACATCAGCTGGAAGCTTATTTGCTTGCCCTGATTATCAGGATACTACAGTGATTTACTTTACCAATCCTCCAGCAGTTGCAGCCGGAGCTGATTTAGTGCTTTGTTCAAGCGAAACAGAAGTCAATCTCGCTGGTTCAGTGTCAGGTGCGACTACAACCGGAATATGGATAACCACAGGTTTTGGGGCCTTCTCACCTACTGCTACTGATCCAGTTACAGATTATTTAATCAGTGCCTCAGATGTTGCTGCTGGAAATATTTGGTTGACTTTGACCAGTACAAACAACGGAAATTGTTTGGCCGAGCAAGATAGCATTCAAGTAAACTTTATTGATGAGCCTGTTGTGACGATTACCTCAAACGATTCCGTTTGTTCTAACCTCAACCTAATGGATCTCACAGGAACGATCTCCGCTGGGTTTGCCCCGGATTGGTCAACATCAGGATTTGGTTCTATTGTGAATTCATCCGTTATCAACACGCAATACAACATTGCTACAGTTGATACCGCATTGGGATATATTGATGTATTCCTTTCATCAGTTCCGGGTATTTGTCCGGCAGTTAAAGATTCAATTCGCGTCTTTTTCATCGATCCACCACAAGCTGTTGCAGGACCCGATCAGGAATTCTGTAGTAATGAATTGGTGTCGCTGAACGGAGCGGTGAATGGCGTTATCAATACAGGAACATGGTCTTCAAGCGGAACCGGATCATTTACTCCGAGTCCAAACTTTGTAGTGACGAATTACAATCCATCAACAGGAGATATTGGAAACGGAAGTGTGACGCTCACCTTAACAGCAGCGAGTGCCTTGGGGTGTCCAGCAGATTTCGATGCTATTGTGGTTACGTTTAAAGACATTCCAACGGCGAATTTCTCTGTAACGGAAGAATGTGAAGGCGACAACACTTCGTTTGCTGATTTGTCAACTGTGAGTACTGGCAGCATCAATTTTTGGTCATGGGATTTTGGTTCAGGAGGTTCATCTTCAGTTCAAAATCCAATTCATACCTACAGCGGTTCGGGAAATTACAATGCTACTTTGATTGCTGGATCTGACAACAATTGCTACGATACCATCACCATTCCAGTGACTGTGGATCCTGTTCCGAATGCGAACTTCAGCCCAACAGTTGCGTGTGAAAACCTCCCAATCACGTTCTCCGATTTATCCTTCATTTCAAGCGGAAGCATTGATTCATGGTATTATGACTTCGGTCCGGATTTCAGTACAGATCAAAATCCAACGTACACATTCAATTCGGCAGGATTGCAGCAAGTTGAACTTACGGTGACTTCTAACCTCGGTTGTGTAGACGACACTACCATTCAGCTCACGATTAACCCTGCTCCAAATGCAGATTTCAACTTTGCACCGAATCCGGCTCTTGTTCTTGAAAACATCGACTTCCTTGATTTGTCTACTGGACTTGGCATCAACCAATGGTTCTGGGACTACGGCGATGGCGAAGCAGACAACATTCAAAATCCTGTACATGCGTATAACGAAGGCGGCGACTACACCATTTATCTCATCGTAACGGATGCCAACGGATGTGTAGATACTACTTTTAAAGACGTAACAATAGCACTGCCACCAGTGGTTCCTTCTGGGTTCACACCAAATGGAGACAACGAAAACGATGTATTTATAATTCGCGGTGGCCCATTCAAGGATGTTGACTTCCGCGTGTATAATAATTGGGGAGAGTTGATTTTTCAATCCTTTGATCCAGATATAGGATGGGATGGAAGCTTCAACAATCAACCAGCACCATTGGGTGTTTATACTTGGACATTTACCGTCACCATGACGAACAACACAGTAATAAAAAAATCGGGTGATGTCACCCTCATACGTTAGCAATGAAAAAACGCATTCTAATACTTCTAGTTTTGACGTTGAGCACGTTTCGTTCTAACGCTCAGGACGCTCACTTATCCATGTACGATGCGGCTCCGCTTTTCCTGAACCCTGCTATGACAGGTGTTTTTCAGGGAGATTGGCGCGTGCATGCACAATACCGTACACAATGGAGAGCCGTGAATTTCAAGCCTTACACCACCGCTCTGATTAGCTTTGACAAACCCGTTAAAAAATGGGGATTTGGAGGACAAGTAACGAATTTCCGTGCGGGACTCGGAAACTACAATGCGCTACAGGGATTGGCTTCGGTCGCCTATACGACTTCCATGGATCGCAGAAAACATCACAATATCTCTTTTGGAGTTCAAGCAGGATTGACGCAAAAAACACTAGAGTATCAGTTATTGACATTCAACAACCAGTACACGACAAACAACGGAGGAGAATTTGACGCTACTATTAACTCGAACGAGAACTTTTCTGGGCAATCGTTGATTACTCCGGTCGTGAATGCTGGAATCCTTTACTTCTTCGCAAAACAAGAAAGCCGATTCAATCCATTCATTGGAGCATCTGCATTTAACTTAACGGAGCCACAGGAAACGTTTATGAGTTTCAACAATAGGCTGCCAATTCGCTATTACGGACATGCAGGAATGCGAATCAACATTACAGAGACGTTCTACGTACTTCCGAAAGTACTATACATGCGACAGCGCGAATTTCAAGAGTTAACCTTTGCTGCGGATGCAGGCTACTACATGAAAGGAAGTGATATGTATCTATTAGCGGGTGCCGTGTATCGAAATCGTGACGCCGCAATTGTTTCCGTAGGAGCAAAAATGGACCGCTTTATTGCCCGAATTGGTTACGACGTGAATGTTTCGTCTTTGACAACTGCCTCAAACGGTCGCGGTGGATTTGAAATGTCCTTCACCTACATGCATTTGAAAGATCGAAAGAAAACCGATAAAATTTGTCCAAGACTATAAAGGGAAACGATGAAGAAACTAGTTCTATTATTGATTTTAGCGCTTCCAGTGTTGTCGTTTGGACAATCCAGAAAAGTCTGGTTGTATCACGCCGATAATTTTTACGGAGAGCAGGATTATTACAACGCTTTGCTGAACTATGAGAACGCATTGAGTGATTCTCTCGGACTTCAAGAAGCAACCATTCCATACGAAGTAACACTTGGAAAATTAGGAATCAAATCGAAAGAGAAACGCGAAATAGACTCGGCTCGCACCGTTCCGTTAAGAGATTATATCGCACATCAAATTGCTTCTTGTCATTTACAAACCTTCGATTATCAAAAGGCAGTAGAGCATTTTGCGAATACGTCAACATTTGAATCGTATCCTGAAGATGTTTATCACTACGGGGTGGCTCAAATGAACATTGGAAACCACGAGGAAGCAGTAAAACTCTTTGAATCCTACATTTCCTCTGATAACTACTCCGATTCATTACTCCGCAGCGCGCAACTTCTAATCACGGGTTGTTATTATGCCTTGAAAGACTTGAAGGTATACGATAAAATGGAGGTTAAACTGGCGGATACCAATGTGTTCAACAATGGGACAGCTTCGTTTGCACCGGCATACTTTGGAAACGACAACCGTGTTATGTTTACGAGCGCTCGTGAAGGAGGCGTTGTATTAGATCCTGAAAAGCAAGATTCGCGTTATCTGTGTGATCTGTACTGGACCGAAAGGAATTCCAACGGTGGATGGGAACGTGCAAAAAATTTCGGGCGTCCGCTAAATTCCTCGCGACATGATGCCTCAAGTGCATTCAGTACGCTGAAGCGAAACGAAGAACAGAACATTGTTTATTTCACCAAGTGGAGCGACGACAATAGAACTGAACAATACATCTATTTCGGTCGAATGCAGAACATGCTCTTTTTCGAATCGTTCAAATTACCTGAATCAGTCAACGTTCCTGGATACAAGAGTATCAATCCGTTTATCACTTTGGATGAATCTAAAATGATTTTCTCAAGCAACCGCCCCGGTGGCGAAGGAGGCATGGATTTGTGGGAGATTGATCTAGACGAAAACGGCTATCCAGCGGGGGAAGCAAGAAACCTTGGTCGTCCTATAAATACTGTTCTGGATGAAGTAAGTCCGTTTTTTCATGAGGCTTCCTCTACCCTTTTCTTCAGTTCTAACGGATTAAATTCAATTGGAGGGTTGGACATTTTCAGAGCCACCTATAATCGTGATAACAAGGCGTACCAGAAACCAGAGAATATGGGGCAACCGATCAACTCAAGCATGGACGACTCTTATTTGGTTTGGGATGCATTAATGGAAAAAGGATTCTTCGCCAGCGATAGAGCCGATTGTGAAAATGGCCATTGTTATGACATTTACGAAATCACCAACGAACCCATTCTTATTACATTGGAAGGTGTGAGTTACGACCAAGAAACGTCCGAGGTTTTACCCAATGCCAAGTTAAATTTCAAAGACATTAACAGTAAGATCGAATTTGAAAACAGAGAAGTGGTTACTGACAAAAACGGGTACTACAAAATTACCATGGAGCGTCAACAACAAGTATATATTAAGGCGACAAAGCAGAAGTATTTCGCTACGGCTGAATCTGTATCAACAATGCCAATTACCACCAGCGCCAGTCTAATTCAGGATTTCTATTTGGATCCTATCCCTGAAGATGAAATTGAACTGGACGGAATTGAGTACGGATTTGACTCATCTGCGCTTCGACCGCGTTCCAAAGAAGTATTAGATCAACTATTCAACCTTTTGGTATTGAACGAGAACTTAGTAGTTGAAATCAACTCTCACACCGATAATCGAGGTAGCGATGATTACAACCGTAAATTGGCCCAACGTAGAGCAAACTCTTGTGTAGAGTATCTCATCGAAAAAGGAATTTCAGAGGAACGACTTGTTGCGAAAGGGTACGGAGAAGATCAGCCGAACTACCTGAAGGATGAGAAAAAGAAACCGGTATTGGATCAAGACGGCAAGCGCATTTATTTGACGAAGAAATATATTGATAGTCAAAGAGATGAAGACCTGAAGGAAGAATTCCATCAACGAAATCGAAGAACCTCGTTTACCGTTGTCGGCGAAGGATTTAAAAAGGTAAGTAAGTAATTTTTTATCCTGCTAAACCAATCGCTCTTCCCTTTGGAGTGTTGTAATGAGACTACCGAAGTAGGACTAGGAGGAGGATAGCAGATGGGCAACTGCATTTCCCAAAGAATGCCTATCTTTCCGCGACTAAATCGTGCTTATGCTACAGGATCATCAAGGAGTTATATTTGACTTAATAAAGCGTGAAATTCAAGGGAAAGATTCACTTGGAAATGTTGTTGGAGAAATCCTTAATATTAGCCAGGATGCTGTATACCGCCGTTTCCGCGGAGAAACACATCTCACAATTTACGAACTGGAAAAGCTTTCGAAACATTTCAATATTTCATTGGACACTTTATTCAACGTCAACAAAAACAAGGTGCTTTTTGAATACCAACCTATTTCCGGATACGATTTCAGTATGGGCTTGTATCTGCGTAATATGCTTCGTGCATTGGATGCATTGAAGGATCAGAAGAAACCAGAATTGGTGATCTCGGTGAATAATACTCCGATCATTCAATTATTGAACTTTCCGCACTTGATCCGTTTCAAACTTTTCTTCTACGCGAAAACACACCTTCAGATTGAACAATTCAAGGATCAGAAATTCAAATATGAAAAATTTGACCCCGAAGTATTCAGTATTGGTCAAGATGTACTTCGCTTGTATTGTAAGGTTCCTTCCAAGGAGATTTACGATCCTGAGTTACTCAGAGGGTTCGTCCGTGAAGTATACTACTACTTCGAATCACAGCAATTTGAAGATCCTACATACGCCATTTATATTTTAGATCTATTGGATCGTTTTGTTGATCACCTGAAAGCACAAGCTGAAGTTGGTAAAAAATTCATCGCTACGACTGAACCTCCGGCATCCGGAAATGATTTCGAGATGTACCATAACGAAACGCTCAACGGAAATACAACCATCTTCTACCGTACCGATTCTTTTGAAGGACTGTATTTTGGTCACAACCTTATGAATTCGGTTCACACGATAGACAAGGCGTACATCGAAGACTCATTATCAGTTTTGAACAAACAGATGGCAAATTCAAGTGTTATTAGCCTAACCAATGAAAAAGAAAGAAATAATTATTTCGGTCAATTAAAAAACTTCATTTCCAGCTTCAAAAAGAAGATTGAATTGGAACTTAATTTGTGATCCTCGCAAATAAATAACCCTAGTTTTTATTCCCCCCTCCCTTTACTTGCGTAATTCGCAAGAACGCATTTGCATGCCCTGAAATTCAGTAATCGTACCGCATTGAATGCCCGTAGATTTGGATCAACAAAAGTTCAAAACTATGCAACGATTGAAACGAATAGCACCATCAAAAGACTCTCTAAAAGAAAAACTGACGCAAAGTCTAAGAGGCTGGACACTTCGCTTTATCGTAAACGTCCTGATCCCATTTACGGGATATGCACATGCTTAATTAAAATGAAAATCAAACTGTAAAATAAAACATCATGAAATCAATCATTACACTTATCGCAGTTATTCTTGCCACAACGTTTAGTTCGCAAGCACAAAGTCAAACCATTGCCGTAGGGTATCCAGCCATTACCGGTCTGAATGTCGATTCAAAAGTCGCTACAAAGCTCCTTCGCTACGAACTCATCAAATTGGACAAATACTCCGTTTACGATGAATACGATATGAAAGAAGCGGTTGCAAAAGACCCTAGTCTCCAGAGCGAATGCCTAAGCACCAATTGTCTCATTAAAATGGGAGAAGAACTCACCGTAGATTATACCATTTCTGGTAGCATCGACAAAATTGGAGACATGATCGTGATCAATTTGAAGATGATTGATGTGAAATCCAAGAAACTTCATAAAACAGAAATGTTCGAATTTGCCGATCAGGAAAACGAATTACAAAGGATGATCGCCATAGTCTTACGAAAAATGCACGACATTGAAACGGATGCAGTTCTTGCCGATCGATTGAAATTCAATAACGATCCTGTTGCTTCAAAAAGTGTTGGAAAAATGAACAACTCTGGACCACGAGTTGGAGTTGGGATGATGACCGGTGATTACCGCGAATTTGCTACGCGTTCCATGAACCAAGGAGGTTTGGACATTGTCCCGACTCTTTCGATGATCGGATATCAGTTCGAAGCCCAATACGTTGGAACAGAAAACTTTTCAGGATTGTTTGAATTTCTAGTAAATATCAATGGTCTAGAACAAGGACAATTCATTCCATCTGTCACACTCTTAAATGGCTTCCGATTCGGAAAAGCAGGATGGGAATTTGCTTTCGGACCTGGATTCAGCCTAGAAAGAAGAACCAACGGATTCTTTGACAGTAAAGGAAGTTTTGCCAATCCTGGGACTTACTTCAGCAACGACGATTGGAATGAATACGCAGATCGTAACTTCCAAAACCCGACAGATTACCCTGAATTCTATACCAGCGGAAGCTACATTCGACCAACTGTGACAGATTTAGACGCTGATTACAACATGGATACGCGTTTCCTTGACAGTCGTGGATCAACACATCTGAGCACCATGTTTGTGTTCGCATTCGGAAGAACGTTCAGAGCTGGAGCATTGAACATTCCAGTAAACCTATTCTACACCTCACGTCGAGGAGGTGGATTGGCCGGAATCAACGTTGGATTTAACGTGACGAAATCCAAAACAAAATTATACAGACAATAACCCTAACCACTTATTCGCCCCGGGGTTTGGGCAAAGGAGGAAGTAACGTGCTTCCTCCTTTCTTGTTTGTCGTATAATTGTTTCAAGAGGTGAAGGGGATTTGTATCTTTGCTTCGTGCACTATGCCATTATAGATATCGAAACTACAGGAGGAAGTCCGAAAAGTTCCAAAATCACAGAAATTGCCATCTACAAACACGACGGAGAAAAGGTTATTGATGACTATGTAACTCTCGTAAATCCTGAAACAACCATTCCTCAGTTCATTGTTCAATTGACCGGAATCAATGAGCAAATGGTTCAGAATGCTCCGAAGTTCTATGAAGTTGCCAAGGATATTATTGAATTTACACAAGATTGCGTCTTCGTCGCCCACAACGTAGCCTTCGATTACAATGTCATTCGTGCTGAATTCAAATCGTTGGGATACGATTATCGTCGACCGCATTTGTGTACCGTTCGTGCTTCGCGATACGTACTTCCCGGTCACGATTCGTACAGTCTGGGGAAATTAACCCGGTCGCTTGGAATTGAGTTAGTTGGCCGACACCGTGCTGGTGGGGATGCATTTGCCACTTCTGAGTTGTTTACACTCCTAATGGAAACGGATGCTAAAAACCTCCAAACGTTTGTTCAGGAAGAAGTCAATCCGAAACGTTTGCACCCCAATCTCGATTTGAACGAATTGGATGAAATCCCTAACAAAACCGGGATCTATAAATTCTTCAATGAAACCAATGAATTGATTTACATTGGAAAGAGCATACACATTCGCAAACGCATAGATCAACACCTTCGGAATAATACTACGAAAAAGGCGATCAAAATGCAGAAAGAAATCACACGAATTGAATTCGAGTTAACGGGTTCTGAATTGATCTCCTTGCTGCGCGAATCCTATTTAATTAAGCAACATAAACCTATTTATAACCGCTCGCTTAGAAGGCATTTGTTTCCTTACGGATTGTACAGTTACTTAGATGAAGCGGGGTACCTGCGATTGTTCATCGCAAAAGTGTCATCGATGAACGAACCGGCCATCACAAGTTTCAACACGAAACGAGAAGGAGTCGCATTTCTGGAACGACAGGTGGAAGACTACGATCTTTGTACCAAATTGTGTGATTTGTACAAGACGCAATCGGCTTGTTTTCAATACACGATCAAGAACTGTTTGGGGGCCTGCATAGGTGAAGAAACTACAGAATCCTATAATACGCGATGTCAGCAACTCATTAACCGATTGACTTTGAATGGCGAGAGCTTCTACATCATCGACAAAGGACGGCAACGAAGTGAAAAAAGTTTGATTTTAGTTGAAAATGGCGGTCTTACTGGAATGGGATATGCTCCCTTCCACTTCAAAAAACAGCCGCCGCAAAATTGGAAAACGTATCTGGATATCATGCCGGATGACCGAGATGCACGAACCATTCTGAATTTGTTCTTACGAAAGAATGAGAAGCACGAGATCGTAAATCTGTAAGGCGTTACTCGAAGATTGCCAGTAGATTGTATGAATTCTTTAGATTGCTGCATCTATTGTAAAAGAAATACAAATGCGACTGTTGTTTTCACTCTTAATTTGTTTCATTCCGTTTCTTTCCCTGAGCCAAGGAGGTTTTGTGGAATTGACGAACGAACAATCATTTGAAGTCAAGATTAGTACGAGTGTTTTCTATAATGGCATTGGCGACGTAAACGTTGATTTGTTCCTGGGTCGATTGCAAAGCAATGAATATCAAGAAGCTCGTCCCTACGCCAATCAAGATAGTTCGCAATTGCAAGTCTATGGTTTTGCTGAGGACTCATGCTACTTTTATTCAATAAAACTTGGCAAAAAAACGGACTCGGGTAAAAGAACTAACCTAGAACAAAACTTTGAAATTAAAGCTTATGACGTTCACGTAAACCTTGAGAATGTCGACTCTATATTCCCTTACGACACAGCATCCGACATTTACAAGAACTTCACGAAATCCAATTCTCCATTTATAGAAACGGAGAATGAATCTCTTCAAAAAATAGCTGATTCCATCTGGTTGTAGAGTTTAGACATTCTGGATTATGCCGAAAAATGTTATTCGTTTGTGCCGAAAGCGTTTGATTACCTCGATCCAATTTCTGGCTTTCATCCCTTAGAAACAATTCTGGTAAAAGGTGGCGGTGATTGTGGGAACCTTTTTACAGTATTCATAACTCTTCTCAGAATGAAAGGTATTCCAGCGCGACATATTGTTGGTTTTCGACCGGATAACTCTCTTCACGTTTGGTCTGATTTCTATCTTGAAAATTATGGTTGGATTCCAGTAGATGTAACGTACAAACAAAGCGATCCAACTGGAGATTATTTTGGCGACATTCTATTCAAAAACAATGGATTCATCCTTCATCGAGGAATTGGAAATCTCGTATTCGGAAGATCTGGACCTGTTCGTATTCCTTCGCTTCAAACCTTTTCTTATTCAGACAAATACTCTATGGAAAGCTCCCGAGAAGTTCGAATTCGCAGGGAGATTCAATGTGTCGCTCAATAGAGCTATTTCCTCTCAACAAAGTACATTTCAATAGCACCCTTGTTTTTAGCTTCTACCTTACCGCGATGTTCGGTCTGGAATTCACCGTTAAGATGCGCTTTGGTTTTACCCGAAATATTGACTTTACCTACTTCTCCACTCGATTCCATTCGGGCAGCTGTATTTACGGTATCTCCCCAGATATCGTAGGCAAATTTCTTAATTCCAATCACTCCGGCAACTACTGGTCCCGAATGCAGTCCAACCGAGTTAATGTTTTCTCCCATGGTCGTTGATGGATCAGAATAAGATATAGCCAATGGTGAAAACCCAAGTGCAGAATGCTCTTCACGATACATTCTCGTTGCGAACAACTCAAACCCTCTGAACTGGAAGTTCCCTCCGATCAATCGACTAAGTCTTATTAAAGAATTGACTTCCGGTACCTCTGGATCGTCTTTGTCTGGTAAATAATATTGTTGCTCCCACTGATTCAAACTAGAAGGATCTATTAATACAGAATCTCTATTAATACGAAGATTTAGATTTGTTGCAGTTTGACTAGACGCAAAAATCTGATAATTCAATACGTTCTTTCCTTTACCGGCCTTACCTCCCAGGGTCAAGTTGATATCTGTTGTAGCTGGAGTTACACCGCTTACATCTGCCCAAGCAAATACAGGACGGTCTACTTCCGGAAGGACAATATTAATGACACCTGCCATAGCATCCGATCCATAGGTTGCGGAAGACGGTCCTTGAACAATTTCAATATACTCGGCATGACGAATGGGAAGTTGAGCAGCTATTGGCATGGATTTCACCGCTTCTGGTTTAATAGGAATACCGTTAATTAGAATTTTGGTGTGATCATTCCCCAACAATCCACGCATGAGAAAGGTTTCTCCTTCAATTGCATTTCTGGGTTGAGACGTTCGGAATCCGGGTATTGTTTTCAATACATCAGCCAGTGTTGTATATCCAAACTTGCGAATTTCATCACCGTCAATAATGATTACCTCTTGCGTTAGATCATCAGGGTTTTCCGCCAGTCGGTTGGTGGAGGAGGACGTTTTATACTTCTCGAATCGCTCGCTAGTGAGGTCATCGTAAGTAAAGCGTTTGATTTGCATCGTACTGTCCATTTGCTCCAATTGAGCAAAGGAAGGAGTAGCAAGAAGAAATAAAGCAACAAGACCGCAAAAAGCAAATCTTGCCTTAGGGCAGAGAGGGACCGTAAACCAAGTTAACTAAAAAAGTGTTAAATCGGAAGAATTGGCGTTTTGATAAAAAGTGCGTTGTTAGTACTAAGAACGTAAAAATTTTGATACTAGTGCTTAGTTCACGTAAATTCCGAAGAGCCAATTCCCCACAATCATTACTAACACTATGCCTACAAGTACAATCATTTCTCTCGTTGTCTATATACATAACGCTTGCAAAATCCATACCGTTGGGCAGAAAAAAACCCTGACTATCTATCGATGCCAGGGTTTCTATAATTTATTTGATGTGTCGTCTATGCTTCTACAGCTGCAACTTCATCCTTTTCTTCCGATTTTCTTGCCTTTCTCATTCCTGAGAAATCAATCAATACAGGTGTTGCAATACATACCGAAGAGTATGTTCCCACGATTACACCAATCATCAACGCGAAGATGAATCCTTTAATTGCTGCTCCACCGAAGATGAAGATGATCAACAATACGATGAATGTGGTCATGGATGTGTTAATCGTACGAGACAAGGTAGAATTCAACGATCGGTTGATCTGATTCTGCTCATTGTCCGATTTGTGCAATCCAAGGTTTTCTCGAATACGGTCAAATACAATCACGGTATCGTTAATCGAATATCCAATTACCGTTAGAATGGCGGCAATAAAGGCCTGATCGATATCCATATTAAACGGCATAATTCCGTGGAAAGTAGCGAAGATTCCGAGTACGATGGTAACATCGTGCATCATGGCTATGATCGCTCCGGTTGAGTACTGCCATCTTCCGAATCGCATTAAAATGTATCCAAATATGATGAGCAACGATAAGATAATCGCAATGGTTGATGAACTTGCCAGTTCCTCTTTCAATTTGTTCGATACGGAACGGCTGTCAATAAACTCATGCGATCCAACTAACTCAGAAGATGCGGTCAAACCTTTTGAAATTTGTTGTTTTACAGAGTCAGCCATTTCAGGACCATTCTCATCCAACAAGAAGTTTGTTGAAATTTCAAGGAAAAGGCTGTTGTCTCTCTTCTTGATCTCAACCGACGCTTTTCTTCCGTTTTCGTCTACCAATACATCTTTCAAGTTCGCTTCTAAGGCATCAATGTGCGATTCTGCTTCTTTCTCAAATTTCACACCGTAGGTGCGTCCTCCTGAAAATTCCACACTTTCGCTAAATCCTCTCATCGCAATCATTGCAAGACTTCCTGCTACCAATACTGCAGAAATCATGTAGAATGTTTTACGACGATCTACGAAGTTGATGTTGAAATTCTTGAATGCTCCCTTCGTCATTTTCGATTCGAAGTTGATGGACTTTCCTTTGTTCATCCACCATGTCATGAACAAACGCGTAATTACCAAGGCCGCAAATACGGACGTGAAAATACCGATGATCAAAGTGGTTGCGAAAGATTCAATGGGTCCTTGTCCGAATGATTTCAATACAATCGCTGTCAACATTGTTGTCACGTTCGCATCAATAATCGAAGACAAAGCTTTCTTAAATCCAGTATCGATTGCAGACTTAATGTCTTTACCTGCAGCTTGCTCTTCACGGACACGTTCGAAGATCAGTACATTCGCATCCACGGCCATACCAATTGTTAGTACAATACCGGCAATACCCGCCAATGTCAATACCGCTCCAAATGATGCAAGCGATCCGAAGATGAACAAGATGTTCGCAATCAATGCAATATCTGCAATAATTCCTGCTTTTCCGTAATAGAAAATCATGTAAACGAATACCAAAAGCAATGCGATGATGAATGACATCAATCCTGCTGATGAGTTCTCCGCTCCGATAGTTGGTCCTACGCGCGATTGCTCGATGATCTCACATGGAGCAGGAAGTGCACCAGCGTTCAATAGTCCAGCCAATGACTGTGCTTCCTCAATTGAGAATCCACCTGAAATTTGCGTGTTACCGTCACGAATTGGGTTGATTACATTCGGCGCACTGTAAACTACGTTATCCAAAGTAATTGCCACTTGACGGCCAACGTTTTCAGTTGTCATCTGTGCCCATTTCTCAGCACCTTCGTCCGTCATTTTCAAGTTTACTGTAATCTCACCTGTTTCAGCGTCGAATCCGTCAGATGCATTTTCAACATCTTTACCTGTCAACTTAGCTCCATCTTGTGGAATTTTGATCGCATACATGAAATGCATTTGTTCTTTCTTCCCGTCGTTCATTTTGATTTCAACGGTTTGATCAGAGAACATGAACTTCACACCTGGAATAGCCAAGTCACTTCTGTCAAGGATTGCATTCACCTTTGATTTATTCGTAGGTGATACATAAGCGATTCGAGAATCCTCTGCTCCGTTAAGAGGAACAATAAGGTCCAATAGTGATTCTTGTCCTTTCTTTTCGCCTGCATTTGAGTTTGTAGTTCCATCAATTCCATCGTCTAATGAAACATCTTCTCCAAACTCTTCTAAAAGTGAATCTGTAGAGTCAGCAGGTGCACCAGCATTCGCCAATGTGGTATCAGCTTCGTTTAAAGTAGAATCGTTTACCGAAATTACGTCATCCGCTTCTTCTCCTAGTTGCGTTTGTGATTTTACAACGATTTCTTGGAATTGGTTTGCAATATCTTGGAACTGCCATGTTTCGTAGAATTCAAGGTTTGCTACACTACCGATTTTCTCAGCAACTGTTTTCTCATCCTGAACCCCTGGAAGTTCAACGTAAATTCGATTCTGCTCTTTATCCAATTGAATATTTGGCTGAGCTACACCGAACTGGTTGATACGACGGTTGATGATTTCCTCAACTCCGTCCATTGCAGAGCTCTCAATCTTGCGCAAGAACTCAATAATGTCTTCGTCGCTAGATTGACGACCGATGTTCTCCATCTTATGCGTCGCCATGATCTTCGCCACTTTGGCTCCACCATTCTGCTTCTTATTTTCAGCAATGAAGATATCAATGTAATCTCCACCCTTTTTATACTCTTCGTCGGCAGCTTCCTTAACTCGGCGGAATTTCGGATCGATATCACGTCCGTAATTTTCGATCATACCTGGAATTGAAATCTCCATGGTAATACTCATTCCTCCGACAAGGTCAAGTCCTAGTGCTAAACTTTGTTTCTTAACATCTTTAAATTTTGTTCCTAGAACTGGGTATACTTCATCCTCATTTTTTTCGGAAAGAATACCGTTAATGAAATCAGCTTTCGCAATTTCACGAGATTCTGGGCTGTTTACTGCAATTCTAACACCGCTATAAACTAAATTAACACTGTCCACTCCGTTCGCTTCAGCTTCGGCAAACATTGCCTCTACTTTCTTCGTTGCTTCAACTTCAGCCTCTTTCTCAATGCCGTTAGCAATGAAGGTGAACGATAATTGGTAAAGACAAATCACTGTCATCAAGATTGTCAAAAACCAAAAAAATCCTTTGTTACGCATTTTCGTAAATTTTTATATCATTTTTATTTCTGCCTATTCAAGCGAACGCTGTTTTTAGCAAGCCGCAAATATAGGCGATACCTTTTTCATAATCAATAGAAAACCGAGGCTTCTACAATGATTATATCCTTCTGGGGAAAATCACGCCATTGCGTGGACTGGAAATAGAAAGAAAGTCGATCCCGTCTTAAGACAGATCGGTTGGATACGTTCCACAATTTAGGATGAACGCAATTGTATTTTCCTGAAATTTCAGGTTTCCTTGTACGTCAGTAACAGATTCTGTTTCTACAGACGCAATTGAAAGGTTCCAATTGTTTTGTTTACTTGGAAGGAGTACCGTTATTGATTGAAAATCTACCTGTGCTACAGCGGGTTCTTCTGAGCGGACTTCCGACTTTAGTTGTTTGGAAGACAACAACAAACGAGAACTTTTCACCCTCTCTCCGTGAAAATCTTTCCAACGTAATTGAGAGTTTACAAGGGAAATGGCCTGAAAAACGTCCAATTGAACTGCAGACTCGACAGGTTTACCCTCTTCATCTGTTTCACTTTTATCTTCTTGCTTGTCTTTTTTAGATGCTTCCTTCTGCTCTGCTGGTTTCGCAATAGTACGTGCATACGTTCCTGACACTGCAAAGAGCAGGACGATTAACGATGATACTATGCTTGTGAACTTCAACATATTTATTAGCAGCAATTAAGCCGCACGAATATAGCGATTAATTCGCTTTTATGGAAAACACTTTACAAGGTAAGGCCCAATTCTTTTTGTTTAACAGTGCAGCTAACTTATCGAAGTTACTACTAACTATTTTCTGCGTCAGAAGAACACTGAACGAACATAGTCCTAAGCAAGAGGATAGAAAATTGAAACTTGTGTACTATATTAGAGGGTCTTTGAGAATTCTAAGATTCGCTTCGAGAAATTCTCCCATGTGTTTTCCGCGTTTCTTTTGCGAATGGCGGTTCTCATGGCTTCTGGATCGAAATCGTTGAAGAACGATTGCACGGCTTTGGCAATTTCATCACCATTTGCATGGTCCACAATCAATCCGGTTTCTTGATGATCAATGGTTTCTTTGAGTCCTCCGACATCCGTAGCAATAATTGGCATTTCGAAATGATGTGCAATGGCCGTAATTCCGCTTTGCGTGGCACTTTTGTACGGGAGCATACAAACGTCTGCAGCGGAGAAATAGATTTTCACCTCCTCGTCTGAAATGTACTCTGTAAACATGTGCACACGGTTCTGTAAATTGTATTGATCAATCAATGCTTGATAATCGTCAAAGGAACCGTAGATTTCTCCAGCCACAATTACGTGATAGTCTTCATTAAGAAGGCTTAAAGCTTCGAGTAATAAATCCAATCCTTTGTATTTACGAATGAAACCGAAGAACAAGAGGTACTTCTTTTCTTTCGGTAAGTTCAATGCAGAAAGTGCTTCTTCTCTTGGCAATCCTGCTCCAAATTGATTGTAAATAGGGTGATCGATACGAAGGTATTTCGCATCGGGTTTGATGGACAATAAATCATTCATGACAACGTCGCTCATTACCACAAAACCATCATTTTGCTTCAAAAAGTAGCGATTGGCAGGTCCATCGAAAAAACGTTTTTCGTGAGGAATCACGTTGTGAAGAATCGCCATTCGTTTTGCTCCAGACTTCAAGGATTTTTGTATGTTCCCAAATGCAGGTCCGAAGAAGGTCATCCAATACTGCGAGATGATCAAATCTGGATTTCCTTGATCAATTTTCTTTGCTGTTTTCTTGAAAGAAATTGGGTTGATACTGTCAATGATTCGCTGAGACGGAATAGGGTCCGCGTTATCTTCCGCCGTTACTAACTGAGACGTTCCGGGAAATAGAAAATTGGGGTATTGTCGCTTGAATGTATACGTAACGACTTCGTGCTCTTTTTCCAATTCACGATATAACATCGCGCCGAACTGGGCTATGCCGCCACGATAAGGGTAAAATGCTGAGATGAGTGCTATTCTCATGCGGCGAATTTAGCAGAAATCATTTAGCTTATTGATAACCGTGCTCTAGGTAATCGTAGTAGACTTCTCTTCCTGTCTGAGGTTCTGAATCTGAGAAGTTGTATTGATTGTTCTTTTCGAATTTGCGGATCAACCCAACGTTCTTTGCATACACTTCAAACAATCGTACGGTATCGATAAGACTGTTAAATCGATCTTGATCTACCACAATAATTGAATCAAAAGCAACGCCATTAATCGTTGTATCGATATGAACATCTGCATAATACGCATTCATTTCATTCATGGTATTGTAAGCGTTGACATCCCATTCTTTGCTGAGGGTTGGTGCGAATACCAGTTTTACCACGCGTTGATTTTCTTCGATGAGTTCTGCACGGATTCCATCGATGATTCCCGTCCAGATATCAGACAACACCCAAGGATCATTTTCCGACGCTCGTGTATATCTGCGAAATTCACTTGCTCTTCGTCCTTCGTTGTCGATGTACTCGCCTTCCCAAACAGTTTTTAACTGATAGGAAACAGTATCATGCGCTGGATTCAAGGCAGTATCATGCGTAATTTCAGTTACGTTATAAATAACGTACCGACCTGTTTCCAGTCCAAAATAATCTGTGTGAAAATTAGGGGTTGTTTGCTTCTTACACCCGAATAGTATAAGAGCCAACGTGAGAATTCCGATAAAAGATGTCTTCATCATATTAATATAACGAAAATACCAATTATTTGGTTGTCATGGTGTATGGGTTAATGCCTTTTGCTTCAAGGTCTTCGAGCAATTTCTCCAAACGCTCCCCTTCCAACATATGTCCGTTGTAATAAAATACCTCGGCCAAGCGCTTCCCGCTTTCATCGTAAGCGATTTGATAGCCGTGCTTTTTGCCGTTGTCGTAACGGTACGTGATGGCACGTTTCCCATTGAGATGAAACTCTTCCCATGCTCCATCCTGACGATTGTTCACATACTTGCCTTTAATTTTGGCCTTCCCGTTGATGAAGTATTCTAGGTAATCTCCATGAAGGATGCCATCTTTATAGGTCTTCTTGGTCGCCACCACTGGTTGCACACTTTTAATATCCTCCGAAACGAAATAAACATACGTGACTCCGTTCAACTTGTCATTTTTGAATTCTTCTTTCGTGCTGAGTTTTCCAGCTGGCGTGAAATTCACCCAAGTACTATCTTTCTTTGAATTGCGATAGATTCCAGCACTCATAACCTGCTTGTTTTCGTGATAGAAATACGCTAACGATCGCCCTTTCTCCAAATTATCGTGCTGTATAATCGCCTTCACTTTTCCTGACTCGTAGTAATAGGTAAACTTTCCTACGGGTTTATCGTCTTTGAATTGACCGCGGTATTGGAACACAATAGAACCTTCGTACGTTTTTTCCCACGTCCCCTGCTTGCGACCTTTTGAGTCTACTTGATTCACTTGTCCGAAAGCCAAGCTTGTCAATAACAATACCAATAGTGTCAATTTACTTTTCATGTGTCAATTTGGTTACCAGTTCGTGTAATCCATCCACCTCAATATCTGCGGGCACATCTGCTTTTTCTTGCGAGCGCACCCTCACCGTCTTCATACCAAGATTCTTGCCAAAGAGAATATCGGAATCTGTATCTCCGACCATTACACAACGTGAAAATTCAATTTCAGGAAATTCCATTTTGGCTAGTTCAGCCATGGCAGGTCCTGGTTTTCTCATGTCGTCTTCAGCCCCTTTTAGGTTCGGTGCGAAGTAACATTTATCGATCTTCCCACCAGCGGCATAAATCTCATCATTCATATAAGTATGAATCTCAAGGAGGTTACGCTCGGACATCAAACCTTTGCCGATACCTTGTTGGTTTGTAACTACGATAATCCTATGAAAAATGGTTGATAACGAAGCAATTGCGCTAGGAACATCAGGTAAAAATTCGAATGATTTTACTTCTGTGATATAACCGTCAAAGTTCCGCTTATTGATCACTCCGTCGCGATCTAGAAAAAGGGTCCAGGTAGCGTCAACTTCCCAATCAGTCATGGATATTTAACTCTTTTTCTACCAGGTACACATTTCGCGAGGAAGAGTTTCGACCAATCATTTCACCGATGAATCCGGCAAGGAAGAATTGTACACCAAGAATCATTGAGGTCAAGGCTAAGTAAAACTCTGTACGATCTGCAATTAGTTTCGCGTCTCCGTCAATAAATAGTTTCACAATTCCGAGGTACATGAAAATACTAAGCCCGATAAAGAACATGAGCATTCCCAAAACACCAAAGAAGTGCATTGGTTTCTTGCCAAACTTCCCCATGAAGGCCACCGTCATTAAGTCCAATGGTCCGTTCACAAATCGATTC
The DNA here is from genome assembly GCA_015665275.1 of Flavobacteriales bacterium. Classification (GTDB taxonomy): domain Bacteria; phylum Bacteroidota; class Bacteroidia; order Flavobacteriales_D; family Crocinitomicaceae; genus UBA4466. Next base: position 104,107 of record JADFAL010000007.1, on the reverse strand, counting down.
AAACCAAATTTGGTGACCCCATATTTACGGGCTTGATGTTGAACGACTTTCTCTCCAATTTTATTAAAACCTGCATATTTTGCTAAAGGTGGAATGTATCGGTGCATGTCTCCATACACTTCAATACTCTTAACTACAGCTAACTTGTAAGCCTTCAATCCACAATTGAAATCGTGCAATTTGATTCCTGTGATGACACGGGCCGCCCAGTTATAGAGTTTGGTTGGAACCGTTTTGGTTATTGGATCGTGACGTTTCTTTTTCCACCCAGAAACCACATCGAAATCATCTTCCGTGATCATTCGATACAACTCTGGAATTTCTTCTGGAGAGTCTTGCAAATCGGCATCCATAGTAATTACTACAGTTCCTTGTGCAGCCTCGAATCCTTTCTGCAAAGCAGCCGACTTTCCGTAATTTCTTTGAAATTTGATTCCTTTGAAAACTGAATTCTCTGACGACAGTTCTTCAATTACCTGCCAAGAGTTATCCTTACTCCCATCATCAATAAACAGTACCTCATAGGTGAATGAATTTTCGTCCATTACCTTAGAAATCCATTTGCTCAATTCTGGCAATGACTCGTCCTCGTTATACAGTGGGACAACAACAGAAATGTCTAGCTTTTTCGTCAAATCAACGGCTTTGTTGCTGACAAATATAAGCAATTGCCACAGTGATTATCGGGCAATAACAATCTTTTGTATTTCGTCTTTAATTTTCACGAAATAGACACCTGAATCCCACAACGAACCATCAATAGTTTCTCCGGGATTGAACATTCCTGTTTGAACCAATTTTCCGCTTAGGGTTCGTACTTCAAATGCAGATGAACTGCCAAGGTTCGCCACTTGAATAATCCCAGTAGTTGGATTTGGTTGCAGTTGCCATTTTTCTAATTGCTGTTCTGGAGTGGATACAAATTGAGACTCTACAATGAAGAAATCATCAATTGCAGCTTCGGTTACGTTAATATCGGGTGCAAAATCAGACGCTCTTACACTGAATTGCATTGTTGAAGACAACGAGATGTAATCGAGAATCCGGATGTCTTTGGTGAACCAAGAGCCGTGTGTTGCCGTATCACGTAATTGAACATCGATGCGCTCAATGGTAGTTCCATTGCTCATAAAAATTTGAAGGGAATCGTCTGGCGAAGCCCCAAGATCACAGAAGAACCAACGATCGTAGTGAGCATATGGGTCGGTATATCCCGTTAAATCCATCATTGGTGACTGTAAAATAACCGTCCCATCGTGTACTGTTCCAACGGCAAAATCTTGCGTTGTGGCATTTTCGGTAACGAAACAATAATCAGAACAATCGTTTTGCGAATCCAATGCTGGACTGCTCAATGTTCCATACGGTATTGCTCTTTCCCATTGTCCGGTAACGGCTGATCCTGAAATGGACCAGTTGAAATCGAAAGCGAAATCATCGTAATATCCCGGATCAAGATAGATGGTCAGTGAGCCTGTATTCGCATCAATGTCGATCCATTCGCAGTGTGTTACGTGTCCCCATTTCCCGAAAAAGGTTTTGTATTGCTCTTCATAGTATAGGGTCATTGTTTCCTGTCCAAGTGCATTTGTGGTACCTAGCCAGTCTGCCAACGAAGACTCCAAACGAATTTCGACGTTTTCAATCGGATTGTTCGTTCCTTGCTCCAGAACCGTAATGTTCAAGGTGAATGGTGGAATTGGTGTAAGTTCAACGTCTAAAATGGAAATTTGTCCGTTGATAAGTGTTGCGGAAACGGTTTCAGGATAATATCCTACTTTGCTGAAAGTAACATCGTAATTGCCCCCGTTTGCCATTCCGGTAGCGTAGAAACCAATGCTAGACGTATTCTCTGTTTGATTACTTCCGGTGATCTGCACATCAACGTCAAAGATGGGGTTCGTTGTTTGCACATCTGTAACGACTCCTTCCAAATAAGCTGCTTGAACATACGTTGGACTCAAAACAAACATTCCAAAGTCGCGATCCGATGCAACCATAGTTCCCGAGCCAAAGAAAGGATATACGCCCCAACAGCCATCATATCCGGTGGTCTGCGTAGGATAGGTATCGTAATTCGCAACTTCAATCATGTTGTATGGATGCGTGATGTCGTGCACCACTACCCCATCGGAATAATAACTTGTAATTAAGAAATTACCCAGAACATGGGCATTATGCGGAATTACTCCCGCTCCCGGGGAACTTTGAATTCGGTCTACTTCAACAATGTTAGCAGGATCGGAGATATCGTAAGCCGCCAAATAAGCATCTGAGACCTCGTCTGTTGTAAACGCATATCCGCCTTGACGAATCCATACGTTGTGCGTGAACGTATTTGGAGTTACTTGCGTTCCTAGTAAAACTGGATTCGCTTTGTCTGTAACATCAACAATGCTAAAGAAACCTTCGTTAATGTGTCCAAGGTACATTGTATCGTTCTCAACATAGCCATCATGAACGTACCAGTTATCAAATTCTCCTACCTCAATGGGGTTCATGGGATCTGTTACGCAATCCAAAATGATTACTCCTCCGTTACCACGATTTGCTCCAAAAATGTAGGCATATCCACTATCATCTGCATAAATATTGTGTGCTGAAGACCAAGTTCCCTGAAGCGATCCGTTGTAATAAGTAACCGGTAATGCAGTCGACTGTGGCAATGGAGACAAATCGATGATCAATAATCCGTTATTCGCTTCTGTTGTCACGTAGGCATAATCACCTACCGTTTTTAAATCCCGCCAGGTTGATTCCATTCCTGGTTCGTAGAACACTTCAATAGGATTGGTTGGATCGGAAATATCGACTACGCTGGTACCTTTCGTTCCACCGACAAGTGCGTATTCATTGCCCAATTCATCCGTATATCCCCAAATATCATTCAAGCGCTGGTTGTGCATCGCATTCAGATTGATATGACCGACAGAATCGATATTTAATTGAGAGAACGAAGTACTGGCCATTAAACAAAGGCACAGCGTTGTAAGTTGTTTCCACATAACTAATTGCATTTCGTACCTGCAAGATACGGATAAGTGAAGGGTTTATAGAAAGAAAATTGCCGCTAGAATGAAGATCAATATAATGACCAAATATTGCCAGATGTCCACAAAATAGGGAGAATAGCGTTTCCAAAACCCTTTCAATCGCATGAACTCAAAGATAGAACAATCGAAGGAACAGTAGTAATAATTGAGTAAACGGCAATCTTTCGCTTTCCGCATCGTGCGTGTATTTGCGGGTATTTTCTGCTTGGAATTTGGCTAAAGTTTTCGTACTTTTGTGCCTCCTTAAATTTGAGATTATGTCCAAAGATTCTATTACGGAAACTGCCACGAACGTCGATTTCGAAGCTTTTAAAACCCAAGTACTGGATGACTTTCGCTTAGCAAGTTTATCACGCGAAGCCTCATTGTTAGGTCGTCGCGAGGTATTGACGGGTAAGGCAAAATTTGGAATCTTTGGTGATGGTAAAGAGTTAGCGCAAATTGCGTTAGCGAAACAATTCCGTGATGGTGATTTTCGATCGGGATATTACCGTGATCAAACGATTATGTTGGCCAATGATCAATTGGACATTCAGCAATATTTCGCGGGATTGTACGCTCACACGGATGTTGAGGTAGAGCCGCAATCTGCCGGCCGTCAAATGGGTGGGCACTTTGCCACACGTAATTTGGACGAAAAGGGCGAGTGGAAAGATTTGATGTCGCAGAAAAATAGTTCTGCGGATATCTCTCCTACTGCCGGCCAAATGCCACGTTTGTTGGGATTGGCTTTGGCATCAAAAATTTATAGAAACCATCCAGAATTGAAAGAACTGGAAGCATTCCAAAAATTCACCAATGGTGGAAACGAAGTTGCTTTCGGTACTATTGGAGATGCATCGACTTCGGAAGGGCCATTCTGGGAAACAATTAATGCAGCTGGCGTTCTTCAAGTTCCAATGGTAATGTCTGTTTGGGATGATGGATATGGAATCTCTGTATCTCGTGAGCATCAAACAACAAAAGATAGTATTTCAGAGGCGTTGGCAGGAATGCAGCGCACAAAAGATAAGCCCGGATACGAAATCTTCGTAACGAAAGGATGGGATTACGCACACTTGTGTGAGACCTACGAAAAGGCGGTTAAATTGGCACGTGAAGAGCATGTTCCGGTTTTGGTTCACGTCAAAGAAGTGAATCAACCACAAGGACACTCGACTAGCGGATCACACGAGCGCTACAAATCTGAAGAGCGTTTGAAATGGGAAGTAGAATTCGATTGTGTAAATAAATTCGAAGAGTGGATCACCAACTTCGATGCCGACGGATTGACAATAGCTACAAAAGAAGAATTAGAGGCCATTCGAAAAGAAACTAAGAAGGAGGTTCGAAATTCTCAAAAAGCGGCATGGAAGGCATTTACAGATGTTTTAGCAAAAGATAATACAGAAGCAATAGGAATGTTGCGTGCCTTGGCTGAAGAAAGTAGCAATGGAGCCTTCATTGGAAAGTTGGCGGACGAATTGGACAATGCAATGGATCCTATTCGTAAGGATGTGTTGAGCGCGGCTCGAAAGGCACTTCGCATAACGCGGGGTGAAAACGGAGCTTCGCGTCAGGCATTGTCGGCTTGGATTCGTGAGCAAATTCAATTGAACTTCGATCGTTATAGCAGTCACTTGCATTCAGAGTCTGCGCAGTCGGCGTTAAATATTGATCCTGTTGCACCGGAATATGATGGTTCCGGGGACATGGAAGACGGTCGTATTATTCTTCGCGACAACTACGATAAAATTTTAGAAAATTATCCGGAAGCCTTGGTTTACGGAGAGGATGCTGGAAAGATTGGTGGTGTTAACCAAACCTTGGAAGGCATGCAAGAAAAATACGGCGAATTGCGTGTTGCTGACACAGGAATTCGCGAAGCGACTATTATTGGTCAAGGAATTGGAATGGCAATGCGCGGATTACGTCCAATTGCTGAAATCCAGTACTTGGATTATCTATTGTACGCCGTTCAGGTGCTATCTGATGATTTGTCTACGGTTCAGTACCGTACGAAAGGAGGACAAAAAGCACCGTTAATTGTGAGCACTCGTGGACACCGTCTGGAAGGAATTTGGCACAGCGGATCACCTATGGGAATGATCATCAATTCATTGCGTGGAATGCATGTTTGTGTGCCGCGTAATATGACAAAAGCTGCTGGTTTCTACAATACACTAATGGCTGCGGATGAACCTGCATTGGTGGTGGAGCCATTGAACGGGTACAGAACGAAGGAACTTATCCCAACGAATATAGGGGAATTCCGGGAGCCTTTGGGAGTGCCTGAAGTGGTTGTTGAAGGAACAGATTTGACAATCGTTTCTTACGGATCAACATTCAACCTTTGTGAAGTTGCTGCAAAGCAATTGACTGAGTTGGGTATTTCTGTAGAATTGATTGACGTTCAAACCTTGCTTCCATTTGATATTGAGCATATGATTGCAGACTCTTTGGAGAAAACGAATCGTTTGATGATTGTGGATGAAGATGTGAGTAGCGGTGCCGTTGCCTATATGTTAGACAAAATTTTAGTCGAGCAAAAAGGATACTACCACTTGGATTCTGCTCCTGAAACATTGACCTCGAAAGATCACCGTCCTGCCTATGGTTCTGATGGGGATTACTTCTCGAAGCCTAGCATTGAGGATATCGTTGAGAAGGCTTATGGGATTATGAGTGAAGTTGATCCTGAAGGATTTCCGGCGATTTACTAAGGTATAGTAGAAAGTTGAAGGTTGAAGGTTCAAGGCTGAAGGTTCAAGGTTCAAGGTTGAAAGTTGAAGGTTGAAAGCTTTCTTTAGCTTTACCGTCTAATGACAAACATTTAAGATTAGAGGCGATGGATTGGAATACATATCTGGGATTGTTTGACGACATTCTTGAAAAAAGAAACACTGAAGCACCCTATGACAAACCGGCATATTGGGACTACGTTCGAATGAACAAATCACGCACCATGCGTTGGTTGAAACAAAATCCCATTAGTGAAGAAACCATTGCGGCAATAAAAAGCATTGACACCCCGCAGAAATGGATTTTAATTACGGAACCTTGGTGTGGTGATGCCGCACATTCTACACCAATCATTCATTTTTTTTCGGAGTTGAACCCGAATATTGAGTTGGAAATTGTGCTGCGCGACAGTTCCGATTTGATCGATTCTTACTTGACCAATGGAGGGAAATCTATTCCAAAACTGGTAGTTCGAGATGAAAATGACAACGACTTATTCAGCTGGGGACCGCGCCCAGAAGAGGCTCAAACGATTGTAATGGACATGAAAGCCAAGGAGAGTCCTTACGAAGAAGTTCACAAAGTGATTCAAAACTGGTACAACAAAGATAAGGCGACTTTAATTCAAGAAGAATTGAACGAACTCTTTGCAAGAGTAAAGGCTTAAATCCCGACCAAAGAATTATTTTAGAGTAAACACTTGAAATGTTGCGTTTCATTTTTATTGGTATTCTCTTCTTAGTTATTAACTCCTGTAGTTCAGATGCTGAAAAAGGCAAAGACTTCCTTGCAGATAATTCTACCATCACCTGTGATGATGGCGGATGTTATGGCGAGTACTATGGTCCGGAATTCATATACGACATGGATGTAGCTCACCAGTTTTCAAACCTCATGAGCCAACAAGTCGGCAGAAAGTTGAAACAGCTATACAAACAAGGGAAATACAATCGTGTTCGCCTTGATGCCATTAAAATGTCTACAAATGGCATGGGCACTGGAAAAGTTAGGTATCAACTTGAAATACCGTTCTGGCGCCTAAGTCAGAAATGCCTTGCATGCACAGCCTTCGATCATGTTGGCGGATGGGGACATGAACCTGAACTTAAAAAGCGCTTAAGTGAACTCGAAGGCGAGCTTCTTTTTGATGATTATCTTGACGTTAGTGAATTGCACCAAACTCCTGAAGGCCTCAAAGAATATTGGATTCAATGGAGGCATAAAGAAGTTCAGAAAGGCTGCGAATACTAATTAACTTAGAGGAACTATGAAACGATTGATCTTGCTACTTGCATTGTTATTTGTCACGGTTCAAGCGAATGCACAGGAAGATGCAAAGGTATTCATGGGATCCATGCTCTAAAATAAAACCGGGGAACACGCAATGCATATCCCCCGGTTGAAACCATCATATTAAAAATCTTAATCTTTGTCTTCCACAGTTGTCCAAGTCCAATTAAGGCGGTTCTGATCTGTATCGATATCAAAATACTCCTCGACTAAATCTTTGTATTTATCGCGTAAGTTCTTCGGTACCTCTTTGCCATTAACCGTCATCTTCTTGTTTTTCACCTGCATCTTGACGCGTTTCTGATTCTCTTTAATCAAACCGTCTTTTCGCAACTCACTTAGAATTTCTTTCTGACCTTCTTTGCACTTCTTCGCTTGTTCTTCGGATCGTCAAATGTTCCAATGCTCCATCCTGATAAGGCCGACCTTCAAATTCTTGAAACCGTTTTCGATATGTTCCGCCTAGAGATGCAGTCCACCGACAATCTCCAGATGGAAATGCTTCAGATGATGCTGAAACGAATTCTTATTCTCTGCACCCGAATTTATAAGAAGAAAATCCAATTGCAAGCTTCTGACCAGAATACCAATATCATCCGAGAATACAATTTTCTGGTAGAAAAGCATTTTCGAGAGAAACATACTGTAAAGGAATATGCCGATCTGTTGTTCAAATCGCCCAAAACGCTTTCCAACCTCTTTAAGAAAATGGGCGATACCTCTCCCCTTCAATTCATTCACCAACGAATTATGATAGAAGCAAAGCGTCTTCTCACCTATTCGGATCAGTCCATATCGGATATCACCTACGAATTGGGATTCTCCGATATTCATGTTTTTAGCCGATTCTTCAAGAAAAATGATGGCGTTTCACCTCAAAACTTCCGTGAAGGGAAAAATTGACAAATGACCGGGGATTCCTGACTAACAAAAGGGCTTTAAGCGCCCCTACCTTTGTACTGTTAGCAAATTATAAACACAACTCTTACGTTAGAGCATTCAAAAAATGGCCGGAGCGAAAGAGCCGAAAAAACAGTATAAAATGGAAACAGTAACAAACATACTAGTACCAACAAAAGATCAAGTAAACGCAGAAAGTCAAACAATTTTCAATCAACTGGAAAGTCAATTAGGGTTCGTCCCGAACATGTATGCAACTATTGGATATTCCAGCAATGCCTTATCAAACATCCTTTCATTCTCGGGTGAAGCAGGTAAAGGCACGTTCTCGAAAAGAGAGATTGAAGCCATCAAGTTAGCAGTATCCGATGTGAACAATTGTACCTATTGTAAAGCAGCACATACAGCAATGGCAAAAATGAATGGATTCTCTGATGAAGAAGCACTGAAATTACGTAAAGCATCCATTGAAGACACTAAATTGAATGCATTGACAACGTTGGCGCGCGAGGTGAGTGAGAAATCCGGGCATGTGAGCGAAGAAAGCCGCCAACGTTTCTTTGAAGCAGGATTCGACGAAAAAGCATTGATCGATTTCGTTGCCGTAATCACTGCGGTTACCTTCACAAATTACGTACACGGATTGACACAAATTCCTGTGGATTTTCCTGAGGTAGGATAAGATAAATGGAAAGAACTTCGAGCAAGTCGAGAAGTACTTTCAAAAGATAAAATTACACAATGAGAATAGGCATCTCAGTACTTCGGCAAGCTGAGTACGTCTCAGCTCGATGACCTAAATTCTCAATCAAAAATCTAATGATATGAAAGAAATAAAAAACGCTTCACAGCTGGAGCAACTAAAGAAAGGAGACAAACCCGTATTGATTGATTTCTACGCAGACTGGTGCGGACCTTGTCAAACGATGCTTCCAATTGTGGATGAATTGGCAGACAAATACAATGGTGAAGTAGAAATAGTTAAAGTGAACATTGATAAACAACAACAATTGGCAAGAGAATTTGGTGTTCGGAGCATCCCCTCTTTGTTTATTCTTCAGAATGGAGAAATCAAAGAACACATGGTCGGGCTTCAAGCGAAAGGCGTTCTGGACTCAAAACTGAGTTCCTACGCAGCCTAAATTTTCAGGATCGTATTTTTAAATCCGCGGGTCGTAGCTCGCGGATTTTTTTTTACAAAAAATGCAGTAAAAAAGTGTTTTTCTCTCGTAACTGTAACATTAGTAACATTCTGATTTACCGGGTGTACTTACCTTTCACGAAACGAGACAAACACGATGAAAACCTTACTTATCCTAATGGCATTGAGCTGCACGGTAGCCAATGCCCAGAACCCTGAAGATTTTGCAATAGAACTGGAACCACTCGTAATTCCGAATGCCCCGAGCGTTCACTCCTACTCCTGGGGAGCAACTTCAGACCACAAATGGGTGATCATTGGCGGTCGTGTGGATGGATTGCACCGTCGGCAACCTTGGGCTGCCTTTCAAGAACAAGACAACAATAAAAATATTACGGTAATTGACCCTGTGACTGAACAAGTCTGGACAGCAGATCTAAGCGTTCTACCTTCCGAAATGTTCGAGCAATTACAATCCACCAACCAGCAATTCTATCAAGTCGATACGATGATGTACGTTACCGGAGGCTACGGGTACAGCGCCACTGCGCTAGATCACATTACCTATCCGAACCTTACGGCCATTTCAATTGACCAGGTCGCAGACGCCGTAATTAACGGAGGGAATATCCTTCCATTTTTTCGTCAGATCACAAACAATAATTTAAAGGTAACCGGGGGGCAGCTGGGGTATTTGAATGGTACTTTCTATTTGGTTGGAGGACATCTATTTGACGGTAGGTACAACCCAATGGGGCCAACACATGGTCCGGGTTTCATTCAGGAATACACCAATGAAATTCGAAAATTTGAAATTATCGATGACGGCGTGAATCTTAGTGTCACCAATTTTGACATTACCACAGACACTGCCAACCTGCACCGCAGAGATTATAACATGGCAGCTCAAATCTTCCCAAATGGAACGGAAGGATTTACGGCTTTTTCAGGAGTTTTTAATCCAAACGATTTGCCTTATTTAAACTCAGTTGACATTGATGAGGCCACCTATACGGTGAACAACAACTTTAATCAGTACTTGAGTCAATATCACAGCGCTAAAATTCCCGTGTGGGATGCCAATGCAAGCACAATGCATACACTTTTCTTTGGTGGCATCAGCCAATTTACCATGGATGCGCAAGGGAATCTAGTCGAAGATACGGACGTTCCTTTCGTCAAAACGATTAGCAAAGTAACGCGCTTTTCCAACGGAAATATGCAAGAAGCGAAATTGAATTATATTGAAATGCCAACACTGGTTGGTTCTGGAGCCGAATTCATTCCTTCAGATCAATATTTTTTACCGCGGGAAATCCTCGACTTAAATACTGTACCTCAAACGAAAACACTGATCGGTTATATCTATGGTGGAATTGAAAGCTCGCAAGAAAACATCTTCTTTATTAATGACGGGACGCAAAGTTCGGCCAGTAATGTCATTTTCAAAGTGTATCTAAATAAATCAATAGCGGTGGTTGATGAAACGATTCTATCGGGGGATAACATTTTCAAGGCGCATCTTTATCCTGTTCCAGCTACAAATGAAATCACACTTGCTTTCAACGCGATTCGCCCTGAAAACATGGAATACAAAATCATTGACCTCTCGGGAAAAGTCTTGATTGAAGAAAAACTAGAGATTAAGAATGAAGGCGAACAGGAATTCAATATTAACATCGCGAATTTTGCAAAGGGAACCTATACTCTAATTCTCCAGAACGGCGTTCATAGTTCCAATCAGCCGTTTATTAAGCACTAGAAATGCGGATCATTTCATTCATTCTACTAAGCATTGTTTTACACTTTGCATACACGGTAACTGCGCAACAAACCGATACTGAAGGCAAAAACTCCATATATCAGGACGTTGAATTTCTATCGCATGATTCACTCGAAGGCAGAGAGATTGGTACGAAGGGAGAAGTTATCGCTGCTCAATACATTGCAAATCGATTCGCAGAAATAGGACTTCGGAAACCGAATAGTATGAACTCCTACTTTCAAGAATTCACGAAGAAAATTAGTAAAAACCCTTACGATACATCGACTGCCTTCACAATTGAGGGCCGAAACGTTATTGGGATTCTGAACCCGGAAGGTCAAGGGTCCATTATTATTGGTGCTCATTATGATCATTTAGGATGGGGCGGTGAAGGCTCTGGTTCGCTTTCAACCGAACAAGCAATTCACAATGGTGCAGACGACAATGCCAGTGGTGTTGCAGGACTATTATACCTCGCAGAATACTTCAGCAAGAAGAACCCGCGTCATTCAATTACATTTATCGCCTTCACGGGTGAAGAAAAAGGTTTGCTAGGATCAAATTATTTCGCCAACACGACTCTATCTAATTCAGATGATGTGAGTTTTATGATCAACATGGATATGATCGGACGCCTAGATGATCAGCGAAGATTGGCCATTTATGGCATTGGTACTTCACCTGAATTCACTTCAACAATGGAACGGGTGAAACGCCCCACGTTTCAGTTCGCCATGGATTCTTCGGGGATTGGTCCAAGTGATCACACCTCCTTCTACTTGCAAGACATACCTGTTCTGCATTTCTTTACGGGTCAGCATGAACAATATCATAAGCCAGAAGACGACGTAGAATTGATCAATTTCGAAGGATTAAAGGATGTTTCCCTGTTCATTGCTAAATTGGTTACGAAACTGGATAAGAGCCCAGACCTCCCTTTTACAAAAACCAGAGATCCTAACCCAACGAATGAAAAACGAAAGTTCAATGTTACTCTTGGTGTCATTCCAGATTACCTCTACGATGGTGTTGGCTTGAAAATAGATGGTGTGAAAGAAGGAAGATCAGCAGCTGCAGCGGGAATTCAGAAAGGAGATATTTTACTTGAACTGGGACAGTTTAAAATTGCATCCATTTATGATTACATGGAAGCGCTGGGATATTACCAACCTGAAGATGCTGTTTCGGTGACGGTAGAAAGAGACAACGAGCAAATAGTTTTGGACCTCACTTTTTTGAAGTAGCCAATTCATTCAGAATTCAGAAAGTTATTTCAATGAATTGTAATGAAACGCTTTGGTTAGATCGATGTATTGATCGGTGTAGCTACCGTCGGTATTTCGGATTGTGATTGAAGAGTCACATCTCGACTCCGGTTTATTTTCAAGGGATTTAACACTATGCGCTTTGAATTCGAGAATAGTGCGTTTCATTTCTCCTCCTTCTTTTCCGAAAATTGAAATAATTGTTGCGCATTCCAAATAGCTTGCAGCGGCAGTTCGAATCCATAACTCACAAACTTCAGCTGGCACTATCACCCAAAAGCTTCCTTCATCTGTTAGCAGGTTCGCAACTTTTTCCAACATGGCTTTCATGGGCAGCGCAGATTCATGTCTCGCCTGAGATTTCCGTGGATCATCATTCTCCAACCGCGATTGGTAATATGGCGGATTGGAAATGATCAAATCGAATGAATGCTCAAAGTTACTAGACAGAAAATCCGCTTCGATTGTCTTCAAACGATCCTTCCATGGAGAATGGTCAAAGTTATACTGGGCCTCCTGAGCTGATGCTGTATCAACTTCAATGGCTTGAATTTTTGCCTCCGAAAATCGCTGTGCCATCATCAAAGCCAATACGCCAGTTCCCGCTCCAACATCCAGAATAGTTGCAGGTTCAATGACCCGAACCAAACTTCCGAGTAACATGGCATCAGTTCCCACTTTCATGGCACTGATTTCTTGTTTGATGTAAAACTGTTTAAAACGGAAGACAGACATTAGTCTTCCAAATATAAGGCGACCAAACCTTCGGGAGCAACAACGTGTAGTTCTTTCTTCTCACGATCTACTTTCTGAATGGTATTATCTAACAAAGGAATTAATACTTCCTTTTCCCCATTCATCACTTGTAATAATGGATTTACTTTGAAGTCAACTACTTGCTCCAAAACACCCACTTCGCCGTAATTAGCTTCGAAGACTTTGTATCCCACTACTTCGTGATCGTAGAAATTATTCCCTTTCAATTGAGGCAAAACCTGCGCAGGGAGATATAATTGTTTCCGAAGTAGTTTTTTGGCATTGTTCTCATCGTGTAACCCTTCAAATCGTACAGCAGCAAAACCGTTGTTTTTCAATTTAAGCGATTCGACAAAGAAAGGAGTCAATTGGTCGTTAATATCGATGAAAACGGCATCGAGTGTTTCGTAATCTGCCGGATTGGTAACGTCCAAAAACAGCGAAACCTCACCTTTAAATCCGTGAAGTTTCGCTACATATCCTAAATAAAAGCAATCTGCTTTCTTCATAGAAGCTCTATTATTCTGCTTCTTTCTTTTCTTCTTCAGCTGGAGCTTCCTCTGCTGGAGTTTCTTCAGCTTTTGGCTCTTCAGCAGGTGCTTCTTCCGCCGCTGGCTCTTCAGCCGGAGCTTCTTCTGCTGCTGGTGCTTCTGCAGGAGTTTCTTCCGCTGCCGGAGCTTCCTCTCCTGGTGCTTCAGCTGCAGGAGTTTCCTCAGCTTCTGCTGCCGGAACCTCTTCTACTGGAGCCTCTTCTACCTCTGGAGTATTTTTAGCTTCGATTTCTTTCGCTCGAGCCGCGCTTACGTCTGCTTCTGCTTTCAATCGATCTGCTTTCTCTTTGTCAGCATCTTTCGCCAACTTGTCTGATTTTGCAGATACTTTCGATTCTTTTTCTTCCAACCACTTTGCAAAACGCTCTTCTACTTGTGCGTCTGTCAAGGCTCCTTTTGCAACCCCTTTAACTAAGTGGTTTTTGTACAATACTCCTTTGTAAGAAAGGATTGCACGTGCAGTATCTGACATTTCAGCTCCTGTTGCCACCCAGTGCAATGCACGTTCGAAATCTAATTCGATCACTGCTGGATTTGTGTTTGGATTGTACGTTCCGAGTTTTTCGATAAAACGTCCGTCACGCTTTGCTCTGCTGTCTGCAGATACGATGTGGTAAAATGGTTTTCCTTTTTTACCGTGTCTTTGCAATCTAATTCTAGTTGCCATATGTTTTTATTCTTTTGGGTACGAAACCCGTGTTAATAATAATCCGCCTACGCGAGACGGGAGCGCAAAGATACACGTTTTCTCAAACTATCGCACAACCGAAAGCAATTAATTCTCAGAGGAATAAAATCACAATTGACAAAAGTGAATTGACTGTTCGGAAATGAAACTCAATCGATGGGAAAACAGTCAGTCGATTCTTTTCAGAATTCGAGCATCTTGAAATCAAATTCAGCGTATGAAAAAGATTGTCAATACTGTGTTCAAGTATTCTTACCAAAGCAAGGAAACCTCTTTCCGAACCCGTCAAATAGCCACGTTTATAATCCTATTAATTTACGGAGCGAGCATTGTTTTCATTTCTACCGTACTCTAATCCCTAAAATCTATTCCTCATGACTGACGACTTAAATGATGTACTATGGCATTTGAATACTCTATCGAAAAGAGGTGCCAAATCAAAAGCGAATTTATTAGAAAAGCTGAATCTTCCTCTCCCACGTCTTAATTCGGTCATTAAAAAACTGAACCGCGAGGGATACGTTAATATTTTCATGCGCAGTTCCACAAATCATAAGGAATTGGAGCGAGAAGACTGGGAAAACACCATTATAATCAAACTAAGTCGCCGTGGAAAAGCATTTCTCAAAGAAGGAGCTTATCAGAAAACCGTTCATCACATTGACCCCATGAAATCTGTGGTTGGTTTCTGAATTTGGCTAGGTCTTACTATTTTCAGCATAGAATTTATCACGATATGTTGAAATACTTATTCCTTACGGGAACTTCCCTACTAGTTATCAATGCTATAGCCCAAAATTACCCTAACGCATCTTCTCTTGATCTGCGCGAAATTATGAAGGGGGATGAATTTGTTGGACATCTGCCACAAAGTGCACATTGGAGTTTGACTGGCGAGCATATTTTATTCGATTGGAACCCAGAATCGGCTCCGGGAAATACTACCTATGCGTATGATCTGAAAACAAAAACAACTGAAATCATTACTCCTGAATTCTACAACAACAATACCGACTACTGGGGTGGTACTTCAATCGAGTATTCATACTACAACGAAGATGGGGCTTTGTTTCATTTTGATTTCAAGAATAAAAAAGCAGAACTGATCTATCGCTCGTTAAAAGGGATTTACAATGTACAATATCGGGAAGGCGGCGACTACGTCTATTTTCAAGAGGGTGATGAAATCAAGACCTATTGTGTAAAAAACAAATGCATTGAAACCATTTTTGCCTTCAAAGACGGAAGTGAGCCCGGAGATGACAAACCAGAAGAATCAAATTGGACCAAGGAGGAACGTCAATTGTTCCAGTTTATTCAAGAGCAAGAAGAATCAAAAGAATGGCGCAAAGAGAAACGGAAAATGTGGGAACACAAGATTCCATCGCATTTCAGAGGACAAGAATCTGTGAGCAATGTTCAATTTTCACCAGACGGACGTTTTCTTACCTTCCGATTGTATACGAAAGTGGATGCCGAAAAAACCCATGTAGAACATCACATTTCAAAAGACGGGCATACGTATACGAGTGATGCACGCGTGAAAGTCCATGACAATGACCCCAACAACCGATTGGCCATTTATGATTTCGATAACGATACCACGTACTTCGTTGATTTCTCTACGTTAGACGATATTCGAAAGAAACCTGAATATTTAAAGGAATACGGCGATACCACAACTGTTTACGAGAAAGATAGAAATATCGTCATGCACCGCGTAATTTACGCTTCAGGATCAAATAATAACGTGATCGATGTACGAAGTTATGACAATAAAGACCGATGGATTGTTTCCATCAATTTGGAAGAAGGATCCATCAAACAATTGGAACGTCAGCACGATGAAGCTTGGATTGGAGGACCCGGAATTTCCAATTGGAACATGGCGTCTGGAACCCTCGGCTGGCTGAACGACAATCAGACGTTTTACTTTCAATCGGAAGAAACCGGTTATTCGCATTTGTATCAATACAACGTTAATAGTGGAAACAAAACGGCGATTACTTCTGGTAACTGGGAAGTTCAAAATGTAGATTTAAGCACCGATGGATCGACCTACTACATTACTTCCAATGAAACACACCCAGGAGACAAAGGGTTTTATCATATCGATGTGAAATCAAAAAAGAGAACACCCATTCTCACAAAATCTGGATCGCACGATATAAACGTTTCACCAGATGAAAAGTGGTTGGTTGTTCGTTATTCCTATAAGAACAAACCGTGGGAACTATATCTTGCCCCGAACAAAACTAGCGCGGAATTGCAACAAATCACCACTTCAACAACAGACATGTTTACGGCGTACCCTTGGTATGATCCGAAAGTAACGCAATTCAAAGCGTCGGATGGCGCAATGGTCAACGCTCGTCTGTACGAACCAGAGAGTAATGTAAAAACAGGAGCCGCAGTAATCTTTGTACATGGCGCTGGATACCTGCAAAATGCGCACAACTGGTGGAGTTCTTACTTCCGTGAATACATGTTCCACAACCTTTTACGTGACAATGGAATTACGGTTTTAGACATCGACTATCGGGCGAGTGCCGGATACGGAAGAGATCATCGCACGGCTATTTACCGTCACATGGGAGGGAAAGATTTATCGGATCAAGTAGACGGAAGACAATGGTTGATAGACTCTATGGGAATCGACCCGGACAAAGTGGGCATTTACGGCGGATCATATGGTGGATTTATCACGTTGATGGCATTGCTCAATGAACCGGGGAAATTTCAGGGAGGAGCTGCCCTGCGATCTGTAACGGACTGGTATCATTACAACCATGAATACACGAGTAACATCTTGAATTATCCAACTACCGACACCTTGGCTTATGAAAGAAGCTCTCCTATCTACTTTGCAGAAAGTTTGGAGGATCGATTGGTGATGTTGCATGGAATGGTAGATGATAACGTTCAATTCCAAGATGTTGTTCGCTTGTCACAACGTTTTATCGAACTAGGGAAAGACAATTGGGAATTAGCCGTATTTCCGGTGGAAGCACATGGTTTTAAAAAAAGCTATTCCTGGGCGGACGAATACCGTCGGATCTACGAATTGTTTATGGACGAATTGATACTTAAGAACGAAGAATAATGGAGCTGAGAGAATTGAAGACGAAAGAGGAAATGCTCGAAAATTTCGAGTTGATTCAAGAAATGTATCCAACCATCACACTTGAGGAATATAGCAATGAGTTGGACGTCATGCTCCCGAACAATTATGGGCAAGTGGCCATTTACGATGGGGAAACTTGTGCTGGATTAACTGGATATTGGATTGGCTCCAAACTCTGGTGCGGAAAATATATGGAACTGGACAACGTAGTAGTTTCTTCAAAATACAGAAGACGGGGAATTGGTCAGCAACTGTTTGAGCATATGGAGGCTTGGGCGAAAGAACTCGGCTGTACCATGCTGGCGTTGGATTCATACACTGATAATTTTGAGGCGCATCGCTTTTTCTATGAGCAGAAATACGTTCCAAGGGGATTTCATTTCATCAATATTCTGGATAAGGGGAAAGTGAGATAGGTTTTAATAATGAATCAGGAATATTGAATAACGAATAACAACGGTCGGCCAGCTTGCATTGTGCTGGGCTAGTCGAAGTTTCGAAATGTTCTGGTCTGATTTTAAAATGAAAATTAAAGTATGAATATTGGATCAAAGGTTCTTTATACAGTGCCTGCACTACTGCAAATCTTTTTTATGCTCACAATCGTTTTTCCAGTTGCGTTTGATTGGCTGCATGCGGATATGCATACGTACAATACGTACCTGATCGCTTACTCCTTGTTTCAACTCAGTATAGCGGGGCTTTTGATAAGAAGAGTTTGGCAGTACAAAAACGTTGAAAGTAAACGTAAATGGAATTGGACCTGGTTACTAGTATTCATGGGCAATGTTGCCGTCTTATTCTACGTCTGGGGGCAGGATAAAGTGTTCCTAAAAGACAATTCTACATCAACTTCTGAACCAATTCAAGAGAATGGAGAAGAATCTGAAAACTAGATTAAGCATGTCTTTTGACTAGCGTCTTCAAATCTTATGTCCCAAAAACCTCATTCGTTAATCAAAGCAAAGGATTGTTAACATGTCTTAAACGAGAAGGTTTGGCTGGCGCGGAGCATTTATATTGTGCGCGAAACATACTTTAATACCATGAAACGCATACTTCTAGTTCTATTGATCGCCATGAGCGCGACGTATACCTTTAGTCAAAAAACAGCCCATATCAACACACTGGAACTGATTGATAAAATGCCTGAAAAAACACAGGCTCAGGAAAAACTGAATCATCTACAAATTGAAACAGAATCCATGTTGAAAGAGCTCGTGGTCAAGTACACGAATCTAGGGATGGAAATCGAAGAGCAAGGTGAATCCTGGAGTGCCGTTATTCTTCAGATGAAGAAAAATGAATTGTTACGATTGGAGCAAACCATTCAAGACGCAAAAATTCTAGCCGAGAAGGAATTTGTCTATTTGGAACAAGAACTTATAGCGCCAATCCTCGAAAAAGCCCTTGGAGCCATCGAAATGGTTGCAGACAAACGTGGATATGATTACGTTATTGATACAGCCGCGGGAAGCATGCTAATCAGTCCCGATGAGCATGATTTAATGGATGAAGTACTAGTCGAGCTCGGGCTGTAAAGAATCTCCCATAACCTCAGTTGAGTCCTTGGGGATTTTTGGTGATACCCACCATTTGTGATTTCCTGACTCATCGAGTAAAATCTCAAATTCCGCTTCGCATGTTAATCTAGAGTAAGCATTGAAATGCCACCATTCGCTTGGGATATTTGAAAATCGTTGCGATCTCATAATGCGACGTAAAAGTCTGCGATTCTCCCATTGCTCTTTCGTCAACTCACCTGTTTTCAGGAAATGAGCCTCACGCGATGGAAATGCGATCGGTCGGAAATCATCATATCCAGCACCCATATCTAATTCATTCCCTAAGGAATCGCAAATAGTAATGTCTACCGCAGTTCCGAAATTATGTACCGAACCAAAAATTGGATTCGAAACAAATTTACCACGATTCAAGGGTGGGATGGAATCCAAAGCTTCCCACATTTCACGTTGCACTTGCAACGGGCGCACACCATCAAAAACTTTCAATCGATAGCCAGGTTGTAAAGAATCCAGTAAGTCCTGACAAAGCGACAATCGTTCCGAAACTTCGGATTGAAGCATCAATTGATCCAATGTATCATACAGTACAGTTCCCATGAAATTGTTATCCGTTGTATAGCGTAAATCAACAATAATCCTAGAGTCTGACACATTTACCAGTCCAATTGATTGATATAAATCCTGAATGGAATCCGTAAATTGAGAAGGTTCCGGTTGTTCAATCGGCTCTTTTTCCACCTTTTCTACTGGTGCTTTCTTGGAACTTGTTTTCTCTCCACAGGAAAGAATGATTAGGGCAAAAACCAGGAATGTATATACCGAGCGAATCATGCTGACAAAATACAAATTTCAGGATGGAAAGAATTGCGCTTTTTAGCGATTAATAGATGAAAGTTTCTCTTTATTTTTGACAAAATTTTTCGAACAATGCCAAAAATTTCAAGCAAAGCACTTCAGATGCCAGAGTCACCTATTCGAAAATTGGTGCCTTATGCCGAAAAAGCCAATCAGAAAGGAAAGAAAGTACATTTCCTTAACATTGGACAACCTGATATTAAGACTCCAAAAGAAGCTTTGGAAGCCGTAAGAAGTATTAGTCCGAACCGCGTGATTGAGTACAGTCATTCGGCGGGTTACGCTTCATATCGCGAGAATTTAGCAAAGTATTATCAAGGTGTCGGAATCGAAGTTAGTTCTGAAGACTTGATGATCACTACGGGAGGATCGGAGGCATTATCCTTTGGATTTATGTCAACGTGTAATCCTGGGGACGAAGTTATTATCCCTGAGCCGTTTTATGCAAACTACAATGGCTTCGCGGTTGCTGCAGGATTGAATGTTGTTCCTGTAACGGCATCCATTGAATCTGGTTTTGCGCTTCCTCCTGTAGAAGAGATTAAGAAGAAGGTTACGGACAAAACTAAGGCCATTGTGATTTGTAATCCAGGGAATCCAACTGGGTACTTATACAGCAAGGAAGAGTTGGAACAATTGCGAGATATTGTTCAAGAGCACGACTTGTTTTTGTTTGCAGATGAGGTATATCGTGAATTTTGTTACGATGGAGCGCAACCTTATTCTGTAATGAACTTGGAAGGAATTGAGCAGAACGTAATCATGATTGATTCGGTTTCGAAGCGTTATTCCATGTGTGGGGCGCGAATTGGTGCAATTGTGTCTAGAAATAAAGAAGTAATGACTTCTGCATTGAAGTTTGCTCAGGCACGATTATCTCCTCCTACGCTTGCTCAAATTGCCTCAGAAGCAGCCTTAAATACGCCTCAATCTTATTTTGATGAAGTAGTTACTGAATACGTTGAACGCCGCAACACCATGGTTGATGGATTGAATGCTATTGAAGGCGTATTTTGCCCGAAACCGAGCGGAGCATTCTATTGTGTGGCAAAGTTTCCAGTAGATAGCACTGAGAAGTTTTGTCAATGGCTTTTAGAGTCATTCGATCACGAAGGAGAAACAGTAATGATGGCACCTGCAAGTGGGTTCTATGCTACTCCAGGATTGGGAGAGCAAGAAGCACGCATTGCGTACGTGGTAAATACCGAAGATTTGAAAAGAGCGGTAACAATTCTCGAGGAAGCATTGAAAGTGTATCCAGGTAGAGTGTAGTTACTTGGTTATATAATAAATCAATTGAAGGGAGCTCTAGGGCTCCTTTTTTTTGTGGCTAACCAAGTATGTTAAGCGGAATTGCAATAAGTTCCTAGAAATTTCTTTCTATTTAGATCGGAATATTCTGATATACCAACATTCTGTTACACCTATTATCAAATGCGCCAAACTCGTGTGCATAAAAAAACCCTGACGATCCTTGCGGATGTCAGGGTTTCCGTATCTCGAAAGAACGTTGCTTAGTTCGCTACGCTCATTTTTTTCGTGATTGATCCTTGCTCAGAAGTTACATTGATCATGTAAATTCCTCCTGCAAGACCGTTCATATCTACTACGAACTCGGATCCGTTAACAGCTCCAGACTGAACAACTTGTCCTGATGCAGAAACAACAGTTACGTTAGCTCCAGTGATAGCTTCGTTCATACGAACCATTACAGAGTTATCTGCTTGGTTGATGAAGTGTACGTACTGATCCATAGTTCCTTCCTCGATGAAAGCAGTTGCTCCAGCCTCGATTCCAGTTTGTCCAGCTTGGTAAGCGTAATCTTTCAAAGTCCATGCATCTGCAATCGCTTGAACATCCATACGTGCCCATCCGTAGTAATCGTTACCACCTGCATTGAAACGCAATCCTAGGTACTTATCAGTAACTCCATTCCAGTTTTCAGCATATGGGTTTGCAGAATCTACACTGTAAGCCATTGTGTTTGTAGCTGCGATCCAGTTCAACGTGTTGTCGATCATAGTTCCCATATCCAAAGCCAATGCGTAGTTATAAGCAGATGGCGTTTCACCAGCGATAGCATTTGCAGCAGCTTGAGTACCGTATCCAGCAACAACAGTGTAACGAACACGACCAGAAGTTACAATCGTATCAGCAGAAGCAATAATGAAATCAAAGTTTCCATCATTGTTCATGTCCAATCCGAATCCTACTTCGTCACCTGGGTGACTGAAATCTGGATCTACATCTGTGTAAACGATCTGAGCGTTCGCTCCTGTCGCTCCCAAAGTAACCGCAGCTGCAGCAGCAGTATACTTAGATAATCTGTTTTGTAATTCTTTCTTCATAAGAGAGTTTTGTTGGTTAATTAACGCTCCGAATTTAATTCAATTTTTCGGCAAATGCAAAAAATAGCATTTCAATATTATGAAATAAAGGTCTGTACTAACTCACTTTCAGCATCTTCTGCTCTATCGAGGTATAAAAGATCTAGGTTTGGTTGTTGCCCCATCCATATCTGAACCACTCCAAGTTGTTCTCTCAGCGCTTTGATCAATTCCAAATTGAATGTTTTGGAACGAAGGTTATCAAGTTCATTCAAATAAATTGAAACATCTTCAATTGATTCATTAACAAAGAGAATACGATAATTAAACCTAGACGGAATACTTCCGACCTGCCCCAAGGGAACATACACCAAATCAGCGTCAATTTGATCCATCCAATCTTTGCGCATTACGTCAATTTCTTCACCGAGTAAATCATCTTTGCCAAAAATTGACTTCCCGGATCCAGATAATAGAGCGAGCGTATCACTCAATTTCTTACCTGGAAGACCAGTGATTACAATACGCTCTCCTTCGATAACATTTTTGAGCATATTTTTGTACTTCTCAACCTCCTCTTCGTTTTCGGTAAGTTCAGCTAAATCGTAAAGCCAGCGATAAGGTTTTGGTAAAGAGGGGGACATGGTAACTACCACTTCGAAGGATCTTTTGGCCATTTCGTACTCCTTCATTAACGCCAATGTTTCACCAAGATAAAGGTGCGCAATAGGTTGATGGTAAAAGCGATCTACTGAATTCAAAAAGTATTCTAGAGCAGTTTCATAATCTTCTAGATTCATCGCAGCCAATCCATATCCTAAATGCCCGTAAGGATTGTCAGGATCGATATTGATTATTTTGGCATAGACGGTTTTCGCACGTTCAGATTGTCTTAGAATGTTAAGCAAGCGTCCCAATTCTAAAAGAACATCTGGAGCATCCGGGAAGTTCTCTCCGGCTTCTTCCAGAGCTTTTAAAGCTTCAGCAGGATTGTTGAGTCCGATGTGTACTTTAGCCTCAAGAAGCCCAATAAAATTCGCTGCGAATAAATCTTTAGATCGAATAAAAACTAAATATTCCTGAGCTAAAGCATATCGCCTTGTGCGTACCGAGCAGTTAATGATTTCAATCAAATGACGGAAATCTGGTTTGTCCCGATTCTCAATCTCTAATAAGATTTCAAGGCATTCATCGAATTTTCCTCCGGCAGCATATGACTTGGCTAGATAAAAGTTATTCTCCCGAATTACATTGAGCAAATACTCTTTACTTGCCTCTTCGATGTCTTGCCCTTCTTTTACTTCAACGTCATTGATATAACCCAAATCGATTAACTGTTGTAAGGCTGCTTCATTCGTGGCTTCGCTTGTTTCTCCATCTTTTAAAACTAGCTCACCACCAAAACGAAGATCAGTACTCCAACTATCGATATATTTTATCTCGGGTGCATTTTCGTATATCCCCACTAACGGTTTACCGTCCATATCTCGACCAATTGGTAAGTCGAACAATGACAATAAAGTTGGAGTTATGTCCAAAATACTTGCACCGTGAATTTTTTCTCCTTTTTTAATCCCTGGACCAGCTGCTACGAAAACTCCATATGGGGCGTGTTCAATTGCCGGACCTGAGGGCACATCGGGAACATACTTTGGTCTCAAATGATCTGAGTGGAACCCGTGATCTGAACAAATTATTACCGTTGTGTCTTCATCTATTTGATTCAACAATCGTCCAAGCATCATATCATGCCAGATATAGGCTCCCGTAACGACATGTTGGTATAAATCGTATTGATCTGAATCCAAACCTTCCATCTGTGGAGGGTGAAACTTCATAAAGCCATGGCAGAAATGATCCAAAGCATCATGATATACTGCTGTAATATCCCAATCCGTTGTATCTACTAATTCTGTTGCAACAGCATGTACTGTAGAGGAATGCGCTATGAATTTCGCTATCACATTCAATCGTTTATCCTGCTTTTTGTCTAATTCCACAGCACGTGGGACAAAAGGCATTACAAGATTGCCGGGAATTTCATAGGGATGCAATCTGAGATCAATCATCTCTTCTGCCAAATGCTCTGGATGTACTGAACCTTTCGGCACTGTCCATTTGTCAATTTCTACAATATTTTTTCCCATCTTTTCCTGATGGAACTGATTTGAGACCATGACTCCATTGATATTCTCCACTGGATTTGATGGCCACCATGCCACCACATTGGATTTCAATCCTTCCTTGGTAAACATATTCCAAAAGGCATCCACTTTCCGACCATTAGAACTGATCGGACGAACCCCTCCTTTCCCATCGCTTTCTACGAATCCAAGAACGCCATGTTTGTATGGGCGAACTCCCGTTGCCATAGAGGTCCATAACATGGGAGACAATGGCGGATCCAAAGTTGCCAACCTTCCACGAACACCGCGATCAATTACACTTTTAATGGCTGGTAATTGTCCATCTGCCATTAACTTATCGATCATTTTCCAATCGGCAGCATCCCAGCCAACCAGCAATACTTTACGCTTCTTTTTTGCCATTCTGTTCAGCTTCTTCGTGATCTTTTTTTGCTTTTCGCCAAGCGCGAATCCCTACACTTCCCAGTGCAAAAATCCCCAAAGTACCTCCTGGAGGGACTTCAAACGGTTTTCCGTTCATGGTAATTGTAACCGGTTTCTTATCCTTCATTTCTGTTTCGGTATAATTCTGGGTTGACTACTTCGGACAGGTCTTCTGCATCGGCATCCAATCCTAAAAATTCAACTACCGCAGTTAGCGTCGTGATGGGCTTTGCCATCAATTCATTGTAGTTGACGTCAATGAAAGGGATGTTATTCTCTGCGAAAAAACGGTACGTTTTTTTCAAATGAAACTCATAAATGGTTCGGAATTTTTCGCGCTCTGAAGTCTGATCTTTCAACAACATTTTTTCTTGCGATTGCAGAATTTCTTCAAGGTCACGACGCATGAATACCATCTTGTATTTCAATGATGGCTTCATGTAAATAGGAAGAGGCGCAACTATCTTTACCGCATTTCCTCCAGCGTTATCTAAAAATGAATTATCTGCAACAATGTTTTTCACATCCTCCAATTCGAAATATCCCTGCGGATTGCTGATATCACTTTCACGAACGCCATCCTGAAGAATCGGCACTTTCGCTTTATTTAGTACTTGCATCATGAGGGAGGTTCCTGATCTTGGGAGACCTGTAACTACTATAATATCAGACATTGTTTTCGAGCGTTTTTGAAAGCGCCCAAATATACGACTTTTCTTGAAGTTTTCATTGTTTAGCTTCCGCTAACAGCCTCTGAAGACGAGACTTTGTCTTCCTCTTTCTTTTCGAAACGAATGAACAAATTCGCCCAGATTATCTTGGATAAAGCGTAATTCAATGGTGCTGCAACAATGGAAACAAAGGAAATAATTCCAACCTGCCACCAGACGCTAACTTCAGGTAGGAACAAGTTAAACGACGCCCAGAAAGTAACAAAGAGTGCTACGCCAAGGGCATAAGCTACATACATTGCTCCATAATAGAAACCTGGCTCACGTGAATACTTTAAGTCGCACTTAGGACAATGTTCATGAATATCCCCGGCTTTCTTTAAATTGTAAGGAGTTGAAACGAAAAACTCCCCTTCCTGACATCGTGGACATCGCATCTTCAAGATGCTATAAAACTTTGTTCCTTTTCCGAATAACTTCATGTTGTTCCCTTTTGTTACTGCAAAGGTACGTTGATACAACCAATTGAAAAGTGACTTTGGTCACATTTCTGGAATTCATCATATAACTGATTTTTATCATGTTTTTCCACCTTTTTGAATCATTTTAATTCGAAGGAAGGAGACGTTACTTTGTTTCATAATCAATGCATTATGAAAGAAACGCTGTTAGACGATGCAACTTTACTCGCTGATTTTGAGACGAAAATTGAAGCTGAAACTAAAATCGAACCACGCGATTGGATGCCGGAGGCTTACCGAAAGCACTTGATCCGGCAGATTTCGCAACATGCCCACTCCGAAGTTATCGGGATGCAACCTGAAGGCAATTGGATTACGAGAGCCCCTTCGCTGAGATCGAAAAAAATTCTATTGGCGAAAATTCAAGATGAGGGCGGGCATGGACTGTATTTGTACAGCGCCGCAGAAACGTTGGGTGTCAGTCGTGACCAATACATTCAATGGTTACACGAAGGCAAAGCAAAATATGCAAGCGTCTTCAATTACCCGACGTTGAACTGGGCGGATATCGGTGCTATTGGCTGGTTGGTTGATGGTGCAGCGATTACCAATCAAGTATCGTTGCAACGCGCTTCCTACGGACCTTATTCAAGAGCCATGGTTCGTATTTGTAAAGAGGAGTCCTTCCACCAGCGTCAGGGATATGAAATCATGTGGAAGATGATGGAGGGAACCAAGGATCAACAGCGCATGGCTCAGGATGCAATTAACAGATGGTGGTGGCCGGCCCTCATGATGTTTGGACCGCACGATAGCGACTCGGCGCACACAGGCAATGCGATGAAATGGAAAATCAAACGTGAGACAAACGATCGTTTGCGTGAGAAATTTATCAATAAAACAGTTCCGCAGGCAGAGTTGATTGGTTTGAAAGTTCCGGATTCGAACTTAAAAGTATCAGGAACTGATTCCTTTGGAGAACCAACTTACGAGCATAGCGACATCGATTGGGAAGAATTCTGGCAAGTTGTCAATGGAAACGGCCCTTGCAATCAGCAGCGATTAGAACATCATATTAAAGCACATGAAGAAGGCGCTTGGGTGCGTGAATGTGCATCAGCATTTTTAAACAACAGCAATTCTTTGAAAGGCTAAAATCAGGAATTATGGAAAAGCAAAGCATTAAAAACTTTCTACTAGAAAAGCAATCAAGGTTGGTTACAGAATTGAAAGAACAAACACAAACCATCCACACAATGGTGGATATTGACGAATCGGACACCATTGATCCTGAGGATTACTCACATCAGTATGAATCACAGGAAATGGAGCAAATGCTAAAGGTGCAACTGAACCGCGCAGAAAGAGGATTGGAAGTTTTAGCGAGTCTGGATATTACACCAAAAACCAAAGTAGAAACCGGTGCAATAATTCAAACAGATTCATTGAATTTCTTCATTGGCTACCCTACCATTCCATTCGATATGGAAGGAAAGCGATATGTAGGTATTTCTGCTGGATCGCCCATTTACACGTTGATGAATGGCAAGCGTAAAGGAGAATCATTCCAATATGCGGGAACATCATATAACATCACTAACATTTTCTAAATCATGAGTACTACAATCAATACATCAAATTCAGAGCAAGGACCGCTTTGGGAGGTATTCATCCAGTCAAAGCCAGGTCAAGCATACAAACATGCAGGAAGCATTCACGCATTCGACAAGGAGATGGCTATCGAAAACGCACGTGATGTCTATACCAGACGTAATGAGGGAACAAGCCTTTGGCTGGTTCCAAGTAGCGAGATCGTGGCAGTTAGTTCTTCGGAAAGTCCTTCATTCTTTGAGCCGGCCTCCGATAAGATCTACCGTCATCCGACATTTTATAACCTGCCCGACGGTGTAAAACAGATGTAATGGAGACAGGAAAAAGAAATTACTATCTGGAAATAGCAGATAATGCGCACATATTAAGTCATCGCTTGGCTGAGAATTGCAGTCGCGGACCGTTCCTTGAGGAAGACTTGGCGTGCACGAATGTTGCTTTGGACTTAATTGGATTGGCAGAATCGGTGTACAACGAAATTGCCAGACAGTCCGATGAAACTATTTCTGGAGACGACGTTGCTTACAGAAGAGATGAAGTCGACTATCGCAACTGTTTGCTCGTAGAACAACCAAACAATGATTTCGCGCATCTGATGGCGCGGCAATTTTTTATAGACACATACCACTACTACTTGTTTACCGAATTATCTGTTTCGAGTGATACTTTTTTATCCGCACTAGCGAATAAATCATTGAAGGAGGTAACGTACCATTTAAAGCGAAGCTCGGAATGGATGATTCGGTTTGGAAACGGAACGGATGAATCGAAAGATAGGGCGCAAGCGGCTATTAATAAATTGTGGCGTTATACCGATGAACTTTTTGCGAGTGACAATAGCTATTCAAATCAGATTGGAACGGGGGTCTATCCTGATCAAGACAAACTGAAGAAATTGTGGTCGCAAAAGGTGGATGAGATACTCTTTCTGGCTCAGTTAGCCAAACCAACAAACAAAGAATTCCAACTCTTTGGAGGAAAATCTGGGCATCACAGCGAACATTTTGGACACATGCTATCCGACATACAATTTCTTCCGAATAAATATCCGGAAGCAACCTGGTAAACGATTAAGATCAATTTCCGGCTACACGTAAAAGTCCTTCGCGATCTAGAATCTCGACGCGGCGCGCATGTGTTGCAATGAATTTTTCTTCTTTGAAGTCCTTCAAAAGACGAATTAAGGTTTCGGTAGCCGTACCAACGAAATTTGCCATGTCCTCACGGGAGAGGTTGATCATCTCTTCCTTGTAGATATCTTGAAGCATTACTAATGAAAAAGCTAGACGCTCACGAACTGATTTTTGCGCCATATTGGTAATGAAAGTAGCACGATCAGCTAATTCCTTGGATAGCTCTTTCATAATACCGTTGCGTAGTGTTGCATTGCTGTCTACTAAATTCAAAAAATCAGACTTCCCAATGAAACAGATATTGCTTTCTTCCAGTGTTGTTGCAGACACTTTATAAGGTTCCCCGCTAAACATAGCACGGAATCCAACGACCTCACCAGCAGCGGCCAAATGAATGATTTGCTCCTTTCCTTCTTCGCCACGCGCGAAAATCTTCACCTTCCCATCGTTAATGCAATAAACACCGCGAGGCGAACTCCCCTCAATGAACAAGGGCTGATTTTTCTTAAAGTAAGAACATGATTTTTGACTATCAAGATTGTCTACTTTCTCACCGCAAAACGATCCAAAAAGGGAGTTTTCACGTGATAAACAATTTTCGCAGGTGACATGTTTATGTGATTTCTCTAGCATAATCTTATAGGGTCTCTAACAAAAATACGGGAAAATTGGGAAAACGAAACCGTGCTGCATGAAAACAACCAATATTAGTTTAAATAATACCTAGAAATCTTTTCTCAAAAGGAATTACAAAACGGACGTAATCACATGATCAATGTCATTTTTTTAAACACATGATCTCCGTACATTTGTATTCATAAAGTTAAGCATGTCACAAACACTCGTCCAGAAGTACAACGTTGCTGGTCCCAGGTATACATCCTATCCTACCGTTCCTTTTTGGAAAAATCCCGAATTGAATTCGAATGATTGGCTTTCAACAATTCATAAAAACTTCGAGCATTTTAAATCGAAGGAAATGAGTTTGTACGTGCACCTTCCTTTTTGCGAGAGTCTTTGCACATTTTGTGGCTGCCACAAGCGCATTACGAAAAACCATGGAGTCGAAGTGCCGTACATCGATGCAGTGATTCAAGAATGGGAGATGTATCGTAAAGCAATGCCCTTTTATCCAGACATTCGTGAATTGCATTTTGGTGGTGGAACCCCAACTTTTTTCGGGGCGGACCAATTGGAACGACTGCTGAAAGCCATTTTTGGTCAAGAACGAGTGAATCCGAATCATGTAGAACTTGGTTTCGAAGCACATCCAAACAATACAACGGAGGATCATCTGGACACACTTTACCGTTTCGGTTTTAGACGCTTGAGCCTAGGAATTCAGGATTATAGCGAAGAAGTTCAAAAAGCAATCAATCGCATTCAAAGTTTCGAACAGGTAAAAAAAGTGCATGAATATGCTCGAAACTTAGGATATACTTCCATCAGTCATGATTTGGTATTTGGATTGCCGAAACAACAAAAAACTGACATTATCGATTCTGTAGCCAATACACTTTCCTTGCGTCCGGATCGAATTTCGCTATATAGTTATGCTCATGTGCCTTGGATCAAAGGAAACGGGCAACGCGGCTTTGACGAAAACGATCTTCCGAAAGACGATGAGAAACGCGCATTGTATGAAATCGCTAAGTCAATGCTCCTCAAAGCAGGATACATGGAAATTGGAATGGATCACTTCGCACTTCCGACGGATTCTTTGGCCATTGCTTTCAGAAACAAATCATTGCATCGAAACTTCATGGGGTATACCACCCAGCGTACGGATTTTCTATTGGGACTTGGAATGTCAGCGATTTCGGACAGTTGGTTCGGTTTCGCTCAGAATGACAAATCGGTAGAAGGATACCAAGAACGCATTGCCAAAGGAGAAATCCCCATCTTCAGAGGACATATTTTGTCGAATCTAGACCTAGAAATTCGCGGATACATTCTGGATTTGATGTGTCATTTCGAAACGACATTAGAAGAAACTAGCATCAACTCTTATGTGTTTTCTGAGATTAAAACGAAATTGATTCCGATGATTGAAGACGGGTTGGTGGATATTGTCCAAAACAAGGTGCGCGTTACCGAAGCGGGAATTCCCTTTGTTCGCAATTGTTGCATGGCGTTTGACCAAGATTTGACCAGCGATCTTAAAAAAGAGGCAATGTTCTCTAAAACGATATGAGCGAAGCATGTTTTCATTGTGGAGATGAAATCGTTGGGCGGCCAATTGTATACGATGAAAAACTTTTTTGTTGTAATGGTTGTTCCATGGTGTTTCAACTGCTATCAGAAAACAACTTGGATAGCTTCTACACCATAGAGCAAGGCGCTGGAGTCAAACCCAAAAATGCAAACACACACAAATATGCCTTTCTGGATGTTCCTGAAATCCGGCAAAAATACGTCACTTTTGAAGACGAAAACAGTTTACACTTAACACTCTTTCTTCCTACCATTCATTGCTCCAGTTGCATCTATCTTCTCGAAAACATTCAGAAAATTGAACCAAACGTCAGTTCGTGCAATGTCAATTTCGTTCAGAAAACAGCAGCAATTATTCTAAAGAAAGAAGCGAGTTTGTCAGAATTCGCACTGCTATTAGATCGTATAGGGTACGCCCCAAATTTTGGTGACAAAAAAGCACTGGAAAAGAAAAGAAACTATCAATTCTTATACAAATTAGGCGTCGCAGGATTCGCATTCGGAAGCATCATGCTTTGGACATTCCCTGAATACCTGGGCATCGAAGATGACAATCCTGAGATTCAATCTTTTACCGCCTACCTGTCATTGGCGGTTTCAATTCCGGTACTTCTCTACTCTGCTTCAGACTATTTGAAATCAGCCTACAAAGCGTTGCGATTCCGAAGTTTGAATTTAGATGTTCCTATTTCTGTTGGAATTTTGGCACTGTATGCTCAAAGTGTTTATACCATCCTTTCAGGCCAAGGAACCGGGTATATGGATAGTTTTGCAGGTTTCGTATTCTTCCTTCTTATTGGCAAATGGTTCCAAAGTAAAACCTATGAATCACTTTCCTTCGAACGCGATTACACAGCCTATTTCCCCGTTGCTGTAACACGAATTAATGAGGAAATAGAAGAAATTGTTGAGATTGACAAAATCAGCATTGGAGACCTTATAAAACTTCGAAATGAAGAAATCATTCCATGCGACGCATTACTCACTTCGGATACCGTTTCCATAGATTACAGCTTTGTAACGGGAGAATCGGAGCCTATTCGCCTGCACAAAGGAGACTTTATTTACGCCGGAGGAAAAATTGTTGGAAAACCCGCCATTGTAAGAGCTGAAAACGAAAGCAATCGAAGTCAACTAACAAGAATTTGGAATGAATCTGGTGAATCTGCAACAGAGGAAAAAAGTGATCGCCTGTCGGTTTACTTTCTCTCGGGCGTCTTGATTTTGGCTGCTGCATCAGCAATCATTTGGTACTTCCTTGATTTACATCGAATTGTAGAAATTGTGGTGGCAGTGCTAATTGTTGCCTGTCCCTGTGCTCTCGCATTATCCAAACCGTTTACTTACGGCAACATCACACGAATTCTAGGAAGAAAGGGATTGTTCCTGAAGAATGCTGAAGTTATTGAGCAATTGAATCAAACCACCGATATTGTATTTGACAAAACGGGAACCCTAACATCGAACAAGGACCGTGAAGTTCAATACGACGGAGCACCGTTGACGGATTCACAGAAACTAGCGATTTCAAGTATCACAAATGCTTCATCTCATCCACTCTCAAGAGCCATTACCTTGCAGTTACAGAAAGAAGGGATTCAGCCGGAATCCATTGAGGAATTCGAAGAAGTGTCAGGAAATGGAATTAAGGGCGCATACGAAGAGAAACAAATTCAATTGGGAAAAGCATCCTTCGTAGGGGCGATCTCACACTCAAACGAAACAGAGGTTCACGTTAAAATTGAAGATGACTATCTGGGTAAATTCCGCATAGAGTCGGCATTCCGAACGGACATATTCAAGGTTCTGGAAACACTTGGTTCTGAGAAAGAAATTCATGTATTATCCGGAGATTCCGAGAAGGACAAAACAAAAATTGCATCGGCCGTTCCGAACATAAAGGAATTGCATTTCGGCCAAACGCCAGAAGACAAAAAAGAGTACATCCATCTTCTTCAGAACAAGGGCAGAAAAGTACTGATGATTGGTGACGGACTGAACGATGCCGGCGCCTTGAAAAAAGCAGATGTAGGAATTGCCATTTCCGAGGATATTTTTCGATTTACACCTGGCTCCAATGCTATCATTGACGCAGATTCACTTGCAATTCTCCCTCAATTACTAAACACCTCCAAATTCTCAAGAACCATACTTGGGATCTGCTACGTATTCTCTATTCTTTACAATATTGTTGGTTTGACCTTTGCCATTTCTGGCGAACTGACGCCCTTAATCGCGGCTATTCTAATGCCAATCAGCTCCATTACGATTGTATTTATCAGTACGGTTTTGGCGTATTTAAAAGCGAACTAAGAAGTGCTGTCTTGGTAGAAGGCTAAAAGTCGAAAGTAAAAAGAAACGCCTTCGAATTCTAACCAAAACTGTTGACTTTCCACCCTCTATAATTCAACAAAATCAGGGTTTTCAGAGACTACATGACAAAAACATGACAAAAGTCAATTTTTAAGGTGTAACAGGGTCATAATTTACCCGGTCATTGGTGAGCACCTTTGTTCTATGGGAATTATCTATTTGATGTTAATCGTGAGTTTGATCATTGCACTCATCTTTCTCTTCAGTTTTTTCTGGGCGGCAAAATCAGGGCAATACGACGACGATTACTCACCATCAGTAAGAATTCTCTTCGACGACGAAAAACAATCAACAGAAAATCAACAAACAGATGGAAGTACAGAAGTTTAGTTACGACAATAAGGTCGTAAAGTATTTCGGCTATGCAACAATTATTTGGGGTATCACTGGAATGCTCGTTGGATTAATCGCGGCGGCACAATTGGCCTTCCCGAATTTCTTCAACGATTACCTCGGTTTCAGTTTCTTATCCTTCGGACGTATCCGACCGCTTCACACCAATGCGGTCATTTTTGCATTCGTAGGAAACGGAATTTTCATGGGAGTTTACTACTCACTCCAACGCTTGCTAAAATCGCGGATGTGGAGTGACAAACTCAGTTACCTCAACTTCTGGGGATGGCAGTTCATTATCGTATGTGCTGCTGCAACCTTGCCATTTGGGATCACTACCGGTAAAGAATACGCCGAGTTAGAATGGTGGATCGACATCTTGATTGCCTTGATGTGGGTTGTGTTTGGATTGAACATGTTCATGACAATCTTGAATCGTCGCGTAAAACACCTTTACGTAGCCATTTGGTTCTACATCGCAACTTTCGTAACCGTAGCAATTCTTCACATCTTCAACTCATTTGAGTTGCCAATTTCCATGATGAAAAGTTACTCTTGGTATGCCGGAGTTCAGGATGCATTGGTACAATGGTGGTACGGGCACAATGCCGTAGCCTTCTTCCTAACTACTCCCTATCTCGGGCTTATGTACTACTTTGTACCGAAAGCAGCCAATCGCCCGGTGTACTCCTACCGATTGTCCATCATTCACTTCTGGGCACTCATCTTTATATACATCTGGGCAGGACCACACCACCTTCTTTATACTTCATTGCCGGATTGGGCACAAAGTTTAGGAGTTGCATTCTCTATTATGTTGATCGCTCCTTCTTGGGGTGGTATGTTGAACGGACTCTTAACACTCCGTGGTGCATGGGACCGCGTTCGTGATGATGTAATGTTGAAATTCATGGTAGTTGCCTTAACGTGTTACGGTATGGCTACGTTTGAGGGACCATTACTTTCCTTGAAGAACGTAAACATGATTTCTCACTTTACGGATTGGACCATTGCCCACGTACACATTGGTGGATTGGGATGGAATGCTATGATGACCTTCGGAATGTTGTACTGGTTATTCCCAAGAATGTTCCGAGTGAAATTGTACTCTAAGAAACTAGCAAATCAGCATTTCTGGATTGCAACATTAGGGATCATTCTTTATGCAATACCAATGTACATCGCAGGATTTGTGCAAGGATTGATGTGGCAAAAATTTGAGCCAACAGGACAGTTGACGAACCCTGAATTCTTGGAAACAGTTACCGAACTATCTCCTTACTACATCTTGAGAACCATCGGAGGATTGTTATTCATTATTGGAGCAGTAATGATGTTCTACAACTTGGTGAAGACAGCGAAAAGCGGAAACTTCCTTGCAAATGAAGAAGCTGAAGCAGTGAACGCACGATTACTGCCTGAAACGGCTCACGTGAAAGGTGGTCGTAATTACTGGCACAGAGCAATTGAGAAGCGTCCTGTTCGAATGATGGTCGTTAGTATCATTATTGTAGCCATCGGTGGATTGGTAGAAATCGTTCCAACGATGATTGTAGAAAGCAATGTGAAGACAATTGACAGTGTTCGACCGTACACAGCTCTCGAGTTGGAAGGACGTGATCTTTATATCAAAGAAGGATGTTACAACTGTCACTCCCAAATGGTTCGCCCATTGCGATTCGAAACGGAACGCTACGGAGAATATAGTAAGTCTGGGGAGTTTGTTTACGATCATCCGTTCCAATGGGGATCTAAGCGTACCGGACCCGATTTAGCACGTGAAGGTGGAAAGCGAGACGACGTTTGGCATTACCGACACATGTACGATCCAAAAACGGTTTCGCAGAACTCTATTATGCCAGCGTACAAATGGATGTTTGACGATAACACTTTGAATCTCTCGAATATCGATGATAAAATCGAAGCGATGATTACTCTGGGGGTTCCATACAAGAAATCGTACATCAAAAACGCGAAGAAACATGCGCAGGAACAAGCAGAAGAAATAGCTGCAAACGTGGTCGAATTCCAATGGGATAGAATACCAGAGAAAGAACGTTCCAAAATGAAAAAAGAGGACTTGATCAAGAAAGTAAAGACGCGTGAAGTAATTGCTTTGATCGCATACTTGCAGCGCCTTGGAACAGATATTAAGAAAGAGAAAGGAACAGAAGATCCATCGGACTTCTACACCAAAACAACTAAAAAATAAGAGCCATGTTACGATTTATCTCACACAATATGACAGGAATTGATGGCATCGAAATCTTTCCCATCCTTTCCCTTCTAATATTCACGCTTTTCTTCGCCTTTGTAATTACATACGTGATTCGAATGAGTAAAGCGCAAGTGGATGAAGCAAGTTCTATTCCACTGGAAGATGATAACGATTTTTTCAATGAATCAACGAACAAATAAAATGACCATCATGAAGACATTAAAAGCAATTATGGTTACAATGCTCATCGCTATCGCACCGCAAGCCATTGCGCAAGATGGAGAAGGGTTGTTCAAATCGAAATGTAGTACATGTCACTCCTTAAAGAAAAACTCTACAGGACCGATGCTTCAGGGGGTGAAGGCAAAATGGGGAGATGCCGGAGAAGGAGATCTCCTATACGATTGGGTAAAAAACTCTACGCAATTGATCGCTGCTGGAAACAGTACAATGGCAAAATCTGTCATGAATTTCAGTCCTTCATCTATGACCGCGCAACAAGTAACAAACGAGGAAGTGGATGCAATTCTTGCCTATGTTGACAACTGGATACCACCAGAACCAAAGGTGAATGACCCGAACAATCCTGATCCGGAAGTTGTATACGTTGCAGACTATGAATGGAACCTCAACATGTTCTACATCTTGTGCACACTGATGATCATCCTTCTCATAGCTATCATTGTGATATCTGGAACTGTTACACGAATGATCAAAAGTGATTTCTTCCAGAAAAAATTGCGCGAACGCAACAATACATTGAATACAATTCTAGTGGTTGGATTATTCGTTGGATTGAGCACTTCATCGTTCGCACTAGAATTCAATGCGCCTGGAGAGGCCGAAGAAGGACAGCCTTGGTTGTTGATTGAAAACAGCGACTTGTACGTGCTCTTGACCATTAACATCATCCTTGTTGGAGTGTTGGTGTACATACGTCGCATGTTTAATACTTTCATCTCTATGACCAAAGCTCCTAAAACGGAGGAAGCGGTTGAAGAAGAAGATGTGATTAAGAAAGTGAATCAGATTCTTACGGACGTAGTTCCTATCGAGGAAGAGCACACCATTCTAATGGATCATGAGTATGACGGCATCCGAGAATTGGACAACAATTTACCACCCTGGTGGGTTTGGATGTTCTACGGTACGATTGTTTTTGCAATAGTTTATTTATTCCACTTTCATATTCTTGGAACGGGAGATTTACAAATAGCCGAATACAACAAAGAGATGAAACGTGAGGATGCCAAAGTAAAAGCATACTTGGATAAAATGGCGATGAATGTGGATGAAACCAATGCCACTATGATGACGGAAGCATCTGACATCGGCGCAGGTAAATCTATTTTCAGTCAAAGTTGTGCAACATGTCACAACCCCAATGGCGAAGGAATCAGCGGTTCTGGACCCAACCTGACCGATAAATACTGGATTTATGGTTACGATATCAAAGAGGTATTCTCAACGGTGAAAAACGGTCGTTCGGGTGGTATGCCAGAGCACAAAAGTAAACTTACGCCTATCCAGATCCAGCAAGTGGCGTCTTACGTACTCCAATTACCGGAAAAAGATGGTGTAGCGCCAAATGGTGAAATCATCGAAGAAGATGAAGGAGAACCGAAGAATAAGTAATTAAGGTCGAGTAAGCCTCCCCTTCGGAGGGAAAGAGGGGGAGGACAATACGAAAAAACATCCATAAATAGTCCCCTCCACTCAACTAAGCAATCATGAGTGAACACGAGAAAATAACAGGAGACGAAGAGGAATTCAGAGACTCGCTTTCCACCATCAATGAAGATGGGAAGCGCGTTTGGATCTTCCCAAAGAAACCCAGTGGAAAATGGTTCAATCGCAGAAAGATTGTTAGCTACTCTCTACTGATTCTACTCTTCGCAGCTCCGCACATAAAAATTGGAGGAGAACAATTATTCCTCTTCAATATTCTCGAAAGAAAGTTTATCCTCTTTGGAAAAGTTTTCTGGCCACAAGATTTGTATTTGTTCGCCATTGCCGCAATCATCCTGATCATCTTCGTCACATTGTTTACCGTAATCTATGGAAGACTCTTTTGTGGATGGGTATGTCCCCAAACGATTTTCATGGAAATGGTATTTCGTCGTATCGAATACTGGATTGAAGGCGATTGGACGCACCAAAAGAAACTCAAAGCCATGCCTTGGAATAAAGAGAAAATTCTCAAGAAGACGAGCAAACATTTGATCTTCTGGGGCATCTCTTTCTTGATTGCAAATACTTTCCTGGCATACATTATTGGTTCCGACGAGCTCTGGAAAATTCAAACTGACCCTATTGAAGAACATTTGGGTGGATTGATATCAATCGTAATTTTCACCACCGTATTCTATCTGGTATTCGCGAAACTTCGTGAACAAGTTTGTACAACCATTTGTCCTTATGGACGATTGCAAGGTGTACTTCTTGACCCGAATTCCATGGTGGTTGCCTACGATCATAAGCGTGGAGAAGAACGAGCGAAATTCCGCAAGAATGAGGATAGGCAAGAATCGGGCAAAGGAGATTGTATTGATTGTCATCAGTGTGTACACGTTTGTCCTACAGGAATTGACATCAGAAACGGAACACAATTAGAATGTGTGAACTGTACCGCTTGCATCGATGCCTGTGATCACATGATGGAGGGCGTTGGCTTGGATAAAGGTTTGATTCGTATCGTTTCCGAAAACGGAATCAAGAATAACCACGGATTTGTTTGGACACGACGCATCAAAGCGTACACTGCATTGTTAATCGGATTGGTTGCTGTGATGGTGGTATTGCTCATGACACGAAAAGATTTTGAAACGGAAATTTTCAAACAACGTGGAAGTATCTTCCTGACCACCGAAGACGGACGCATTAGTAATACGTATACACTGAAACTCACCAACAAAACGAAAAAGAAATACAAGATCGATTTTGAATTGGTCGGTGTAAACAACGGCGAAATCCGAAAAATGAACGATAACGTTGTTCTGAAAGGAGAGCGCGAAATCAAAGAACGATTCCTAGTGGTAGTGCCATACAGTGAATTCGACAAAGGAATGAAAAAAGTCACCATTCGAATATTAGGGAATGGAAAAGAAATAAGTAGGGAAACCGTGAAATTAAGCGGGCCACACATTTAAATCAAACAAGATGAATTGGGGAAAAGGAATTACTATAGCATTGGTACTGTTTATTGGATTTATTGTGACTTTGGGTGTCATTCTCATGCGTCAAGATGTAGATTTAGTAGCTGAAGATTATTACCAGCAGGAAATCGAATATGAAGCACAAATTAGCGCTGAATCGAATGCGAAAAAGCTAGAGAAAAAACCAGCATTCACGCAAGATGATAATTACTTCATCGTGAACATTCCTGAAGGAAAGTTTAGCAAGATGACTTTAGATTTAAGTCGCCCAAACAATAGCGACAAGGATCAGCAATTCGAGATCGTAGGAACACGCATGTTCATGGTAGAGAAAAGCCAGTTAGATGTTGGACAATATGGCATCGCACTTCGCTACGAATTTGAAGGGAAACCATGCCAACAAAAATCTTCCGTATTTATTAAGAAATAAACTATGTGGACATTTGTAATCACAGGATTTATACTTGGGATTTCTTCCAGTTTGCATTGCATCGGAATGTGCGGTCCTATTGCGATGGCGTTACCGTTGAATCGTAAATCGAACGCTACAATTCTGTCCGGAGCTTTACAATACAACCTCGGCAGAACCATTACCTATGCCCTTCTCGGTGTTATCGCAGGCTCCATTGGTCTAACGGTTCATACTTTTGGATTCCTTCAATGGGCCAGTATCCTTTCCGGAATTTTATTAATTCTTTTCGCTTGGCGTAAGCTGTTGTCAAGAGTTTCCTTCTTACACGCGCCCAACTTCTTCTTCTCTACAAAACTGAACGGATTGTTGGGAAAAATCGTACGATCGAACAATCCTGCAAAACTTTGGTTATTCGGAGCATTAAATGGTTTATTCCCTTGCGGAATGGTATACGCCGCTTTACTCAATTCCATCCTTGCTGGATCTCCCATGAACAGTTCTTTGGCTATGATTGCCTTCGGAATCGGAACGCTTCCCGCAATGATCTTTGTAAGCTTCGCGATTGGTAAAATCTCGAAAGATCGTCAGCAATCCTTCCGTCGTGCACTGCCCTACATCCTTTCACTCGTAGGAGTCATAGTAATCCTTCGCGGGATGAATTTGAACATTCCTTATCTCAGCCCAAGAGTTTCCGTGCAGACAGAAACGACAAAAGTGGATGCCGAAAAGCAATCAAACCAGCCGAAATCAGAAGTAGTTCTGGATTGCTGTCATAGCAAGGATGCCTGTGAAGACGAGTAATTACACCGCGTCTGCCAAAATGATTTAACCTTTACTTTAGGGCCTGGATCGCGCTTTATTAAAAGCTTTAACATTTTTTTCCATTCCTATTTTGAACCTTTACCGGGTTCCTCTGTACTTGCTATTGAACATACAACAGCACGTTATGAGAAAAATTAGTCTAGCCTTCGCACTGCTTTTCATCTGCAATTTCGCAGCACAGGCGCAAAGCCCACGCAAAGTACAAGTGGCCATTTTATTCGATACCTCCAACAGCATGGACGGATTGATCGACCAAGCCAAATCACGTATTTGGAAAATCGTCAACGAGGTTAGTTCCCTCAAGCACAACGGTCAGACCCCTAACATGGAATTTGCTCTGTATCAATATGGAAACGATGGTTTGAGCGCCGAAGACAACTACATTCAAAAAGTGCTAGACCTCACATCGGATTTGGACGTCATCAGTCAGAAATTGTTCGGATTGAGAACCAACGGAGGTCAAGAATATTGTGGGGCGGTTATCGGAAAATCACTAGTAGATTTGAATTGGTCTGTAAGTCCTAACGATTTGAAGATGATTTACATTGCAGGAAACGAACCATTTGATCAGGGACCAGTGAGCTTCCGTGAGGAGTGTAAAAAAGCCATCGGGCGAAATATCTTCATCAACACGATTTACTGTGGTGACTACGATCAGGGCGTTCGCGAACTTTGGAAAGAGGGCGCGGAATGCAGTGAGGGTGATTACTTCAACATCAACTCAAATGAAGCTGTTGTGCACATTGATACGCCTTACGACAAAGACATTCAAGTTTACAATGATTCATTGAACAGCACCTATTATGGATACGGATCTTTAGGGGGCGCACGTAAATCTTCACAGACTATGGAAGACTCAAATGCTGAGATGGAAGCTCCGGCTGTAGCAACGGAACGGGCTATTGTAAAATCAAAAGCAGTGTACAACAACAGTACTTGGGATCTCGTGGATGGCGTAAATTCAGGAGCCATCGATATCGAAAAAATGGACGAAGAGCAATTGCCTGAAGAATTCAAGGGAAAGACCCCGGAAGAGCGCAAGGTATTGTTAGCAGAAAAAGAAGCAGAACGCAAGCGCTTTCAAGACAAGATTTCTGAATTGGCCTTGGAGCGACAGAATTTCATTGATTTAGAAATGGAGAAACGCGCCGAAGAAGGTGAAGTAGATGATTTTGGTACTTCTGTGAACAAAAGCATCATAGAAAAAGCGACCGAAATCGGTTTCGAAAAAGAAACTCCTGACATGGAGTAACACGTAAGTATGTTTTCATGTTTTCAAACACCTGCAGCAATGTGGGTGTTTTTTTGTGAGAACATTTTCTGCTCGGATAACAATGCAAGATTGTACAGCTTTATCTCAAGCCTAATTAAGGCCGAATTCCTACTTTCGCTTTATGGCATTCAAACGACCTGTTGCTGTTTTAAATATACTCCTTTGTTGTGTGCTTCTCACTTTTCCCTTGATAGGTGCAGCACAACCTTCCTCAAAGTCTATAGCGAACGTAATCAAGAGGGAGAAAAGCGGAACTATTGAAGATTGCTATTACATTAATCAACTTTTTAAGGAGTGTCAAAATGTAGACCAGGTACAGGATTTAAAGAAATTCTTGCGATCTGAATTTCAGGCACCGAATCAAAAGACCCGGACTATCATTGCCGCTGCCCGACGCTTAAGCTTTTTGGGGATGCATCGGTCTGCCATCCAACTGCTACGTTCGTTAAGCAACGATAACTTTAACAAACTCAATCGCACGTTAAAATCAGAATATTATCATGCATTGGGATATATTTCTCTGAACTCGGGCAATCCCGATATATCATTAGAATATTACCAGAAAGCTGCTTCCTACTCTAAGCACAGTGACAATCTCGAATTGAATAGTCCAACTAAAATAAATTGAAAGAAACTCCTAGCATGGAGTCATACGCACGTATGTTTTATGTTTCAAACACTCGCAATTATGCGGGTGATTGTTTGTGCTTTTAAGCGAATGAAATCTTCAGTATAAAGGCAAAGCTTACAGGCACCAAATTGCCATGTGCAGGACCATCTCTATAATGTTGTGCTGGCGACCATTTGCCATTTGTACTTTCCAAAAATTTACGGATAAATTGCTCCTGTTCCAGAGTTACATGGCCAATTGACTTGACCATAATGGTTCCGTCGTAACCAACAATCACCTTTATAATTGGGCGGTCACTTTTATGAAAAAGACCACTTCGGTTTAAGTGCTCTGAAATGGACTGAACTCCGTTTTCAAAAGAATCATTTTTATCTGGTTGATAAATTGGTTTTACGCGTGTGTCAGAGACAAATCCTGGGATGAATTCATCGGACTGATTCTTCAAATCCTCCTGACGAAAAATGTCATAATCAATATTCCGTGATCCGTTCTTGGATTCATTAGATGTCAAAACCCATGTAATATTAGGTCGAACAGCGCCTGTCGATTCATCTTGAATTATTCCATAGAACCCAGAATATAAATTCAGCGTTTCTTTCCCAGCAAGATCGAACGGGCGATACCACTCAATTTTACATTGTCTTCTCCCTTTAGACAAGCTTTCATCGCCTATTTCGGACAACAAATAATCCTTTCCTACCAAGTATGGATTCGGTTTGAATTTGTCCACTCCTCCCACAGTTTCGCGCAAATACGGGTAGAATTTTAAGATCCACCCAGAAATAACGTCAACGTCATAAACTTCTGCAGACTTGTAAAAGGATTGCCAGAATTCAATCTTCGGAGATCCTTCAATCGCTAAAACAAATTCGTGCAAGACCGGCTTTAACTCCTTGACCCAATGCGAAAGCCCAAATTTTGAAAACGCATCCAATTGATCGTAAATCTTTTTCCAATCTTCCGGCGTACCCAACAAGGTAATCTAAGGGAAGCCACACATAGTAACAACATTTAACCCTACATAATGAGAAACAACATCCATTTGTGTAGCCTGATACACTGTCCTAATCGATGGAGTCGTAGTGCTGAAATCCTGAAGAATAAGATCTTTAAATGCGTCTGTGGAAATT
Organism: Flavobacteriales bacterium; assembly: GCA_015665275.1. Taxonomy (GTDB): domain Bacteria; phylum Bacteroidota; class Bacteroidia; order Flavobacteriales_D; family Crocinitomicaceae; genus UBA4466. The sequence continues at coordinate 61,138 of JADFAL010000007.1, read as the reverse complement.
TTGTCAATCTCCTTATTGAAAGATGCCATTACATTACTCCATTGTTCCGCATCTGATTGTGTTAAGCTATCATTACGAATTGTAATTGATTCCGGGTGATCCTTTGTTAGAAGGAGATACTCCAAACTATCTGGATTAGCTGCAACGTGTTCCGCAAAACTTTGACAAATAACCAACCAAATATCATCAGGCGAAAGCTGTAACGGGCGATGATCTTTGTAAGCGAAGTCTATTGTTTTTAAGAATCCATTGCCAAAGTGAGCCACAACATTCTTGCCTTCTAATTCCTCGGGAAATGTGTATATCTGTCTGGAGAATCGGTTCTCGGCAAATACCTCGAACGTGGTTTCATTCAACTTCGTTGACGGCTGAGAGACATCGTCGACAGCAAAAGTGAAACTTTCTTTTTGGGAAAAACTTGTTACAACGGAATAGAAAAAGAACAGAATGAGAAGCGAGCGTAAGTACATAAGCAATGGTATCTATTACTTTAAACGCTTGACTTCAGAAATATTTCAACTGAAATGCTGTAAACTCTTAAAAGGACAGTTTTATTGAGTCGCCGTTTGATTTCATTTATTCAACAAACAGAAGATAGTACCGCTCTTATAACATTAGGATTAATCCTTCCGTAAATAGAGGAATTGATGGGCAAATATTCAATGATAACTACTTAAGGTACGAGAATAAATTTGTTCTCACAAGTATCACCCATTATACTAATTAGCCAATTGGCTAATTAGTATAATGGGTTCGCTTGCTTCCTAGACTAACAATCATCTAGAAAAAATCTGCGTTCTCCAAATACGAAGTTACATCAACCTCCTCCAGTCGCTTCGTAATTGAATCCATTCGTGACAGAGACTCCGTATACATCTCTGTGAACTCCATAATATCCTTAGCATTCAAGTTTTTCTCAATATTCTCTTTAATCGTTCCTTGTTGTTCCAAAGATTCTTCCAATTCTTGAATGGCATCCATAGATTCCAATAACTGTGCTGTAGCGGAAGCCGCATCAATCAGGTTCAACTCACCTTCGTCCAACTTCTCTACAATTCCCAAAGTAGTTTCACTTACCGTTAGGTACTCATTGATTACCTCATTCAATACCTTGAAATATTCCTTTACCTGCGGATCACGATCCGCCAGAGGCTCTTTCGGCTTCTCTTCCTCCGTTTTCGTCTCATCGTCATTACCTCCGGTTTCATCACTTGAACATCCGGTAAAAACAAGTAGGGCGCACATAGGAAGTGCTAACAGAATTAATTGAAAATGCTTTTTCTTCATGATAATAGGTTATAAGGTGATTACGAATTCAAGATACGAAAAAGGGTCTTAAGTAGCTCCCTTCTCAATAGGCCAATTTTCTTACATTCGTTTAGGAGTCCAACAAAAGGGCATTCCTAACGCAAAACCATGGCACCACCTTTTAATTCAAAAATTGAATATCTCGAGAAATTGAAAATGCATTATGTTTCTATTTCTGAAGATGTTTTGGAGCAACATTATACGCAGGAAGATTCAGGCTCTTTGTTCAATCAACGATTTCAAATTACCATAAACGAACAAGTTTCATGGAAGGCAGGGTCGGTGAGTCTGGGAAATAGAACAGCTTACATTACGTTTTCCAAAGCCAGAATGAAAGAGTTAGGCGTAGATCTTGGAGACACCGTTTCGGTTCATCTAAAAAAGGATACCTCGAAATATGGGATGGATGTTCCAGAAGAATTTGAAGAACTTTTAAATCAAGACGATTATGCAAAAAAACGCTTCGAATACCTAACCATGGGACTTCAGCGAGCAGTAATCTACGTCGTGACACAGTTGAAATCAAGTCAAAAAAGAATTGATAAATCCGTATTTTTAATGGAAAACCTAAAAAAAGCGCCCGTTGGAAAGGAAACAATGCGCCATATTTTAGGCAAAGAAATTTCGTGAATTCTATTTACATTCGCGCCCAAAGTTATGAACGATTATGGCAGTTTATTTAGACAACGCTGCGACTACACCTGTCGCTCCTGAAGTTGTAGACGTGATGATCACCACGTTGAGAGATTGTTTTGGAAATCCATCTTCCAGTCATAGTTATGGAAGGCAAGTGAAAGCACTATTGGAGACCTCGCGGCGTTCAATTGCTAAGCACCTCAATTGCCAGCCATCCGAACTGATATTCACTTCTGGAGGAACAGAAGCGGACAACATGGCTTTGCAATCCGCCATCAGTCAACTGGGCGTAACCCATATCATTACATCAGAACTAGAGCATCACGCAGTAGGTCATACCGCAGATGCACTATCAAATAAGGTCAAAGTTTCACGTGTACACGTTTGCAACAAAGGACACGTAGATCTCGCCCACTTAGAAGAACTGCTTCAATCGAATGAGAAAACATTGGTTTCCTTAATGCACGCAAACAATGAAATCGGAACGAAGATGGATTTGCGAGCAGTAAGCACCATTTGTCGTAAATACAATGCATATTTCCATTCCGATACAGTGCAAACAATGGGGCATTACCGCTTCGACCTGCAAGATTTAGATATCGATTTCGTTACCTGCGCTGCTCATAAATTCCATGGACCAAAAGGTGTGGGATTCCTTTACGTAAATAGAAACGTGCATGTAGAACCTCTGATTCATGGAGGTGCGCAAGAGCGCGGATTCCGAGGAGGTACAGAAAACACCTCCGGAATTTTAGGACTCGCGAAAGCAATGGATTTGGCTCATGAAGACATGGAAGAGCACCAAGTGCACGTGCAAGGAATTAAAACGTACATGATTGAACAATTGAAGGAATACTTCGATGACGTGCAATTTCACGGTGAAACAGACCCAGAACGCTCATTATATACAGTATTGAATGTTTGCTTCCCTGCAAATGAGAAATCCAGCATGCTTTTGTTTACGCTGGACTTGAAAGGCGTTGCAGTTTCCGGCGGAAGTGCTTGCTCTTCGGGAGCTTCAACTGGTTCGCATGTATTGAAAGGAATTAATGCAGATATGACACGTCCTAATGCCCGGTTCTCCTTTTCTAGATATACCACAAAAGAAGAAATCGACTTCGCTTTGGAACAAGTTAAGTCTTGTTACGAGAAAACCTTGGTCTAATTTCGTATTTTGGTGCTTATGCCTGAAGCCGCACCACACATACTGATCGTATCTTCCTGGTACCCAAATGACAAAAGCCCCTTTTTGGGAAATTTTGTACGAAGACATGCACAATTGCTGTCAAGGAAGTACCGCGTTTCAGTAATCAATCTTATTTGTTGCGAAACTTCTGAAAAGAACAACATTTCTATTATTGAAGATGGCGACGTCAAAGAAATTCAGGCCAAATATCCCCAAGGAAGTAAGCTGTCACGTTTCGGAAATCGATCTCGGGTATACTCTGATGCATTGAAAGAATTGGAGAGCGTAGACCTCATTATTGGGCATGTTCTTCTCCCCCACGGCTGGATGTTTCTGCATGCCCTGCGTGTTTTGAAATGTCCACTTATTTGGGTGGAACACGGTTCTTATTTTCGAAGAGACAAACGACGCAGATGGAGCCCAAGAGAGCGCTTGATTCGAAGAAGTATGGTTTTACGAGCTTCTGAAATTGTTGCGGTATCAGATACATTGCGTTATGACATGCAGCGCTACATTTCTTCAGACACGATTAAAGTTATTGGCAATCACGTAGATGAATCAATATTCACTTTCAAGAAGAAATCCAAATCAGAGACGACCCAGTTCTTACATATTTCCACCTTAGATGCGAATACTAAAAATCCGGTGGGAATCATTGATGCCTGTAAATCATTGAAAGACGAAGGACAGTCGTTCCATTTGACCATTGTTTCGGATGAAGACGCTTCCGAATGGACGCAGTATTCAAAAGAACGAGTGGTGGATGACGTAATTACTTTTGTTGGACCTCAAGATTGGAAGGACATTCCCCAATTTTATCATCAGGCAGATGCATTTGTACTGAACTCAGACTACGAGACCTTTTCCATCGTTCTGGCAGAGGCTCTATCGACAGGAACTCCAATTGTTACCACGGAAGTTGGTATCGCACCAGAAATTCCAGATTCAGCGAAAATATTGGTAGAAAAGAAAGATCCAGAATCATTGAAGGAAGGATTGAAGAAGGTCATTCAAGGACACGAATTCAACCACCAAGAAATAGCAACCTTCGGAGAGCGCTTTCATTCTTACACTATTCTGAACGAATGGGATCAAATCATCTCGAAGTATGTTGGATAAGGAACTAGTGCTTTCTTCGGCAATCGCCATGGTTACTTCCAAACTAGCGGGAATCCAGAGTGAATTCGATGCTTTGCACGAAGCTCTGCTTTCCGAAACAAAAAGTTCCGCAGGCGACAAACACGAGACAGGACGAGCGATGGCTCAATTGGAGCAAGAGAAGTTATCGCGTCAATTGGCAGAAACCGGGAAAACACTTGATGGCTTTAGACAAATTGATCCGAAGAAAGAATTCACTCAGATTGCGTTTGGAAGTCTAGTCAAGACCAATCGCGGCTATTTCTTTGTATCTGTCGGCATCGGTCAAATCAAAGTTAAGAATGCGTCGGTTTTTTGCATTACGGCAGGCAGTCCGTTGGGACAAAAAATTCTCAATAAATCTGCAGGTGAGGTAGTTCAAATGAACGGCCCACTTACCATTGAAGAAATTGGCTAAATTCTTCAAGAAAAAACCTTAAAACGTGGTAGAATTTGTTCAATTCTACATATTTCACAAAGAAAAATATTTTTTTCACACAAAAAACCGAGTACTAAACTGATTTAGTTCACCCTATAAAAAAAACTGATTTTTTCTAGGCAACCTTTCTTTTTTTCATCCCGTTGACGCAGTGTGACTCGCTAACAAACTTCGTCAGCGAGAAATGTAATTAAGTATTTGAATACTAAAATTGACGATAAAAATTGATGCAACTAACAAGATCTTTTAAAGCAATAGCCTCGCTCCACTCAACCAACTACTACTACAATTGAGGAAGCAACAGGAACACCGCTAGACTTCTAATCCGGAAGTTATTGGAGTTCCTGTGGTTTATTGCCGAATGACTCATTAAAGAAGCACCAAACAAAAATATTGAAGACGCCGGAGTAAAGGTTAGGTTACTCAAATTTATCTGGTATAGTTAGTAGTCGAAAGCCGTTGGAATTCCAACGGCTTTCCTAACTTCTAGGGGTTGATCAGAATTGAGGCAACCTTTTTACCTTATCTTTACGTTAGGCTAGTATTACAATAAGACAAACTATGCGAACGAACACTCTAACTTTATTTTCCCTTTTCATTGTGGCCACGATATTATTTGGCTGCAAGAAACAGGACTGGAATGTTACCATTCAATCGCAGGTACAATTCAAGGCCAGTACTGATGAAATCACAATAGCCGGAAAACAATTTGTAATGGATGAAATCCGAATTGATTTATCCGATATACGTATCGCTGGTGATCGTATTCAAAGTAATCCCATTGATATCGTCTTGGCAGACAACGCAAGTACAGATTTTCTTCACGCTACATCCGTGAAACCATTCGATTTACCCATTGGGACGTATACGCAAATGTCTTTTTCTACAACTATTGAATCGAATGGATCGCCATCGGTGAATATTTCAGGAACCTATGACCTAGCAAATGGAAATACCTACGATGTAGTAATCGCATTGGAAATTGACCAAGACATCATCACACTATTAACAGATTCGGATGGCTCCAACACGATTTTGATTGAAGAAGATTCTCAAAAAACGATTGCAATAACCTTGGATACGGAGATCTTGTTTTCTAATTTAATTCCAGGACTTTGGAATGCTGCCGCTGTAACCAATAATAATGGATCACAAACAATACAGGTAGACGCATTAAACAACACGAACATTTACAACGCAATTAACAATAAAGTCGGAGAATCTTTTGTTGTACAACTGCAATAAATGACAGAAAGAGAACAGAAAATATTACTCAAAGATTGTCGAAAAGGCAAGCCAGCTGCTCAAAAGGAGTTGTACGACCTTTACGCGAGTGATATGTTCAAAGTGTGCCTGATGTATTCCACAGATTATGACGGAGCAAACGACTTGTTGCAGGAAGGGTTTTTGAAGGTTTTCCAGAAAGTTCACCTCTTTAAGTTTAAAGAACAAAGTTCATTGGGTGGTTGGATTCGAACTGTCATTGTGCACAATTGCGTGGATCACTATCGATCTGATAATTGGTCTAAAAACAAATTGGAACTAACAGAGATAGAGACGGAAAAGGCGCAGCACCGTCATCAAGAAGAACAGGAGGAAGAAACGATTTACGATCGTGATGAATTCCTGAAGATTATAGCATTGCTTCCTGATGGATATGCGCTTGTTTTGAACTTGTTCTACCTGGAAGGATATACACACAAAGAAATTGCTTCGAAATTAGAGATCACGGAGGGCACCTCTAAATCTCAGTTGTTCAAAGCGAAAAAGTATTTACGAAAATTGCTCCTTGAAAATCTTGGAGACGATGAAATCGATCGATATGAAGGATTCGGTAGGAAAGTGGTATAAAGACAAGGCGAAAGAGCTCAATGTCATCCCTCCGCACGAAGCCTGGGAAAACATCGAGAAGAGCATGGAGGATTGGCCAAAGCATTGGTACCAATCGAACTTTGATGGAATGCAATCTGAAAATGGTAACCGAGGTTGGGAGGCCATTGAAGAAAAATTGGAAATTCAGCGAAACGTAAAAAAATACCAACGCAATTTCTATCTCAGAACTGCTTCATTGATTGCAGGTTTAGCATTGATTCCAATGTGGATCTCCAATGTTTCAAACAATACAACTTTCATCTCTGAGCCCGTTACCCCTAACCTCGCAGTTGCTTCAAATACCCAAGTTTCGAATGTTGAAAACCTGATAAATGAAGCTGCATCAATACCGGCAATTCAGGAGATTCAAAATCTCACTTCTAACCCTTTAAGGACTAACAATTCTACTATTATTGTAACACCGGCTGTTAGTATCAATAGCACTCAGAATAACGCGGTAGCTACCCAACCAATCCAAACAGAATTCGATCTAACCTTCTTAGCATCACTTCCAACGGGAGAAATAGCAGTGGAATTGCCGTATGAAAATGATCTTGTTCAAAGAACAACGGAATCCATTCGTTATGCTGAACCTTCTGAAAACACGCAAGAAACTCAGAAAAACTGGTTCGTTGGACCAACATTTATTGTTGGATCTTCAGAATTGTTGAACCCGCTTTCGTTTAGAGAGGATGCCGTAACCTCGAACAACTTGGATGTTGCCTGGGGAATTTCAGGGTCACGAAGGTTTAATAAGAATGTACTTACTACTGATCTTTTGTTCAGTGATACAAAATCGCAGATGGCTTCACTTAATTCAGAAGAAGTAACAACTTCCTTAAATTACGTAACTGCCGCTTTGCAATATGAGCGTCTTGCCCCTATTTTCAAATCAGCGAAGAAACTTCGACCTGAATTAAATCTGGGTGGAGGAGTCTTTGGGTCCATTCTCACCAATTCAACAATCTCTTCCAATCAATCAAATTCATACTACTCTGAATTTTCTTACAGAAATTTCGATGTAGGAGGAGTTCTTACGGCGGGTGCCTCTGTTCAAATAGGAGAAAGCTTCCGAGTAGGAGTTAATGCAAGAGTACAATCTGGTGTTGTCAATTTGTTCGAAGGACGAGAAAAAGTTCCGAGCAATTTGTTTAGAACGCAATCAATGGCAACTGGAATTCAAGCAAAACTGAACTACAGGTTTTAACCTGAGAGATAAATGGAAAGCTCGACTCGTAAAGGGTCGGGCTTTTTTTATCGAATCACATTTACGTGACCGTTAAACTCGTACTTGTTATCGTTGAGAATATCGCGTGTTGTAATGAACCAGGTGTAAGTTCCATCCTGAACCATGCGTCCATTATACGTAGCATCCCACCCAATATTCGGATCGTTTGTTTCCCAAATAATTTGCCCCCATCGGTTGAATACAGTCAATTGAAAATCGTAGGTATCAACACCTTCAATAAATACGTGCCAGCTTTGATTGAATTCATCTCCATCAGGAGTAAAGGTGTTTGGAGCATATAAAATTACTTCTGGATAAACCTGAATATCAACAGTCGTGGTGTCTGTGCAACCCAAATCAGAAATGGCAACCAAAGTTGTCTCGTACAATCCAACCTGTCCATCAGGGAACAATGTAGTTGGATTTTCCATAGTAGAAACCGCTGGTGATCCTTGTTCGAAAGTCCATTCATACGAAGTGGCACCAACCGAATTATTGTTGAATAGTACCTGTGTATTGAACATCGTTGGTGGATTCGGACTGTACATGAAATTTGCAACTGGGGCTGGTGCTACATACAAAGCTGCGGGAAAAATTGCCGTTCCAACACATCCCTCCGGAGAGGTCACGGTCATTTCCAAATCATACGACCCGGCATTGTACGCTTGCGTGATAATGGTTTCCTGATTGATAAATATTTCCGTTCCGTTGATGGTCCAAACAATAGCATCTGTCAAATTCGGATCTGTAGTATTAACTATCTCGAAAATACCAGGCTCACATTGCAATGGACTAATAATCTCATAGGAAGGAACGGGTTCTGGAGCTACGTTTACAACGATTGACAAAGTAATGGGAGTTGTCTCACAAGCGTCATCAATAACAACGGTATAGATAGTTGTATCTGTAGGAGACACCGTAATTTGATCGGTAGATTGTCCAGAATCCCAAACATACGCGTAAGGCCCTCCATCTCCTCCTGAAACAACGACTGCAATAGTTGCTGATTCTCCTGGACAAATGCTCTGCGCTGGAGTAATCGTTGCTGATAAAGGCGCTAATACGGTTACGTTGATAATTTCAGGTGCGGAAATACATCCATTTTCATTTTCCGCGTATACCGTATAACTTATCGTTGTTTGACCTGTTGTTGGCGCTGGAGAAACCGTTTGATTTGCAGATAAGTCCGCAGTGAAGTCCCAATGATAATCAAAAGTGTTTCCGCCTGATCCCGTTGCTGTTATCACTGTACTTCCATTTTGACAAATTGTGACATCTGGGCTTACGGCAACAGTTACTGGGGCAGGATCCACAATGGTTACCGTTTCACAAACATCACATCCAAGTGCAGTTCGAGAACAAATATCGTAGGTTCCCGCTGGTAAATTCAGAAAGAAAGAATCTACTTGCCAGGTAGCTCCATTATCCGAACTGTATTCAATCGCTAAAGCATTATCTATGTGAATTTCAGCATCGGCAGCTCCTTGACAGGAAAGATCGACAACGGTTGTCGTCTGTGCAGGCGTTTGATGGTTCACGACAATAGCGTCTGATACAATACAAATGGGACCGAATGAAATGTCGTCCAAAGCGAAATCATTTCCTCCTGCAGCCGTACTTTGATTGACAATTTCAAGAACAGCCGACGTAGCGCCGCCTGAATTCCAAATATCGCTGCTTTGCTGCCAGTTACATCCAAATGGAGTCGTAGAATTCACCGGACCAATTGCTACACCATTGATGTACAGTTGCAAATCGGATGTATTGGGATCGTTTACCACATTCGTTGCCCAGAACGAGAATAAATAATCTGTTGTAGCGGAAACAGTAACGGTTTGGCTCCATACCACTGTCCCGGCTGTTGAAGATCCATTTGCGATGAACATATTTCCAGTTCCTGTTGTATGATCGCCGCAAAAAACAAAATTGTTATGAACCAAATTAGGGCTGGTTGAAATGGCATACTGACCAGGGGCTGAAAGCAAGCCCCATGCCCCACCAGTTCCAGGAACATACGCCGTTGTGAAATTATTTGCAGAATTTGTTAGACCTCCCTCAAAGTCACCGTTCTGAATAACATTTCCCATTTGCACGGAAGCGTCTAAACTGTAGGTTCCCGGCGCCAATACATTAATCGATTGTGTTGTAGCTCCATTTGACCACGAATAACTATCAAATCCAGCTCCAGCGTCCAAATTCACAGCGGCTCCGGCGCAAACCGTTGTATCAGGACCAAGATCGATGGTTCCAGGGAAATTCACTTCTGCAGTCGAAACTGTAGCGCTACATCCAGTTCCCTCAGAATAGCTGTACACTCCATTTGCATTGACCGAAGGATCAAACGTCCCGAGATATCCGTTGGCAAGGACAGAAGGCCCAGACCATGTTCCCGTTGTACCAACAGCAACAGAGAATAAAGAATGTAAATCTACCGTTCCTGTATTGTTGCAATCAGAATAGACTAACGTTTCGCCAGCCGGTGGGCATTGTGTCATCAAGATATCTTCTACACAAATATCCACGCCATTTCCACCGGTAGAATTGCAATGGATGATGAATCGAAGGTCGGCTGTTGTTGCCGTAAAGTTGAAGAAGATTTGCTGGTAGGTATTTGTAAGATTTAAGGTTTGGCTCGCTAGTATAGTCCCGGTATTGTCCTCCACGCTAAACGTCACGTTCGTAACGCCAAACGATTGACGTGTCCAGAATGAAACTTCGGTTGGTAATCCAACACAGAAACCTGGAATAAGATTGTCGTATACATCAACATTGCCAAGTCCATTGATAACATTGAACCAGCCGTGCAAGTTCCCGCTGAGAATGTAATTTGCGCCGTTATAAGTTCCTCCTCCATAGATATTTGAAGTAACCGCTCCCTGAACAGGACTTCCGCCTTCAAAATCTTCAAAGAAAATCGTATTTGAATTAAAGCATGGTAACTGTGCATTTGCATTTATCAGGCACATGAAGAAAAGGAGAAATAAGGTCGTTCTCATAGTTTTTGCATAATCTCGTCAGTCGTCACTATACTGACGCAAAACTAAGGGATGTGTTGCCTTTTAACCAGAAGTAAGCGTTAACATGATGTTAACAAGACGTGTGGAATTATTTCAAGTCCGTTAATAAATTAACACCGGGAAATCGCTCTACGGTGAATCCTTCCCCACAACTAAATCCGGCCTGACGTCCCATCTCGCGCATCCGTGCCCAGATGAAATCCATGAAATCCGCACCTGAAATCGGTGTTTTGGGTCCATCCTGGTCGGGCTGGAAAAATTGCGTCTTGTACGCTTTGATTGCTTCCATCTTTCGTTCAGCAACCCCAGTCACGTCTATCACAAAATCAGGCTTGATATAGCGATCCTGAATATAATGGTAGACCGCTTTCGGGCGAAAATGTTCTTGCTTCGTTCCCTCCCACTCTGTTTCAAACTGAACCAATCCTGCTAAGAAACATGCCTCGGATACTAACTTGGATGCACGTCCGTGATCGGGATGGCGATCGTCAATTGCATTTGCCAAAACAATCTCCGGTCGATATCGACGAATTTGTTCCACGATTAATCGCTTGCTGTCTTCGTTAATTTGAAATAATCCATCAGCCATCTTAAGATTTACGCGCTCGGTTACGCCCATAATCTCCGATGCATTTGCCGCCTCTTCGTAACGCGTATCAATGGTTCCACGGGAGCCCATTTCACCTTGCGTTAAGTCAACGATTCCAACTTTGAGTCCAGCATCAATATGCTTGATTACCGTTCCCGAGCATGCGAGTTCTACATCGTCCGGATGCGCTGCGAAAGCGAGTATGTCCAACTTCTTCATCAGTCTAGAATTTCGGTCGAATTGGTATTTGCCTTTCTCCCACCCAATAGATATTGAACTCCTGTTGCAACTACAATCAACGCCAAAATGTATCCAGTGTTAGTTGCTACGGTTGCAATAGGTGAGATCTTGAAGATCATCATCATGATGGCTACAAGAACAATCAACGAACCAAGAATGGTCAATTTACGTGTAAAAAATATGGTCGGAATGCTTTCACCCTTACTTTTGTAGATCTGATTCTTAAAGGAGGCATATTCTGTAAACAGATAGAATCCGGCACCCACTGCGCTCAACCATGTTGGAAATTCTGCCAAGCCTTCTCCGTTCGCATATGAATGAAGCCCTACTAAGTAAAAGTTAACTCCGAAGAATGTGAATAGAATTGTTGCGTAAGCCCAGAGAGATACAGCGTTGAACGTAAATCCGTCTTTGACTCCTGGAATGAAACGCAAGTGCAATAAGATTGCATAGGCAAGAATGGCTACCAAAGCCCATGTTTCCTTTGGATCCCAAGCCCAGTAGCGTCCCCAAGACTCATTCGCCCAAACACCTCCAAGGAAGGTTCCGATGGTCAACATCACCAAACCGATAGTTATTACGATCTCCGTTCTGTACGTTAATTGCTTTATCGTAAGGTTCAAACGCTCCTTGTTGCCTTCGTTTCTAACGATGTACAATATCATATTGATAAGACCGAGCATCGCTCCAATTCCTAGTGGTGCGTAACTTCCCGTGATTATGGCTACATGAATTTTCAACCAATACGATTTTAATACGGGCTGTAATTTCGTAATCTCTGGATCTAGAATATTCAAACTGCTTACAAACAATAAGAAGAAAGCGAGAATACAGGCCGCTGCCAAAATCACTTTGTTCTTGCGGTAGAGTAACAATCCAATAACTACGGTTACCAAAGAGATGAAGAGCAAAGCTTCGTATCCATCACTCCATGGCACGTGACCGGCGATAAGTGCACGAAAAACCAATCCGGAACCAAGGTACATTGTTGTCAAAATAGCGCCTGTTAGGGCACCGGTCTGTCCAATTCTCACCCATTTCGGTGCAATTCCTCCACGTGATAGTTGCCCAATCATGAAGAATATCAGTAGGAAAAACCCAATCAAACCGTACAATTGATACGCCCGTTTCACCACCTCCATTTTGTTGTATGTGATTTCCATGTTCACAACTGATTCCGAAGGAAGATCCAACTTTGATTTTGAGCGCTGAAGCGCTTTCAACTTATTTAGATTGTCAGATACTATTCCATAATCAACTTTTCCTCGAGTGGCAGCGTCGAGTGAACCGAAATAATTGAACATTACCTTGTACTCTTCTGTTTCTTTGGTAAAAGAAATAATTGTCGTCCAGCGTTCTACATTGTCATCTCCCACCTTTGGTAGAATGCGCAGATACCTCCAGTCTTCGGACATGATATTCAAGAAAATCTCGTATTTCTCGACTAGTTTGATGAGTTGCTTTTCTTCTTCGCTACGATCGACTTCACGTTTACGGTTTGCCTTCTCAAGCTCAGACTCCAATTTAAAGTCTCCTTTTTCATCGAAAAGATCCCAGTAGGAAGCATACTTCTTCACACCTAATTTCTTGCGCAAATCTCCCTTGCTCGAGACATAAATCAGCTGCTCATGTGTCCAAAAGGATGGATTCATATGCATTCCAATAATTACCTGAACAGAATTATGTCCTTTGTATGTATTATTTCGGTGAATTTTTCGAAGCAATTGTTCACACAAGGTATGCAACGGCATGTGACGTTTGTGTATTTCGCTATGTACCAGAAGAGAAGCCAACTCGTCTGAATGCTCTTCAGACATGATGTACATTTTTGATGGCTTCGGTGGTTTTACAAACTCATGTTGTTCCTGAGCTGGTGGCGGTGTCTGTGCATGTGAAGCATGATCGTGACCGGAATGATCGCCTTCCGCATGATCATGACCAGTATGGTCCTCTGCAACCTCCTGAGTTGAAGAATCTACCTGCGGTTCTTGTGCAGAAGCAGAGAAACCTACGGATAATGCTATTAAAAGTGCAATGGTGCTCAAGTTGCTTCGTTTCTCTTCTAACTTCTTAATTTTTCGAATCAATTCTCTTGTTCTTCCTTCGGGTGCGATCAAGGCCAAGACCATCCCTAGCCCCATCAATAAATACCCGAGATACGAAATATTGGTTCCCCACCAATCGTTATTTACACTTAGGATTGTTCCTTTTTCATCTTGGTCATAGGAAGATTGGAAAAGACGATATCCTTTGTAATCCACTACGCGGTTCATGAAGAGGTTCTTTTTGATCTTCTTGATATTGTTCGGAGCAATGGAATCAATGATAATCAAATCGCTTTCGTACGAAGAGGGTTGGTTTGAACTTGGATATCGTTCCAAACGGAAATCCACACACTTCACTTTGAACGGCATCCCAATTCGTTTTGATCCATAACCAATCACAAAGTTGAGACCGGCAAACTTAATACGTTCTTCGTACGCTTCGGCTACTCGCTTGAACCCTCCGGGAATCTTGTATACCTCACTTACTTTGCCTTTACTTCGAAGTCTAATGTGCAAGTAATCTGGCGCCGCATCTTTGATCGGAGATTTGATCAACTTCCTTCCCGTATTTTTCTTTATTTCTTTGAGCACAAATTGCTGGCCTTGAACATTGTACAATTTTGACATTTCCAGTGTGATAATGGAATCAGGCATTACTACATCGAACAGTGAATCTGCTGGAGATTCGCCACTTTGTCGGAGCGCAATTAGTTCTGTCATTGCCAATGACCTGAGTCCAAGACTCGATTTCATTTTGAACTTGTTCCCGGCTTTCCACACATGAATTCCTGGAACTGGATTCTCCACTTCATAAGACAATGGAAGCTGCCCGAGCATCTTTACGCTACCTTCCGTTACGAATTCTGCCTCTGTACTGGTTATCGCGAAACCAAGTGCCGTTTCTTTAATGTCTTTTCGCGTAACTAAAGAATCGACCATGTTCTTTTCAAAACCAACGCATTCCAGAGTCACATTCTGCTTAATATTGTTGTTCTTATTACTCAGAAGTGGAACCTCTTCCGTGAACGTTGGATCGAATGCCTCTGACATTAGCAATTTCTTCTCCCAAAAAGACTCATCTTCTCCATCGTACACCTCAACGATCAAATACGGATCAGAACTGTACATAAAGTTTGCCGTCCCATTCTCACGAATTTTCATAATTCCATCGAAGCCATAGAAACGTGTTGCTGCAGCCCCAATAATCATTACGATAAAAGCCAGGTGAAATGTCAGGATGGAAATTTTCTCTGCACGAAACATTCGGTGTCTGAAAATATTTGCAACCAATCCGGCACACAAATACAGCAACAACACCATGAACCATTGAGCATCATATATCAGCAATCTGGCCGTTTGTGTATCATATACGGTTTCTGCAAATGTTGCCAGTCCAATTGAGACAAGAAATACAAACAGCGCAACAACCATCATGCGCATTGAAAAAAACTCCTGTGCGATTCGTTCCATATATGTAGAATTTCGAACACAAAGATACAACCTAATTGGCTTCAAACGGAGTGAATTTGGGTTTAGGATATTTTAACATTCGTTAAGGTCTGTGCAAGAAGGATTCTCCTACGGTTTTATTGAGAATGCACAGCGCTAAGGCATAAAAAAACCCTGACACTCCTTTCGGAGGCCAGGGCTATTATCTAGTAGGTTGTTTCTATTATTTCTTAACGAAAGTCTTAGTGAACATTCCTGTCTCTGTAGTTACGTTAATAACATACATTCCTGCTGCAAGATTTGCAACTGAAACCGAATTTTCAGTTCCATTGACAACAATCATTCCTGACAAATCAACAACTTCAATCGTTTTGATGTCCGAAATAGATTGAACATTCAATACATCCGTTGTTGGACTCGGGTACACAAGAATTCCTTCTGCTTCAAGTTCTGCGATGCTTGCACAATCGTTTACGATCAAATCAGCCGTTGAAGTTCCAGTACATCCAGAAATACTATCAGTGTATGAGTAGATAATTGTGAATGTTCCAGCTCCAGAAACAGATGGGTCAAAGTCTCCGTTCGAAACCCCTGTCCCCGAGTACGTTCCTCCCGCTGGAGTTCCTCCTGAAAGCGTAAATGCTACATCAGAATCACAAACGGTAGGCTGAGCAGCCAACGTTGTAGCCGGAGCTGCAGTTACTGTAATTTCAACTGAATCCGTTGCAGTACAACCGAACTGATCTGTACCAATAACTTCGTACGTCGTTGTTGCTGTCGCTGCAAACGCAACGTTATCCACAACTCCGTTATCCCATTGGTATGTATCTGCTCCTGACCCTGTCAATGTAACATTCTCTCCTTCACAGACAGCAGTTGCCGAAGCGTTTGCCAATACGGCTGGTGGCGCATTGAACGATACATCAACCTGTGTTGCTGCACCAGCACATGTTGCCCCTCCAGTATTTGAAGCTGTTACGTAGTAAGAAATGTTACCTGAAGTAATTCCAGGTGTATATGAGCTTCCTGTTCCGACCATATTTGTCAATCCAGCATCGTCGTACCAAGTAACGGTAGCGTTCTGTGGCGTGTATGTGTATGTCTCAACCGGGAAAGGGTTTGGTGCCCCAGCATTTGTCGGCTGATTGTCCAGTGCATTGATTCCTGAAAAATCCCATTCACCAATAATAAAGTTTCCTCCGTTTGGAACAGCATTGTCTTTGCGGTACGCCCATCCATCAAGGTATTCCCAAGGCTGACCCGTTCCATCTGTATTGATATCACCAAACACATCGATTACTGCTCCGTTGTGGAACAACTCAATAGCATCATCACCATTTATGGTGGCTGCAGATCCTCCATTGTAATCAGGGAAGAACCCTAGGAATGCGTTGAAATTAGTTGAATCCGTAGCGACATGAATATATGTTCCTGCTGTTACAGAAACTGCTGGGAATGTGTATTCTTCTCCGTCAGTTCCACCTCCGTTATTAGCCGATCCAAATCCGTAAGCACTTAAATCAGAAATATCTTCGATTGCGTAGAACTCAACCACCTTTGGAAGACCTCCTGTTAGCGTTGCATCCATAACACCTGAAATAATAAGTGAATCTGTAGCTCCTGATCCTGCAACTGTCAATGCCGTCGGTGTATCACCATCACAGTAATTCAATGTTCCTGAAATAACTGGCGCTGATGGCGTTGCTGTAATGTCAAGGTTTAAGGTAATAATACTATCACATCCTACAGCATTTGAAAGTATTTGAGTGTATGTACCTGAGAAATTGTAGGTAGTTCCGTTCAATGCAAATGAATCACATGCAACCTCTGTAAGAGTAGCAGTGGTTGCCGTATTAATAGTCAAATCCACAGTAATCGTACTATCACATCCTTGTGAGTTCGGAATAATTGCCGTGTAAATTCCTGAAGAAGTGTATACCATACCATCTGGCGCAGTGTATGTATCACAGTCTTCTGCTGAAATTGCAGACGAGGTTGGAGTACAAGGTGCCCCACAAGCAATCATGGTATGTGCTCCCAATGAATCCGTCATATCGATTGGAAAAACATCCCATTGTGTTTGACCTAAAGCCCAGAAAGTTGATCCTTGCTGAACGTTCATCATACGGATAAGTGTGAAGTTGTTCGTAGCTCCTGATCCAACAGGCCATCCAG
>JADFAL010000007.1:0-43807 GCA_015665275.1 Flavobacteriales bacterium | reverse complement strand
CAATCTCTCCAATCACATCCAATGTGTCACCTGTACTGATTTTAACAAGATACAAGGCATCGTCACCATTGTAGAACGTCATGGTGTGCGTTGTGTCAGTTTCACTTAAGATAGCTGCATTTGCCGAAGGATTACCAACCACAAAAACATCACCAGCCAGAATCATTCCCGCTGGGAACAAACTGTCTGATGGAAATAAAGTGCCGTTGTTGTATCTGTAAACCACATAATCCGAAAGGTCAATGTCTGCCGGAGTTGGATTGTAGATTTCAAAAGCTTTGTTACTTGAAGACCCTTCAATATATTCAGAAAAGAAAAGGTCGGTACATTGTGCTTGCGTAACACCTGCAAGAAGTACGAAAGCAAAAAGTTGAATGATTTTTTTCATGTTGTTTGTTGATTATTCCCTGCAAAGATAGGCAAGTAACATCGGTTAATTCAACAAGAAAATCAAAAGTTAACACTACGGTAAAATTGGCATAAACACCTAGAGACAGGCCGTTGGCGTACACCCCTCTACTTAATCGTTTAACTGCTTTAAAAAGGCGTCAACATTATTTTTTATGCGGCCTTCAATATTTGAGGTATCAGCACGCTCAAATGCGTTTCCCGTGATCTTTTCGTACAATTCAATGTAACGATCTGTGACTACTTCGACAAATGAATCGGGCATTTCTGGCATTGTTTGTCCCTCCAAACCTTGGAAACCGTTTTCGATCAACCATTGGCGCACAAACTCCTTCGAAAGTTGTTTTTGTACTTCGTCATTCGCTTGGCGTTCCTCATAACCTTCAGCATAAAAGTAACGAGACGAATCTGGTGTATGAATCTCATCAATCAACATAACTTCTCCGTCGCGAATTCCAAACTCGTATTTCGTGTCGACCAGAATCAATCCTTGCTTCGCTGCCATTTCTGTTCCGCGCTGGAACAATGCACGTGTATATTCCTCTAGTTTGACATAAATATCTTCTGGAACAATACCTTGAGACAATATCTCTTCACGAGAAATATCCTCATCGTGACCTTCATCCGCCTTTGTTGCCGGAGTGATTATAGGCTCTGGGAACTTGTCGTTTTCCTTCATCCCTTCCGGCATGGGAACACCGCAAAGAATGCGTTTGCCAGCTTTGTACTCTCGTGCCGCGTGACCTGACATATAGCCACGTATCACCATTTCTACCCGAATCGGTTCGCAAGCATATCCAACAGCTACAGAAGGGTCTGGCGTACCAATTAACCAATTGGGAACGATATCACGCGTTGCCTCCAAAAACATGGTTGCCACTTGATTCAATACTTGTCCTTTGTGCGGAATCCCCTTCGGTAAAATGTGATCAAACGCAGAAATACGGTCGGATGCGACCATCACTAACAGTCCGTTATCGAGCGTGTACACATCTCTAACCTTTCCGTTGTATACTTCTTTTTGTCCTTCGAATTGAAAAGTGCTGTTGGTATTTGCGTTGCCCATGAAAAAAAGTTTGGGCAAAAGTAGGAAAAAGACAATAGACTACGAGACATCAGATTGCTCTGATTTTAGACTTTTATCTGCCTTTCTCATTTCGATCAATTTCCTAAATATTAACACATGCAAGAAAATAATGGATGCAGGGGCAAATGCCGGAATCCAACTAAAGGGGAAACTCGCGAATTGAATTACTCCTTCTCCGTTACCATCCATTGCTATTCGTGTAAAATAGATCGCATTGGTAAGAACGGACAAGATATCCAACAATCCAATTACATTCCAAACAAATACTGCTGCTAAAGCATATTTCCACTTCTTTTTTAAAGAATACAACACGAGGAAAATCAATAGAGCTGTTAGAATATCGCCCCCTCCACCAATAAATGCGAACTGCTGAGGCAATGCTCCGTAAGCAAAAGCTAAGAAGAAATAAGCTCCAACAAAACGGAATAAATGAATGGAGATGAGAGATTCTAAAGTGACTGATGCATAGACTTGTTTGCCTAGTTTGGTTTGCGAGAGACCGATCCACAATATTGCCAGAGGCAGTGCTCCTAATAATAAAATACGAGGTGGTAAAACATTTGCAGAATACGCGGCCTTTGCAGAAAGGATGGCCACTGCAACTAAAAACATCGAAACAAAGAATATGATGCGATTTCGAATCTTCAGCCCAAGAGCATTATCTATAGCTTGCATATCTCGGCTAAAAAAATGACCGAACAATAATGGATTAACAATGAAAAACAAGATTCCGAATGAAGCATTTACCCATAAAGGCACATCAGTAATTGTCATAATTGAAAAGTTTCTTCAAAGAAACACTACTGTTATTGATTTTAAATTGTCCTATGACAACTTCTTGGCTACAAGGTGATTTCTTTTCGAATTCTGCTTAACGAGTACTTCGTAATTCCAAGGTACGAAGCAATAATTTGCAATGGAACTTGTTGAATAATTTCGGGCCTTTGCTTCACCAACTTCTCGTAACGCTCTTGTGCTTGCTCTTTGTGAAAGGAAATCATGTGCTCTTGCAAGTTCACATAATTCATGGTTAGCATCATTCTGCCCCATTCACGAAAATCAGGAATGGAATGAAAACAATGCTGCACATTTTCCCAACTAATAGTTTGAACTTTTAATGGTGTAATCGCCTCGTAATTTTCTTGACTTGCTTCTCTTTTGAAGAAAGATCGATAGTCATTCAAGAATTCTGGAGCCGAAAACAATCGCGTGGTAACCTCATCACCATTTCTGTCAAGAATGTAGCAACGAACGATTCCCTCTTCTAGGTAGAATGACTTTTGACTTGTTTTCCCTTCCTGAACAATTAAAGTGCCTTTTATGATTTTCTCAGAATTGAAGAACGTAGCGATTTCATTAACCTTATCAATTGACATTGGATTTAGATCTATCAAATATTCCTACAACGTCATAAAGCCTGTTTTTAGGTATCACCATACAAATACAGTGAGATCAAGAACGATCTTTCCTATCTGAATCCTTAGTCTCCTTGGACTTCTGCTTCTCCTCTAAATCTTCCATCGCTACAATCATCTTCTTCACGAGACTGTGACGCATTACGTCAGCTTGTCCCATTCGGATGATGCCAACGCCTTCTATATCGTTCAAAGCATCTAGCGCAAAAGCCAAACCGGATTTCTGCTTGCGCGGTAAATCTACTTGAGACATATCGCCGGTAACAGTGAATTTCGCTGAACGTCCCATACGTGTCAAAAACATTTTCATCTGCATAGTTGAGGTATTCTGCGCCTCATCAAGAATAACGAAGGCTTTATCTAAAGTACGTCCACGCATAAACGCCAAAGGAGCAATTTCTATAATTCCAAATTCGATCATGTCGGCCAATTTCTCAGCTGGAATCATATCACGAAGCGCATCGTACAATGGCATTAAGTAGGGATCGAGTTTTTCTTTCAAATCTCCCGGTAAAAATCCGAGGTTTTCCCCAGCCTCCACCGCCGGACGTGTTAAAATAATTCGTTTTACTTCTTTCGCTTTCAAGGCACGAACCGCCATAGCAACCGCCGTGTAGGTTTTCCCCGTTCCAGCAGGCCCAACGGCAAAAACCATATCGTTTTTATTGACCAATTCGACCAATTTCTTCTGATTCAAGGTTTGTGCCTTAATTTTCGCACCATGACTTCCATGCACCAAAATCTCTGATCCATTATCACCTGCTACCAATGACGAACCATCGGCCATCATCAGATTGTCAATATTATTCTCCGTGAGTTCGTTGTACTTGTGGAAATGCGATTGGATCAGTTCCATTTTCTGCTCGAAAACAGTCATAACCTCCTCTTCACCTGCAACGGTTAAAATATTACCGCGCGCCACAATTTTCAGTTTTGGGAAAAAGCTCTTGATGTGCTTTAATTTCTTGTTATTCACCCCAAACAACTCTGCTGGGTTGATCCCCTTAATTTCAATCTTCTTTTCTAACAATCGAATATTTTATTTTTACCTTTACTCGCAATTAACGAATTCCAAATTTAGGAAATAATTCGGCGCTAATACAGCACTACGAGCGAATGCAGATTCTAACCTTGACATCGGATATGGGATTGAATGACCACTATGTGGCATCTCTGAAAGGAAAGATTCTTAGCGCTGTCAATTCTGTGCACATCATAGACGTTACCCACGCGGTAAAACCCTTCGATGTTTCTGAAGCTTCATTTCACATGATGTGTTGTTACAAAGATTTTCCAAAAGGAACCATTCACATTATTGGCGTTGATAGCGAACCCATTGTCAATTTTGGCGGGTCTGACGGCAGTTTCCCGACGATAATGGAATTCGAAGGGCAGTATTTTATTTGTAACGATAATGGGTTCTACGGCGCATTTCTTCAGGAAAAACGACCGGAAGCCATGTGGAGAATTGAATCGTTCATGAAAGATCCCACCAGCTTCAAATTTCCTACGAAAAATATTTTAGCGCAAGCAGCTATCGATTTGATGCAAGGAAAAAAACCTTCAGAACTCGGAGTTGCGGCAAATGGATACAAAAGTGCTTTGGCGCTCATGGCGGTATCAGAAACGAACCTAATTAAAGGACACGTCATTCATGTTGACAGTTATGGAAACGCCATTACAAACGTGCATCAAACTTTATTCGAACGATTTGGTAACGGAGTCCCATTCATCCTCTATTTCAAACGAAAGGATTATTTCATCGATCACATTTCGAATACGTATAATGAGGTAGCTCAAGGGGAAAAAGTAGCCACGTTCAACGAAAATGGATTTTTAGAGATTGCCATCAATCGCGGCGCAAACGCAAGTTCCGGTGGAGCAGAACAGCTCTTCGGGTTGCACAAAAATGATGTAGTTCGCATTGAATTTACCCCAAAAGGGTCTCGAGAAACCTTAGAATCACTTTTTTAATGATCACACGCATTGTCAAACTGGAATTTCAGGAAGAGTGTACACAGGAATTTCTTGATTTCTTCGAAACCATCAAGCACATCGTTAACGAATTTCCGGGTTGTTATGGAATGAAATTGTATCAAGATATTGATCGTCCCAACATTGTAATGACCTATAGTCACTGGGACAACGAAGCATCATTGAATAAATACAGAAATTCAGAGCAATTCGGTCAGATTTGGCCAAAGATTAAACCTTGGTTTAACCAAAAACCAGAAGCTTGGAGCGTTTCCGCATATTTTAATGGCTTTGAAGAAAAGTAAATGACGATCGGCCTAGAGAAGTTCAGCATTATCTAAAAAAAAGATAATTCGGGAAGTACACTGAGGCTCTCGAAGTGAACTAAGGCTCTCGAAGTGCACTTCCAACGTTAGAATCTCAATATCCTCCTACTCTTCTTGTACCACCTTAAACGTAAATCGATTCTGTAAGGTGTAACTATAAACAACAGAAATGGCCGTTACGAGGATTTTCGAAAGTGTTGCCCAAAAATCCATTACATCTACGAAGAGTTTCATTAACAAATAGTTCAACAGAATGGCCCCAACAACTACCAATGCATAGCGATATAACTGAATACGACCGCGCAAATTAGACTCTCCAAATGCGATATATTTATTTAGTAAGAATCCAGTAGAGAAAGTAATCGGGAAGACAATAAACAATGCTGCGATGTGCGGGCTGACCACAACAAATCCGAGTTCAAGGTCCTCCTGATGCAAAACATAATTGTAAAAAATGAAATACAAGACAATGTCTAACACCAAATTGCCACCGCCACAAACAGCATAACGATATGTTTTCAGAGGCATCCAACCCTTAAAAAGTGGATAGAACAAGTCTACCAATGCTGTGATCATCTTTTGTATTGCGCGCATCATTTTTCCATACACCTTTGGGCTTCGGGAGTAGCAAATCTACACAATTCAAGTATAAAGCGTACCGGCTCGATAGAATCCCGTTATGAGGAACAACAGAGGAATTCACAATTTCTTATGAATAAATGATTAACACACTTTACCATTTGCCCACCTTCCATCTCGAAGGAAACCTTATTTTTGACATGATAAAATCTACGCTTTAGATGAGAGCACTGTACTTCAAGGAAATTCGCAGCTTTCTCGGTTCGATCACCGGTTATATATTCATCTTCATTTTCCAGATCGTATCTGGTTATATGTTGTGGGTAGACAGGTCTTTTGGATACAACCTTTTAGAAGGGGCCGAGGCTGACTTAATTCCATTTTTTAATCTTGCCCCTTGGGTTTTTCTAATCCTGATTCCGGCAATTACCATGAGATCGTTCGCAGAGGAAAAACGAACGGGAACAATTGAACTGTTGTTCACACGTCCCATTTCGGACTTAAAAATTGTTTTGGCCAAATATCTCGCAAGTGTTTCCCTACTGATCATTACGCTCATACCAACGTTTGTTTACTATCTAACCATGCACTACATTGGGGATCCGGTTGGAATCATGGATGATGGTTCGGCTCTGGCGTCCTATTTCGCACTGATCTTGTTGGGATCTGCATTTATTGCCGTTGGAATTTTCGCTTCCACCTTAACGAGCAGTCAAATCGTTTCGTTGATTTTAGGCGTATTCTTCTGCTCCCTACTCTATCTTGGTTTCTTCTTAATTGGTAACTATAACCTTATCGGGAATCTAGATAGTTCGTTCCAATATATTGGAATGTACAGTCATTATATCGACATGATGGAAGGCGCCTTAAATACGAAGGACGTCATCTACTTTGTTAGTGTAAACGTTCTATTCATATTCGGTGCCCTTACCGTAATTAAATCCTTAAAGAAATAATTATGGCTGCATCGAAAAACAAAATAGTGAAACAGGCCTATTATTGGATTCTACTTGGAATTGTATTTATAGGTGTGATCTTGGTAAACCTGATTAGTTCATACGTGAATAAAAAGTTTGACCTAACAGACGATCAACGACATTCTCTTTCTGAATCGACAATCAATTTCCTTGAAAAAGCGGATAGTTCATTCAACGGACCTGTATATATCGAAATATACCTAGATGGAAAGCTCCCTGCTGAATTGAAGCGCTTCCGCAATATGGTTGAAGATCGATTGGAAGAGTTCAAGGACATTGCAGGAGATCGAATAGAATACAAATTCACCAATCCGGAAGAAGGAAAAAAAGCAGATGCGGAAGAACGCAAACGCTTGCTCTTTAATGAAGGAAGGGGTGTCTTGCCAATGTTCGTAGAATACAAAGAAGAAGGACAGGAAAGCCAACTTATCTTATGGCCCGGTGCTGTTATTCGATACAGCGGATCCTCTGGAACACGTGAACTGGTTGTTCAATTGCTTCCTGGAACCAAAACGGGGCGTCCGTACCAACTTGAGCAATTACCTCAAGTAGTTCAGGGGGGAATGCGAAACCTAGAGTACAACCTGATGAACGGTTTACGGCGCATTACCCGTGAGAAAACGCCACGCGTTGGATTCTTGCAAGGACACGGTGAGTTGAATTTCGGAGCCTCTTTCCGAGCACGAAGCGTAATTGGAGCAGATTATAGCGTACAAAATGTCAACATTGAAGGTCAAATCGAAGCATTGGATCAATTTGATGGATTGGTGATTGCCAGACCAACGCAAAGAATGTCGGACGAAGATCTTTATGTCATTGATCAATTTGTGATGCGCGGTGGGCGATTGATGTGTTTTGTGGACGCTCTTGAAATTCGTGAAGATTCACTGAGCAAATACAAGCAAACGCATACAGTCCGGATTGAAACAGGACTAAATGAGTTACTCTACGACTATGGTGTTAACATCATGGACAATTATGTTCTCGACGAAAAATGTGGCCAGAAACCGCTATCGCTGGAACGAAAATCCAGAATACCTTGGTTCTATCATGTCCTAGCAACAGCTACCGACCATCCGGTTTCCAAGAACTTAGAGCCTGTATCTCTTAAGTATACGAGCGAACTAAAACTCACTAAAACAAAGCAGAACAATCAGTTTGTCACAACGCCGATACTAACATCAAGCACAAATTCGACAACTACCGGATCTACTCCACTGGTTACATACGCCATTCCGTTGAACTATTTGGACCCAGACAATCTGAGGAAACGTCCCAAATTGGCAATTCCACAAGATTTAGAATCAAACAAAAAAGTGCTTGCTGCAGTTTCTGAAGGGAAATTCACTTCGTACTTTAAAACAAGACTTCCCCCTGATTTCAAAAATCAAAAGGCGCTCAAATACAAAGACTTTAGTACGAAAAATGGAAAGGTATTCGTGGTTGGTAACAGCCGAATGATCACCAATTCTTACGATTCTTTGCTGAATAAATCCGGTACTGACATGATGTACCGCCCAAAACAAGGTCCCAACGAACTCGAAAAAGATTGGGAAATGATGCAAATGGGAGTAAATCATCTTTTTGGAAATCAGGATTTCTTCATGAACCTTGTTGATTTCATGATGGGAGACAATTCCGTTTTGGCACTTCGATCCAGACAAATTGAAATTCATGCCATTGACAAAGCAAAAGTGACCGATAACGCTGGTTTTTATAAAGCCACAAATATCGGCATCCCCATACTACTCATACTCGCCTTGGCAATAGCCATGTTTTTGATTCGCAGAAGAAAATACGCGTAAAAAGAAAACTATGAAGAAAATTATTATCCTGGTTATATCCCTCGCCGCTTTGGGAGGATTGACATCGTATGTATTCTACTTGATGGAAAACAGCGGTAAGTCGGATGGAGTGAAAAGAGAATTAATTGACTTTGCCATTAAAGACACCGAATCAATTGACAAGATCAAAATCACGGACAAGTTAGACCGTCAATATACGTTGGTTAAGAAAGGTGGAGACTGGACCGGTAAAAATGGGGAATGCGTTACGCAGGAAAAGGTAAAGTGGGTGTTGGATGCAATGAAAAACATTCGATTCAAAGGATATCTTTCAGATGCTGCAGTAAAGCGATTCAACACACAAATGACCGCTCAAAACATTAAGGTGGAGATTTTTCAGAACGGAGCATGGTCCAAAACCTGGTATATCGGGCCTTCTTCTCAGGATCACTTAGGACAAATCATGTTACTGGAATCGAAGGAGTCTGGTAAAAGTTCGGTTCCTGTGGAAATGGAATTGGTGAACATGAAAGGTATTATCGATCCGCGATTCCATGCCGATCCTTTGCAATGGCAGTGTACACACATTTTTAAATTGGGAATTAGTGATATCAGTACCGTAGATGTCAAATTCAATGACGAGCCCCAACGTAGCTTCAAAGTTCAGAAAGTAGGGCAAGATGTAGATGTCTATCAACAAGGGAAAAAGCTTGAAGGCTACACACCTCAAGATGCTTACCGCTATTTGAACAATTACCAGAAGATTCACTGGGATGTTGCCAATTACGTGCTTACCCCAAGTCAAGTAGATAGCGTAAAGCGGACACTTCCATTCTGTGAATTGACAGTGAAGGAAACTTCAGGGAAATCTACAAAATTGCGCATGTTCCGAATCACTTCAAAAGGAAGCGAAGAAGTAGCTGGATTGCAAATAGTTGATCCAGATTTGAACTACTTGTGGTGTGAATTACCTAGCGGAAAATTGGTAAAATGTCAATACTTCGTATTTAGCCCGTTGCTTTCAGGACATATTTACTTCCCAATGGACCTGACTGGCGTGGAGACCATTGATGGAATGCGAAAGATTGAAGACGTCAACGGGCAACCGCCTCCAAAGTAAACTTTAGCGTGAGGACGAATTGACCCAGACATCTTGGATAGTATTTTACCTTTCCAGTTTGAGTTTGATCCACCTCTTATCAGAATTTACCATCTTCCCGTCGAGTATCTACAAGCGCAGCGATCCAGCATCTGCTCTATTATTGCACACCAACTGTTGATAACTCGGTAAAATTTCAAGTTTCGAGAGGGACAAAATTGTGCTGTTTTTGATAGCTTTGAGTGGTTAAAAAAAGAGCGAATGAATTTTGTTATCTCGAGTGCTTCGTTACTCAAACATTTGCAAGGAATTTCTGGTGTTCTAAGCACGAGCAATGCCCTTCCAATCTTGGATAATTTCCTTTTCGAAATCGTTGACGGTCAACTATCAGTTTCTGCGTCAGATTTGGAAACAACAATGCGTACTACTATGGAAGTAGAAGCAAAGGAAGAAGGAAAAATTGCTATCCCTGCGAAGCTTCTGCTAGACGTATTGAAAAATTTACCGGATCAGCCTTGTACATTCCTAGTTGATATGGATACATTGTCTGTGGAAATTGCATACGACAATGGAAAATCCAAAATGGTCGGTTACAACGGAGATGAATTCCCAAGAACACCGGAATTAGAAAACTCTAACTCCATCCGTATTTCTGGAGAAATTGTTTCTAATGCGATCAATAAAACATTGTTTGCGACTGGAGTAGACGATTTGCGTCCAGTAATGAGTGGGGTTTTCTGCCAGTTCTCTCCAGAGAACATTACGTTCGTTGCGACAGATGCACACAAATTGGTACGATATACTCGTACAGACTCGCAAGCTGATGGTAGCTCCGCTTTTATTCTTCCAAAGAAACCTTTGAACTTATTGAAGTCTAACCTGAAAGGTGACGAAGAGGTTCAATTAGAATACAACGACTCAAACGCCGTTTTCCGCTTCAACGATGTTGTTTTGGTATGTCGCTTGATCGACGGGAAATACCCGAACTACGAAGCGGTAATTCCAAAAGAAAATCCGAACGTTTTGAAAATCGATCGCGTTCAATTCTTAGGATCCATCAAACGTGTTTCCATTTTCGCGAACAAAACAACACATCAAATCAAATTGAAACTGGCCGGATCTGAATTGTCACTTTCAGCTGAAGATATTGATTTCGCGAACGAAGCAAATGAGCGTTTGACGTGTAATTACTCCGGAGAAGATCTGGAAATTGGATTCAACTCACGCTTCCTGATGGAAATGTTGAATAACTTGGAATCTACAGAAGTACGCTTGGAAATGAGCGCTCCGAACCGGGCTGGCTTGTTAATGCCTTCCGATCATGGAGAGAGCGAAGACATCCTGATGCTAGTAATGCCAGTGATGCTCAACAGATAAGATATCTACAACTTTAAATAGGTAAAAGGCCGGTTCGATTCAATTCAACCGGTCTTTTTTATTGCTTAATAAACCGAGCTGTCATTCCATTGTCCAAAATTACAAGGTATGCACCTGCCAATAATTGCGCTAGTTGGATTTGAGCCGTTTCTGTGAATTCTCCAGAATGAATTTCTTTTCCCGTTAGATCCAAAATTTGATATGCGTGAAAGCCTTCTGACTCAATGTTCAACTCCTCTCCTTTTAACGGATTTGGATACACACTAAAATTGTCGACTTCTATGACTTCAGCACCGAGTGTATAGTCACAGGAATCGCATGCTTCAATAAATAATGCTGAGTCAAAAAGTGGGTCATTTCCATCGGCGACACCAATTATCATATGATATATAGCTCCCACCTCTAAATTCGTCACCTTGGCAACCGTTGATTGCGTGTAACCGTCAAAACCCAATTCCGTGGGGTCTGTGCTATTTGAAATAGGAATATTATCTACGTAATAATCAGAGTTTGTAGGAGGAAAAATCCCAAAAGCATTTGAAACAGGTCCATGGACGTTATGAATAGAAACCTCATCACCATTTGGCAATCTCATAAGGTTTTGATTCCCATTAATACCCGGTCCGCTTATCAAAATTGCATGTGCATCACCAAACTGACTTCCGACGAATTCTTTATACTCTTCAGATGCGAAAACATATCGAAATGAAATACTATCCACAAGTGGAACAAAATCAAACTCCAAATAGGCAGCATCGAATTTCTGTCCCGAAGAACCATAATTATAGAGTATTCCGGCAGAATGATCAAATGGAATATCAGTACCCGAATCACCTTCCGTATTTGGTCAGTAAGCAATTGAGCAGTCACCACTAGCAACCATAAACCCCGTGCTTAAGCCAAGGTCAGAATTCGTTCCATCAAATTGCGCAAATGATATGGAATCTCCCGTATACGTTACATTGCTCACTTGATAATTTGGCCCAAAAAAATTGTAGGCAGGCAAATATTGAGGTTCAACCGAAGACAGTATAATTTGAGCCTTCAAAAAATACGAGAGCAAAACGAAACAAATCAATATAAGGGATTTCATGAGTAGTGATTTACCTAAAAATACCTAAGATAAATGAGCAACTAGCTTATACCTGATTCAAACTTCAGATAAATATACACGTCTATTTCTTATCCTTTCGGCGCAAATATATGGCGTCTAGAAAAACCAACAATCGAAGAGAAATGCTGTTGATTTGTGGCTGCTCAAACAATGTTTCGAACGTGGTGAAGTAAGACGGCTCCAATCGGTTCTTCGTTTGGAAAATATTGTTCTTGTAGAAGATGGTGAGTTCGCTCCCCGGAATAAAAATCCATCGAAAATTCACATCCAAGGTAAACGCATTGTAATTGGTATTGTGCACCGATACGCCTTCGTCATTCAATGGGTTGTATGCTGTTTCCCTCAACTCTCCCTCATCTATCAACTCACGGAACCCTGTATAATCTACTTGCTGCCAGTAATGACGCAAACGGAAGTCAATTCCCATCCGGTTCGTAAACACCAAACGGCTACGAATCACGTTTTCTACAATCAGGCGATCTCGGGTTCCAATCATGATAGCTTCGCTGAAATTATCGTCTTGAACAGAAACGTATCCATAATCATGCTGTAAATTCTGAACGCTTGATTCTAAGATAATATCCAAACGGTCAGATGCACGCAGTCTCGGACTCACAAACAAATTGGTTCCGCGCTGAGATGTATACAAAAAGTCTTTCACCCAAGCACGGACATCCAACGCTATACGTTTGCTGTAATCGGTAGAAAGGAAGTAGCTAAGGAAGATACTCTCATTGAAATATAATTCTTTCCCAAATACTCTTGATTCAAAATGATTGACCTCCCCAAATGGATTGACCTCCGCTCGAATCTGCGTATAGAACTGCTTCTTATGGAGTCCACCTAGCGTTGCTCCGAATTGAGTGTTTTGATACAATTGCGGCTTGTACAGCTCGGTATACCACCAATTCACACGAAAATTCCTGCGGAAAAAGCGTTTGGATCCCTGAAAATCATTCCAACTTACTTCTCCTGAATAGCCGCGCTCGTTGTTATTGAACAAGAACCCCAAATCGTTTGGATCGTACGTATCACTTTCCTCCCAGTAGCCAATGTTATAACGCCAGGTTCCTGAAACCTTAGAAATTCGTGCGCTGAAATTGTGTCCATTCACGGTTTCATCTCCCATTACCGAAGATACTTTCGCGGATGTAAAGAGTCGGTATTTCCCGTCTTGACTAAACATATTGGACTCAACCACCGAAACGTTCGCATCGGAAGCCTCTCCTACTCTTGTAACATTGGTATTCACAAAGGAAATCGTCCCGTTGTTCTTTGTATTCTGTGAAAGAACAAACACGTTATAATTTGTGAGCGGATTGGTTTCAAACTCACGTTCGTTCCCAAGAGAATCCACAATGAGTGCGTTG
This sequence comes from Flavobacteriales bacterium, assembly GCA_015665275.1. Lineage (GTDB taxonomy): Bacteria > Bacteroidota > Bacteroidia > Flavobacteriales_D > Crocinitomicaceae > UBA4466. Next base: position 30,297 of record JADFAL010000007.1, on the reverse strand, counting down.
GATCGTGCTTCTATGGCGTTGAACACACCTATTCCCAATCCAGATTTGGTTCTCCCCGAAACCTTAGTTGCATTCACCAAAGGTGCCACGCTCGGATTCTGAATAACTTCTTCTCCTTCTTCCAGATCGTTGTAGGCATCGAAATACTTGTAAGGCGTCCCTCCTATCCTTCTGGAGTAGAAAACTCCACCAATTTGGAACAAATCGGTACCCTCAAGAAAAAACGGTCGGTTCTCATTGAATCGCACTTCAAAAGGGCCAAGGTTGAGAATCTGCTGATCGGAAATAGTTTGCCCAAAATCTGGAATGAGCGTCATGTCCAGCGTAAATGCGTCGTTCAATCCGTACTTTAAATCCATCCCTCCGGTTACCCGTTGTTTCCAGGTTTGTTTTCCGGCAGCATCATCAAAGGAATTCTCTAAATATCCAGTCGTATACGGTGTAATTGAAAGTCGCAACGGTGAAGTAACCCCTTCAATTCCTGCAAGTTTACCCGACTGTGTGATTTCACCAAAAACCTGCGGATCAATGGGGTTCCAGTTGGATAATTCACGATCTCGACGAACAGATCTCGCGAAATTTATGTTCCATTCTTGAATATCTTTGTTTGGAAAACGATACGCTGAATGGGGTATTTTCATCTCGAACGACCAACCGTACTCGGTTTTTGAAACAGCGCTGCGCCATACTGTATTCCAACTTTGATCAAAACTACCGTCTGCACTTTCTAACCCATCGATTTCCACACCTGCAGATGTGAGTGCGAATGAAAATGCTGTGATATTATTGGCAAAAGGATCAATATTAATGGCCACCCAATCCGCATTTCCAAAATCATCTCTTTGAGAGAGCGTGTAACTTATTGAATCTGGTTCAGGATCATACAGGCGCCCACTGATGTACAATGCGTTGTTATCATAGCACATACGAAATTCTGATTTGTACCTCGATGGTTTTCCGGGAACAGGAGAATTGGTGGTGAAATCTGTTGCGATTTCTGCCTTTTCCCAAAGAGGTTCGTCAACATCCCCATCAATCTCAGGTGACGTTTCTGTTCGAACAATAGTGTACGACCGTTGTGCAAGTGCAACTACACCCATCATCACCATCCATCCCACAAGTATTGCTCGCATCATCATTTCCAAGCACAAAACTACGGAAAGACACTCGTGAAGACCAATAATTTAAGGGGATTAACATTGCTTGCTGTAGGAGTGGTTATTTGGTTTTATAAATGGTTAAATAGGTGGAATGAAGGCGTCATTTATACACGAACGACAAACACACACACGTCATCGATTGGATCCGTTTTTTCCATCCAATCCCGTAAGGTTGTATCCAATGAATTTACGATTTGAACCGGTGAAGACCCGGCTTGAGACAACACGAGATTTCTAAGTTCTTTCACTTTAAACTTCTTATTTCGAGGACCTCCAAATTGATCCTGATACCCATCAGACGCTAATAGAATAACGTCTCCTTTCGCCAATTCCAGCGATTGGGTAACAAATGGTTTCTGAATTGTAGAACGACCAATTCCGCGGCGCTCTCCTTTTAATTCCAAAAGACTGAATCCATTGCCCTCGTGCAAAACCGCATTCAAATTGAATGTATCTCTTTTGTCCAAGGATTCTTTCGACGAAAGCAACCAACAATTTTGATACGCCCCAGCAAAATCCATACGCATGGCACCAAGGTCTAGAACGCACATGGCCATGTCCATCCCATCGTTGATGGATTCATCTGAACCGTTCAGGGCATTCGGAATTTCATCGTTCAAGCGGGTTAAAATATCTCCCGGCTTTTTCAATTCGTATTCATGGATGGCTTTGTTAATATGCGACGATGCGACCAAGCTCACCATGGCTCCAGGGACGCCGTGCCCAGTGCAATCTACAGTCCCGAAGAACACTTGGTCTCCTGAGCTGTCGCACACATAAAAATCTCCGGAAATAATGTCTTTTGGCTTGAATAAAATCGCATGATCCGGCAAGAGTTGTTTGCGATGCTCATTCCCGGGAAGAATGGAATTTTGAATCCGGCTGGCGTAATTAATACTGTCAATAATTTCCCGGTGTTGTCTGTCAATTTGAGCGTTCTTCTCTACCAATTCGGCATTGATTCGTTTTCTGTTCACCGTTGTTCTCCAAAGTAAAATGGCGATGATGAATACCAGTACGATTCCGATGCTCAAAATCCAAGCAATGGTGTTTTGATACGAGAGTTGATCCTTTTGATTATCAATTTTGTCTTGATTGTACTTATCCTGTATGGCGAGTTGACGAATGCGGTCTTCTCTTTTCTCTGCTTGAAATTGCGCTGCGAGTTTCTTGTTGTCAGTGATATTATCCAACTTTGCCACGCTGTCTAAAAGCACCGAGTACTCTTTTTGATAGGAATACGCTTCTTTGAAATTTCCGAGACTTTCGTAGGCTCCCGCCACATTGCTTAAGGTGTATACTTTTCCTCGGAAATCTCCCAATCGATCTTTGATTTCAATACTCTGAAGGAAATAATTCAGCGCCTCTTGGTACTTTTTCTCGTCGTTGGAAAGATTTCCGAGATTGTTATAGTTATAACTCAACCACTTGTCGTTACCCGATGCCATGTTCATTTCAACCGCTTTCAGGTAGTATTTTCTAGACTCCTCATTTTTCTTTTGCAATCGTAAAAGGCTTCCGAAGTTGTTGTAATTTCCTGCAAGCATTCGCTTGTCACCAAGTTGTTTCCCGATAGCAATACTCAAGTTGTACTGTTCTTCAGCTTTCACATATAGACTGTCCGTCTTATATCGATTTCCTAGACTCATTCGAGCGTACCCTTCTGTCTCTAGATCTTTTACTTTTTTCGCATGGCGAATACTTGTTTTAAGATGATACTCTGCCGTTGCAAGTTCACTCATCTTGAGATAAATGGTTCCTATTCGCTTGTTCAATATGGCGCTCAGGTCGTATCTTTTTTTCGCCTCCAATTCTTTGAGAATCGCAAGCAGCAATTTGATTCCATCTCCCGTTTTCCCATTGCTTCTCAGGTAATTCGCTTTGGATTCTGTGAGTTCAATTCGCTGTTCAAAAGAAAGTAGACTTTCGTTAATTAGAGCGCTATCGCAGTAATTAATGGCAAGATTGTAATCGTAATCGTTGGATGCATATTCGGCCAGTTGCATGTAATAGTCTGCTACTACTGAATCGTGCAGTTTGCCCTTCTCTCTGAGCAAAATATCGTTAATCGATTTTTTATGTAGCGCGACTTCTGCGGAATCGGGCTCTGCGGGTGGTTGCGAAAATGAACCAAATGCAATTGTAAAAAATAAGACGAGTAGCAAGCATTGCTTCATCCGCTAAATATACGACGAAATACTTCTTTCATCATGACGAATGGCTAAATTCTTAGGATTAATTTTAAATTGAACCTCCTTTGCGTAAGAAAGTTTGGAACAGAATAGAAACGGCCGTTTACATCTTGCACCCATTGTTTTGAAAGTACATTGTTGACTCCGAGGAGGTTAAAGACTTCGAAGGACAAAACAGCATCTTCAAAATTTCGTGTCCAGAAGTTGCTTTTTGCATGGGTTTCGTGCTTGTGCATAGCCATTTTATGCTTGTACAAGAAGTCGTAGGACATACCAATATCCACGCGGAAATAAGCGCGCAATCGAAGCGTGTCTTTGTAACGATTGAAATCTGGTGGACCATAAGGCAGCGGAGTTGCAAATTGCATTCCCACTTGCACTCCGAAACTTTCGTACTTCGGCATACGGTCTTGAATCAATGCGCCGAAATTGAGCAATTGATCTGTTGGTCTTGGAATGAATCCTGGAGATATTACGGCGCTGTCAACGATTTCTTGATCGTTACTAATCCCAAAAATGATGCGTTCGCCATCTGCGTTGTAGTATTCGGTATACTGATCGCCAATAACGTCTTCGCGCGTTCTCAAAACTCCCATTTTGAAGAAGGACTGAACTCCAGGAACAAATTCACCGTGAATATTCATGTCGAAGCCGTATGCATATCCAACCGCTTCATTGTTCGCATAATAACGCATGCGCACGTTTTCAATCTCAAAGGTGTTGAGATCCCACAAGTACTTGTAATATCCTTCTACTGAGAATCGGAACGGAACCTCGCGTTCCCACATATTAAATTCAAACGACGAACCACCCACGATATGCAATGACTTCTGCGCCAATACAGTCAGGTTAAGATCTCCCGTAAAAGTTCTAAATTCACGGTAAAATGGCGGCTGATAGTACAATCCTGCAGAGAACTTGTGCTCAACATTTCTCTTGATAATGCGATCGTCCTGAAACATGTACGATCGAGGCATAAACTTCAGCGTGGCTCTTGGAGTAATAAAAAACTCACCATTCGAAGACGTATATCCAGCTCTTGATCCAACAGAAAGGGCCCAGCGAGAAGAAGATTGTTCTACGGTATCATGAACAATCTCCGTGTACTTTTTATCATTGACATCCCGTAACTTTCTTTCTAGAGTTACCGGAACTTCGCGTTTGAAATTTGACCAAGAAGAATTCAACTGAATGTACGAAGTATAGCGTTGAGCCGTCAAGTCTAAATTACCTTTGATTACCTCAAATAATTCCACTTCATCTCCATTTGATTGCGGAATTGAGAATCCAGAAGAATCCACCAATCGCCATTCGCTCAATCGATCTTCGAATTGATCCATCTGGAAATTTACTCCCCATTTCAATTCGTGTTTTTGCGATTTCAAATTCTCTCGATCGTTCGTTTTCTTTAGTAATTGACTTCCGTCGTGATAGACATTAAAAATTGTTGCGTTCAAGCGGTTCCGTGCGTGATTTAGAAAGGACCCTACTCCAAGAACCGCAATAGAGTCACCAAACTGCTCACTAGAGGCGTCTGTTTCCAATTCATTAATAAAATACTGCCCTTCGATATCAAAATATTCGCGCTCGTCGGTATTGAAAACGGTAGCGTATAAATCCAAATTAGTACCTTCTTTTGGCTCCCATTTCAAAGCGGTTCCTCCCATCATTGTTTGGAAACTTGTTTGTTCTTGTCCTTGGAAGTAAATGACCAATGAGTAAGCTTCATTGGCCGTACCGAAATCCGTTTCCTGCGTTTGTGGTCGGAACTGGAAATTATTGGACGAGAAATGCGCCATGGTGGACCATTTCAATTTTTCGGTGATGTTGTGATTCACCATAATCTGTCCATCCCAAAAAACTGGATTGTAGGCTCCTTGCGTCGGCAATGAATTGAGGAAATATCCATTCGATCGATATCTTGCACCGGCAATGAAGTTTGTTCGAGAACTTATTTGTCGTTCTACGTGACCTTCCAATCCGAGAAAGGAAACGTTTGCAGAAGCATGCAAAGAATCGGGGGTTTTGTAGGTAATATCCAACACCGAACTTAGCTTATCTCCATAATTCGAGCTAAATCCACCAGCGGAGAACTGAATATCTTCGACCAACGCATTATGAATGAAAGGCATTCCCTCTTGCTGCCCCGCTCTTGTCAAAAAAGGTCGATACACATTGAATCCATTCACATAGACCAAATTCTCGTCGAAAGAACCACCGCGAACATTATAATTACTTGTTAATTCGTTATTGGATACCGCCGCTGTGGTTAGCACCAGGTATTTAATGGCACCGCCCGGCAATTGGCTCAAATCGATGGGTTCAAGAGGTTCAAGATCAAAAGGATCATCCACTTTTACATCAATGATTATTGCTTGTTGCTGAATAAACGAGTATTTAATGTCACCTAATTCCACCAGCGAACGCCCGTTAAAATTCACGATCAACGTTGAGTCATTGCCTAGAGATGGAGGTGGAACAATGGTGATTGCCACGCTATTTTTTCCTTCAAAATAGATTTCAAAAACTCCTGTACTGGTGTCAGTAAAAACGCCACCGCCGATTGCATCTGGAGATTTAACTTTGATGATTTCGGTAATACCGTTTCCGCGGCTGTCTGTCACGCGACCGGTCACCTTTTGCTGTTGGGCATAGGAATTCCCAAAGCACATAAGTAGGAGTATCAGAAAGAGATTCTTCATTTATTCGGTTATCAAACGGAACTTCTGTTTTTTTATTTCAGTCGTTTTCTACTAAAAACACTAAATCTCCATTGAATGGGTGCAATGTAGTGTATAATTGATCAATTACTGGCTGAACCTCACCCGTGTTGCAGAATTGAAAGAAATTCACGGATCGTTCTTGTAATCCTTCGTTAGGATTGATGCGCGATTTGACAAATTCAATGGCTTTCATAGCCTGATCGTGCTGACCTTTAGAGAATTTCACTGCTTTGTCTTTCAATCCATCGACTTGCTTTTCGATGCGCGCTAATTCTGCTTTTAAGAACTGTTCTTTATTTGAATCAATTCCTAGAATCATTTCAGAAAGCTGTTTTTTCAAACTTTCTAAAGAAGCGTCTACTCCAGACATGTCTAAATCGTCACCAGCATTTTCCTGAACATATTCTTTCTTCCAGACGTCTTCGTCCTTGAAAACTGCTGTGGGTTCTGCACCAATTTTGTCCAACTTGCCCTTCGTACCGCGATCAAACCAAACCACTGAGTTACGAACTTGAATTAAAGGATAAACCACATTCGCAGCTTCAAAAACACCTTTCAATTGCAACCAGTATGCGATTTCACCTCCACCACCTACATAGGCGAGGTTGGGAAGCACAAACTCTTGATACAAGGGGCGTAGAATTACATTCGGAGATATTTTTTGCGGATCGTTAAGAAGCGTTTCCAAACCTAATGTTCCCTTCCCTTTTGCGAACAATCCATCAGGACCGCGTTGAATTCTGGAACGGAGTCCTTTTTCGTTATAGAACAAATTGATTTCGCGCGCCATTACCTGGTCTTTTCCACCATCTTCTAATAAATCACTAGTTACGCGATCTACCTCAGGCTGTGAAAACCCAGATTCTAACTCTTTTCGAAATACAGGAACGAAAGATGACTTCAATATTGGATCGTCACCATCGATAATCAACAATCCGCGATCACCAAAGAGTTCGTTTACCAAATTTCTCATTGCTCCAGAATAATTGTCACCTTTCAAACAATCGATCAATTTATGAACCTCACCTTCTGCATTGTTCTTAAACAATTCATGCAACTGTTCTTTCACTTGATCTAGACCGTCTAAATCGAACAAACCTACCGGACCTTTCTGCTCCGATTCCCAAGTGATAGTCTTATTGAATATAGAACATGACTGAATTTCTTCGAAATCGTGATCTTCTGTAGCCATCCAATACATAGGAACAAAATTGTATTCAGAAAATTCCTGATTTAATTCTTCGCACATTTTTATCACGTGCAAAATTTTGATCACAAAGTACAACGGTCCCGTAAATAAGGAAAGTTGATGTCCTGTAGTAATTGTAAAAGTATTTTCCGAGGTCAAAGAATCGATGTTCTTCACAACCACATTGGAAGTTGAGAATCCGTCGTATTGATTCTTCATCGCTTTTTGAAGACGCTCTCGAGACTCCATGCCAAACTGAGCAGACTTACGCTCTAGCTGTCTAATAAGCGCTTCTTTCGAAAAAGGTTCTGTAATGTATTTATCAAAAGACTGCTGATTGTACACCAATCGAAGGTGCTGTTCAGAGAACCATCCGGAATCTCTTCTGTTCATAGACATGTGTTGCATCGTGCAAAGATATTATAACCAATGGGTGTTAGACGGTGTTGGGAGACATATTCTTTCAAGGAGGATTTGGATTGCTAAGGTGCTTTGAATGGATTGGTGCATTGAAATGTCGATAACCCTTACCTTGCAACTAAACGTAACTATAATGTCCGTCTTTTTTGAGGAAATACATACAGACCATCTTACTTTGCGGATTGCACATCCCGAGACCATGGACGCCATATTTGCATTGCCTTCGGAACAAGAACAGATGCGGCTCTTGGGAATTCAGGATGAAAGACAGCTGCGAATTGACCAGCAAAAACACAGGCATGGTCTAAGTACACACAACCGAAAATTTGTGCACTTTTTTCTTTACGAAAAGGGCGGCGATCAGGTCATTGGTTGGTGCGGATATCATACGTGGTATACCGATCATGATCGTGCAGAATTGGGTTACTCCTTTTTTTCGGATGCACCAAAGGGAAAAGGATGGATGAGTGAGGCTGTTGCCAAAGTTATTCCTTATGGATTTGATGTCATGAAACTGCACAGAATTGAAGCCATGGCTGGCACAACAAATGAAGCTTCACTGCGAATTCTGGACAAGTTTGGCTTTCAAAAGGAAGGGCACTTGCGCGAACATTATTTGAGAGATGGAGTCTATGAAGATTCGCTAGTTTTCTCCTTGCTTCATAGCGAAAGATAAAGCAAGTATTATCTTTGTCAAAAAAACAAGATATGCACGCAATAATCAAGACAAATAAAGGGGAAATGAAGGTAGAATTCTTCGAGAAAGACGCCCCGAATACAGTAGCGAATTTTACGAAATTGGCGAAAGATGGATTCTACAACGAATTGAAGTGGCACCGTGTGCTTCCCGATTTCGTAATTCAAGGAGGATGCCCAAATTCTAAAGATGGTGCTTCCGGAATGGCAGGAACCGGTGGTCCTGGATATCAAATTGATTGTGAATTAGACGGAGAAAATCAACATCACGAACGTGGAGTTCTTTCTATGGCGCATGCCGGAAGAAATACTGGAGGTTCTCAGTTCTTCGTTTGTCATTCACGCACAAACACAGCACATTTGGATCGCAACCATACAGTATTTGGGAAGGTTGTAGAAGGATTGGACGTTATTGATGATATCCGTCAAGGAGATTCTATTGATACGATTGAAGTAGTGGATTAATCCACAAATAAATCTTTTACTAAAACCGTACATTTCGACTCCGCTCGATGTACGGTTTTTTTTTGTTTTCAATCATTAACTTTGATTCATGAGATTGCTTTTCTTCGTTTCGACATTTGTCCTAAGCACTTCGTGTTTTTCTCAAACATTTTACGAATCGCCTTTTGTTGTAAATGGTACTTCCTTTCGGTTTACTGTTCCTCCAGGATATGAAGAAATTCTCAAAAAAGAAAACTATTTTAGCCAAGACGCCAACGCTACGGTGTATTCGCCCAGCTCATTATTAAAAGCTGTCGTACCTTTCGATTTGTCTAGACCCATGCTGTCATTTAGCGTATCCGACAGGGACAGTTCAGAACTATATAAATCACCTTTCTTGGAGCTATTCACCTTTTATTACGACACTTCAGAAATTCAATTTGAACCTTTTGTTACGTCTAGAAATGACACTTTTCTTGTCGCGCAAGGGTTAGAATCACTTATTTTCCCCGAACTACAGTATTCTATCGCTATCACAACTTTTGATTCGGTATCTGTATTGGTCAGGTTCTCCGATGCTACTTATTCCAAAAAAGAATATATCGATGACTCCTTCTTCGAAGCAGTACTCAAATCTTTTCAGGTTTATGAAACCGATCGAGAAAGCACTTTTTTTCGTGAAGAATATTTAGAAGGAAGGAGCTTTGACGACTAACCGTCCAATACTTATTATATTTCCACTATGAAACATCTAATCTTACTACTCGCAATTACTGTATCAAGTATTACATTTTCTCAAAATTTCTTTGAATCGCCTTATGTTTCTGAAGGCCGTTCCTTTCGTTTCGTAGTCCCAAACTCATTTGAAGAAATGCCTATGGGTGATCCCGAAATGTCCGTGTTTTGCCGTGATATTTCTTCTGTTGAAATGGGAGAAATGACCGATGTTGTTCTCATTGGTAACATGATGAATGACGACAACAAAGATCTGGATGGATTGATGGAAGATGTTGCCTTTGATATTTTAAAAGACGTTAAAAATCCAGTTATTGACGTTTATTTCAATCGAGCAGGGAAAGAATTTCGAACCATAAAGGGTGAAGTAGGATTTTTCGGCGATGCTCCTTCTGAAGGATACATTGGTTTCACAACGTTTGAAGGAGTGATTGTCATTGTTGGCATTTTTGATAACGAAGATGAAGACGAAGTAGATCCAACCTTATTGACTGCCGTTTTGGAATCATATACCGAATATGATACCGACCGCGAGAGCGAGTATCCGCTTCAAGATGATGAATGGGAAGATACGGAAGAATTCGGCTTTAAGAATAGTATGTACGAAACGAATCTTACCTACGACATGACCGGATTTTTCCCAGAGTTTGAAGAGGCAATGGAGTCCGAGTGGTTTTGGGATGAAGATTGGTCTGAGGCATACCAAGAATTGCTTTTGGCGTATGGATATTACAACGTAAATGATGAGGACGACAGCAATCCTCTTTGTGGTATCAAGGTTTTCTCTGGAGGATCACAGGATCAATATAAATCTGATCTGAACAAATTGATTGCTCTGCAAAAGGTTTTTCCGAGTCATTATATTGACGGGATTTCTGCTAAAGGTGCCTTGAGTGGTGATGAGTTTTCGTTCACAAGTTATGACGTTACTACTTCAGGATTCGAATACACGAGTCATACCTTATATATCACTGAGGTTCATGGAGAAATGGTTTTTCTTTTAAGCTATTTTGCAGGCGAGCCTACCGAAACATTAAAAGCAGAGTTGGTCGATGTAGTCAAGACCTTTGATTATATGGAGTAATTTCTTTCCCCAAAACCTCCAAGTTATCAACAGCTAGAGCGGAGCAGTAGCAACTTTGCGTATATTTGTTCTAATGAGCGATTTCGTAGTATCAGCGCGTAAATATAGACCCCAAACCTTCGACACTGTTGTGGGACAGAAGTCTATTACCGCTACGCTTAAAAACGCAATCAAAAATGATCATTTGGCTCAGGCATTCTTATTCTGCGGATCTCGCGGAGTAGGGAAAACATCTACCGCACGTATTCTTGCGAAAACCATCAACTGTTTCAATCGAACAGAAAAAATAGAGGCTTGCGGAGAATGTGATTCTTGTCAGTCTTTTGATTCCAGCGCTTCGTTGAATGTTTATGAATTGGATGCTGCTTCCAACAACTCGGTGGAAGATATCCGAAGCTTGATCGATCAGGTGCGCATCGCTCCTCAGTTGGGTACCCATAAGGTGTACATCATTGATGAGGTTCACATGTTGTCTACTTCTGCCTTCAATGCATTTTTGAAGACGCTAGAGGAGCCACCAAAGCACGCTATATTTATTCTAGCAACAACTGAGAAACACAAAATCATACCAACGATTCTTTCTCGATGTCAGATTTTTGACTTCAATCGAATCAAGGTAAAGGATATTGCAGGTCATCTCGCGCACATCGCTGAAAGCGAAGGTGTAACGGCAGAACCGGAAGCATTGCACATCATTGCACAAAAGGCAGATGGAGCATTGCGTGATTCACTATCGATTTTTGATCAGATTGTTACGTTCTCCGGAGATACCGTGACCTATCAGAATGTCATTGACAATCTCAACATTCTTGATTACGACTACTTCTTCCGAATTGTGGAGTATGCTCAAAAAGAGGACATTCCGGGAGCCCTACTCCTTTTCAATGATATTGTTGAACGCGGATTTGATCAGCACAACTTCATTGTTGGGTTAGCGAACCATTACCGCAACTTGCTGGTTTGTAAAGATGTTCGAACGGCAGAGCTGTTAGAAGTTGGAGAATCGATTCAAGAGAAGTATGTTGCTCAGTCGAAAGAATTGGCAGCGAATCTCATTGTACGCGCATTGGGCGTATTAAGTCGCGCCGACGTTGAATACAAATCCTCGAAAAGCCAACGACTGCTTGTTGAAATGGCACTCATGCAACTGTGTTCCCTTGTTCAGGAGCAAGAAAAAAAAAAGGACTGACGGATCTAGTTGAGATCATTCCTTTCCCCGAACAGCTGCGAGAACGCGCTCCCAAACCAAAACAGAAAGCATCTGCACCACCAAAACGCGCTGCGCCATTGAAGCCAGAACCTAAGGTGATGACCTCTACATCGGGAAATTTGAACTCATCCATTGTATCCATCAAGAAATTGATGCACCAAAACTCTCCTGAAAATGGCGGTTCTAAGTTTGATATGAGCGATATGCCATTGAATGATTTCGGAATGGATGAGTTAAAGATGACTTGGCGTCGATTTGCTTTCGACATGAAAAATCAAGGGAAACAAACCTTCTTCAGCGCTTTGATGAAACGCGATCCTATTCTGGTAGAAGGAACGAAATACAAGCTGGAAGTTGACAACCAAACCCAAATTGATTACATCAATCCCATTCTTTCAGAGTTGGTAGATTACCTGCGTGCCGGATTGAAAAATTACGCTATTGAAATATCTATTGAGTTGACTTCGAATCCCGAAGAAGAGGTGAAGTTCTTAAGCGGAAAGGACAAATTTGCAGCACTTGCGCGAAAAAACCCTAACTTACACACGCTGAAGAGCACGTTTAATCTGGATATTGATTTCTAGGAAGTGACTTTTCAGCAGTTGGACCGCTCGATTGTCCGACAATCTTGTTTTCTTACGAAGCTTTCAATTGTCTCTCTCGAACGGTCAAAAAAATCGAACAATCGATAAAATGGAAAAAGACAAAAACCTCGCTGTACTTATTGACGGCGACAACATACCCTCGAAGTATATAAAAGAAATGATGCTGGAGATTGCCAAGTATGGTAATCCTACAGTGAAACGAATTTATGGTGACTGGACCAAACCACACCTGAATAAATGGAAGCAAGTGCTTTTGGAGCACGCTATTAATCCAATGCAACAATACAGCTACACCACAGGCAAAAACGCCACGGATTCTGCCATGATCATCGACGCGATGGACATTCTTTACTCTGGTAAAGTCGACGGGTTCTGTATTGCTTCAAGTGATTCAGATTTTACGCGATTGGCAACACGAATTCGTGAAACCGGACAATCGGTAATTGGGATTGGAGAAAAGAAAACACCCGACCCCTTCATTGTGGCTTGTGATCGATTCATTTATTTGGAAATTCTACATACGGATGAAGAAGAAGATGGGAGCGAAAAGACGACTACAAAAAAGTCTCCTGCAAAGAAAACCGTTGAGAATATCAATCCAAAAACGATCAAACTAATTCGAAGTACGGTAACAGATTTGGCGGATGAAGATGGCTGGGCGTTCCTCGGAGAAGTTGGTGCACTCATTCAAAAGAAACGACCAAGTTTCGATGCGCGTAACTACGGATTCTCTAAGCTTACCCCACTTATTCAAGCTACTGGAAAGTTTGAAATTGACCAACGCGATGGCGGAGGACGGTATAAGTTGATTTATATTCGATGTAAGGAGTAGTAAGGAATTTTGAATCAGGAATAATGAATAACGTTCATCGAGCTGCGACGTACTGAGCTTGCCGAAGTATCGAGATGTGAGTTTCTGAGTTGTAAGTTCCGAATTAAGCGGTGAACCACTTCCCCCTTAGGAGGGGGATTGAGGGGGAGGACGATACGGGTAAAATTTAATACGATTTGTAGATTAGTTTAAATAAGGTATAATAAATACCAGGCATCGAAACTCGTGAGATGTCCTGTTACCGAAAACGGAAGAATCTTGAATAGTCCCCACAAAAAAAACTTCATAATACCGATTATTGTTTTAGCTCTTCTATCTTTTGCTATCAGTTTTTATTGGATTGAGGAAGAACTACTTTGTGAAGGTTGCGGTGGATGTTCTTATACAAAGGGGCAGCAAATAGTTTACATCGAAAGTTTTGAAATGGACAATAATCACCTTAAGTCTGTACATTTCCAGAGCGTTTTCAGCAGTAAGAATCGATTCTGGTATGCTCGTAACTTCCAGCTAGAACATATAGGAATTCACCTAGACTCTGCTACCGTCTCCGATACTTCCATTAGATTTATTCTAGAAGGTGAATTCATCAATCATGGAACCTGCGTTCCATTTAGTTTTCGGAATTTGAAAAGAATCCCTTGACTTCAATTTTTAGGAATAAGCTCAACCACCATTCGAAAAACGGGTGAATCGTATTCAATCTCTTCGGCGGGATGAACAATGGACTCCCCTCTTTTGATCCTTTCGAACTCTTCTTCTGTAGGAAAAACGAATTGTTGCCAGTCGTCACCTTCTTGAAATTTATCAATTCTGAATTTCCAGTTGTAGTACGCTAATGCCTGTTCGTAAGTGATGTCTGCGATGGAATCATCGTAAGATATATTCTTCGGCTGTGGAATGAAAGCGTAATCACTAATGATAAACCTTCTTAAGTTACTATGTGATCGAGTTCCGTACCCCGATTTTGTTCCTATCCAGCCGTCTAAAGTGAGGTCTTTTCCGATCATATTCCCGAATGGATCCATTTTTCCTAAGATCAACTCTAATCCTGAAATCAATTGACCTCCGGCTCCCATAACTTGATGAATTTTTAATTCCCCATTTATCGATTGTGATTTAGCATTTAGCCATTGGTATTGGAATAGAATTGAATCGAGTCCTAGCAATCGAACTAATGAATCGGGACCACTATACCCATATTTTCTCCAATTAATTTCCTTATTCACATTCCAATGCCAATTTATGATCATCTGTATTGATATAGAGGTATTCTCTACAGACTGAATCCAGCGTGTACTCGGAAAATTCACGAAACTCGTTGTTAGTAATCTGCCATTCCTTGGTGTGATCGTAGATTTCAATGCTTTCCCCTTGGAAATAATTCGGGTTAGATAAAACCTCCTCCACTTTCGGTAGCCTGCATTTAACTTCAAACTTATCTAAATCAAGCTGCTTATTTAATTGTTCACTTTTCCATAGGCAATAAGCAGAAGCCATAAAAGGCTCAATTTTAGTGATTGGGTGATCCAAATAAATGAAATCATTCAGAATCGACATTACCGCAAATTGATCAAAAAAATGAACTGTAGCATCCTCTGAATAGTGCGCATCCACAAAAATTGGAACCCTAGAAGCATCAAAATTGTGCACACCTGTCGCTCCCAATTGAAATCCAATCTTACGATAGTCAATTGACTTATTCCCTCTGAATCGTTCCTGTGGAGTTAAATACAAATCGATAAGTAGAGGAATTAACTCTGGATCATTGTAATCTAATTTCTTCGACCAATCGTAGTTCGAATGCTCTAATTCGAACGGTATGTAATCCGCGTGAATGCCATGCTGGGGGTTTCTCTTGGCTTTCTTAAACCTCTTTTTTTCCTCTTTGGACAAATCAAGCCATTCAATTCGGTCTTCACGATCTCGAAATCCATAGATAATACAATCTCTCGCCATTGAATCAATGATCCACGAGCGAAATAAGAAAAAGTCATTCTTTGAAACAAAATCTGTCAAGTAAGCATTGGAAAAAGGGGTACGTTGATCCGTGTTTGAAACATTCACGAATTCTCCAGCATATGAATGCCCGATAATTACGGAGTCAATCGTTCTTGAATAAATTGTTTTCAGTTTCTGATTGTCTGGTTGAATTGAATTTTCATACACCAACACTGGAAGGGATTGATTCAATTCTTTCTCCAATTTCTTGATGATTTTATCTTGACCGTAGACTGTTGCAGTCAGCAACAAAACCAGGAGCAATAGTTTCATAAATCAAGATTGTTTGATTCTATAACTTCATTCTTAACTGAACCGTTACATCCGATCGCGTTGTTCCTTGAATTTCTTCCGGCCCTGTTCCGATAGAATTTCGATTGGCAAAAATACTGACTCCGTAGCGCGCCCAGACATCAAATCGGCGCAAGAAGGTGTAGCGCAGCAAAATGTACCCACGGCTTCCTTGATAGAAATACGCAGGAACGGCGAATACATACAAGGCGTTGTTCTCGTATGTATAAATACGCGTGTCATAGCTATCCGTATCAAATAAGGCGTAGCGCAACGCAACGTCCAAATTGGAAGATTTCGGTTTGTATAAAATATCCTGCGTTAAGATTACGCCATCTTCTGGTTGATTGCTCGGGCGATTGATAGTCACATATTCAATTCTCGATTTTAAGCGGAAATCCTCAGATATTTTATAATTGAAATCGATACGGTAATTGCGCTGCAATACGTCTTCAATTCCTGTTACTGTCCCATCGGTATCACGACTGTTTCGTTGTCTGATTTGCTGTCTGAATCGACCATAAATAATTAAACTGCGGCTTGCCTTATACGCTGGTTGTATCAAGAACTCATGTCCTGTTGAAGGCGCATCCACCTGAAAACGCAGCCAAGGGAAACGGAAGAAATCGGCGTATGTATTCAAACTGAATTTCCGTGTAAAGTTGATTTTCAAACCGGCATACAACCCTTCCTCATTCTGCGTGCGACTCGCTTCTGAGAATCCGTTATTGTAAAAAGTTTGGAAGGCGCGATCATAATTTCGGTAGATCAATGCCATGGAAATGCGCTTATCAATAGAAGCTAAAACGCCATGTAAATTGGCAAATGCCCCGGAATGCGTTGTGTGTGCTACTTCTCCAAAGAAGTTGAAATTTTTCACTACCCATGAGTAATCTGCACTGAGTCCCAAAGTGTTTCGACCTCTGAAATCGAATTGATTGTAAGGGAGCGTATCTCTGATAAAATCGACGTTATAGCCTTGGTATACCGCAGCGACTCCTGCTGAGAAATTACGCGATTGGTATCGAAGGTTCGACCCGTACATCATCTCCGTCAATGCGTCTTTGCGCGCAATTTCAGAGTTCGTACGGTGGAATCCGGTAAGATTGATACTCGAAACAAATTCTTGTTCTTCAATAAGCGTATCGGCAATTACGGTAGCATCCACATTTTTAATCGAAGCAAAGTTGGTCCATGCAAATTTCCCAACTCCCAATTCAAATGCCGCTCCACGTAAGAAACGTGTTTCATCTACAGAAGTATAGGGTTTCAACGACCGGGCCGTTCGTTTTACGTTCGTCACATCCGCCGTTTTACCGAACGCATAGCCCGACCAAAGGTTCAACCCCTGCCCAATTTGCACCTGATAATCTCCAATGGCAACTGCTTTCAAATACTTTCCTCCTTGATAATAAGCATGCCCAGAATAGAAATCAAATCCAGTATTTTGCTGACTTCCGCGGAAAAATTCTTCCCCCGGATCTTTCTCTGCCGTTACACCAATACTCAAGTTGTTTCGGTAACTAAAACGCAAGCGTGAATAATACCGATCTGCATTTCCCCTGTAGTATTGATTGCTATTATCAAGAATGGAATCGGGCACATCATCATACCCTGATTTATCCTCCAAAATTGTCTGGTAACGGAAATACGCTTCGAACTTCCCTTCCTTGAAGGCCTCATTCAAACCTACATGCATCTGATCCAACTTGTCATCAATTCGAATAAAGGGAAGCACCATTCTAATGGTTGCCATGTCCCAATATTGCAGACTCTGCAGCTCATAAACGGAAATGAACTTACCGTACAACTTCCGGTGTAACAGAAGATCGTTGATTTGAATTTCTGACAATAGCCATAGCTCATTCAACTGTTCTTTGTTGGCGCTGTTAAGATTTAAAGGGTGATCGTAGTAGAATTCCAATTGCACCACAACATCCGTCAAATCCAAGTTCTCTGTTTCCAATTGTTCGGAAATAAACTCGATGCGTTGTTGGATGATTTCGTCCTTCGAAATTTGCGTTACACCTTGAAATGAAATCAATAAGAGGGTCAATATGGCAAGTGCCTTCTTCACTTCCTTTTTCCTTGATAGGTAAGAGAGAAATGCGGCGACCAACCTAAAATTATGTCATAAGCCGTTCCAAAATCCAGTTGGATCATCCCGAAATCGTATCCGGTTCCAAAACTGAACTCAACCGGCGCAGTTGCAACCCCTCCTCTGAAATAGAAGTTATCGATTACTTGGTATTCCAATCCGGTTTTAAACCGAAGATCGTATTCGATGCTTTTTTCAAATTCTGCCGAGACGAGCAATTTCTTTGAGAAGGTGTATGCAGTTCCTAATCGCATAACGGTTGACAAACGATCGTCTTGAAACTCAGACAAGCGCGTTCTAGACAAATTGAATACCGAAAATCCCATGCTCCAATTATCCGTTACTTCTGCATAAACTCCAGCTTCTGCCGTCACTGTGTTTGCATTTCCATAGTTCTGAGCCAACTGGATCCCTTGATAATTCAACTGTACACCAGCGTAAAACTTTTCCGAGAGCGGTAAACTGTATCCCAATCCGGCTTTTGTAGATCGAAATTGCGAATACCCATAAGTTAATCCCCCAATAGAAAGCACTCCAACCTTCATCGGTATAGCGATTGTCAATCCTTGACTTTGCAATTCGCGCAACAAAAATCGATTTTCATATGCCAATCCTGCACTCAACTGATCAATTTTCCCTAGCGCTCCTGGATTGTTATGATAGCTCCAAACATCGTACAATCCAACCGATGCATTTGACATTGACATGGATCGCGCTCCTGATGGCAGCCAGCCTTGTGCATGGATACCATTGATGGAAAGGCATAAAACCACAATTACAAGTAGCTGTTTCATCAGTTGGAGATTAGTTGTTTGTTTTTGGGAACAATCTTGGGATTATCATATTCAATTCCATCGAGGAACTTCCAATGTGCCCCGTCATCAACCGAAATAGCATATAGCTTTACGCGTTTCAATTCAATGGTTGTTGGATCTTCAATGATCTTTTCAAATTCGTATCGAACATGAATTACATCTCCTTTCGAAGCCACCTCTTCCAAAGTTCCATTGCGATAATATGATTGATTGTTTTCGGGTCGAAATCGTTCTTTAAACACCTCGTCGCCTTTCGATTGATAATACCGCACGGCATCAGCATACGTGAGCTTCACCAGTAAAGAAACGTTGTTGGTATTTCGTGCTTCGATGTAGGCCATCCGTGCACTGTTCAATGCGGATTCCTGCTTGCCATTGAGCGAACATGCAGAAAGAACTCCAAGGAGTAGTAGCGTAAACAGAAGGCGTTTCGTTTTCACGATTTGAAAATACGAATTTGGAATGATGAATTATAAATTATGAATGATGAATTTTACTTAGCCCAAATTGTGCTTTTTCATCAACGCGTCAAATTCGTTTTGGCTGGACTTCAAAAAACCATCTGAAAGCTCCAACAAATCCTGAATTTTCAATATTTCTGGGTATTGTTTGGCCTCCATGGAAAAAAGCGCAGCACGTGATCCGACAAGTTGGATTTCATCAAAGTTTCGATCGTCTCGAATTCGGTAGAATACCTTTTCATTGGAGAGTTTCCTGTATTGCGGAAAGTCGGTAACTTTGTAGGACATATCACGAAATTACAAATGTTTACGAATTCAAAGCACAAAGCGGCACACGAGGCGTTAAAGAAGGGAGAAGTTGATCAAGCCATTTTCTTGTATACGGAAGCATTGAACGCCGCACCGGACGACTGTGACATCCTCTCGGATCGCGCAACGGCCTTTTTACACAAGAAAGACAAACTGCGCAGCATGGCGGACTTTAACAAAGCTGTTAAACTGGATCCAAACTATTCCTTCCGATATGCAGCGAGAGCCTTTGCTAAGCAAAACTTTGGAGACTTGGATGGTGCGGTGGAAGATTACCAAAAAGCCGTCAAATTAGACCCTGACGACGCTGTAGCACAGAATAATTTGGGGATGTTACTGGAGCAACAAGGGTACAAGAAAGAAGCCGACGATCGATTTGCACGCGCTGACAAACTTTCGAAAATGGAGGACAGTCTCTACGACATGATGGACGAATTGGAGGGGGAAACTGAAAGCGGAAAGAATCCCGAAAAGGACGAACCTCGGGAGCCTCAATCAACGGATAAAAGCAAAAACAATCTCAGATCAGAGTTTGATGCGCGCACTGCAAAAGCGGAACAAGAGAGCGGTGAGAAAGGGCCTAGCGATGAAATCGAAAACTTAAAACCTACAGAAAAAGACATCTCGACTACTTCGACAGACTCAGCACAGCGTCCGCTCGATGCTCAAGAGGGTTTAGAGGAAGACTCGAATACCTCCAAAGAGCTTAAAAAAGTATTTACTTCTAGGAAGCAATTCCGCGAGTTTGTGCGATTTTTAAAAAACGGATTCAAATTAAAATGACGAAAAAAGAGAAAGTTCAGTACATTATTGGCGAATTAGAAAACCTTTATCCAGAAACTCCTATTCCCTTAGATCATACTGATTCATATACTTTACTGATTGCGGTATTGCTGTCTGCTCAATGCACTGACAAGCGCGTAAATGAGATCACTCCCGCCTTATTTAGGCGAGCAAACAATCCTTATGACATGATTAAGTTGGAGGTTGAGGAAATCCGTGAAATCATTCGTCCATGTGGACTATCACCAAGGAAATCAAAGGCAATCTATGTGCTCTCTCAAATGTTGATTGATAAATACAATGGTGAGGTTCCAGCATCATATGAAGCATTGGAAGAATTACCTGGAGTTGGTCATAAAACTGCCTCCGTTGTAATGTCACAAGCATTCGGATTCCCAGCATTTCCAGTTGATACGCATATCCATCGCTTACTAACTCGATGGGGTATTACGAATGGTAAAAATGTAGAACAAACGGAGAAAGATGCGAAGCGTTTGTTCCCAGAGGAAACTTGGAATAAATTGCATTTGCAGATTATATTTTACGGAAGAGAATATTCGCCGGCAAGAAGTCCTAAGATGGATAAAGATTATATCACTAGAACGATAGGAACGAAGAAGGCAATGGCGGAGCTGAAGTGAAATTCGTCTAATCGGGCAACGGTAGATGTGCACTGGGAATGAGGTGAAATTGAAAAAGCTTCAACGCAAAAATGCGTTTATGATTCTTTGCATTTACTAGTTTTTGCTGAATTATTTACGTAACTTATTGTTCACCACAATTAAACCAATTCCCTTTCTTCCTGTCATACATCCACAAATAATTGTATGGCACTATCCGATTTACATATTCAACACCTCTACTGGCGCGCTGGATTTGGCATCACAAGAAATGACCTTCAATCCATCCGAAAAAAATCGGTAGAGAAACACGTCGACTTGCTTTTCGAAAAAAGCAACTTCAAACCATTGAAATACGACTTGAGTGAATTCGATGTGAACATAAAAGATCTTTCGAAAGAAGAGCGAAAATCACTTCGAAAGGCAGCAAATCAAACCATGATAAAGTTGAATTTGCATTGGATGGAGCACTTGGTGGCAACTGAAGGCGTATTACGAGAAAAAATGGCGCTTTTCTTTCACGATCACTTTGCTGTTCGCTTGAAAAACCCTGTGGCGTGCCTCGAGTTGCTGAATATCATTCGAAAGAACGCATTGGGAAATTTTGGTGATATGTTGATGGAGGTCTCTCAATCCCCCGCAATGATTATTTTCCTGAACAATCAGCAAAACAAGAAGAAGCATCCAAACGAAAACTTCGCCCGTGAGGTGATGGAACTATTCACGCTAGGTCGCGACAACGGATACACGGAAGACGATATCAAAGAAGCAGCACGCGCATTCACGGGCTGGACCATAGACAAGAAATTTAAGTTCCGATTCAATGCTCGTGTTCACGATGAAGGAAGCAAATCCTTTCTTGGGCAAACGGATAATTTCGAAGGAGAAGACATTATTCGAATTCTGCTTGAACAAAAACAAACCGCCAAATACATCTGTGAAAAGCTGCTCGAATTCCTTCTAGGTGTTCCTGCCAATTCAGAAGATATCGAACGTTGCGCTGATTTATTTTATGAGAGTAACTATGACCTAGAAACCTTGCTGCGCTCCATTTTAACCTCAGATAGTTTCTACGACGATCGATACATTGGAGCAAAGATCAAATCGCCTACAGATCTTTTGGTTGGATTGAACCGACAAGTCCCAATTGAATACAAGAATCCAAAGGTTATTTTACAGGTGCAACGAAAATTGAATCAAGTATTATTCTTCCCACCAAATGTTGCAGGCTGGAATAGAGGTCAAGGCTGGATCGATAGCTCTACTCTACTCTTTCGCATGAAATTACCATCGCTGGCACTAAATTTCGGAGTCATTGAGTGGCAACCTGATGAAACACTTTCGGAGGAAATGCTGGCGCGATTGAACAATCAGCAAGAGCGACTTCAGAAACGTACTGAAAAGAAAGTTCAGGCCTATCCCGATTGGGAAAAGTGTGCCAAGAATTTAAATAATTCAATAGAAGATTTGGATGCGTTCTTACTACAAGTAAAACCCGTTTCCGTTGACCTGCAATCAGATGACGATTTAAAAACCCGTATTATTAAGATAATGAGTACTCCTGAGTACCAACTGTGTTAAAATCAGCCCAATGAAAAGAAGAGATTTTTTAAAAAATAGTGTATTTGCCTCAGGAGTCGTGCTAATTCCATCCTTTTTAAAAGGGATGCAGTTTATCAATCCTGAAAAATTGAGTGGCTACCGAAATGTAATTGTCATTCAACTTTCTGGAGGAAATGACGGATTGAGTACCATTGTCCCTTATCAGGACGATAGCTATCTGAAACATCGCCCGAATATTGGGTTGAACGATAATTTGTTTCGACTTTCGGATGAATTATACCTCAACAGCCAGTGTCGTGAACTGAAAGAATTGTATGACAATGGCGAAATGACGGTGATCAATAGCGTTGGCTATCCCAATCCCAATCGATCGCACTTTAGAAGTACGGATATCTGGCACACGGGCAGCGCATCGGATCAATTCCTCAAGAACGGTTGGCTGGGAAGTTATCTTGATGCCAATTGCGAAAGTTCCTATCAGGGAATTCAATTCGATTCTGAACTCTCGCTAATTCTTAAGGGAAAGAACCTCAATGGAATCTCTGTAACCGATCCACAACAATTGTTTAATACTACCCGAGAACCTTTCTTCAAGAATATCGCAGAGCAACTAGACAATAAAATGTTGACCGAAGACAACCAAGGCTATTTATACAAAACGCTAGTCGATACATATTCCTCTGCTGAATATATTTATGAGCATTTCAAAACCTACGAATCAAGTTCAGCGTTTCCGAACAACAAATTCGGAAAGAGTTTGAAGGGAATTTCTCAACTCATTTCTTCCGGGTTGAAAACGCGTGTGTACTATACAACACTGGGGGGATTTGATACCCATGTGAATCAATTGAATTCGCACAACACATTGATGAAGAGCTATTCAGAAGGAATCGGCGCATTGGTGGAGGAACTGAAAAAGTCAGATCGATTCAAAGATACTTTGATTTTAACCTTCTCGGAATTCGGTCGCCGTGTAAAAGAAAACGGAAGTAAAGGAACGGATCACGGAGCAGCAAATAATTTATTCATTATCGGAGGAGGATTAAAGAAACCAGGACTTTATAACGGCAAACCAGACCTTGAGAACCTAGATGATAACGGAGATATTCGCTACGAAATAGATTTTCGAAATATCTATGCTACCGTACTCGAAAACTGGCTTCAAGCAGATGCACGCATGGTACTCGGAAAAGAATTTGAAAAATTATCCTTTGTCTGATTAAACCAATTCAAACATCATCGGTCTTACTATCAGAAACACGAAAACAAACAAAAAAGCAACCTATGAATTCACGTATTTTATTTTTCGCACTGTTCTCAATTTTAGTAATGTCCTTTGCACTTCCACCGAAATGGGAGAAACTAGGAAGCCGTAAAGTCAACTTCGGATTGGAAAGAGATACTCTTCCAGTGGGAGCTCATGAAGGGGCATTTACAAAATTGAAAGTTCAAGTAACTGGTGGTTCGTTGAACATGAAAAAAATGATCGTCAACTTTAAAAATGGAGAGCGTAAGGAAATTGAATTGCGTCATAATTTTGCCAAAGGATCAGGATCTAGAGTGATCGATCTTCCTGGAAGCAAGCGATTGATCAAAAACATTGTATTCATTTACGATACTAAGAACAATTCAAAAAAACGTGCCACGATACATATCTTCGGAAGGCATTAAATTTTAGATAGCCAAGTAACATAAGTACAGCGCTCTTTTCGAAAGGAAAGGGCGTTTTTTATTGAATAGCAATAACCTAGTGAGCCGCTTCCAGCATATTTTCTAAACCAATAATACTAACTGCGTTTAAAAAATACGCGCTGACTTACAGGGGGGTAAAGAATATCATGCGAAAGATTTAATTTTTTTTCATTGACAGTTAAACCTTTTTCCTGTTTCTTTGTCAAATAAGTGACAAACGATTCTGAGAAGCAATCATAAGTCATTTAAGTTTCCAAACGGAGGGGAGTGCGTTGAACCACTCCCCTTTTTTATTTCTTTTGGCTTCGAGTGCCACCCTGTAGGGATAATGAAATTACCACTACCCCTCTCCTCCCTTGAGGGAGGTCTCGGGAGGGTGACTTTAAGTTGTTTTTAAATTAGATCGGTTCGCAGTAGTTTTTTTGAGGTGAATGTCATTCATATTTTGATGGAGTATCTGATTGAAAGGGTTACCCTCCGCCTGCGGCACCTCCCCCAAGTGAGGAGGGTAAAGTTCAGCGCTCAATATTAATTCATTCTTCCCATTCTCCTAGAATTTGGCTAGCTTCGTGTAAATACAACTGATCAACCTTTTATGAAGACAAAAGAAGATATCGTAGCTGATTGGCTCCCGAGATATACCGGTGAAAAACTTGAAAATTTTGGATCGTACCTATTACTGTGCAACTTCAAAAATTACGTGAAGCGATTTGCAGAAATGCATAACGTTGAAATTGTTGGGATGGACAAGCCCATGCAGTGCGCAACGGCCGAGGGAATCACCATTATCAACTTCGGAATGGGAAGCGCTTCGGCTGCAACTTGTATGGATCTTCTTTCTGCAATCAAACCTAAGGCGGTATTGTTCTTGGGTAAATGCGGTGGATTGAAAAAGAAAAACGAAGTAGGCGATCTAATTCTTCCAATTGCTGCTATTCGTGGCGAGGGGACTAGCGATGACTACTTCCCGGCAGAAGTTCCCGCATTACCATCATTTGCGCTTCAAAAAGCCATTTCCACAACTATCCGCGATTACGGGCGTGACTATTGGACTGGAACTTGTTATACCACCAACCGACGCGTTTGGGAACACGATGAAGATTTCAAATCATACTTGCAGCGCATTCGTGCCATGGCAATTGATATGGAAACAGCAACTATTTTCTCTGTCGGGTTTTCCAATGAAATTCCTACAGGAGCATTGCTTCTCGTATCGGATCAACCGATGGTTTCCGAAGGTGTAAAAACAAGCGAAAGCGATGCAAAAGTTACGGCTGATTTCGTAGATCACCATCTAAACATCGGAATTGAATCCTTGAAACAATTGATAAATAACGGAAATACCGTGAAGCACCTCCGCTTCGGATAAAATTAAGCACTATCAAGAAATCGCAATTATTAATGATGGGAGGCGTAACGCTGTTATTGTTTCCCATTCCAACTTTTCTTGTTCTCTACTTCGTTGAAGGCATTCAACCGTTGGAAGTTTTAGAATTACAAAACCTTCACCTAGATCCTTTGGCTTTGGGTATTGTGATCGGTATGCTGTATGCTGTTCTTGCCTTGGCATTTATGCAATCTTCCGTTTTCGATCCATTACCCAATCGAGTGGAGAACATGGTTAAGCAGATGAATCTGAGTATATGGGATTGCTTCTTTCTTGCTATGTGCGCGGGTGTTGGAGAGGAACTATTATTTCGATCCGGTGTTCAATACTATTTAGGTCCATGGATTACTTCCGTTCTTTTCGTTGCAATACACGGATACTTGAATCCCATGAATTGGCGCATGTCTTTATACGGAATAATTGTGCTTCCCTTCATTCTGATCATCAGTTTTGCATTGGAAGAATTCGGATTGTGGTTCTGCATCGGAGCGCATTTCTCCTACGATTTAGTCTTATTCTTAATGATGCGTTCCGCGGCTATCGAAGGACGATCCTAAGGATGGTTGTCTGAAGCACTAACAAACACTGCGGCACTAATACGCCACGATCAACTTCCAAATACTCGAGTTTTCGGCATTTACAGGTCGATTCAGGAATATCTAACAAGGGCCCCGCATTGGACAAGTGCAATTCGCGGAGGTATTTAAGGTCTTGCATATTCTGTGGCAATCCATTGATCACGTTTCGGTTCAGATGCAAAAACTTCAAACTCTCACAATCCGTTAACGTTTCTGGCAATGAATCCAACCAATTGAAATTCAACTCCAGCAATTCTAAATTCTTGAGGTTTCCAATTGTCTCAGGTAATCGAGTCAATTCATTTTGATTCAGTGATAATTGCTGCAAGGAGGTCAGGTCACCAATCTCATCTGGAAGCGAATCAATTTCATTGTATTGTGCCGAAAGAATCCGCAACTTCTTTAACTTTCCAATGGAACTCGGTAAGGTTTTTATGTCATTGCGACCAAGAAAAAGCTTTTCCAAGTTTTTCAAGTCCCCAATTTCCTCAGGAATAGAATCCAAGTTGTTTCCATAAAGGCGTAAAACAGTTATTGTGGTGTCCTGAAGTACTTCATCTGGAATTTCCGTAAGTCCCTTGCGCTGCAGATTTACAACACGTCCACGTTTGCTGTAAGGAATGTCTTTCAGTCGGGAACAAGAACCTAACACCGATAAGAAACCTAGAATCAACAACACTTTAGACATACTCCTAATATAATGCAAATGCCGCTATTTTCGTATCTTTAAGCAACTAATCAGGATTTTTTACATCTATGTATTAAACGTTCTCTGTTTTGACTTGTCTTACAGGAAACGTAATAACAAATTAGAACTATGAAGATTGCCAAATATGCATTAGCCGCCTGTGTTGTTTCCTTAGGATTTACTTCTATGGCACAAGACAATACTCAAAAAGCAAACTGTAAGGAGAAGTGTAAAGAGAAATGTGCTTCCTCTGAAGCTTCAAACGAAAAGAAGAAAGCACACGTGATGGATGCATTGGAATTATCCGATGATCAACGTGAGGAGATTGAATCTTTACGCGAGGAATTGAATGACAAGCGCGCAACCCTTAAAGCAGACGAATCCTTGGACGAAGCTGCTCGTATGGAACAAATGAAAGCGCTAAAAGCAGAGAAGAAATCAGCAATGGAGGAAATCCTTACTGAAGATCAGCAGGAAAAGTTGACTGCAATGAAAGCCGAAATGAAGGCAGAGCGCAAAGCGAACAAAAAGGACGTTACTCCTGGTGAAGCGGCAGAAAAGCAAACGGCGAAGATGATCGAAGTGATCGAGGATCTTACTCCAGAACAAGAAGAGCGCCTTCGCATTTTGAACTTGAAAGTGGCAAACAAAATCGACGCTATCAAGAAGGATGACACCATGACTGATGAGAAGAAGAAAGAGTTCATCAAAGGAAATAAAGAAGACAAGCGTCGCATGTTGGAAAGCATCTTAACCGAAGCGCAATTGGCTCAGTGGGATGCACACGTAGCGAACAAAAAGAAAATGAAATTCGAAAAGAAAAAGACAACAGAAAGCCCGAAGTCGGAGTAATACTTATTGAATATTAAAAAAGCCGGCATATCGATTCCACTCGATGTCCGGCTTTTTTTTATGCGTTTAATCTCTTAGCGAAGACTTCTTTGAACTTCTCCACTTTCGGCCTTACAACAAATTGACAGTATTGATTCTGAGGATTTAATTCAAAATAGTTTCGATGGTAATTCTCTGCTGTATAAAAAGCTTTCAACGGTACGATTTGTGTAACAATCGGTTTGTCCCAAACGTTTTCATCCGTGAGCTTTTGCATGTACATTTCTGCCTTTGACTTTTGCTCATCGTCATGATAGAATATTGCCGAACGGTATTGCGGCCCAACATCATTTCCCTGACGATTCAGCTGCGTCGGATCATGCACAAACCAGAACATTTCTAAGATCTCGTCAAAAGACAATTGATCTGCATCAAACGTTACGTGCGCTACTTCGGCATGATCGGTTTTACCTGAACAAACGTCCTTATAGTTGGCAGTCTCAGGAGTTCCTCCTGCATAACCGGGAACAACGGAAATCACCCCATCCAAATCCTTAAAACACGCCTCTATGCACCAAAAACATCCGGCGCCCAATGTTGCTTCCATTTTTCTCATAGAACTAAAATGCTAATTTTTCTTGAATGATAATGAAGCTGAATTGATACAATATCGCAATCCAGTAGGTTTAGGTCCATCATTGAACACATGTCCCAAATGTGCATCGCAGCGCTTACAGAAAACTTCAACCCGCGTCATCCCGTAGGCATTGTCCTTTCTACTGCCCACCATATCCGATGCGACATCATAAAAACTCGGCCATCCCGTTCCGGACTCAAACTTTGTATCGCTTGAAAACAACTCGGTATCACAACAAATGCAGTTATAATCCCCCGATTCATGATTGTCCCAATACTCTCCAGTGAATGAGCGCTCCGTACCTGCCTGTCGCGTAACCTCGAACTGCAATGGAGTCAATTGTTGCTTCCATTGCGCTTCGGTTTTAACCACTTTCAACGAATCCTCAATTTGGTTCGCGGCAGCTGATGTATCGATCCCATCCATATCTGCACCTGAACTGCATGCAAATGCCATCAATCCCAACGCTCCAGCGATAAATGCTACTATTCTCATAATTTTCTATTTGATGTTAACATAAAGTGTGTTTCACTCAAGTTTAGACGAAAAAGGGGTTACTTTTGTACAGTGATTTTCCAAAAATATCCTAAAAACTTCTGGATCATGTGTTGGGCGCTGTTAGCGTTCATGATGAGTTTTAATATTTTCCTACCTGAATTTAATGAATTCATCACAGAATTGGGTGGAGAGGATTACAAAGGACTCATTTTCCTTATGTTCTCATTTTCTGCCGCTATCTCTAGACCTTTTTCAGGAAAACTATCCGATACCATAGGACGAAAAAAAGTAATGTACATCGGAATTACCTTAGGATTTGTCACCACACTCATATATCCATTATCTAGCCTTGTAATCTACTTCTTGTGGCTACGATTCATTCATGGATTTAGCGCTGGTTTTCTTCCAACGGGTGCAACGGCCCTTGTAACTGACATTCTTCCAACTAAAGGACGAGGCGTCGCTATGGGAATCTGGGGAACATTCATCTCGGTTGGCTTTGGCGTTGGAAATTTCTTCGCCACGTACATTGAGCAATGGATCGGATTTACAGGACTATTCTTAGTTGCTGCCGGATTCGCATTGACTGCGGCTATTTTGATTTCAATGATCAAAGAAACATTGCCCAACCCTAAACCCTTTCAATGGAAGTTGCTGAAAGTCAAATGGAACGACGTCTTTGAACCCACGGTTCGCCCAGCTGCATTTGTCATGTTTTGTTCAGCTACTTCTACTGGAATTATGTTTGTGACATCTCCGGATATGAGTGGCTATGTTGGAATTGAAAACAAAGGTTGGTTCTTCCTGTTCTACATGAGCAGTACCATTGTCGTTCGGCTCTTTGCTAGTAGTATGTCAGATCGCATTGGAAGAAGAAAAGCGCTCATAATTGGACTGTTTTTCATGGCGCTCAGCATGATTATTCTCGGTTTTTCTCGGGATTGGATTCAATACACGATTGGCGCAACTGTTTTTGGGATCTCAACGGGAATTTCCAGTCCGACAATATTTGCATGGATGGCAGACTTAGCTCCCGTAAAACGAAGAGGAGTCGGTTCAGGAACCGTTTTCATTGCACTCGAACTAGCTATTATTTCGGGAGCCATTATCACATTACTTATTTATGATAGTACGGTGAATACCATTCCGCTTTGTTATTGTATCGGTGCTGCTCTTTCTGTAATTGGAATCTGTTATTTGTTCTGGCATCTCGCCAAGCGCGAATCAATAACGTAACTCGTCTTCTACATTCAGATAGCTTCGCAGTTTCCTCACGATAAAATACACAGGAATTGTATCCACCAACGCGAAGAAGAACTTAAAGAGGTAACTACTCAGAATAAAAGACAAGATCGCCAAAGTCAAATCAACACCAGGAGGAATCGGTAGTGCATGTGCGTAATAATGTGTTATTAGAATCACGGCCACGGAATCAATCAACTGACTGGTCATGGTAGACAAATTGTTACGCAACCAAAGCATTTTTCCTTTTGTCTTTTTCTTCAAATAATGGAAAACATGCACGTCTACGAACTGAGCGGTGAGGTAAGCAACCATGGAGGCTAACGTAGCTCCGAACGTTAGTTTTCGAATTTCGTAGAATGCGTATCCGTATGGAGCCGTTGCCTCACCATTCTCTACGCCCAAAGGCAGTGTCCCGTCTGTTTGCAGATTTGCAGGTGCTTCCAGCCATCCACCAAACCACATTACGAGCAATACCCAAACATTCAAAATCAACCCGATCCAAACAACCATGTT